>NZ_BAAAZE010000011.1:0-61297 GCF_039536745.1 Actimicrobium antarcticum
GTCAAAGCAAAGCCAGTACGCTATGTCGTTCGCGTCTTGAAGAAGGCGCTTATCTGAACGGCATTACCGCTCGGAGCGGCTTTTTTAATGGGGAACGAATTATTTCGCTGCGGTGTCTGTCGGCGCCAGATCATCGGCGGCGGTGCGGGCTTTGACCACCGGCTTCAGTATCTTCACTTTGGCTTTTTGCTTCAACACATCGATGTAGGCAAGCATTTCCTGTTGTGCCAGCGCATTGGCAATCTGGTCTTGCTCGGCCTTGCGACGCGCAGGATCGGTTTTGTCAGACTGCGCCACTTTGCTGATGCGGTAGATTGCATAACCCTGGTTGCCCAGGTCGGCACTGGCAATTGCCGGAAGCTTGCGGATATCTGCCTTCATCACGTTCTCGAAGCCGTTGCGATTGATCCCATCATTCTTGGTCCGCGACACCACTTTGGCAGCACCAAAACCAGCGACATCGTCAGCAGCTTTCAATGCCACCAGTTTCGCTTCGCCAGCTTTCTTTGCCAGCAAGGCAGATTCTTCGGCGATCACGCGTTCGCGCACAATGGATTCGACGTCGGCAAATGGCCGCTTGGCCACCGGTTTGTATTCCAGGATACGACCTGCAATCAAGGTGCTCGGTGCAACTTCGACGGCTTCGGTATTGCGCTTGTTTTTCAGTGCATCATCGGCGAACAGCGCCTTCAGAAATTTCGCATTGTTATACCGTGCATCGGGTGGTGCCAGCGGATTTGGCAGACGGGTCAAATTCGACACGGTTTCAATTTTCAGTTTGAGCTTGTCGGCGACTGGCTTGAGGCTATCTGCTTGCTCGTAGACCGTGTTCGTAAAGAGCTCGGCGACTTCCGAGTATTGCTTCGCGGCTTTCTGCTTCTTGATGTCGGCAACAATTTCCGGTTTGACTTCATCCAGCGTCTTGATGGTCTCCGGCTTGATCGCGGTGACTTCAATGATATGGAAACCAAAGTCGGTTTCAATCAGATCACTAATCTCGTTGGCCTTGAGTTTGAACACGGCATCCTCGAAAGGCTTGGTCATCATTCCCTTGCCAAAGAAATCGAGGTCGCCGCCTTTATCTGCGGTCCCGGTATCGTCCGAGCTGGCTTTGGCGATCTTTGCAAAATCTGCTGGTGTCTTGCGCACTTGCGACAGCAACTGGTCGGCCTTTACCTTGGCTGCTGCTTTGTCGGCTGCCGAGGCGTCTTTTTTCAGGCTCACCAGTATGTGACGGGCACGGCGCTGTTCTTCGATACCGAAGCGCTTCTTGTTTTGCTCGTAAAAGTCAGCCGCTTCTTTGTCGGTCACGACAATTTGTGCCGCCAGCAAATCGCTGTTGAGAACGACATATTCGGCTTTGGCCTGCTCGGGAACTTCAAACTGGCGTGAATTCTTGTCGTAGTAGGCTTTCAACATGTCTGCTGTCGGCTTGACCTGCGCAGCGTAGTCGGCCGGTTTGAACAGCAACTCCTGCACCGTACGTTCCTGCTCGTTGATGTCGGACAGGCGCGTGGCTACAGTTTTCGGCGCGAAAGCGGTGGACTGGACTGCGGCGTTCAACTGCTGGACGGCCATGTCTTGCCGTAACCGTTGTTCGTACATGGCAGGTGTCATGCCCTGGATCGCCAGCAATGAACGATAGCGTTCGCCGTCAAATTTGCCATCGGGACCAACGAGGCCTTCGATACTGGTAATGCTTTTCTGTAACGCGGCGTCTGCAACGCTCAGGTTCTTGCGCGCCGCTTCAACCGACAAGGCGCGCTGTGCAATCAGGTTATCCAGAATGCCCTGACGGGCGTCAGGCGTATCAAACATTTTCGGATCGAACTGGGCACCGAACATTTGCTTGAAGCGCTCCATTTGTTCGCGCTGTGCGGCTTCGTATTCTGGCTGGGTGATGGCCTGGCCACCAACTTTGGCGACCACGTTTTCAGCATCGCCAAAACTTTTATAACTGCCCAGACCAACCAGTGCAAACGACGGGACAATGATCAACAGCAGCAAAAACTGCATGAGGCGCTTATGAGTACGAACGAATTCAAACATGGTCAACCATTCAGAGACAAGTTGCGACTAATTCTATCGCAGGACACATATGAAAAAAGGCGAACTCGCGTTCGCCTTTTTGGATGTTTTGGCGGAGTGGACGGGACTCGAACCCGCGACCCCCGGCGTGACAGGCCGGTATTCTAACCAGCTGAACTACCACTCCTGATTACTGTGCTGCTTACCACGTGCTTCAAATACTGCCGATGGCTGCCTGGTGGGTGCTGAGAGGCTCGAACTCCCGACCTACGCCTTGTAAGGGCGCCGCTCTACCAACTGAGCTAAGCACCCAAATGAAGTTCGCTTAGCAAACCAACCGCATTTTTTGGCGTTTGTCACCACGCCAAGACTCGACATTTTAGCGTATCACTGACCGCTTTGCCAACCATAAATGTCGCGAATTTTCGATGGACGACATGAATCAGCAGATTCGCTACATTCAGGACAATCAAATTGCACACAATTTAATTTGCAGTATGACGTTGCATAAAAAAACGCTCTTTCGAGCGCTTTTTTTGTAGAGCTATTTGCAGCTGAACCAACGTCAGTGCGTCAGGATGGAAGGATCAACCGGATCCTTCTTTTGTGCAGCAACGGCGCTCAGCGCAGCTTCTTCATCGGTCAGCGGCACGGGCATTCTTTCCAGTGCGATTTCAAGTGCTTTATCGATCCAGCGCACCGGAACGATTTCGAGCTTGTTTTTCACATTGTCCGGAATCTCCGCCAGATCTTTCACATTCTGCTCGGGAATCATGACTATCTTGATACCGCCGCGATGCGCCGCCAACAGCTTTTCTTTCAAGCCGCCGATCGGCAACACTTCGCCGCGCAACGTGATCTCGCCCGTCATCGCCACGTCTGCCCGCACCGGAATTCCGGTGAACGAGGACACCATCGCAATCGTCATCGCCACACCGGCCGACGGACCATCTTTTGGTGTCGCGCCTTCGGGCACGTGAATATGGATATCGTTCTTCTCGAAGGCATCGAGCTTGATACCGAGGTTCTTGGCACGGCTGCGTACCACCGTGCGCGCCGCCTCGATCGATTCCTTCATCACATCGCCCAGCGTACCGGTACGAATGATCTGCCCTTTGCCCGCCATCGTGACGGCCTCGATGGTGAGCAAATCACCACCGACTTCGGTCCAGGCAAGACCGACTACCTGACCGATCTGGTTTTCCTTTTCTGCGACGCCGAAGTCGTAGCGGCGCACACCAAGGAACTTGTCGATGTTCTTGCCGGTGACGGCCACTTTCTTTTCCTGTTTCTTCAACAGGAGCATCTTGACGACCTTGCGGCAAATTTTCGAAATTTCACGCTCAAGCGCACGCACACCGGCTTCCCGGGTGTAGTAGCGAATGATGTCGCGAATCGCCGACTCGGCGATGCTGATCTCGCCTTCCAGCAAACCATTGTTCTTGATTTGCTTGGGCAACAGGTAGCGTTGCGCGATGCTGGTCTTTTCGTCTTCGGTATAACCGGACAGCCGAATCACTTCCATCCGGTCGAGCAGTGCCGGCGGAATGTTGTACGAATTCGACGTCGCCACGAACATCACGTCTGACAGGTCGAAATCGACTTCAACGTAGTGGTCGGAAAATGTGTGGTTCTGTTCCGGATCGAGCACTTCCAGCAACGCCGATGACGGATCACCGCGGAAATCCATGCCGAGCTTGTCGATTTCGTCGAGCAGGAACAGCGGATTACGGACACCGGTTTTCGCGAGGCTTTGCAAAATCTTGCCTGGCATCGAGCCGATGTACGTCCGGCGATGTCCGCGAATTTCTGCTTCATCCCGAACGCCACCCAATGCCATGCGAACGAACTTGCGATTCGTCGCGCGGGCAATGGACTGACCCAACGATGTCTTGCCTACGCCCGGAGGGCCGACGAAACACAGGATCGGCGCCTTCAGTTTATCGACCCGTTGTTGTACGGCGAGGTATTCCAGAATGCGTTCCTTGACCTTGTCGAGACCGAAGTGGTCGTCTTCGAGTACTTTTTCGGCATTGGTCAGGTCATTATTGACCTTGGATTTTTTCTTCCATGGCAGTCCGACCAGCGTATCGATGTAGTTGCGCACCACGGTCGCTTCGGCCGACATGGGTGACATCAGCTTGAGTTTCTTGAGTTCGCTTTGTGCCTTGGCCAATGCCTCTTTCGGCATTTTTGCAGCGACGATTTTCTTCTCGAGTTCTTCGAGATCGGCACCCTCTTCACCTTCGCCTAGTTCTTTCTGGATCGCCTTGACCTGCTCGTTCAGATAGTACTCACGCTGCGACTTTTCCATCTGGCGCTTGACGCGACCACGGATGCGCTTTTCGACCTGCAAGATGTCGAGCTCACCTTCGAGCTGGCCAAGCAAATGCTCATGGCGCTTCGCGACATTGAAAATTTCCAGGATGACCTGTTTCTGTTCCAGCTTCAGCGGCAGGTGCGCGGCAATGGTGTCTGCCAGTCGCCCGGCGTCGTCGATCCCTGCCAGCGATGTCAGAATTTCAGGTGGGATTTTTTTGTTCAGTTTGACGTACTGATCGAACTGTTGAACGATCGCACGGCGCATCGCTTCGACTTCGGACTCATCACCTGGCTCGGACTCGACAGGAGTCACGTCAGCAATGAAGTGGGAATCGAGTTCGCTGATGTGGTGTATGCGGGCGCGCTGCGCACCTTCGACCAGCACCTTGACGGTACCATCGGGCAGCTTCAGCATTTGCAGGATATTGGCAATGCAACCAATTTCATAAATATCATCGGCCGAGGGCTCATCTTTCGCAGCAGCTTTTTGTGCTGCAAGCATGATGCTCTTGCCTTGTTCCATCGCGGCTTCAAGCGCCTTGATGGATTTTGGCCGGCCAACAAAGAGCGGTATGACCATGTGCGGGAATACTACGACATCGCGCAACGGCAATAGCGGCAACTGAGTATGTTCAGTAAAAGTAGAAGTCGTCATGGCGAGCCTTATCAAAATCGTGTAATTGATGTTGGCGCGAGAACGGAAAACACAAGGCCGTTCCAGAACAAAAATCAGTGTCCAGGGAAAGACCGGGATGACTGCTTGCCTCGGCACAGTCTGCGAACAGGGTCGCCGACGGTGCCTCGGTGAGCATGAAACTGATCTGCGTCGGTTTCATATTACTTGGCGCGGCGTCAAAAGCAGATGGCAGAGCGGTATCACCATCTGCAATCAATCGATAAGATTTACTTAGCCCCGGAAACTTTCGGCTGCTCGTGATAAATCATCAATGGTTTGACGCCATGTGTGATGGTGTTTTCATCAATCACCACCTTGCAGACATTTTGCTGATTCGGCAGCTCGTACATCACGTCGAGCAGTGCATGCTCAAGAATCGAACGCAATCCGCGTGCTCCGGTCTTGCGTTGCAGGGCTTTGCGTGCGATCGCGTGTAGTGCTGCCGGACGCACTTCCAGTTCCGCGCCTTCCATTTGCAAGAGTCGCGCATATTGCTTGATCAAGGCGTTCTTCGGCTCCAGCAAGATCTGAATCATCGCGTCTTCGGTCAGCTCGCTCAGCGTCGCCACGACTGGCAGACGTCCCACCAACTCGGGAATCAAACCGAATTTGACCAGATCTTCCGGTTCGGTTTCGAGCAGCATGTCGCTGGCTGAACGCTCGCCCTGGCTTTTGACACTAGCCGAGAAACCAATCCCGCCCTTTTCGGAGCGATTGCTGATAATTTTCGCCAGACCATCGAATGCGCCACCGCAAATGAACATGATGTTGGTCGTATCGATCTGCACGAAATCCTGGTTCGGATGCTTGCGGCCGCCTTGTGGCGGGACCGATGCCATCGTGCCTTCGATCAGCTTCAGCAGCGCCTGCTGTACGCCTTCGCCAGAGACATCGCGCGTGATCGACGGATTGTCCGACTTCCGGGAAATCTTGTCGATTTCATCGATGTAGACGATGCCTTTTTGCGCCTTCTCGACATCGTAGTTGCAAGCCTGCAGCAGTTTCTGGATGATGTTTTCGACGTCTTCACCGACATACCCTGCTTCGGTCAATGTCGTCGCGTCCGCAATCACGAATGGCACATTCAACGTCCGCGCCAGTGTTTGTGCCAGCAGCGTTTTACCGGAGCCGGTAGGACCAACCAGCAAGATATTGCTCTTGGCTAGTTCGACATCATCTTTCTTGCCGAGATGGCGAAGACGTTTGTAATGATTGTAGACAGCCACGGACAGGATGCGCTTGGCGGTATCTTGTCCGATCACGTATTGCCCCAGCAACTCGCAAATCTCTTGCGGTGTAGGCAGCTCCGATTTCGGACCGGCAACCGATTCCACGGTCGACGCTTCGTCGCGAATGATGTCGTTGCACAGATCGATACACTCGTCGCAGATGAACACCGACGGACCGGCAATCAGCTTCTTGACTTCGTGCTGGCTCTTTCCGCAAAAGGAGCAATACAGCAATTTTTCGCTGGTAGAAGATTTTTTATCGGACATGGGGGATTGGTCTGGTGAAGTTTGTTTGATCTTACCCGCGAATTCAAAATCCGTCACGGCAGGTGGTAATAATTCCGTCGATCGGCATACATGCGTAGCGTCAAAACAAAACGCCCGAACGGGCTAACGTCCGGGCGCTTTTTGCTCCGACTTGGGCGTATCGCGTGCTGACTCGCTGAATGTTACTCGCGCGTGGTCAGTACCTTGTCGATCATGCCGTATTTTTCAGCTTCATCTGCCGACATGAAGTTGTCACGCTCGGTGTCCTTGCGGATTTCCTCGATAGTACGTCCGGTTTTTTCAGCAAGGATACCGTTCAGACGTTCACGCAAATACAGGATTTCTTTGGCCTGGATTTCAATATCGGTCGCCTGGCCCTGTGCACCACCGGAAGGCTGGTGAATCATGATGCGGGAATTCGGCAACGAAAAACGCTTTCCCTTGGCACCTGCTGCCAACAGGAACGCGCCCATCGACGCGGCCAGTCCGGTACATAGGGTTGACACGTTCGGCTTGATAAACTGCATGGTATCGAAAATTGCCATACCAGCCGATACCGAGCCGCCAGGAGAGTTGATATACAACGAAATATCCTTGTCCGGATTTTCGCTCTCCAGGAACAGCAGTTGCGCGACGATCACGTTGGCCACGCTATCGTTGACCGGGCCAACGAGAAAAATGACACGTTCTTTCAACAAGCGCGAATAAATGTCATATGCCCGCTCACCGCGCCCGCTTTGCTCAATCACCATCGGCACCATGCCAAGCATCTGGGTATCCAGAGCGGGGTTTCTCATCATCATTGTCATCTGCTTTCCTTTGGAGAGCACACAGCCGTTTTAAGCTTGTGCGTTGTTGCCCATCAATTCATCGAATGCAACGGATTTCTCCGTGACTTTCGATTTTCCCAAGACGTAATTGACGACGTTTTCTTCCAATACAAGGGCTTCAACTTCGGCCAGACGCTGACGGTCGCTAAAATAGTACTTCAGCACTTGTTGCGGGTCTTCGTAGCTCTGTGCGAAATCTTCGACTTGCGCTTTGACCTGCTCAGCGGTGGCTTGCAAGCTGTTGGTCTTGACGACTTCGGCGAGGATCAATCCAAGGCGAACGCGACGCTCGGCCTGGGCTGTGAACAGTTCCGGCGGGAACGGCATGCTTTTCACGTCCATGCCGCGCTGCTGCATATCCTGGCGGGTCATGTCGACCAGACGCTCGACATCTTGCTCGACCAACGCTTTTGGCACATCCAGTTCAGCCGACTTGATCAGCGCATCCATCACGCTGTCTTTGGTCTTGGCTTTGGTGCGGCCACCAACTTCACGTTCGAGATTGGTTTTGATATCGGCGCGCATCTTGGCCAGATCGCCATCTTCCACACCCAGCGTCATTGCGAATTCAGCGTCGACTTCAGGCATGTGCGCCCATTCGAGTTTTTTCAGCGTGATCGTGAATTCGGCGGTTTTTCCAGCGACATCCTTGCCGTGATAATCAGCAGGGAAAGCCAGCGGGAATGTCTTGGACTCACCGACTTTCAGGCCGGTGATGGCCGCTTCGAATTCCGGCAGCATGCGGTTTTCACCCAGCACGAATGCGTAGTCATCGGCTTTGCCACCCTGGAACTCGACGCCATCGATCGAGCCCGTGAAGTCCACAGTGACGCGGTTTTCTGGCTGTGCGGTCTGATCGGCACCGCCGTCGCCGTGCGCGCCCTGCTCGCCCTTGACGTGGAAGTGTGCGCGTTGTTTGCGCAGGATGGCGATGGTCTTGTCGATTTCAACGTCGGTCACTGCGGTGACGGTTTTTTCGACTTCAGCGGTAGCCAGATCGCCGATCTTTACTTCCGGATAGATTTCGAATGTGGCATCGAATGTCACGGAACCTTCAACGGCGCCTTCGCCATTGGCTTTTGGTTCGATACGCGGATAGCCGGCAACACGCAGATTGTTTTCGTTGGCAGCGTCATTGAATGCGCGGCCGACCTTGTCGTTCAGTACTTCGGTTTCCACCTGGTAGCCGTATTGGGCAGCGACCATCTTCATTGGCACCTTGCCAGGACGGAAGCCGGGAGCTTTTGCGGTTTTGGCACGCGCCTTCAGGCGTTTTTCTACTTCTGCCTGGACATCCGCCAATGGGACCGTAATGGTGATGCGGCGCTCAAGTTTTTCGAGGGTTTCGACAGCAGTTGCCATGTGAATCGTCCAAATAATAATAAAGAATTCTGTGGTGCGAGGAGGGGGACTCGAACCCCCACACCATTACTGGCGTCAGGACCTAAACCTGGTGCGTCTACCAATTTCGCCATCCTCGCGGGAATGTGCGCCTGCCAAAAGCAAAGGGCGACCCTCACATGAAAATCGGTCGCCCTGCACTGCCTTCGCCAGAGGCCGTTCAACTTCAACGCCCGATTTTACTGGATTTTTTTACACCTCGCCGTGATTTTTGGCCCATGTCGGCAGATGCGCACCAGTTCGTACGCGTCAAATCAACTCGGCACCGGTTTTTTTACTCTGAACCATGCAGCATAGAGCGCCGGCAGGAACAACAAGGTCAATGCCGTTGCCACGATCAGTCCGCCCATGATGGCCACGGCCATCGGACCCCAGAACACCGAGCGAGATAGCGGAATCATCGCCAGCACTGCAGCTGCCGCGGTCAGGATAATTGGTCTGCAACGTCGCACCGCCGACTCGACGATCGCATCCCATGGTGCCGAGCCTGCAGCGATGTCCTGCTCGATCTGATCGATCAGGATGACCGAGTTGCGGATAATCATGCCGAACAGTGCAATCACACCGAGCTGGGCAACAAAACCGAACGGACGGTGCAGCAGCAGCAGTGCCATCGCCGCGCCGGCCACACCCAACGGTCCGGTCAGAAATACCAGCAGTGAGCGCGAGAAACTGTGCAGCTGGAGCATCAGCAACGTGAAGATAATGAAGATCACCAGCGGCACGTTGGCTGCAATCGACTCCTGTGCCTTGCCACTGTCTGCTGCAGCGCCGGCCAATTCGATCTTGTAGCCCGCTGGCAGCGCGGCACGCAAGGCGTCGAGCTTCGGATTGATCTGACCCGACACGGTCGGCCCCTGAATGCCATCGCTGACATCGGATTGCACCGTGATCGCCCATTCCCGGCCTTCGCGCCAGATCACGCCCGGCTCCCAGACAAATTGGGCTTTGGCGAGTTGCGACAACGGTACCGATTTGCCACTGGCAGTCGGTATGTTGGCCTGATCCAGTGCCGAGATGGTCGAACGCTCATCCACGGGTTGGCGAATCGCGATGTCGATGAGGCGATTACCATCACGGAACTGGCCGATCGTGGAGCCGGTCAATATCGTATTGGCAGCCCGCATGACCGCCTGGGATGTCACGCCAACGGCACGCAATTTTTCCTGGTCGAGGTCAATACGCAAGACCTTCACCGACTCGTTCCAGTTATCGTTGACTCCGATCGCATTCGGATTGGTGCGCATGATTTCCTTCACTTGGTCAGCGATGGCACGCACCTTGGTGACTTCGGTCCCGGTGACCCGGAACTGCACCGGGTACGGTACCGGCGGACCGTTAGGCAACAACTTGACGCGACCACGCACCTCCGGGAAATCGCTCTTGAAAATCGCCACGATTTTGAGGCGCAACGCTTCCCGGGCTTTCAGGTCTTTGGCCAGCACGACGATTTGCGAGACGTTTGTTTGCGGGAAAATCTGATCCAGCGGCAAGTAGAAACGCGGACTTCCGGTGCCCACGTAGCTGGTCACGCTGTCGACGCCGTCCTGCTTCTGAATGAATGCCTCGAACTTTTTGGCCTGCGCTTCGGTCGCCTTGAACGCCGAGCCTTCGGGTAGCCACAGTTCGACCATCAGCTCCGGCCGACTGGAGTCCGGAAAGAACTGCTGCTCGATGAATTTGAATCCGAACACGCCTAGCCCGAACGCACCCAGCGTCAGCAGGATCGTGATCTTGCGCCATTCGACACACCAGTTGACGGTCTTGCGAAAGCGGTTGTAGAACGGCGAATTGAACAGTTCGTGATGGGCATCGGCACCCGTTGCAGGCTTGACCTTGAGCAGCACGTAACCAATGTACGGTGTAAATATGACCGCAACCAGCCATGAAATAATCAGCGCCAGCGCATTCACCGAAAACATCGAAAACGTATATTCACCTGCCGCAGATTTCGCGAGCCCGATCGGCAGGAAACCTGCTGCCGTAATCAATGTTCCGGTCAGCATCGGCATCGCCGTCGAGGTATAGGCGAAGGTGGCCGCGTCGAAGCGCGAGAAACCTTCTTCCATTTTTCGCACCATCATTTCAACGGCAATGATGGCGTCGTCGACCAGCAAACCCAGTGCGATGATCAGTGCACCCAGTGAAATCTTGTGCAGGTCGATATCCAGTATGCGCATGAACAGGAACGTGATTGCCAGTACCAGCGGAATGGTCAGGCCCACTACCAGGCCAGGGCGCATGTCGAGCCGGAACGGTTTGGTATGCAATCCGAGCGCAAGAAAGCTCACCGCCAGCACAATCAATACCGCCTCGACCAGCGTATGCAGGAATTCACTGACTGATGAAATGACGGCCTTCGGCTGATCGGCGACGCGCGACAGTTCCACGCCGACAGGCAATTTGGCCTTGACCGCTGCAAGGGTGGTGTCAAGACTCTTGCCCAGCTCAATGATGTTGCCGCCCTTCTCCATTGAGATGCCGAGCCCGATCACTTCCTTGCCGTTGTAACGCATCTTGTCCTGCGGCGGATCACGGTATTCACGGCGTACCGTGGCAAAGTCTCCGAGCTTGAACGTGGTGCCATTGGCGCGCAGGTCGAGATTTTCGAGATCCTTTACTGTCATCAGTGCGCCGGTCACACGAACCTGCAGGTTGTCGGTCGGAGTGACCAGGACACCTGTTCCCTCAACCGAGTTCTGTGCGGCCAGCTGGGCAATGACGCTGTCAAAGCTGATGCCCAACTGGGCGAACTTTTTCTGGGAAAACTCGATGTTGATGCGCTCATCCTGCACGCCAAACAGTTCAACTTTTGCGACCGATTTCACGCGCAACAATTGCTGTCGCACGAAGTCGGCATAGTCTTTCACTTCGGCATAGGTAAACCCTTCACCAGAGAGCGCAATGATCGACCCGTAAGTGTCACCGAACTCGTCATTGAAAAAAGGCCCATTGACGCCTGCCGGCAAAGTGGCACGGATGTCGCCGATTTTTTTTCGTACCTGGTACCAGGCGCCGGCGGTCTCTTTGGGTGGCGTGGATTCGCGCAGCTGCAGGATGATCAGTGTTTCGCCAGGCTTGGAATAGCTGCGAATCTTGTCAATGTACGGTGTTTCCTGCAGCTTTTTTTCCAGCTTGTCGGTGACTTGTTCCGCCATTTGCAAGGCAGTGGCACCTGGCCAGGCGGCGCGCACCACCATCGCCCTGAAAGTGAATGGCGGGTCTTCGTCCTGACCAAGACGGCCATAACTGAGCATGCCACCAATGAGCAGCACCGCCATCAGGTAACGCGTTAGCGGGATATGTTCCAGCGCCCAGCGTGACAGATTGAAACCGCCCTTCATTTTGCGGCTCCGGCGCCTGTCGTGCTGTTGGCCGGACTCGTGCTGGTGCCCGCTGCACCGCTATTGCCACGCAAGGCCGCATCACGTACTGCCAGATCATCATCAAGAATCGTGACCTTCTGGCCAGGCTTGAGCAAATTCGCACCGGCGATCACGATGGTCTGTCCGGCCGTCACTCCGCCCGCCAGCAAAATATCATTCCCGGACGGCATGGCGACCTGCACCGGTGCCAGTTTGACTGCGCCGTTGTCTATTACCCAGACGGCGCTTCCCGCTTGCTGCCTCACCAGTGCGGTCAGCGGCACGCGGATCATGGCATTCGGAATCGTGCTGGTGAACGCGACATAAGCCGTCATGCCGAGCTTGATATCGGCTGAATCCGTCGGCAAAGCAATCTTGGCAGTGAATGTACGCGAGACCGGATCGGCAACCGGCGACACTTCACGCAAGGTTCCTGCAATGACCTTGGTCGGGTCAGCCCACAGATGCACGCGGATGTCACTGACCTTGCGGAGTAACTCGACTTGCCCTTCCGGAATACCGATGACGACGTCCTTGTCACGACTTTGGGCCACCCGCACGACCGTGGTGCCCGACGCCACGACCTGGCCTGCTTCGGCATCGATGCTGGTGACGACACCGTCGACATCCGACACCAGCGTTGCATACCCGGTCTGATTCGATTGGTTGCGGGAAGCCGCCGTCGTCTGGTCGACGCCGGACTGGGCCGCCTGGTAAGCGGTTTGTTTGGCGTCGAGCACCGCTTGGCTGACGAAGTTTTTGGCGCGCAATTCTTCGTACCGCTGGAGTTCTGCCTTGGCCAGATCACGATTGCTCTGGGCCGTTTTCAGCGCAGCGCCAGCTTGAATTTGTGCCAGTTGCAGATCCTGCGGATCCAGCTGCATCAATACCTGACCACGCTTGACCAGCGAACTCACCTCGACCTTGCGCGAAATAATCTTGCCACCAACCCGGAAGCCCAGGCGTGATTCGATACGCGGGCGCACATCACCAGAGAACTCCGCCACGGTATTGACATTACCGGCACTGAGTGTGAGGGCACGTACCGGTCGGATGTCTTCCACTTTTTCAACCGGCTTGGAACATGCTGCCAGCAGGACAAGCGCGAGGGTCAACACGATAGAGGTTGAGACGGCAGATTTCAGCATTGCGGCAGAAGAACCAGAAGAAGCAGAATTCAAGCGGGAGGCCAAAGCGGTTTCCTTTACTATTCGGACAGAAAAAAAGGCAGACTAGGTGCCAACCCGGGACGCGCTACGCGCAAGCTGCGTCAGAGCGGCGCAAATTACTGACTTCCCGGTTATTAATTATAAAAGCACACCTCGAATTTTCATATGCATTTTTACCAAGCAACTTTGCGAGTAATGCCGGATGGCTGTCGATCACTACGAAAATTTCCCTGTCGCGTCAATACTGCTGCCGGCGCGCCTGCGCCCGCCCGTGGAGGCGATCTATGCATTTGCCCGCAGTGCCGACGACCTGGCCGATGAAGGCGATGCCGGCCCCGATGAGCGCCTGACTGCTCTCGCTGGCTACGAACAGGAACTCGATCTGATCGTAGCCGGTGGCGAATCCGACAACAGGATGTTTCGCAAACTGAAGGCGGTCGTCATCGACTGGCATTTGCCCGTCACGCCGTTACGCGACCTGCTCTCGGCGTTCAGGCAGGATGTGGTGACGACGCGCTATGCCGACTTCAGAACCTTGCTCGACTATTGCCGGCGCTCTGCCAATCCGGTCGGCACATTGATGTTGCATTTATACGGTGCAGCCGATGAACGCAATCTTGTGCAATCCGACGCCATCTGCTCGGCACTGCAATTGATCAACTTCTGGCAGGACGTCGCCGTGGACTGGAAAAAATCGCGCATTTACTTGCCGCTGGAAGACATGGCGCGCTTCGGCGTCGGCGAGATGCATCTGGACGCGCAACGCGTCGATACGGCGTGGCGTGAACTGATGGCCTTTGAAGTAACACGCGCCCGGGCCATGCTGCTGGCAGGCGCTCCGCTTGCCCTGCGGTTGCCGGGCCGGATAGGCTGGGAGTTACGGTTGATCGTTCAGGGTGGATTGCGGATTCTGGAGATGATCGAAGAGGTTGGCTACGACGTCTTCAGGCAGCGACCGCAGCTCGGCAAACTCGACTGGCTGCGACTGGTGTGGCGGGCATTACGCATGAAGTCGCACCCCAACGGGCCGTAGAAACCGGTCAAGTCGACCGGTTGGCATGCGCATCTGACGCACCACCCGGTCTTGCACGCTCGCAGTCATCAGCGTTTATCTATCGACTTGGCGTGTCGTAGTGATTGTCGGTATTGTCACACTCGGCTAGCATAGCGGCTTCGATTCTTGCCTGGCACCATTCTCCATGTCTCCTGACGATTACTGCCAACAGAAGGCTGCGCAAAGCGGCTCCAGTTTTTATTACAGCTTCCTGTTCCTTCCGCCAGAACGCCGGCGCGCCATCACGGCGCTATATGCGTTCTGCCGCGAAGTCGACGACACCGTCGATGAATGCACGGATATTGGCATCGCCAGGACCAAGCTGTCCTGGTGGCGCAGCGAGATCGGCGCAATGCTGGCAGGGACACCGACGCATCCGGTGACGCTGGCATTGCAACCGCACATGGTGCCGTACAAGCTCGATGGCCAGCATTTACTGGCAATTATCGACGGCATGGAAATGGACCTCGATCAAACCCGCTATCTCGATTACATCGGCCTGCAGCGGTATTGCTGGCATGTGGCAGGGGTCGTCGGCATTCTGTCGGCCAGTATTTTTGGTTATCAGGACAAGCAGACGCTGGCCTACGCAGAGAAGCTGGGACTGGCCTTCCAGTTGACCAATATCATCCGCGACGTCGGTGAAGATGCGCGGATCGGCAGGATCTATTTACCCGTCAATGAGCTGCAGCAATTTGGCGTGACTGCAGCCGATCTGCTCAATGCCAGGCACAACGACAAATTTGAAAACCTGATGCGATTTCAGGTGCGTCGCGCACAGGATGCCTATGAGGAAGCTTTCGCTTCTCTGCCGCAGGTGGACCGTCGCGCCCAGCGCCCTGGCCTGATCATGGCGGCCATTTACCGTGCCCTGCTGACCGAGATCGAACGGGACGGTTTTCATGTACTGAGCCAGCGCATCTCGCTCACGCCAATCCGCAAGCTCTGGCTGGCGTGGCGCACCTACATCCGCGGCTGAGACATACCGATGGCCATCCACACTGCAGTCATCGGCTCGGGCTGGGCTGGCTGCGCCGCTGCAGTAACGCTGGCTGCTGGCGGACAGCAAGTCACACTGATAGACGCCGCACGGACTCCGGGCGGACGCGCCCGACAAGTGATGATCCATGACCAGGCGCTGGACAATGGCCAGCACATTTTGCTTGGCGCCTATCGGGAGTCGCTGCGCCTGATGCAAGTGGTCGGCATCGACCTTGCCTCGTCGCTGCTGCGAATGCCGCTACAGATGCGCTACCCGCCTGGTTGCGGAATGGACTTCGTCGCACCTCGACTTCCGGCTCCCTTGCATCTGATCGTGGCATTGTGGCGCGCCACCGGCCTGATCCGTGCGGACAAACTGGCGTTGATGCGATTCACTTCGGCGGCACGATGGATGGATTGGCAACTCGATACGGACTGCAGTGTGACCGAGTTGCTTGAGCGTTTCGAGCAGACCGAGCGATTGGTCCAATTAATGTGGCGACCGCTATGCATTGCCGCACTCAACACGCCACCTGAACGGGCGTCGGCACAAGTATTCCTGAATGTCCTGAAAGACAGTCTGGGCGCACGTCGCGCGGCCTCGGACATGCTATTGCCACGCTGCGATCTGAGTACGCTATTTCCGAAGCAGGCCGCACAGTTTGTCTTGCGACACGACGGCAAGGTAATGATGGGCGTGAGGGCGCATGCGATTGGCAAATGCAATGATGGCTGGAAGATCAGCTTCGCGTCCGACCAGCACGACGACGCAAAATTTGATCACGTGGTCATCGCCACCGACATCGATGCAGCTCGCGCGCTAATGAAACCCCACACAGACGTCACGGCGCTAAGCAACTTTACCCACGAACCCATCACCACTTGTTATCTGCAATATCCACCCGACTGCCAGCTGGACTTGCCGTTCTATGCGCTCGTTGATGACCCAAGCGTGCAGCATTGGGGGCAGTTCGTATTTGATCGCGGACAACTCAATGCTGACCAGGCCGGTCTGCTGGCGGTCGTTATCAGTGCGTCCAGCCTCGCCATCGAAACAGGTCACGCCGAGCTGACAACCGCACTGGCAACACAACTGGCCGACGTGCTGAAACGTCCCGATCTGGCAACTCCGCTCTGGACCAAAGTCATTACCGAAAAACGTGCAACTTTCAGCTGCACTCCCGGCTTGCCACGCCCCTCCATCCTCACCGCACTGCAGGGTGTCATCCTCGCCGGTGACTACACCGCAAGCCCGTATCCCGCCACGCTGGAGTCAGCGGTTCGCAGCGGCATCGCAGCGGCCAGGCTGCTGCTCGAACTGCACTAGCCAGACCACCGCTTTCGGCATTGCCCAGTGCTCCGGCACCCGAAATGCCATCGCAGCACTCTCCACACCTGCTCCAACAGCAATTCAACGCGCCAACTTTGCTGCGGATTTCTCGCGCGCGATTCTAGCTGGATTCGCAAGGAATTAGGTCGTACACAACTTGCTTAAGTTTCAACTTCACTTGTTTCTTGTCAAGGAATTTAGCCGCACGCCGAATACACTTTTCCCAAGTTTTGGCCATGCATCAAAGCAGATGCGTAGCGGTCACGACTTACTTTTCATAGAAAACAAAATTGGGATAAGTGATAAAAATGCGTCTTTGCTCGAAACGACCTATTGCCTTTTTCACAAAGGCATTGCATTGGCTAGTGCTGATGCTCGGCATCCTGCTGTACCACCCTGCGCAAGCACAAACACACGTCCAACCTTCACGTGCGATGACGCAATCGCATACGATCCCTAATGAAGACACCACATCCGGCAAACAATTCATTGCCGTCGCGGATAACTCCGGCACGTCCGGCAATCCCGGCAATTTCAGTCGGGCCAAACCCCTCGACCTGAATCGCTCGCAAAGCGGCAATTCAACATTGGACGTCATCGATAACCTTCCACCCAGAACGATCGGTGTGAGTGACGTCATGCCTGTCATGAACGATCGGCCGTTGGTGTCAATGATGGCAGTAGTCCTGTTCGTGATCGTCGTCATCATGATGATTTACGGTGTGCGGCATTTTGCTTTCACGATCAGTCGGCTGTTCGGCAGGCAACGCCATCCGTACATCGATATCGAGGATGCCAACTGGCCCATGATTACCGTGTTCATCGCCGCACACAACGAAGAGAAAGTCATCGCCGGCTGCATTGAGGCACTGCTTGATACCAACTACCCGAAAAATCGACTAAAAATAGTTCCGGTCAACGACCGCTCTCTTGATCGCACCAGGGAAATCATCGACGACTATGTCGCCCGCTTTCCCGGACGCATCACGCCGTTTCACAGACTCACCGGCAAAGGGGGGAAATCTGCCGCACTGAAAGACGCCCTTCCCTATATCGAAGGCGATATCGTCATCATCTTCGATGCCGATTATGTTCCGGGTCGCGGCTTGCTCAAGCAACTGGTAGCGCCATTTTTTGACCCCGAGGTTGGCGCCGTGATGGGTCGTGTCGTGCCCATGAATACCGGTGCAAACCTGCTCACCCGCATGCTAGATCTCGAACGATCGGGCGGATATCAGGTCGACCAGCAAGCGCGAATGAACCTGAAACTGCTACCCCAGTACGGCGGCACGGTAGGCGGAGTGCGTTGCTCCGCTGTCAATGCAGTCGGTGGCTGGCACGACGACATCCTTGCCGAAGATACGGACATTACCTACCGGCTCATGCTCAATGGCTGGAAAACGGTCTACACCAATCGCTCCGAATGTTACGAAGAAGTTCCTGAAGACTGGGCAATTCGCATCAAGCAGGTAAAGCGTTGGTCCAAGGGACATAACCAGGTCATGGTGCGTTACTGGTTCCAGTTCCTGACCAGTCCCTATCTCAGTTTGCGTGAGCGTATCGACGGCATGTTGCTACTGCTCGTATTCATTGTTCCGCTGCTGCTGCTGACAGGGTGGTTCATCGTACTCGCGCTGTACTTTGCCAATGCGGGCTCCCTGCTCAATCGACTGATCCCTGCATTTGCGTTGATGGCGTTCAGTACGATGGGAAACTTCGCAGCATTCTTCGAAATTGCCATTGCAGTCCTGCTCGACGGCAACCGCAAACGCATTCGATTGCTACCCTTCAATCTGCTGTGTTTCTTCATCAGTCTGCTTGCCATTTCACACGCCTCCTGGAGTTTGTTTGTCGACTGGATATTCAAACGAGAAATGGTGTGGGACAAAACCGTACGCTATCGCCAACCGCCGGTGCCATGATGATGAATCCCACCCTCACACTGGTTCTGTTCTGCCTGCTGTGCCTTGCGATACTGTCATTGCCGTTCATACCGGCTGTCAACGAATGGCGCTCGCCTGCGGACTGCTCGCCATTGCCGATTGCAAGGCAATATGCCAATGAAATCGATTTTTTTTCGCGCAAGTTTCGCAACGATGTGGTTGCGCATATAGCACTTGACCAGGCTTCACCGACAAAGTTCGACTATGTCCCGGAATCCGCGGATCAAATGAACTGGCTGGACGGCTTGCATCCGATTATTGGACGGCAGCCCATCAGATCGGGATCCTCGATTCGATGCAACCGCCCACTCTATGTAGACGGGGACCTGGAATGCGGTCGCGACAGCAGCTTCGTAGCCATGCTGTGCGGCGGCGGAATTCAGCTCGGGCCATACAGCGAGGTGCTTGAATGGGCACATGCTGACGGCCTCATACAACTTGATACCGCCTGCGTGGCCTTGCGTCGACTTTCATCCAATATTGCTGTTGAACTCGCGGCGCAATGCTGTTTTGAAAGAATTAGTGCCCCCGTGATCCGCTTTGGACACCGAGGAAATGATGTTCCGGCGCCCGAAGCATTCGGCTATTTCCCCGCCGACCTGGGCACCTTGCCTGGTGCAATTCGGCGCACTGATTCACTGACATTAATCAAGGGTGACTGCACGTTACCTGCAGGGCACATCTACAAAGGCTCACTCGTGGTCACGGGTCGGTTAATCATCGGAAACCACACAACAGTCATAGGGGACATCAAAGTGAGAGAAGGCATCATCGTCGGGAACGCTGCCCGCATCATCGGTTCGCTGATTTGCGAAGAGCGCATCTATCTGCTGGATCACACAGAGGTGGCCGGACCGCTCATCTCTGAAACTGACATTGTCCTCGGCGCAGGGGCAGTCATTGGTCGCATCGACGCTCCGACGACCATCAGTGCAGAAAACATCATTGCAAAATCAGGAGCCGTCTCTCACGGCTCCATCTGGGCCAGAAATGTGGGGTTCGTTTGGGCATCCTGAATCGACCTCTACTTACGGCAATTGCAGCAATCGTAGCGGGCCTGCTATTGGCAGCCCCTGTACAGGCAGCACCAATGCCGAAGCTCGATCCGAAAGGATTTGTCGACGAATCCGGTGCCATCACGATCCTGGAAACCGGCAATATCATTGATCCCTACTTCACGCTTCAAGCGCTGTTGCTTGCGCGTGAGAATGGGTTGGATATTTCACCTCATGCCGAAAAATGGGCTGAATGGCTCATCGCCAGACAGCGGCCGGATGGCAGTTTTGATCGTTTTTGTCGTACTGGCCCGGTCTGGCTAGGATGCAAGTCGGCCGATGCCGATGACGCCTTGCTGGCGATCTGGATGAAGTTTCTGCGCACGATGCCAAAACAACTGAAAGAAAAGCCGAGCTGGCGCAAAAGCTACGACGCCTCTTCAAAAGCGCTTGGCCAACTCTACGACCCCCAACGCGGTGTCTATCTTGTTTCACCCGTCTTCCAGCACGGGCTCTTCATGGACAATCTGGAAGTCTGGTCGTACAAGACCATACGCGGTGGCGTACCGCAAAATATCGAAGCACGTGAATTTGCGAGAGCAATCCGCACCACATTCTGGGATGCAAAAGGACAGCGTTTTCTGGTGTCGACACAGCCTGAACAAAAATCGTTAAGCCATACCTTTTACCCCGAACACGTTGCACAAATTTTCCCGCTGCTGTTCGATTTCCCGCTGCTACCAACAGATGCATCCACCTACTATCGGCAGTGGATGAAAGACCACCGGGCAACCTGGCTACACCAGGTCAAATCCGACTATGCCTGGGGTTTGCTGGCGTTTCTGGCCTGGAAGCAGCGTGACAATGAATCTGCACAGTGCTGGTTGCGTGAAGCGCTTCCATACCAGCAGACGGGTCACTGGACGTTCACAGATGAAGTCGTCGCGCAGCTTTTGCAGGCCAAAGGAGTTATACCTGCAGCAGCAAAGGCCGCCTGTTCGTAACAAATCGTCGTACCAATAACAGGATCAGGCAATCGTGCAAATTCCGTCACTGGAGAACACGATTGCCGACATCTCGCTAAGAGCGGAATCAAACCTCCGCTACGTTGTCGGCCGATTTCTCTCAAAAAATCTCAATGAATCTATGTAGTGAATTACGTCTTTCATGTGTGTGAAGCTGCTTATTTTTACGACCCAGCGCGCCATTCCTGTTGGCAAGAATTTGGGATTTTTGACGTGCTCGTCCAGCATGACCATTTACGCTGAAAAACTGTTCCTGACTGAGTGCCGCAAAACTCCGCAAAGTTCAATTTATGTTGCCTGCAAATTCGATGTTAGCGCACAACGAACACCAATAAATAGCCGATCTGATATGCCCTGTACAGGCCAAGGAAAATGAGCGAATGACATTTGTCAAACAGGCCAAAAATCCCCGATGCTATAAAAGTGACGGCATTCAACAAAGCGAATTTGCGATCGAATGCTGCACCGGAAATCACGCTATTGCTCATCGAGCCCACAGGTTCCAGGCGTGATATCACCACCGACAACCTATCACCAGATTTCACTCAACACATGCGCAAACAGACCTTTCTCACATGTCTTGGCACCCGTCCCGAGATTATCAAAATGGCTCCGGTCTACAAAGCCCTGCAAGCACAAGGAAACCGCGTGCAAATCATCCATACCGGCCAACACGAGGCCGTCGCACACGAGCTCTATCGTTTCTTCGAGATGCCGCCCGACCTCGTAATCGACCTGCAACGAAAATCATCCACACTGGCGCATCTAACGTCGGCACTCACTGACGGTCTGGAAGCTGCCATGCGCACATTGCAGCCAGATGTCGTCATGGTCCAGGGCGATACGACATCGGCGTTCATTGGTGCCTTGATCGGTTACTACGACGACATACCGGTTGCCCACATTGAGGCAGGATTGCGGACCCATGAGCGGGACCCTTTTCCTGAAGAAAAAAACCGTGAAATGATCGGCCGACTAGCCCGCTGGCACTTCCCTCCCACCGACCAGGCACGCCGCAATCTGCTAGCCGAAAACATCCCCCCCGATCAGATTCATCAGGTCGGCAATACCGTCATTGATGCAGCGCTCTGGACACGTGACCGTTTGCACAAAACCTTTGGCCAGGACAACCCGGCACTTCCCTCAGTTGCGCAGGTCTTCCTAAAAAAACATGCTGATGATCGCTTGATCCTGATCACCGCCCATCGCAGAGAAAACTGGGGTCAGCCTATTCGGCAGATTGCCCAGGCCGCCGCGGCAATCCTGACAGACCATCCCGATACTGTAGTCATCTGGCCAGTGCATCCCAATCCGGCAGTACGTCTGGACGTAGAAAATGAAATTGCAAAATTACCGCAGTCAGTGCAGCGGCGTTTTTGCCTGACAGCTCCGCTGGAGTATCCCGCTTTGATTGATTTGCTGGTGCGCTGTCATTTCACCTTGACCGATTCGGGCGGGATTCAGGAAGAAGCGTCAGCCTTCGCAAAGCCGGTGCTTGTTGCACGCAATAGCACCGAGCGCCAGGAACTGGTGGACGTGGGTGGCGCTCGTCTGGTTGGTACCGATATCGACCAGATCCGTTTTCATGCGGGCCTTCTTCTCAGCAACGCCGACATCTACCGCCAGATGCAAGTCACGCAAAGCCCTTTTGGAGACGGACTGTCCGCTCAACGCATTGCCGCCATTCTCTCATCCAGCAACGCATTAACCACCCACGACGGAGCTTCGCTTGCCAACTAGCCGCCCCCCCTCTTTCCAGATGATAGGCTTGCTGCTCAGCGCGGTAACGATCCTGGTCGCTCCCGCCCACGCAGAGACGAACCAGACCGCGCCACCGGATATCCTGTTACGAACGCCAGTACGCAATGTTGAAGTAACGACTGGAACACAGCAACTTACGGGAGGCTATTCCGCCTGGCGCAACTTGACTGTGCGAGGTGTTCTCGAAAAAGACAATCAGGTTTTTCAGGGTGAAATTTCGTCCAAGCGCGAATACGATACCTCCGGCGTTTTCTTTGGTCTGACCGATACCGTTACTATTAATGATGATTGGTTCACCAGCGCCTCGATCGGTGCTGGCGATGGGGCCTTTTATCTGCCTCGAATACGCCTCGATGGTTTTCTCTACAAAAAGTGGCTACCCAAGAAGAATTTTATTACCTCCATCGGACTCGGCTACTACAACGCGCCCGACGGCCATGTCGATCGCAGCCTCAGTCTGGGCGGTGCTTATTATTTCGCACAACCGCTGGTAGTCGAGGCAGGTGTGCGATTCAATCGCAGCAGCCCTGGCAGCGTGTACACCCGCCAACAATACATCGCCACGAACTATAGTCCGGACAATCGCAATACATGGTCGGGCCGGGTAGCTTGGGGTAGCGAAGGCTACCTGCCACTAGCGGCGAACACCAATCTGGTTGACTTCAACAGTCAGGAAGCCAGTTTATCCTGGCGGCATCGACTCGATAGACACTGGGGCATCAGTATCAGCGTTAACCATTATCGCAACCCGACCTATGAGCGCAGCGGCGCTGATATCGGTTTCTCTCGCCAGTTCGACTGACCCCATGCAATCTCAAAAAGAACAACCGTCGCAAATGATGAGATTGCGTGATGCTGCCTTCGATGCAGCCGCCGTCGCCATCAGGGACGCTCGTAAACGCCACGCCGGAGCGCATCAGCACCGCGCGCTGCACAGGGTCACCGCCACACCGTATCTGATTGCCCAGGCGATACTGTTGCCGCTGTTGTTTTGCGCTGTACTGCTGTTCGCAGAACCGTATCTGATGGGATTCTGGCGAGACTGTATTGTGTTCTGGCTCACACGCCTAGACGTTCCGCTGCATGTCCTGCATCAGACATCAACTATCGATGGTTTGCACTTTGAGTGGAGTAATTCAGCAGCGGGCACCTACATGCCCAGCTTTACAATGATGCTCGGGTCAGCTCTAGTGACCCTGCTGGTATTTTTCTTCACTGGCAGTATGAGTAACAAATCCCTCCCACTCAAATATTTGATACGCATTGTCTGTGTCGTTCAGGGTATTGCCCTGCTATTTTTCTGGTTTGCACCATCGCAATTTCCCTACACGATTCCCGATCACATGCGCAATATCATCAGCATCGGTTACATGCTGATGCTGGCCATTCCCGTGATGCTCGCAATCGGGTACTACCTGCTGCATCTTAGTCTGCCGATCAAGATCATTCATACGGTATTCATTTTGAGTTATTTCATGCTGATGATTCCGCACAAGGTCGTGCTGCATACGTTGATCTTGTACAAAATGTCTCTGCTATACATGCCGGTTCTCTATATATGCCTGGGCGCGGTCTTCGATGTCTTGTTGTTCGTTGCGCTGTACTCATGGGCAGTGAGCATGTTGCCATCGAACGGAACCGATTGATTTAGCGCCACGCTTGATACCAACTTATATCCAATCCAACAATGTATCTAACTGGCACCTTTACCTTTCTGATAGTGCACTCCTGACCCACGGTAAGGTCATAAAAAAACGCACTGTGACTTAGTCGATTGAGCATTCGCAAACCGGCGCTCCTTGCAGATGATTACATTGACTCTGGATTGACGAGGCCTGAATCGATCTCAGTCTTGCAACATATTGATCAACCTGGTGCCACTCTGAAATTCGGAAAAAATGTCGGATATTTCTTTCATTCCTGTTTAAGGATGATCCAACTGATGGTTACACACTGGATCAGCGGCGCGTCCAGCGCGCGACAGTGTGTGTAGGACCGAATGAGGCGACTACTTTTCTGATGGAATCCGCCGCACTGGAATTTCGTGATGATCATTTACTGACATTGCATCAATGTAAATACAAGCTGACCCTTCCGAGAACCGGTCATGCCTATGTCTTGTATAACACTGCAATCGCTGGCTGATCTGCATTTTCCAGACATACCCAATGTTAGATTGAAGCAAGGATGTGACGTTTGAGACTCACCAAAAAAGCCCAGGCGCTAATCGCTGTGGGATTAGTGGTCGGCTGCCTGTTTGGCTATGCAGTATTTTCATCCCTGGATCAAAAGCGCACTCTGGCACTGCTGGTAGCCGACGGAACCAGTGACGACGTGGCACGTATATGGACGCAGGCTGCATTGGAAGAAGGCGTGCAGCTGGAGGTGGTCAGCGCCAGTCAGTTTTTACGGGCTCGCCACTCCGAGCAGAACCGTTACGCTGGCATCGTTGTGCCCGACACAATCCACCAGCGTGCCTCAAACTACCTAACGGACACACTCAGGTCTTACGTCAAGAACGGCGGAAAATTGATGCTCGTATTCGACGCCTTGACCTACGATCTCAATGGCGCCTATTCTGAATCCAGTGCCCGCTTGTCTGATGTAATCGGTGTCGACTACGCCATGTACGAAAAATTTGGCAAGGAAGTCGTACGGACGCGTCCGGTGATCGGCACGGCAGACTCCGTCATGCAGATCGGTATCCCTCCAGGACGCACAGAGATACAACAGCCGGTTACCCTCGGGACGACGAAATTTGATCGCTGGATGACGACCTACCGCTACAAGGAATTGCAGTACCCGCTATTTCAGACAGGAACGGTGGCAGAAGGCACCAAGGTCATATTGCTGACACCCGAGTCACAAGTCGTGGCGGCAAAACATACCTATGGCAAAGGCAATGCCCTGTTTGTCAATTTACCACTGGGTCTACTTAAGAACAGCACCGACGGTTTGTTGCTGCATTCTTTTTTGCGGTATTTTTCGGACGAGTTCGTCGGCTTGCCTCGACTCTTGTCTGCACCAGATGGTATCGGCGGCTTGATCCTGAATATCCATGTCGATAACGGCTCCGCGATTAAAAGCCTGGACACCTTGCAAAAAATGGGCATTTTCGAGCAGGGCCCATACTCGATACACTTCACCGCCGGCCCGGACGTCAACCAGATCGGCGACGGCTTTGGCATGGATGCTGCACACAACAAAATTACGCAGAAGTGGATACGCTATTTGCAGGCACGTGGCCACGCAATAGGAAATCACGGAGGCTGGATTCATAACTATTTCGGCACGAACATCAATGAATCCAATCGTACCGACTATGAAAAATTTCTGGTCCTGAATAACGACACGATGCAGGCAGTGACAGGCAAAGCAATCACGGAATATTCGGCGCCGATCGGCAATCAGCCTGACTGGGTGACCAACTGGATAGGCAAGCATGGTATGGAAACGTACTACACGACATCCAATCTCGGCATGGGTCCCACCCGCAAGTTTCGTGATGGTGTGCTCGTAGACAAGCTCACTTGGTCTATCCCCATCACGCCGTTCGGTCGCATTGCCTCGTTTGAAGAAGCCATGTTCGCCAAGCAACCTGCCGGACCGATGTCCGAATGGCTTGTTGCGCTCACCAATTTCGTGGCGGACAACAAGACCATACGGCAGATTTATTGTCATCCGATTGGCGTACCCTATTACAGAGAGTCGATGAATTCGCTGTTATACACAGCAAGAATCCTCAATGAGCGTCACCAGTTCAAATGGCGCACCATGACCGAGGTAGCGCGTTTCATGACACGTCGGGAAGGCGTTCAATGGCAGCTGACAGAACAGACCGGCAGGCTCGAATTGGATGCGCGACATACATCGTCCCTGGCAGAGATGACATGGCGCATTCCGGCCCGCCTCTGTGGTGACTTACGCATCACCCACGGCACCGGGAGCCTGACGCGGGAGCGCAGTGGCTGGCAGGTCACGGCTGGTAATGTACGCAGGCTGACCATCTCCTGCACCCAACCAACAGAAGAAAAAAAGCAGTCGACCGTGGCGCAACATTGAGGGAAACAGTCACCGCGGAGAGCTAAATCGCCGTAGAGACTCTTTACAACGACGCATCCCGAATTTTTTCCAGTGCCTCATCGATCCGTTCCACGGCGATGATGGTCAGACCTTCGACCTTGCCTTTTGGCGCGTTGGCTTTTGGAATCATGGCAATCGAAAAACCCAGTTTGGCGGCCTCGCGCAAACGTTCTTGCCCACGCGGCGCAGGTCGTATTTCTCCAGCCAGGCCCACCTCGCCAAACACCACCAGCCCGCGCGGCAACGGCTTGTTGCGCAGCGAGGATTGAATCGCCAGCATCACGGCAAGGTCGGCGGCCGGTTCGGTGATTTTGACCCCGCCGACAGCGTTAATAAAAACGTCCTGATCGAACGCTGCCACACCTGCATGACGATGCAGCACGGCCAGCAGCATCGCCAGCCGATTCTGATCCAGGCCAACCGACAACCGGCGCGCGTTTGGTGCGTGTGACGTATCGACCAGCGCCTGGATTTCGACCAGTAGCGGTCGAGTCCCCTCCTGCGTCACCATCACGCAGGAACCCGGCACCTGATTGTCATGTTGCGACAAAAATAGTGCAGACGGATTCGAAACGCCCTTCAACCCCTTTTCGGTCATCGCAAAGACACCCAGTTCGTTGACCGCGCCAAAGCGATTCTTGACTGCACGCACCAACCGGAAACTCGAATGGGTATCCCCCTCGAAATACAGCACCGTATCGACAATATGTTCCAGCACGCGTGGGCCGGCCAGAGCGCCCTCCTTCGTCACATGCCCCACCATGATGATGGTCACGCCGGTCTGCTTGGCGGTACGCGTAAGTTGTGCCGCGCATTCACGCACTTGCGCCACTGAACCCGGTGCCGAACTCAATGCATCGGAGTACACCGTCTGGATCGAGTCGATCACTGCCACATCGGGTTTATGCTCGGCCAGTGTGTACAGGATTTTTTCAAGCTGGATTTCAGCCTGCAGCTGCAAGTCTTTGGCATCCACGGCGAGGCGCTTGGCACGCAGCGCGATCTGGGCGCCGGACTCTTCGCCACTGACGTACAGCACTTTTTTGCTGCGCGACAGATTGGCCAGTGCCTGCAACAGCAAGGTGGATTTTCCGATGCCGGGATCACCACCAATCAGAACCACGCCGCCAGGTACCAGACCGCCGCCCAGCACGCGATCGAATTCTTCGATGCCAGTGCCAAAACGTGGTACCTCCACCGCTTCGATATCTGCCAGCGACAGCACTGGCGCAGTCTGGGCCAGGCTGACATGCGGCTGTTGCTGTGACAGGCGATTGACACCGGCAATATCGACCAGCGTCTCGATCAGGGTATTCCATTGGCCGCAGGACGGACATTGCCCGGTCCATTTGTTACTGATGCCACCGCATTCGCTGCAGGTGAAATTCGTTTTTGCTTTTGCCATTGGGTCCGTAAAAAAGTGAAAATCCAGCGCAATCAAACGTCTTTCAACGAAACTTAGCGCTCAGTCATGCGCACGCGCGGCGCAATCGCACACATCAATTCATAGCCGATGGTTCCGGCCGCTTGCGCCACTTCATCGATCGGCAATGCATCACCCCACAAGGTCACGCAACTTCCATGATGTGCCGTCGCAATCGGCGTCAAGTCCACCGTCAGCATGTCCATCGACACATTGCCTATCAATCTGGTCCGTACGCCATCGACCAGCACCGGCGTGCCCGTGGGTGCGTGGCGCGGATAGCCATCGGCGTAACCGCAGGCAACCACGCCTATCGTCATCGGTGCATCTGCGACGAAACGACTGCCGTAACCCACCGCTTCACCGGGGAGGATGTGCTGGATGCCGATCAACTCGCTTTGCAGCGTCATTGCCGAGCGCAATCCCAATCGGGCGGCGGGCTTCGCACTTGGGGTCGCGCCGTACAGCATGATGCCGGGCCGAACCTGGTTGGATACCAGGTCATGGTGCTGCAACAGCGCGGCAGAATTGGCCAGGCTCACGGGTGCATCGATTCCCAAACTGCCGATATGGAAACGGCGCAGTTGTTCTGCCATTGGCAATGCAGGCGGATCACTCTGATCCGCATTGGCGAAATGCGTCATCAGGGAAATCGATCCCACGGAACGATGTGAGCGCAGCCGCTGGTAAGCGGCTGCAAAATCCACCGGCATGAAACCAAGCCGGTTCATGCCGCTGTTCATTTTAAGATGCACATTGATCGGCGCCTCAAACCGGGTTTGCTCCAGCCATCCGATCTGCTGCGAACTATGGATGGCGACCTCGACACCATGCAACGCCGCCAGTTTGAAATCGATCGCATCGAAACAGCCTTCCAACAGTAGGATTGGCTTGGTCCAGCCGAGCTCGCGCAAACGCACCGCGGCGTCCGGTTCGACCAGGGCCAATCCATCCGCAGCAGCAAATCCGCGCATACCGCGCTCCAGACCATGACCGTACGCATTGGCTTTGACCACTGCCCACAAATGGGCTGCCGGAGCTTGCTGGCGGGCGACGTGGAGGTTGTGCTGCAAGGCAGCAATGTCAATGATTGCAACAAGAGGTCTTGGCATAAATTCACAAAAAAAGAGAGGTCCAACACGGGTTTGATAGTCCCCTTGCATTTTACCGGAGCGGACGTGCCGAACACTGTCGCAAATTCAGAGATCGCGGATATTTTCATGGTATAAAGCAAGCCGGTCTCACCTCGACAGCCCCTATAGAATGCGAATGAATCGCGGTTTTTACACAATCATGGCAGCCCAGTTTTTTTCTTCGCTAGCCGACAACGCGTTACTGATTGCCGCGATCGCACTTCTGACCGAAATGCATTCACCGCAGTGGATGACACCGTTACTCAAGTTATTTTTTGCGCTGTCCTACATTTTGCTGGCCGCCTTTGTCGGCGCGTTCGCCGATGCGTTGCCCAAGGGTCGGGTGATGTTCATCACCAATCTGGTCAAGATCGTTGGTTGCAGCCTAATGTTTTTCAAAGTGCATCCGCTGTTGTCGTATGCGGTGGTGGGCCTGGGTGCTGCCGCCTATTCACCGGCCAAGTACGGCATCCTGACCGAGTTGCTGCCGGCCGAAAAACTGGTGGCAGCCAATGGCTGGATCGAAGGACTGACGATCGCCTCGATCATTCTTGGCACCGTATTGGGTGGCTCGCTGGTGAATCCGAGCATCGCCGCTGCCTTGCTGCAATTCGACATGCCCATGGTCGATACCGGCGTCGACACACCGATCGAAGCGGCCCTGTCGGTCATTTCACTGTCGTACTTTCTTGGCGCGCTGTTCAACCTGAAAATCCCTGACACCGGTGCGCGCTATGCGCATCAGGAGCGCAACCCATTGCGGCTGGTGACGGACTTTGCGCGATGCTACACGACGCTCTGGAAAGACAAGCTGGGCCAGATTTCCCTGGGCGTGACCACCTTGTTCTGGGGTGCTGGTGCGACCCTGCAATTCATCGTCCTCAAGTGGGCCGAGAAATCACTGCACATCCCGCTCGACAAAGCGGCCATTCTGCAAGGCGTGGTCGCCATCGGCGTTGCCATCGGCGCCATCGCTGCCGCCCGCTTCGTGCCACTCAAAAAATCGCTGTCAGTGATGCCGCTCGGAGTCGCGATGGGCCTCGTGGTGGTCTCGATGACGATGGTCCATACGGTGTGGATCGCCTATCCGTTGCTGATTCTGATCGGCGCTTTGTCGGGCTATTTTGTGGTGCCGATGAATGCGCTGTTACAGCATCGCGGGCATGTGTTGATGAGTGCGGGTCACTCGATTGCGGTACAAAATTTCAACGAAAACCTGTCGGTCCTGGGCATGCTGGTGCTGTACGCCTTGATGATCAAACTGAACGTGAATGTCAACATCGTCATCGTCATGTTTGGGCTGTTCGTTTCCAGCATGATGCTGGTCGTGATGCGCAAACACAAACGCAATCAGCAAGAATTTGATTCGCTGTCACTGATCGGCGAACACAAGCACTGAGTGGCGTTGTTCGCTAGTGACTTTAGCTGGATATAAACGAGCGCTGCGCACGTTGTCCGGTGCGCTCGCGCCAGTCATCCGGGACAATAAAACCGCGCGCAGTTTCCTGCATCGACCCGGCACGTGATTCCTCCTGCACGGCACTGCTTGCCGGCTGCAGCAGCGATACCAGTACCGGCATCGGATTCTCCACAAAATGCTGTTGCAGCCCTTGCAGCATGGCCTCTTTATCCAGAGTCTGATCGGCGTCCACTTGCAGCGGCGCCAGCCAGGACAAACGCGGCAACAGCACGAACCCGCTCGCATCCAGTTGCACCGCGTCCGCCATCGAACACCAGAATCCCCGGCAGTGATCCGCAGTCAATCCGAGCGCGGGTCCGGGTTGATCCTCACCGTGATAGAACAGCCAACCCTTGACCAGCGCCTGGGCACGATCGATCGGCCCCGCCAAGTGCACCTGCGCAGCCGGATGCTGGCCGAGTGACAGCTGGCGATCCAGTATCTTGCGCATCTTGGTCAGCAGCGTATCGGCCCGGTTCGGCCCGACAAAATAATCACCATCCGCGCTGCCCTCCAGCAAATACAGTTTGGTGGCAAATTCCCAATGCACCAGCGCATCGCCATCGCGCAGCAGGTAATCGAATTCGCCGATGGTCTCGTTTCCGGCACGCACCTGAACGCCATGGGCGAGCAAATTTTCCTGACAGCCAAAATAGAACGCCAGCAATTTTTCGGCATAGCGACCGAGCCGCTCGTAGGGCCGCAATGCGAGGAATGCATGCAGCGGCTCAGGCGACTGATCGAGCTGGCACAACCACGTCTGCAGGTCCGACGACGGGACCAGTGTCGCGATCTTGTTCTGCCATTGCGGCGCGGCCGGATCAAGCAGATCGGGCGCATCGAGGAGCCATGCCAGAGCCCGCACGTGCGGGTCGCGCAGCATCGACCAGCGCGCATGGAAGCGCTGCTGAAAACGGTCAGACGGCAAGATCGCCAAAGTTGGCGTAGGCATCGGCGGCCATGCACAGATCACGCCATGATTTGGCTTTGTCGACTGGCTTGCGCAATAAATAGGCCGGATGGTAGGTCGCCACCACAGGCACATTGCCGTAGTGATGGAGCTGTTCGCGCAGGGCGGCAACCGATGTCTTCGGGTCACCACCCAGCAAGGTCAGCGCTGCCACCTTGCCGAGCGCAACGATGGTGACGGGTTTCAATAAAGCGATCTGGCGTTCCAGATACGGCTTGCAGGCCGCACTTTCTTCCGCAGTTGGCGCGCGGTCCTTGCCATCGCTATCAATCGGCCGGCACTTCACCACGTTGGCGATGAAGGTGTTTTCTCCACGCTTGAGCGCCATCGCCAGCAGCATGTTGTCGAGCAACTTGCCGGCGGGGCCGACAAACGGTTCGCCCTGTTTGTCCTCGTTGCGACCCGGACCTTCACCCACGAACAGCCAGCGCGCTTTTTCATCACCGACACCAAAGACGGCGTTGGTACGCGTCTGGCACAGGTGGCAGCGGGTACAACTGGCAACCGCTGTTTTCAGTTCCGGCCATGTCATGTCGGCGATACCGTCGTCGGCAATGTGCGTGACTACAGCCGTGGCAATTATTGGCAAAGAAGCGGACACAGAAGTTGGCACAGAAGCGGGCACAGGATCAGCAAGGAACGCTGGCGTGGGAACATCATCCCAGGCCGATGCGGCCTTGACCTGCGCGCTGGCAGGCAGATCTCGCGCGACCGGTGCGGCAGCGACCAAAACGATCTCCTCCACAATCGCAGCTGCAACGTGTTCAACCGCAGGCGGCGCCTCGGCCGTAACGGCGCCATCGCGACGCACCCACACCGGCCCGATACCGAGCTCTTGCAGGAATATGGCGCGTCGCTCGCTGTTCGCAGCGGGAGCATTCATGGTAATGACCTCATAGAACAAACCGCATCACGATGGCATCCTCGCGTCGGCCGTCGGCCGCCGGATAATAATTCTTGCGCTGACCGATATGCACAAAACCGTAACGCAGATACACCGCCATTGCCCGCTGATTCGATGGCCGTACTTCCAGCAACACCGATGTCATCTGCTGCTCGCGTGCCAGCAGCGTCACCTGATCCAGCAGGAAGCGCCCGACGCCGCGCCCATGCGCATCACTACGTACCGAAATATTGAGCAAATGCGCTTCGTCCACCGACAGCATCACCAGAAAATAACCCAGTAACACACCACTGCTTTCACGCAGCACGCCACCCTGATAACCGCTCTTGATCGAGTCAATGAAATTGCCACGGGACCAGGGATGCGGATAGACCACATTTTCGATTGCCACGATATCGGTGACATCGGTGTCGGTCATGCGTTCGATGGATAGGGCAGCGGTGTCGATACGCCCCAGGGAGGTCTGTACTGCCGCAGTCACGCTGCGACCTGCTGACGTTTTTGCAATCGTTCGGCGGTGGTCAGTGCCACGTTGTTGCGCAGGTAAATCGGCTGAGCATCGGCTGCTGCAACCGCGCCGCCAGCAGCCAGAATTACCCGCGCGAGTGTGGCGACTTGCGCTGCGTGGGGCATCAGGTCAGCGCGGGCATTGGCCATGAAATCTTGCCCGGCAAACTGCGCCGCATAGGCTGCCAAGCCATTGCCGCACGCGCTCACCAGACCCTCCGGCACAACCCCGGCAGGTGCCGACAACCTTGGTGCAATCACTGTCTGGCGCGTCGGCAGGAACTGGTATTGGGCCCAATACACTTCGCCCATCCGCGCATCCAGCACCGCCAGAACGGACGCAGCACCCGTCGCTTCGTGGCAGGCCAGCGCCAGCGCCTCCAGCGTACTGACCGCGACCGCAGGCCGGTCGGCGCCGTACGCCAATCCCTGCGCGGCGCCGCAAGCGGTACGCACACCCGTAAATGATCCCGGTCCGGCGCCAAAGGCAATCGCGGCACAATCCGCCAATGTCAGGCCGGCATCCTGCAGCAGTTGCTGGATCATGGGCAGCAAGGTCTGGGAATGGGTTTGCGTCCCGGCAGATTGCAGACTGTGTAATTGATCGTCGTGCAACAGCGCGACGGAGGCGATTTCCGACGAGGTGTCGATGGCGAGCAGTGTGGACGAGGGTGTCGCTGAAGGTGTCGCTGAAAGCGTCGATGGCAGTGCAGATGGAATAGGCATGGCCACATTTTACCGCGTGGGTCGCGGTTGGCGACAGCAATCGGTCACAGGATGCTGCCGTCAAAAATCCCGTGCGTCTCCGACATGCATTACGATGACGCCTTCACCCGATCCGAAGTGCTCCATGTCCATTCTCAACCTGAACGCCGACAACCAATCCGAACTGAAAGGCTGGCTGGCAACCGACGACTTGCTGGTCGCCTGCCTGTGTGCAGCGTGGTGCGATGTGTGCCGCGACTATCGGGCACAATTCGAGGCGCTGGCAGAGCGTCATCGCGACAAGCATTTTCTGTGGATCGATATCGAAGACCAGGCCGACCTGCTGGGCGATTTCGATGTGGAGAATTTCCCGACACTGCTGATACAGCGCGGCGCGCAAGTGGCGTTTTTTGGCAGCGTCCAGCCCGGCTTGCAACTCGCGGATCGGCTGGTACAGGCGCAGTCGGCCCGCTCGATCGCGGAGCTGGCGGTCATGACCAATCCCGAACATCGCCAGCTCCAGCACTTCCACCTGGCACGCCGCCTTGAAGAGGGCGCGGACTGATCAGCAGCCGCGCTGCGACGGCCTCAGATCAAGCGTAACGGCAGACTGCGCAAGCGGCGTCCCGTCAGGGTGAACACGGCATTGGCCACCGCTGGCGCAATCGGCGGCACGCCGGGTTCGCCGATGCCTTCCGGTGCCTCGGCGCTCTTGATGATAATGGTGTCCACCAGCGGTGCCTCATGCATCCGCAAGACCGGATAGTTGCTGAAATTATCCTGTTCCACCTTGCCTCCCTGCAGCGTGATTTCACCGTACAGCGCCGCGCTCAGGCCGAACACCACCGCCGATTCCATCTGCTGCGCAATGATGTTCGGATTGACGGCGATACCGCAGTCGACCGCGCACACTACCCGGTGTACGTGTATCGAACCGGCCTTGACCGAGACCTCCGCCACTTCGGCAACGATGCTGCCGAACGACTGATGCAGCGCGACACCGTGGGCACGACCGGCACCGGGACTGCCGGCTTTGTCAACGGCGGCATTGAGTACGGCGAGATGACGCGGATGGTTTTTCAGTAGCTCGCGCCGGAACGTGATCGGGTCCTTGCCGGCTGCCAGCGCCAGTTCATCGATAAAACTTTCCGTAAAAAACGCGTTGTGCGAATGACCGACCGAGCGCCAGTAGCCCAGCGGCACCGGTGTCGGCGCAATCACATGCGCAATATGCTGGTTCGCGAATTCGTAGGGCATATCGAACTCGCCCTCGGCGGTGGTCTTGTCGGGCCCGCCGCCGGGCAGGCCGAAGGTGCGCTGCAGGACCTGATGCGTGATCGAGCCGGAGGCGGACTTGTTGTCATAGCCAATCACGGTGCCAGCGGCATCCAGTGCGGCCGTGAAACGCGCCAGTGCCGCCGGTCGATACACGTCGTGGGTGATGTCTTCTTCACGACTCCAGATCACTTGTACCGGCGCGCCATTGGCTGCCATGGCAATCGCCACCGCCTGCGTGACCATGTCGACTTCCAGACGCCGACCGAAACCGCCACCGAGATACGTGACATGCAAACTGACTTTGTCTTTGCTGACTTTGGCGACGCTGGCGGCAGCACCAACCGCAACACTGGGCACCTGCGTCGATGCCCACAACGTGACTTTGCCATCGCGGACCTGAGCGGTGCAGTTGATGGGCTCCAGCGCGGCATGTGCCAGGAACGGTGCGCGATATTCGGCCTTGATGGTCTTGGCAGCCTGCTGCGCCAGCGCCGGGTCGCCACTGCTGAAATACGTAAAACCAGCTTCGCTATCGAGCTTTGCGTTCAAGTCCTTGAAGACATCGGCGGTGCTCAGTGTGGCATTCGGTCCGGCATGCCAGGTCAGCGGCAATGCCGCGATTGCCCGGTTGGCCTGCCAGTAGGTCTTCGCGATGACTGCCACGCCAGCCACGCCACCGGCCTGTTTTGAAAAATCGACCACCTGCAATACGCCGGGCATCGCCCGGATGGCATTCTCGACAAACTGGTCGACGCTGCCACCAATGACCGGCGACATCCGCACCGCCGCATACACCAGACCGGCCGGCCGTACATCCATGCCGAATACGGCGCTGCCGTCGACCTTGGTCGCCGAATCGCGTCGTGGCTGCGGCGTGCCGATCAGCTTGAACTCGGGAGGTTGCTTGAGCCGGATCGCGGCCGGCTTGCTGTTGACGGCCGCTGCGGCCAGTTCCCCATACGTCGCGTGCTTGCCATTGGCATGGCTGACCACGCCGGCATCGGTCATGCATTCGGACGCAGGCACATTCCACTGCTGCGCGGCGGCACCGATCAGCATCGCCCGTGCAGTGGCGCCCGCTTCACGCATCGGCCCCCAGGCATCCTTGATGCTCGACGAGCCACCGGTGACCATCAGCCCGAGTTCACGTGCCACCCTGGCGGTGGCCCATTGCGCAGACCGTTTGACGACGCCGTGGTCATCCGGATGGAACGGCAGGCCGTCCACCAGCATGGCAATATTCCCGAAAATCTTGTCGATCGGCGCCTGCACGATACGCACCATCGACAGGGGCACATCGAGTTCTTCGGCCACCAGCATCGGTAGCGCTGTATGCACGCCCTGCCCCATTTCGCTGCGCGGCATTGCCACTGTCACGGTACCGTCACGGGCAATCTTGACCCAGCCATTGAGGGCGATTTCTCCTTCGATGGTGGGCATCGGGTCGCTGCCGATCAGGCGCTGGCGCGGCGGCAGCAAGCCCCATCCCACCGTCAGCGCACCGGTCACGCCGAGCGCGCCGAGGAGGAAGTGACGGCGGGATTTTTTCGGGGGCTGGTTACTCGGCATGGCATCTCCTGGAACAATGAATTTTCTGTGCTGCATCCTACCGCACCTGCCTGCGGTCTGCGGAACGCACCTTGGCGCATTGCGCTATGATCCGAACACTTTTCCAGGAGCCTCCAATGACTATTTCCATGTACGCCGCGTCGGTGCCCGTCTTCAAACAAATGCTCGGCAGCCTGAGCGCGCTTCTCGACAAGGCCGAGAACCACACCACCGAGAAAAAAATCGATCCGAACGCGCTGCTGCAAGCGCGACTGTTTCCGGACATGTTTGCCCTGACCCGGCAAATTCTGATTGCTGCGGATTTCGCCAAAGGCAGCTGTGCGCGGCTGGCTGGCGTCGACGTGCCGAAATATGACGATACCGAGCAAACCTTCGCGGACCTGAAGGCCCGCATCGCAAAGACCGTGGCCTTCATCGATACGCTGACACCAGAACAGATCAATGGCAGCGAAGAGCGCGACATCTCCACTAGCGCCGGGCCGAACAGCAAGAACTTCAAGGGCCAGCCGTATTTGCTGCATTACGCGTTGCCGCAGTTCTTCTTTCACGCCACCACCGCGTACGCAATCCTGCGCCATAACGGTGTTGAGATCGGCAAGCGCGATTTCATCGGCAAGTTCTGATACTGCAGTAGACCTTCGCGTTACTTCAGAGTACAGGCCGTCGCTTCGGCCTGCCCTCGTTCCCAGCACATGCCGCCCAACTGCGGCGCCGGACGCGGTGTACCTTCCCGGTCCATCTTCGCCGATACGGTGCGCCAGCCACGCACCCCCTGTCGATCGAGCTCCATGCGCAGCAACCAGCCCGTCTTGTTGGCCGGGTCGCTGAAACCATCGAACACGAAATTCCCCAAACTGTAAATAATCGGCTTGCCCTGATACTGCTCGACATTCTGAATCACATGCGGATGCCCGCCCACGATGGCATCGGCACCGGCATCGATCATCAACCGGGCCAACGCACGCTGGCGCTGGCTGGCGGCGGGTTCATGCTCCCAGCCCCAGTGCATCACCGGAATCACCAGGTCAGCGTGATACTCGCTGCGTGCCAGACCGATATCGCGACGGACATGCTCGTCTTCGCTCCAGGCGATACCGGGTTTATCGGTGTCGGCCTCGAAACTGCGCGGGAAAAATTCGTTATAGCCGAGCAGCGCAATCCGCAAGCCATTGCGTTCGATGATCAGCGGTGTGTGTGCCCGCGCCAGATCACGACCGCCACCAAAATACCCAATGCCCTGGCGCTCCAGCAGATCCAGCATTTCCGCAAACGCCACCGGTCCGAAATCGCCTGAATGGTTGTTGGCCAGTGCCACCGCATCGAAGTGACGCTTGAGCACCGGTAGCGTGCGTGGATGGGCGCGAAAGGTGTAGGGCTTGTCGGGCTGCGCCTTGCCTTTGGTGGCGACGACGCATTCCAGATTGCCGATGCGGATATCGGCGGACTGCAGAATTGTTGCGAACGGTGCGAACGGGTCGCGACCACTTTTGATGACCTTGCCCGGCGTGTCATCGAGCATGATGTCGCCGACGAAGGCTATCGACACCACGGGCGCAGCGGCCGATACCGACGCGGACAAGACCAGTCCGGCCAGCAGCGCCAACAGAACAGACGGCTTCATGGCGTCACCTCCAGCAGCATGCATTGGTATTGCAGTTCCCGTTCCAGGTCGGGCGCGTAGATAAAATTACGTCCGGTCAGGGTCGCCGGCGATACCGACACGGCCGGCGTCATATACGTGGCCATGTGCAGCAGCGCGGGTTGGCGCATGGCCTGATCGTAGGTGTACAACTTGATGTAATCGACCTGGCGGGCGTCACCTATCATCACGGCCTTGAAGCGGAACCGGCCATTGATGTCGATGGCCTTGACGCGATACGGGTCGTCGGTTGGCGTCACGTCGAGCATGCGGGTGATACCACCCTGATCGATCTGGCAGCGCAGTACGGGGGCTGCCAACAGTGTGGCCGGGAGCATTACGCCAGCCATGCAGACGGCCAGCAAGACACGCCGGGCCGGGCGCGGGGAATCGGGGCGGTACTGGTCTGTGTGAAAGTTCAAGGTGTCCTCATGGTCCGGAAGTCGTGCGGGCTGCATCCATCATGCCGGTGTCAATCCAGGTGGCAAAGTATCGGGCAATCTCGCGCTGACAACAATCGATGTCGCCAACAGTTGAACGTTTAACCAGGAGACCATCCGGGAAAGCATCTTTGCAGCCCTGCGAGCGCGATCGCTGCTGCCGGTTCCGTCAACCGATGCTGTTATGGGATATTCAACACGGGATTGAGGGAAATGGATGCCGACGTCAGAATAGCGTAACTGCCTCGGCGTGCTGTCAGGCTTTCGTCAAGCCAGGCGTGTGCTGACGAACAAATCAACAATGACGGCGACACTGGCCAAAAATCTCGAATGCGTTGCCAATTGGAAATCTGCCACGCTGATTTCACTCAAAACGTCTCCAGCTATTGGATAATGATTAACCATTCCTCAACAAGGCCCTCCATGTTTCAGCGTCGAAGCGGTAACACGCTGTTTTTTATCGTCACTGTCCTGATGATCCTGCTAGGAATGGGAAATGGCCTGCTCGGCATCATTCTGGACAAAGTCTTTCCTGCCCTTGAGCCAGACGATATTGCGGAAATCGCACCCGCGTTACTGGTGTTGTGGCTGGTTACCCTGATGATCTGGGCCGCGCTACTGGTCGCACGCCTGCGCCGCAAATGGCCGCGGCGCCGCTCCGCCAGACTGCGCAAGCGCGTATCGCCCCGGCAACCGATGGAATCCACCATGCAAGGCCAGTGGAAACAAACCGGCATGAATCGGGCGTGGACCGAGGGCAACAATGACACACGGGAACGTATCGACAGAACCATGAGCAAGTCAGTCGACAAACAGAATGCCGTGACCGCTTCCACGCCTGCCCTTTCAAGACCGCTGGACTTCGACGGACTCAATGCGATCAGTCCCGACATTGCGCTGGCACGCCCCTCGGTCTGGAGTCTGGGTTTGCTGCAGGAGCTGGAATGGCATCGATTCGATCAAGTGTGCGCGAATTTTCTGGAAACGCTCGGTCTGGAAGCCAAGGCATTGGCGCAGGGCCCGGATAGTCAGGTCAGTCTGCAGATAGGGCAACCGGGCGTCGGACAAATGCATGCCATTGCGAAAACCCAGGCAGGCGCGGCAACCGTCGAGGTTGAACGCATACGCATGTTGGTCAGGACGCAAACCGGCTACCAACTGGACAAGGCCTTTTTTCTGAGCGCCAGCAGTTTTAGCCCCCAGGCACTCGCCGCCGGCCGGGACGCCCACTTGGTCCTCATCGATGGAATGGCCATGCTCGCGCAGATTCAGGCAATGCCACCGGCGCCGCGCGAGGCACTGCTGTCGCTGGCCACCCGTGGCGACTATCGCACACCGACCTGCCCCGCTTGCGCCAGCAAAATGGTCATGTGCAGCGGTGACTTCAAGTCATTCTGGCGGTGCTCCGAGTATCCGACCTGCAGAAGCCGCCTGACGCTGGCGGGCGACAGTACCTTGCCCCAATGATTTTTTAATGACTTTTCGATGTAGCTGACCATGACCAATACTTTTTTTCAGGCGTTCATTCTTTTGCTGTTGGTCACTGACCCGTTTGGCAATGTCCCGCTGTTTGTCAGTGCATTGCGCATGGTGCCGCGCGAGCGACGCTGGCGCGTGGTGGTACGCGAATGCCTGATTGCATTTCTGCTGCTATTGCTCTTCATGTTTTTTGGCCGACATTTCCTGGCCGCCTTGCAGCTTTCAGAAATCGCACTGCGCATTGGCGGTGGCGTGATCCTGTTCCTGATTGCATTGCGGATGGTTTTCCCGCAGCCAGGCGGGCTGTTGGGTGACACCGAATCCGATCACGAGCCATTTATTGTTCCGCTGGCCATTCCAGCCCTGGCAGGACCTTCTGCGCTGGCGACGGTCCTGCTGTTTTCTTCGGATAACACCTCGGAGATCTTGCTGCATGTGGCGGCGCTATCGGCCGTCGCCGTGGTCTGGCTAGTGGTGTTGCTGGGCGCAGAACGACTGCAGCAACTGCTTGGCCAGCGCGCCATGCTGGCCTTCGAACGGTTGATGGGCTTGATTCTTACAGCGATGGCCGTCGAAATGCTGCTGGCCGGGATACGCGCCTACGTACGTTCCTTGTGATCGCTGGTGAGGTCCTTGCCGTGAATCGCGGACAGGATCGCTTCGACGGCCGGGTGCTTGATCTTGCGCTCGTTTGAAATCGCATAGAACTGCTCTTTGACGCCGTGCAATGGCCCCACCGGAACAGCGCCGAATTGCGCGGCAACGTCTTCGGCCAGTGCCGACGGCGCGGCAAACAAGCCAAGTCCGTTGCGCCCGAATGTATTGAGCAGCGCATTGTCGTCAAACTCGCCGACCACATCGGCACGCACATCGTGTGCTTCGAGCCAGTGGTCAATGCGACCACGGATCGCGTTGTTCCGGGTCGGGAGCAGTAACGGCGCGCCCTGCAGGCTGCCCGGAAAACCCGACTGGTATTTTACTGCCAGCGCGGGCATGCCAAACAGCATCAATTCACTTTCACCGAGCAGGTGGCTGAACACCCGCAAGACAGTGCCGGAATGCACCGGGCGGTCTGTCAATACCACATCCAGCTTGTGCACCTTGAGTTCGCCGAGCAAGGCTTCGAACCGGTCTTCGTAGCACACCAGCTTGACCCGCTCCGGCAGGGCAAGCGCTGCCGCCAGCAAGCGCGAAGCGATCAATTTGGGGAGCGAATCCGAAATCCCGACCGTCAACCGCATGGTGCGACCGACATCCAGGTCCGCCAGCGCTTCTTCCATTTGCTCGCCCAGCGCAAAGATCTGTTCGGCATACCGCATCGCAATGCGCCCGGCTTCCGTCAGTACCAGACGTCGGCCTTGTGGCGCGAACAGGGATTTTCCGATCGACTTTTCCAGCAAACCCAATTGGGTACTGATGGTCTGGATAGCCACGCCGAGCCGCTCTGCTGCACGCGTGATGCTGTCTTCCTTGGCCACTACCCAGAAATAATAGAGATGACGAAAATTCAGGCCGGTATTTTTCATTGTTCTGCTTTAACGAAGTAAGGATTCCATTATCTTCTCTTTTTACGTTGCTGTTATAGGCTACGCTCAAGACGTCGGTAAATTATTTACTGGCGAGCGAATTTAAAATTGGAAGGGAAATAAAATGAACGATCGCAACTCTTTATTTGGCAACTCGTCCGCGAATTCCACATCGGTCAGTACGGTGATCGATAGTAATGCGCGTCGTGTGCTCCGCAACACCTATTTGCTGCTGGCCGCCTGTCTGACGTTCAGCGCTGTCACGGCCGGCACCACGGCAGCACTCGGCATACCGGGCCCCGGCATCCTGATTACACTGGCGGGCTATTTTGGACTGCTGTTTGCGGTCAATAAATTCCGCGACCAGGGACTTGGCGTGGTCTTGTTGTTTGCACTGACTGGCTTCATGGGATACACGCTGGGACCGATCATCAGCCGCTATCTAAGCATGCCGAATGGCGCCGAAACGGTGATGCTCGCCTTCGGTGGAACCGCATCCATCTTTGTCGCCCTGTCGGCCTATGCGCTGGTGACCAAGCGTGACCTGACGATGATGGGCGGATTCCTGACCATCGGTATTCTGGTGGCGTTTCTGGCGTCCCTTGCTGGCGTATTCCTGCAGATTCCGGCATTGTCACTCACGGTCTCGGCGGCGTTCGTGTTTCTGATGTCAGGGATGATCCTGTACGAAACCAATAACATCGTCCGCGGTGGCGAAACCAACTATGTCATGGCGACACTCAGCCTGTTCGTGTCGATTTTTAACCTCTTTACCAGCTTGCTGCAGATTCTCGGTTTTGTGAACCGTGACGACTAATGCCGGCCGTTTCGGATCATTGATTTAATAAGGAATTTTTAATGCTTGAACTGCTTTCTGACCCGCAAGTGTGGGCTGCCTTTGCCACACTCACTGCGTTGGAACTGGTGCTGGGTATCGACAACATCATTTTCATCGCCATCCTGGTCGACAAGCTGCCACTGGCCCAGCGAGAGTTCGCGCGACGGCTAGGATTATTCCTCGCCATGTTCATGCGTATTGGCTTGCTGATGATCCTCTCGTGGGTAATCGGACTGACCGCGCCGGTCTTTACCGCATTCGGGCAGGCGATTTCCGGCAGGGATCTGATCCTGCTGGGAGGCGGCTTGTTCCTGCTCTGGAAAAGCGTTGGAGAAATCCATCAGGCGCTGGAAGGAGCGGAAGGCGAAGCCTCTTCCGCAGTGAAAGCAACACTACAGGCGGTCATCTTGCAAATCATCGTTGTCGATATTGTCTTTTCGCTCGATTCGATCATCACTGCGGTCGGCATGGTTGACGAGATTGCGGTGATGGTGGCTGCGGTCATTGCATCGGTCGGTTTGATGATGTTTTTTGCTGGTCCGATCGGACGCTTTGTGTCAGCGCATCCGACCATCAAGATGCTGGCGCTGGCGTTCCTGGTGGTCATCGCTGTCGTGCTGATCGCCGAAGGATTCGGACATCATGTACCGCGCGGTTATGTCTACAGCGCAATGGCATTTTCGTTACTGGTCGAGACGCTCAATATCCGGATGCGGCGTAATGCAGCAAAGCCTGTCCGTTTGCATGCCGAATATGTTTCGGAACAACGCAACGAGAAATCCTGATGGCCTGATTGAAGCAGTCTGAAGCGGTACGTCGATTAGTCGGCGTGCCGCTTTTTTTTGTGCAGGTGAACAGATACGTCCGATAAACCAATTAACATTCGGCTCACGTGTTTCCGCCAACGATTACATTCACCTAGCCCAGCACCATGGATCAATTCAAGCAAATTTCTACCTTCGTTGACATTATTGCTAGGGGTAGCCTGTCTGCGGCAGCTCGGGCGGAAGGGATTGCACCGGCGATGATCGGAAGACGCCTTGATGCACTGGAGGAACGCCTCGGCATCAAGCTACTGCAACGCACTACACGAAAGATCGCATTAACACCCGAAGGCGCCAGTTTTCTGGAAGACTGCCAGCGCATCCTGGTTGAACTCGAACAAGCCGAGCTGGCAGTGGCAGCTGGCAGTGCACGTGCAAGCGGACATCTGATGATTTCTGCACCAGCAGGATTCGGAAGGCAGCATGTCGCACCATTGCTTCCGTCCTTTCTGACAGAACATCGCGAGGTGCGTCTGACCCTAAGCCTCAATGACAGAATGGTGGATCTGCTGGGAGAAGGAATCGATGTGGCAATCCGCATTGCCGCGCTGACCGATTCGAATATGGTGGGTGTCAAACTAGCCGAAAACAAGCGTGTCGTCGTCGCCGCACCAGCCTATCTGCAGCGACACGGAACACCACAAGCGCTGGATCAACTGAACAGTCATAACTGCCTGGCATTGAGCAGCGATGGAAGCCAGCGCGGCTGGACTTTCCGGCAAAACGGCAAAAACGTCATGCTCAAGGTAGCGGGTAACATGGTCTGCAATGACGGTGAAGTCTTGCACGACTGGGCACTGAGCGGAAAGGGACTGGCATGGCGTTCAATGTGGGAAGTTGGCAGTGAAATCGAGGCTGGAAAACTCGTCACTGTGCTCGATGAATTCGCCGCTCCAGGTAATGATATTTATGCGGTCTTTGCGCAGCGTCGCCACTTGCCGTTACGCATCAGGGCGTTCATCGACTTCTTGCGACACGCGTATCTGAAGCCTGATTACTGGCGTAAAAATGCGGTTAACCCTGCCGAATAAACGAAAAAAAGCCCGCATCACCGTATTGTTTCCAACACGTATGACGCGGGCCTCGACAGAACCGTGCGGGATTACCCCGCATTCTGATTTTAGTGCTGTTGACCGCCGCCCAGATACGCTGCCTGAACGGCAGGATCGTTTTTCAGCTTGTCTGCAGGACCATGCACTGAAATGCGTCCGTTTTCCATGACGTAACCATAGTCGGCCACGTTCAGTGCCGCTGCTGCGAACTGCTCCACAAGCAGCATCGTGACGCCTTCCTGTTTCAGGCGCAGGATGATCCGAAACACTTCCTCGACCAGAATAGGCGCAAGCCCCATCGACGGCTCATCCAGCAGGATCACTTCCGGGTTCAGCATCACGGCACGTGCCATGGCCAGCATCTGCTGCTCGCCACCAGAAAGCGTACCGGCCAACTGGTGCTGGCGCTCTTTCAGGCGCGGGAACAGCTCCAGCGCTTTTTCAAGATCATGCTTGACGTCACCACGAGGGCGGGACCCGGTGTAGCGAGGGAACGCACCCAGCAACAAATTATCGGTCACACTCATGGTCGAAAAAACCCGGCGCCCTTCCGGCGAATGCGCCAGACCGGCGCGGGCGATGCTGTGCGATTCAAGACCAGTGACATCCTTGCCAGCCAGAGTTACCGTACCCGCCTTCGGTTTGATCATGCCGGAGATGGCGCGCATCGTCGTCGTTTTACCGGCACCGTTTGAGCCGATCAGCGTGACCACTTTGCCTTTCGGTACATCAAGTGAAATCCCGTGCAGGACTTCCACTTTGCCGTAGGCTGCATGTAGGTTAGAGATAGTTAGCATGTCAGTTTCCCGCAAGAGTTGGCGTAGGCGCGGCAGCAGATTCTTCAGCGACGCTACCACCCAAATAAGCTTCAATCACTTTCGGATCTGCCTGTACTGCAGCGGGCTTTCCTTCAGCAATCTTTTGACCGAAGTCGAGCACCGTCACGGTATCTGAAATCGACATCACGACGTCCATGTGATGTTCGATCAAGATAATCGTGATGCCGTACTGTTTGATCTTGCGAATGATCGCGACCAGTTCCTTGATATCAGGCGCAGTCAGGCCTGCAGCTGGTTCATCAAGTAGCAACAACTGCGGATTCAGCCCAAGCGCTCGACCGATTTCAAGGACACGCTGTTTGCCATAAGGCAAATTGCGCGCTTCTTCATCGGCCAGCGCTGACAATCCGGCAAACTGCAAAATGCCGGCTGCCCGTTCACGCGCCCTGCCTTCTTCACGTTGATAGCGCGAAGTGTTCAGCATGACGTCGAGTATGTTACTGGTGAACGTGTTGTGCAATCCCACCAGTACGTTCTCGATTGCGGTCATTTCACCGAATAACTGCACATTCTGGAACGTCCGTGCCACGCCACCCAATGCAATCGAGGATGGCGTCTGGCCGGAAATCACCTTGCCATTGAATTCGACTGTACCAGCTGTCGGCTTGTAGATACCAGTCAGCACGTTCATCATGGTGCTCTTGCCAGAACCATTCGGTCCGATCAAGCCGTGTACGGTGCCTTTGGCGATAGTCAGGTCCACCTGGTTCAGCGCTTTCAGTCCACCAAACTGCATCAGCACGCTTTTCGCGGCAAGCAGTGTCGAACCGATACCTGCCGTACTAGGTGCCACTGCCCACGCTTTAGATTCATCGCCCTTCATGCCTGCATTGGAACCGTCGCGGACCGAACCCTTGACGAACAAGCCACGCAAGAAACCGATAATGCCGTCTTGCAGGTAGTACACAACGAACAAGGTCATCAAGCCGAACACGGTCAAGCGCCAATCGGTAATGTTTTCAAGGCGGTACGAGAAAATCGCCATTCCGACGGTCGCAATCACAGGAACCGCAACGTCACGAATCGTATTGCGTCCCTTGGCAAGCATGAATCCAGCACCCAGCACGCCCACCACAGCCGCTACGGTAGCAATCTTGCGGAAGAGTTCGATGTCGGCCAGCAAGCTAGGCAGCATCACAACGATCAACGCACCCAAGATCGGGCCCGTACGGGTTTTGCGACCGCCCATGATGACCGCCAGCAGGAACAGAATAGTCAACTCGAAGTTATAAGTATTCGGTGAAATATACTCTTCCGAATAGGCGTACAAACTACCGGCAAGACCAGCCAGCGCAGCGCTGATCACGAATGCATACACCTTGTAGCGATACACGGAGACGCCCATGCAATCGGAAGCAATCGGGCTGTCACGCAGTGCCTGGAAGGCACGCCCAAGGTGCGACTTCATGATCCGGTGCACCACAATCAATGACACCACCATCAACACGGCAACCAGGTAGAAAAATTCGACTTCGGTGACTTTGTGGCCAAAGAAAATTGGTTTGGCAACTTTCAAACCGAGTGGTCCTTCTGTCAGGAATGTCATTTCGTTGATCAGGATCTGGATGATGGTACCGAAAGCCAGCGTGACCATCGCAAGATAAGGCCCTGTGACGCGTAGTGCCGGTAACGCAAGTATCGCGCCGAACAACGCGGTCACGGCAATACTGGCAGGTGCAGCAACCAGAATAGGCAGACCGAATTTCAGATACAGCACGCCTGTGGTGTAGGAACCAATGCCGAACAGGCCCGCATGGCCGAGCGATACTTGCCCGGTATAGCCGACAACGATATCAAGGCCAAAAAGCAAAATGGCGTAGATCAGAATGGTTTCTGCAAGGTGAATGTAATACGGGTTGTGGAACACCAGCGGAAAGGCCGCCAGTGCAGCGATACCGATAACGGAAGCGACGAGTGTTTTCTTATCCATGGTCATACTTTCTTGATCGCTGCTTTACCGAACAGTCCTGCTGGCTTGATTGCTAGTACGAGCAACAACAACACCAAACCCGGAACTTCTTTGTAGCCAGTCGAAATATAGAAACCGGTCGTGGTCTCGGCAATACCGAGAATCAAACCACCGACGATTACTCCCATGCCGGAGGTCAGGCCACCAATAATGGCAACTGCGAATGCCTTCAAACCGAGCGCCGTACCCATCGTCGAACCGGTCAAGGTCAACGGTGCAATCAGCACGCCTGCCAGCGCGGCCGTGGCTGAGGATAGCGCGTAAGAAAAGGTAATTACGCGCGCTGTATTAATCCCCATCAGGCCGGCTGCATCACGGTCATTGGAGGTAGCGACAACTGCTTTGCCATAGATCGATTTGCGATTGAATACCTCGACGGCCAGCATCATCGCCAGCGCACCAAGCACGACGACGACCTGCATAGGTTGCACATTGGCGCCCATTACCTGGAATGGGGTCGCAGTCAATGGCGTTGGGAAAGTAAGGTCGTCCTTACCCCAGATATTTTCGGCGACGTTTTTAAAAATAATGGCGAGAGCGATGGTTGACATGATCCAGCCAAATTCCGACTTGATCTTGATCGCCGGGCGCACACCGATCCACTCGACAAACACACCTTGCATCGCGCCGAAAACGATCACTACCGGGATCATCAGCCAGTAGTTGAGATAGGGACCACCATGAACGTTGCCAACCAGGCTCAGGCCGACCAGCGCACCGAGCATCAGCGCCTCACCCTGTCCGAAATTCAGTGTTCCCGAAGTGGCGAACGTCAATTGATAACCGAAAGCGATCACCGCGTAGATCATGCCTAGCGCGACACCGCTCAATACAAGTTGAAGCAGGATTTCCATAATTTCCACCTGTGAAATGGCTACGTTTGCAGCGGATTTCAATTATTACGAAAGCCTATCCCGATTGAGATAAAGGACTCCGGATCCCATATTCACACAGTTGTGAGTACGACACTACTCAACACATCGAACAGGATGAAGTCGTTCAAATAAATCGGGATAGGCTCTCGATGCTGGCCCCGCTTACGCGGTGCCAGCAATTGCGAACAACGCGATCACACCGTTTTCACGACATGACGTCGGCTGGTCTTATTTGGCCAGCATTACACGGCCACCTTTGACTTCGCCAAAAACAGGGATACCCATTTTGATGGCTTCATGATCGTCTTTGGTGTACGGCTTGCTGTAGGAAGTCACCACGCCATCGACTTTTTCATTCAGATTTTCCAGCGCTTCACGCACTTTCGGACCATCTGTAGTTCCAGCTTGCTTGATTGCGGCAGCCAGAATGTAGATCGAGTCATACCCTTGCGCAGCGGACACTGGCGACGGAATACGGCCACCTGGCGGGCTGTAAGTTTTGACGTAGCCATCGATGAAAGCTTTGCGCTTTGGCGTTGTCGCATCTTGAATGAATGTTTGCGGCATCAAGGTACCGTCACCGTTCTTGCCAGCGTTATCGATAAAGTTCGCCATTGACAATGTCCAACTACCGATGAGCGGCACCTTCCAGCCAAGTTTTTCCATACCGTTGGCGATCTGTGCCAGCTCAGGTCCGATACCGTAGGTCAAAACAGCCTGGGCACCAGCTTGCTTGGCCTTCAACAGTTGGGCCGTCATATCGACGTCCTTGATGTTGTACTTTTCAATCGCGACAGCTTTCAGGCCTTTCTTGTCTAGCGCTTTCTCCAGGTCTTCGCGTCCGAGTTGGCCGTAGTTGGTCGAGTCAGCAAGAATGGCAAGCTTGGTAAATTTGTGTTTGGTGACCGCTTCTTCAACAATCATCGCAGATTGGATCGCGTCATTGGCTGAAGTGCGGAAGATGTAATTTTCAGGTTGGTCAGCGAACTGCTTTGTGATGATTGTACCGGTGGCTACGTTGTTCATCACTGGGATTTTGGCTTCCTGGTAGAAGCGCTGGGATGCCAATGCGACACCGGTGTTAATAAAACCGACGGTAGCGACCACTTTTTCTTTGTTGATCAGCTCTTGGGCAACCTGAACACCGCGCTCGTTTTTGGCTTCTTCGTCACGCTCGATCAGTTGGATCTGACGTCCCAGCAATCCGCCCTTGGCGTTAATTTCAGTAACGGCAAGCTTGACGCCGTCACGCATGGAAACGCCCATCGGTGCAGAACCGCCGGTGAAGGGACCAGATACACCGATCTTGATCGGCTCAGCCGCGATACCTGCAACTGACCAGGTCAGGATCGCAGAAGCTACCAGTGCTTTGATTTTGTATGTCATGTCATCCTCTATGTTTATTAAATGCGAAACGATTTAGGCAAGCTTTTTGTACGTAGTGTGTCCGCTGTCGGATTGTATGAGCCACTTCCTGCACGGGCAACATAAACCTCGTGTTGCGACGCACCATACAATACTTAAGTAAAACTACTCAGTACCGTTGATTCAACGGGCTTAAATTGGTAAACAAGCACAATCCTCGGCGAAAAGTCTAGCCTTCATGCCGCTTTCGCAAGGTTCCTCTACGTATGCTTTGAAAAACAATCGGGCTGATCAACAACATCGACACGAACATTTTTCACAATGAGATGAATTTCTTTCAAGTAAATTCTCGCAATAGATCTTTGAGAAAACGCTTAGTGTCGATTCAGGGATGGATTGTGAGCTTTGTTTAAGACCAAGAACTGAAGGTGTACGGAACATCAAAAGTGTTTTACGCCACATGTACAACTTAAGTGTTTCGCCACGTTAATTTTTTGATTTTGGATGGTTTGTGGTGCGCCGACTAACCCGAGCACAGAAATCAGCAATCACAAATCCCTTTCATCGACCTGGTTGATTGCCATGTAGTCAAGAAGAAAAATGGTCATCTCTCACTCAAGTTGTCTATCCACCCATACTGCAACATGGATTTCACCGAGCGTGGACAACTAAAATCGAGACGAAAAAAAACCCCGGCGAACCGAGGTTTTTCAATGCGCTTGATTCAGGCTATTAGATAGGCTGAATGTTCGAAGCTTGCTTGCCTTTAGGGCCAGCAGTAACTTCGAAGGAAACGCGTTGGTTTTCTTGCAGAGATTTGAAACCGCTCGACTGGATAGCCGAGAAGTGAGCGAACAAGTCTTCGCCGCCTTCGTCAGGTGTGATAAAGCCAAAACCCTTCGAATCATTGAACCATTTTACGATGCCAGTTGCCATTACAATTCCTATTTCAGTTAAGTTGGGCTGATGCCCGTTAGATCGTTTCAACCAAGACAGGAAGAACAGACTGATACTGTGCTACAAGCTCGAATCTCAACGATGGTTCGATTATAGCGGATAAAAATAGAAAATCCACAACTGCTTTCATCTAATTGTTGAGTCCCTCTGCGGGAGGTCTCGACACCATGATTTTGCCCAGAGCTAGAAATGTTTCCATTAGAAAAAACAAGCGACTACCATTACGCAAGCATCTCAGTGTCGCTGCCGGAACCCGAGGCGAATCCGATGCGGATAGGTCTTTGTGGCTGTTAAAAATATCAACAGGCACACCCAAGCGCTACGCTGTGGGAAAAGAGCACATTGGGGGTTGCCTACCGTGCAATCGCCAACGTGCAGGCGGAAAGCGCATTTTTTTGTATTATCAAGAATGCTGGGCAGTGGTCAGTCTGGTTACCAGGAATTCCATGAATCCCGGCTAAATCGCCTGTCACATTGCAGTAGCCTCGCCTCCTTCCGAGCACTACCTCTAACGCTGCTAAACGGCGCAGAGCTGTCGTTATGCGTTAAATTCACACCTTTAATTTCATCGGCATTCCATGCGTGATTTGAACAAACAGAACCTCATCACTATTTCGTCCTACGTTATTTCCGTAGTGGTCTTACTGATCATCTTGCTCAAGGGACTTTTGGCCGCTCTGTTTTCGGGATTGCTGGTCTACTCTCTGGTGCACCTGATGACGCCTTTGCTGGGCAAAAGAATCAGCAACACGCGGGCACGGATGGTCGCTGTCTCAGGGATAGGTATGCTTACTGTTCTGATGCTCTGCCTGATCACCTGGGGCTCCATCACTTTCTTCAAAAGTGATGCGGGCAGCCTGCCGGTGCTTCTGCAAAAAATGGCGGACCTGATTGAAAAATCCCGGGATCAGATTCCCCAATGGTTGAGTGATTATTTGCCCGAAAGTGCAGACGCACTACGCATGATGATCACCGGATGGCTACGTACGCATGCGCTGGAAGCGAAACTTATTGGACAGGAAGCCGGCCGGACTCTTGCGCACATTCTGGTCGGCATGATCATCGGTGCAATGGCTGCCCTGTACGACAGCACGCCCCAAACCTACAAACCATTGGCGTCTGCGTTGCGTGAACGGGTGCGTAACCTGGGTGATGCATTCAGATGCATCGTCTTCGCCCAGGTCCGTATCGCAGCAATCAACGCTATCCTGATCAGCATTTATTTGCTGTTCATTCTGCCGTTGCTGGGGATTCAGTTACCGCTCTCGAAAAGCCTGATCGCGCTCACCTTCTTTGCAGGCTTGTTGCCAGTCGTCGGCAATCTGATCTCAAATACGCTACTGGTTGTCATCGGCCTTGCCCACTCATTGCATACTGCGATCGGCTCGCTGGTGTTCATGATCCTGATCCACAAATTCGAATATTTCCTGAATGCGAAAATCATTGGTCGTCACATCGACGCGCGCTCCTGGGAACTGCTGGTTGCGATCCTGATGATGGAGGCCGTATTTGGCATCCCCGGCATCATCGCCGCGCCGGTACTGTATGCCTATGTGAAGAGAGAATTACGGGAAGTTGGTTTGGTATGAAAAAGCCTGGCGCGATGGCCAGGCTTGACTGTGAAGCATGGCCTGGTAGCCGTCCCCTAAAACCTGATCTGTGGAAAATATCCACCTGGCAGAATCCCCACGACTGATAGCACCATCAGGATCAACAGGATGATGAACAGAACGCGCACGATCTGACCTACAGGTGATGGCAGTGGCAGCATGCCGACGAGCCACCAGATGAGACCGAAGACAATAAGATAAACGATGAGGCTAATGATCAAATTCATTTTTGCTAACTCCTGGTCGGATAATTTTTAAAGTACTGCTTGCTTGACGATGACTTCAGTACCATCGAAAAAAAACGCCCTTCGGGGCGCTTTTTACTTGCTGCATGGTACAAATCGTTTCGAAAAAAAATGCATCGATCAATTGATGCATATTTCCTCTCAAACTTTATTTAGGTACGACAATGACCGTGTCACCGGTCTTGCCAGCATCGCCTGTTGCACCTGTGGCACCTGTGGCACCAGTTGCGCCGGTAGAACCCTTGTTACCGTCGTAGCCGGTCGCTCCTGTGGCGCCCGTAGCACCGGTGGCACCTGTTTCGCCTGCACCCGTAGCTCCGGTGGAGCCCGTAGAACCGACGGATCCGGTTGCACCAGTTGCGCCGGCAGGGCCAGGTACTGCTACTGGGACGGGCACAACGACAGGCGATGCTGGGCGCTCACATGCTGTCAATGCAACGGAACCAATCAGGGCTAACAGCAAAATGGAATATTTCATGGAATACCTCTCAATATAAAAAAACAACAAACGTTCATCGGTGTACCAAAAACTCGTTTTATTAGTCGCTTCGTGCCGGGCGTTAGCCTGATGGCGGCTCTGCGGTCAAGATGCGGGCACGTCTTGGGGGGTCACGTAGTAATCAATAGTTCGCAAATTGATATGTTCGATGAATTTCACCCGTTTCGGCCTGGACAGAGAATGCTCTGGAAGCTCGCACCACTCCGTACGCTAGCGAACATTGATTAAAATTCAAGTCAAAAGTTGAAGACAAAGTCGTAAGCAAACGTTTCGATAGGCGAAAAAAACCCGCGATACCTCCAAAGCATGCGCGGGTTGTGACATCAAAAAACAGTCGGCAGGAAAGTTAGTCAGGACAGTAGAGGACCGCCATAGGAATCCCTTACCCGAATCGGGCCGCGGAGGAGGTTAAATTAATTCCATCGTCCTGTCACACCACCCAGGCTGTAGCGACCAGCTCCCTGCAATGCGACAACAATCGCGCTGAACAGGTACAAGCCCTGCAGCTCAAGCGCCCAGCCGCCCGTCTGTGACAGCGTAAAAAATTGTGATGTATGCACAAGAAGCAGGGCCACGATCATGTTGATCACAACGATCGATGCGGCGGCCCTGGTCCAGATACCGAACAGGATCAGCAATGGCGCCACGACTTCTCCGACGTACACCAGATAGCCGAGCGATTCGGGCAAACCAAACCTGGTCAGCAATCCGGCGACAAAGCCGACACCGCCAATCAATTTCGAGACTCCGTGGAAGAGCAGGAAGACGGCAAGTGCGGTGCGTAAAACAAGTTTGCCGACGTCATTGGACGTGTTCGTGGTGATGGTATGCATAAAATTCTCCAAGGTGGTGTAGTGACGTTAAGTTGTCGAGTAGCTGGTGCGACGTATCAATTCATTGAACTCTTTACGCATTTTTTGCGGTTGACGACTCAAAGATCGAACCACAAAATCATTTTTTCTTCGCCTCGTTCAGCACGTGTTCTGCATCTGAATAGCAGTAATCCAGCTGCAGGCCGAAGCTACGTGCCGTGTGCCCCCCCTGTTTCTGCCTATGAGGTCAGTGCACCACGCACGCACACGGCTGAATCTGCACCTCTATCTCTCGAAGTATCAACAAATTTTTCGAGAAAATTCTCCCGTCGGCAGCCTGATGCCAGCCACTTTACGAGGCGCCGTCATGCCGACTCTGACAGCCGTGGTTCCACTGTGGCGAAAGTCGGCTGTCAGGGTGTCTGCCTGCTGATACGAATCTGGGGAGATGGTGCACTGCTCATGCAAAGGCATAAATATCCATCGCCAGGATGCCGTACTGGTAGCTGGTATGGACACGATCGGCAACTGCATCACTACCAGCCGCGCCCATCGCTACGAAAAGCGGCAGCAAATGCTCCTCCGTTGGATGATTGCGTTCAGCGAAAGGGGCCTGCCGACGGTAATCGCGCAATGCACCACGCGCATTTTGACGCAACATGTCTAGCATCCAGCCATCGAAATCGCTTACCCAGGAAGGTACTTGTGCATCGATACCCTGACCACGGAACTCAACCAGGTTATGCGTCATTGAGCCTGATCCAATGATCAGCACACCAGCGTCACGCAGCGCTGTCAGCGCGCTACCAAGACGCTCATGATCAGTTGGCGTGGCGCCACGTAACACGGATAGCTGGAAGACAGGTATGTCCGCTTCGGGATACATCAGTCGCATTGGTACCCAGGCTCCATGATCCAGCCCGCGATCGGGACTGCGACTGACGGTATAACCAGCCTGCTCCAGCAATACCGCCGTCTGCCCGGCAACCTCCGGCGAGCCCGGCGCCGGATACTCGATAGCAAACAACTCGGCAGGAAAACCGCCAAAGTCATGGATCGTCTCTGGGTTAAGGGACAAACTGACGGCCGGGGAACCCATGGTTTCCCAATGAGCGGACGCCATGAGGATCGCGCGCGGACGTGGCAGTGACTGGCCCAATGCTTGCAAGAACTTTCGGGCAGGGCTATCTGTCACTGCCAGCATCGGCGAGCCATGCGAAATGAATAACGTCGGCAATCTGCTCAAAGCGTCTCCTTGAAAATAAGGTGGTGAACGCAAACCACACTGACGGACTCGCGTTGCCGTTGCTTAGCGACGAAGTGTCACCGAGCTGGCCTCACTATATTCAACTATTCCTGATTGATAAAGCTGGTCTCATTTGTTAGATTGACTCACATTTATTGACAATGAAATGTATGGACCTATTAGCCAGTATCAAAATGTTTGTCGCGGTTGTCGACGCAGGTAGCTTTGCGGGAGCAGCTAACCGACTGGATATCTCGCGAGCGATGGCATCGAAGCATGTTCTGAATCTCGAGGATCATCTCGGCACGCGCTTGTTGAACCGCACTACCAGGCGATCGAGCGTTACAGAATCCGGTGCCGTGTTCTATGAGCGCAGCGTACAAATCATTGCGGATATCCACGAGGCCGAACAGATTGCCGGGAATATGGCTACCACCCCACGTGGCTCCCTGAAAATCACGATGCCGCTGGCATATGGGCTGCATCGTATGGGGTCAGTCATTGCGGAATATGTGCGACTTTACCCACAGGTGAAGCTGAATATTTCGCTGAGCGATCGGACAATCGATCTGGTTGAAGACGGTTTCGATTTGGCGATTCGCATCGGAACATTACCTGAATCGGGATTGATTGCGCGCAAGCTGGGTGTAGAACGCAGTCTCGTTTGCGCGTCACCGTCGTACCTGAAGCTGCATGGCACGCCGCAGAGTCCGAGCGACCTTGCTGGTCATGCCTGCCTCGGTTACTCGCTGACCAACAGCGGCGATGAATGGCGATTCGAGGAGCAAGGACAGACCGTGGCGATCCGCTGCAACGGTCCGATCAAGGCTGATAACGGGGACATGCTGCGTCTTGCCGCCCTGAGCGGAGCCGGTCTGATTTTCCAGCCGTTGTTCATCGTCGCGGAAGACTTGCGCGCTGGGCGTCTAGTGCAAGTTCTGCAGGAAGTTGTTTCTCGCGAATTAGGAATTTATGCCATCTATCCAAGTCGCAAACATCTGTCTGCCAAGGTACGAACATTTGTCGATTTCGTGGTGACGCAGTTGGCAAAGTCCGCAATTGAGTAGTCAGCGCAAGCCCATCCACAAGCCCAGCGGCACAAACGCCAGTGATGCCAGATTCCCCAGCATCACGATGGATGCCACTTTGTCTGGTTCCTGCTGATAGCGTTCTGCCACCATGAAGCAGAATACAGCGGGAGGCAACGAGGCAAACAGGAACAACTGACCGCGCTGTGGTGGTGTCAGGTTGAGCACCTGATCGAGACCCCAGGCGACAAATAGTCCGGTAATCGGACAAACGATGGCGCCAACCAGACCGATATGCCAGCTCTTAAAGCTGATATCGAGCATTCGCACACCCAGCGCAAAAAGCATGATGGGGATGCTGGCATCACCCAGCATTTTCATGCTCTGGAACAGAACATCCGGAATGGGAATATGTGTCAGTGCAAACAGTATTCCGATCACCATGGCGAGGATCATCGGATTTTTCAAAAACGCCCAGTGCGTAACTGTCCGATTGCCGCGCCCCGATTCGATGATCTTGATTCCGATCGTGAAATAAATCACGTTACACGCCATGAACATCGCCACCGCAGCAGACAGTCCGGCAGAACCAAATGCCAGCACCGCTAGTGGCAGCCCCATGTTGCCGCAATTGTTGTACATCATCGGCGGCAGGAAGCTGCGTGGGTCATAACGAAAGAAACGGGCAACCGGCCATGCCAGCAGACCCGAACCAAGTGAGATGATCGCGCCTCCCAAAATCAGGCTGGCATTGTGGGCGAGATCAAAATCTCGAGCAGCCAAGGCAGTGAAGACGAGCAGGGGCGACAGCAGGTCCATGCTGACCGTGTTGACAGCAGTTATATCCGATCTTACTGCAGGACCACGCAAGCGGCCGTAGGCATAACCGATGGCGATGATGAAAAAGACCGGGAGGATAATGCCCAGAATGCGTTCGAATATGTCCATTAAAAATTCTTTCCGGGTTTTAGCTGTTCCGACGGCTGGAATGCTAACGGATGTCAGCAGCCGATGTAATCGGACATAAATTGCAGCGATTGAAATCTGATACACCGATTTGATTGGAGATGATGGTGGCGATGGTGGCTTTTATGAGCTGCCTTGAAACCAAACGAAGTGTATGTGGAAGTTCAATGCTTGAACAAACACGGACTGAGCTTGCGCAAGATTGCTGCCGAGGTCGGTTGCGCGGTCAATACGGTGCGGCGTCACCTGGCGTTGGAAACCGTGCCGAAATACGAGGGCAAGGTCAAGCGCCAGACCAAGCTAAGCAGCCATGAAACGTACCTGCGTGAGCGGCAGAACGCCGCGCAACCGGACTGGATTCCGGCCACGGTGCTGTATCGGGAGATTGTCGAACATGGCTATCAGGGCGGATAGCGTTAATGGCGTGCGTTCATGCGAGCCTGCGCCGGCCGTTTTCTGTGCCGCTGGACAGTCGCCTAGCGCAAATCGCACAGCAGCTCGACGTCCTCACGCGAACATCGCCGTTGCACACTGGCTGGCGCAGGTGGCCAACGTCCGTCTGTACGGCACGGCACGACGCAGGAGCAACCCGCCGAACGACTGCACGAGGAGATAAAACACTTGCGACCGCTGGCGACACCGTGCCGCGGCGATATCGCCGCTGCCCGGCCGCAGGCCAGGGAGCTGGCGCCACCGGCACTCGGATCGCGGCCAGCGGTTGTCGTAGCGCACCCTCTGAACTGGTACCGATGCAACACCCGCTGGCGGTGTGCCGACCGCGTCATTGATGCTCAAACACGTTCGCCTGCAAGGCTTGATCGACGGCAACCGGCAACAGCAAATGGATATGGTCCGTGCCATCGATGCGAATGGATTCCATCCGGTTTTCGATCGTCATTTCGGTCTGACCGAGATCGCCGATGCATTCCGCGATCAGGCCAGCGGCGCACTTCGGCAAGATCTGCCTGGGATTTTAAAGTGCGATTCTGTCTGTGATGCCGGCGGCGCTACGGCGGCTGGAAAGCCAACGCAAAACTGCGCACCTAATCGCGCAGCGCCCCGAGCAACGTCTTGTGAAACTGCTCCGGGTCTTCCATTTGTGGCGCATGACCCAGCCCCGGGAATTCGATCAGGCGTCCCTGCGGTATCTGCCGGATCACGGTCTTTCCAAGTACCTTGTAGTTGCCGAGCCGCGCCTTGACGTCGGCGGGCGCAATGTCACTGCCGATAGCCGTGGTGTCTGCATCGCCGATCATCAACAGCGTCGGCATGGTCAGTAACTGAAACTCGTAGATGACTGGCTGCGAAAAAATCATGTCGTAGATCAGCGCCGAATTCCAGGCGACCAGTTGCTGCCCCGAGCCACGGTTCAAACCCGCCAGCATGTCGACCCAGCGGCTGTACTCGGGCTTCCAGCGATGGTTATAGTAGGTTGCTTTTTCATAGCTTTCTATCGATGCCGCGGTAATTTTCAGCTCGCGCGCATACCACTGGTCGACCGTCCGGTACGGGACGCCGAGCGCCTTCCAGTCTTCCAGCCCGATTGGATTCACCATGACCAGTTGCTCCACCGTTTGTGGAAACATCAGGGCAAAGCGGGTCGCCAGCATGCCACCGGTGGAGTGGCCGATCACGACGGCCCGCTCCACACCCAGTTGCTTCAGCAACGCGGCATTATTGGATGCCAGTTGCTGGAATGTGTACTGGTAATGCGCGGGCTTGGTCGAAGCACAAAAGCCGATCTGGTCCGGCGCAACGACCCGATAGCCTGCCGTGCTGAATGCCTTGATGGTCGCTTCCCAAGTCGCAGCGCAGAAGTTTTTTCCGTGCAGCAGCAGTGCGGTCTTGCCATTTGGCGGACCTTGCGGCGCGACGTCCATGTACGCCATTTGCAACGCTTCGCCTTGCGAAGTGAATTGGTAACGATGGACCGGGAACGGATAAGTAAATCCCTGCAGCTCAGGACCATAAACCGGCGCAGGGTCGGCAGCAGCCGCCTGCGCGGCCAACAGCGCGAAAAACACAGGCAGACAACATCGTGCAGAGAAAGACATCATGTTTTCCGCTGCGGAATTGATCGGGATTTCATGATCACGGCCGGACGACGGCCAAAGCCATTAACGGATCACTGATACCGATCACATACACCGCGATGACCGTGATCAACCCTGTCATCACCAGGTAGTAAATTGTCGGAATGATGGTCATGCGGATAACCTGACCTTCGCGTCCCAGCATGCCGACCGTCGCCGAAGCGGCCACGACATTGTGAATAGCGATCATATTGCCGGCCGCTGCACCAACTGCCTGCGAGGCCACCAACATCGCGCCAGATACGCCGATCAGGTGAGCAGTGTCGAACTGGAACTGTGCCATCATCAGGTTCGATACCGTATTGGAGCCGGCGATGAAGGCACCCAACGCACCGATCGATGGTGCAAAGAACGGATACACACTGCCGACACTGCTGGCAACCAGCTCCGCCATGGCTCGTGGCATCGATGGCAAGTTCGCCAGGTTGACACCGGAGTTGATCAGGATACGGACCATCGGAATCGTGAATATCAGCACGAAACCGGCACCCAGCAGGGTCCTGGAAGATTCGGAGATGGCAGCCGTCATTTGACCGACCTTCATCCGTTGCAACAGGAATGTCGCCAGCACGACCAGGACCATGATTCCACCCGGCAGATAGAGGAACTGGATGTCGCCGGAGATGCCGACTTCGCCTAGGATATTGTTCCAGCCAAGTACCAGATGGGTTGTGAAGAATGCTTTGACATCGGCGTTCACGCGCGATAGCACCAGTAACCCTGCCAACAGCACATATGGAAACCAGGCCAGGCCGATCGACATCGGTACCGTATTCGACAGGCGGTCCAGTTTGATTTCTATACTACCCATCCAAGATACCGGCCAATCCTTTGGCTCGGCGAAATCCCAGGTCTTCTTGGGAATCAGGAATCCCGCCTTGGCAGCCGGAACCACAATGATCAGGCCGACCAGCGCACCGATCATCGATGGAAATTCCGGACCGAGGAATATCCCCGCAGCGGCATACGGAAGGACGAACGCCAACCCTGCAAAAATCGCAAAAGGCGCGATCGCCATTCCTTCAAGCCAAGATTTGTTCCGACCAAAATAACGCGTGAGCATCACGCACATGAACAGCGGCATCAGGATGCCGATGATGGCATGGGTGATAGCGACTTCGGAGGTGATCAGGCGGTAGAAAATATTCCAGTCCGAGCCGTTTGCGATGAGTTGCTCAGTGATGCCGATTTTATCAAGGCCTCCAGAGACCCCGACCACAATAGGAGTGCCAACGGCACCGAATGATACCGGCGTTGATTGCACCATCATCCCAAGCATAACCGCACCCAAGGCGGGAAAGCCTAGTGCCATAAGCAACGGAGCGGCTACCGCAGCGGGCGTGCCGAAGCCTGATGCGCCCTCGATAAAGCATCCGAACAACCACGCAACGATAATTACCTGAACGCGTCGGTCCGGGCTGATATTGGCAAAGCCGCCACGTATTGCGGTGATTGCGCCAGAGTGCTTCAACGTGTTTAGCAGCAAAATTGCACCGAAGATGATCCAGAGTATCGACCCGGTAAGGATCAATCCTTGGAGGCTGGAAGCGAGAACGCGGTTGAAGGACATACCCCATGCGGTAAGTGCGATGAGCGCTGCCACCAGAAATATGAGCGGCATGGCGCGCTTGGCAGGCCAGCTGAATCCGACTAGCAAGACGGCTGCCAATACCAGAGGGACGAAGGCGAGTAGGGAAAGGGAGATTGTGCTCAAGCTGGATTCCTTTTGTTCAGTGCTTATTGGTCAAGCCCTGCATGCAGGACTTGATCTCATCTGGTCTCACCAGATTTGCGGATAGCCAGTGTTGGAAAATTGAAATTATCAGGCCACCTGGGAACGGTGTTTCATTTGCCATCATTTCAAAGAAAGGAGCCCTTGTTAGGGGCTGTTCAGACGAAATTTCAAAAAATAGAACTAACCCTGACAGCTTGATTACATTGCGGGAAAGTGCCAGCACCTGTCAATGAGCCGTGTATTAACTGTAGGCACTGTCCTGCTTTTCAATTCACCCTGTTTTCTGACTTTGAAACACAAAGGGCCCTTCTTTCGAAGGGCCCTTTGTGTTCTGCTTGTTACTGAGCCTGACGATGACCTACTTTCACACGTGTTGACGCACTATCATCGGCGCAACGTCGTTTCACGGTCCTGTTCGGGATGGGAAAGGGTGGTACCGACGCGCTATGGTCATCAGGCTTGACCGGTCCGTTTCAGGCGATATCCATTACCTTGGACACCTCAAAAAACATAATCTGTAAAAATATTGCGACAAGCGCTCGATTGCCTGCTTATTGCAAATTAATTCGTTACCAATGCAAAACGGCCCACCAATTTCTTGATGGACCGTCTTGTGACTTACATATAACTGAGCCTGACGATGACCTACTTTCACACGTGTTGACGCACTATCATCGGCGCAACGTCGTTTCACGGTCCTGTTCGGGATGGGAAGGGGTGGTACCGACGCGCTATGGTCATCAGGCTTAACTGGGAGGTTCGCTGTGGCTGCCGTTAGTTTGGCCACCGCAACAAACGCAATCTGGAAGAAGTAAAGTGTGATACTGGTACAACATGGGTAGCAGTGTTTATA
>NZ_BAAAZE010000012.1:0-248901 GCF_039536745.1 Actimicrobium antarcticum
GTCAAAGCAAAGCCAGTACGCTATGTCGTTCGCGTCTTGAAGAAGGCGCTTATCTGAACGGCATTACGCCGCCGAGGGTTATTTTTTTCGGCTCACGCTTTTTACTTTGCCGAAGCGATTCCTTGGCAAGCGAGAGCTGGAAAAAATCCAAAGTGCAGCCGGAGGTCGGCCGAAGGAAGTAGGCGCACTCGACAGTATCTAGGCCTGACAGAAGCAGTTCCACGGTCAGCCCTCTTCCCAGATCAAATCACCTGGATAAAACGGGGCTGGTTCGTCCATCCCGAGCTCCTTTTCAAAAGCCACGTAGTGAACGTTAGTGCGATGCCTGAAATCAGCCATTGGACCGACTGTCATGAAGAGTGGACCGCCATTATCGTCGGTCGCGCTACCCCATCGCTCACCCTTAAATGCGGGCAAAGCCTTTTCGACATCGCCGAGCGCACTTGAAAGAAGGTCTCCGACGATCTGGGTCCGAGTCTTGGTTGGGTAAAGATCGCATAGGGCCGCAATCTTGGCGGCCACATGGACCGGCAGGCGAAACGAGACCTGTTTGCTCGTCAGCCTGGTGTTGTCGAGCGAACCCCACATACTTACAAGCTCAGTAGCTTTCATCTCGCATTTTCTCCGAAGAAATGTATGCGAGACATTTTATGTAATGTCTATCGAATGTCAATCAACATTTTACGTCAGCGTTCCGGCTGTATTTGGGGTTTCGGTAGCTGCGCTACCTGCAAGCCCAAATACAGCCGGTCGCGAAAACCAAACAATTGCTTTTGAAGCAATGTTATTCTCGATCATGTATTTGTAGACCCCCGTGTTACTAAGACGGGGGAAAGTGCGAATCAAAACCCAAACGATCAAAAATTATGACGACAGTTATCGCGCACCAGCGACAGTACAAAACCCTATGCCGGGTACTAGACTCCTTAAGAAACGAAGCGCCCGCTACGGACATTTCGTATCACCCTACAACTAACGCAAAGGATCCTCTGATCCAAGCTAGATCGAAAGCACTGCTTCATCTATTTCTAAAAGCAAGATTTGGTATAACGGAGTTTGAAGAGCGTCTAAAACTAATCACCGACGGACCTTATGACGGCGGAATAGATGCCTTTTACATTGACAAATAGCAAAAACAAATATTTTTGTTGCAATCAAAGTTTCGCGCCACGGCTGGTAATTTTGTTTCCAACAATATGACAGCCGACGATCTTTTAAAGATGGATGTGAAGCGAATTCTCAAGGGAGAAAAAAAAGATAACGAAGGGAATTTTTATAATGACTTTATCGTAAAAAACCTTCAAAAATCGATTAAGTCGTTGCCAGATTCGCCCAGCTACACGACCCAAGTAGTTTTACTCGGCAACACAAAAAACTTTACGCTTCCCCAACTGAAGAAGCTTGTCGAAGGATATAAGGTTGATCAGTATCCACACGAAAGAGTATATAAAGAACTTCTTTTCCCTGTAATCAACGGGACTTATTTTTCCGACAATAATTTGAACATCGAAATAAATCTCGCCAATTTGCGCGGTGATACGCATCTTGATTACGACGTGAAAACAGATTCGGTGAAAACGAACATTAAGCTATTATTTGTACCCACAAAAGAAATTGGTCGCGTCCTACACTCTTATAAGAACTCAATTCTTCGATTTAATCCTCGAAGCTTCTTAGAACTGGACAAAAATTCTGTTAACCAAGCGATAGCTGAATCAATAAAAGATAAAAGTACGAACGAGTTTTCCCTTTTTAATAATGGAATCACTATTATTTCAGACGGAACTTCAATAAGCTCGGATACCGCGAAACAAGGGACGGCTCAAATTATCCTTCGCAATCCACAGCTTGTGAACGGCGGACAAACGGCTTATACCCTTAGTCGAATCTACGAAGAAGGTCTCGATTCGGGTGACTTCAGCGTTTTTAAAGGGAAAGAGGTTTTGCTGCGCGTAATAACATTTGTGGGAGAAACGAGGCCTTCCAATGCTACCAAACGACTTGAATTAATCGGCGCAATATCGAAAGCGAGTAATTCTCAGACAAAAATTGATGAATCTGATCGGCGTTCTAACGACGAAATTCAAATACGACTTCAAGACGAGTTTTTTGAAAAATATGGTTTGTATTATGAACGGAAGCGCGGAGAATTTTCGGATGGCCTGCATTTAGGTTATATCAAGGAAGATGTATTAGTAAATCGCGATATGGTAATACGTGTGGGATGAGCATCTGAATATCGTGTTAGCCAGGCGCGATCTAATATTTTGCAATTTTTCACTGAAGAAGCTTTGCAGTCGCTTCTGAAAGTTGAAAAAGTTCATAAGTACGCTTACGGCTATGAAGTCCTTCGACAGCTCGGCATTATACGTAAATCGAAGTCGCCAACAGACGATCGTTATCACACCAAAAAATACGGCCAATCGCTACGATATGGTCAGTACGGCGTTGTGGCAGCTTGCATAAATCACGGGATCAAAGCGAGTAAATCTGAAGCAGATTCTATTAACAACATCCTCTCCCAATGGATTGCATTTGAGAAGTGGGCCGCGGGACAGGAATCGAACAAATCATATAAAAATGGTTCAGCATTTAGTTACATCAACTATTACAAAGGGTCAACTGTTAATGAATACTTAAAGTCGTACCCATTCACTTCATGACTTTGCTTTAATCTAAGATCAAAGCTGAAACAGAACCGCCCAGTCCAAGTTCGTGGATTCGTTCGACTCGGGGAGCCAGGAATTTAGTAGTAAAGCGAAAAGGGTTACGTGAAAACGTAGCCCTTTTTCTATTGCGGCTGCGCATTCGTTTGTGCTGCATTTGGGTCGTAAAGCGGCGCACCTACAACGGCCATCTGCGCTCGCACACAGTATCGTCAAGATACCTGTCCATGCCGGTAAGGCTGCTGGAGAGATACACGATCAATTCGTCGACCTTGTCGCCGTCTCAAAGGTGCGTGGGTCGAACCCGGCAATCAGGTTTCCAAAACGGGAACAGAATGCTGAACACCACTGTGCATAATTTCGATGTCATCACACCAGCGACAGTCTATTACTCACGGCTTCCGCCGCAAGCTGGCAACTCCTGATACCCTCACCGTCCTTTTACGTAAATCGCTATTCGGATCGATCCGAATAGCCCCGCCCATCCACTGCATCGCCCCAAGGCAGCAAGACAACACCACAGGAATTCCCATGAAAAAATTAACCGTCACCATCAAACTCGACATGACCATCCCCGAGGGCTGGGAGCTGGCACAGACCTCCACTGGCGCGCAAGTCATCAAACTGCCAGACGGGAAGTTCCTCGACATCACCATCGAGCCGATGTTCGCCACCGACCCCGAAGACACCTGGACAAGTACCCAGGATGACGATGTGCTCAATGACTTCCTCGACATGATCGAGAGCGAAGAAGTCAACTACGATCTCATCACGCACTGACCTGTTCGATACGGGTTGCCAGGCAAATTCTGGCAGCCGAATCGATGCACACAATCAGATCCGCGCATCGTTTCGCCTACATGGCAACGCACACCATGCTGTCTTCGACCCGGACACGATAGGTGTTCACCGAATTCTCCGGTGCCTCAAGACATTCACCGCTCGCCAGATCAAAGTGGTGTTTGTAAATCGGCGACGCCACCACGATGCGTGCGCCAAGGCTGCCGATCAATCCGCGCGACAGGACGCTGGCCTGGGCGTTCGGGTCGAAGTTATCAATCGCAAATAATTGTCCCGCGTCGCCTCCGATGCGAAACACCGCAACATGCTTGTCGTTGATCAGCGCGCAAATCCCGGTATTTGGCGTGATGTCGTCAAGAGTACAGATCGCGTTCCAGGTGGTGATGCCGGATTCGATGGTCATGATGTAGTGCTCCTCAGGCGGCTTTGGCGATGATGGGGATGACTTTGCGCTCTTCGGGATTGGCAGGCCGGATCTGGCCACGCTCTTCAACGAAAACCACATTGGCATCCGGCTGGTCGCTGTTGACGAACTGGCGGAAACGCTTACGCGTCTCAGGGTCCGAGACGGCGTTCTTCCATTCGCATTCGTAGGTATCGACGACGTGCTGCATCTCGCTTTCGAGTTCTGCGGCCACGCCGAGTTTGTCGTTGACGACGACTTGCTTGAGGTAGTCGAGGCCGCCTTCGAGGTTGTCGCGCCAGACGCTGGTGCGCTGCAGGCGATCAGCGGTGCGGATGTAGAACATCAGAAAACGATCGATGGTCTGGATCAACGTTTCGCGAGACAGGTCCGAGGCCAGCAGTTCGGCGTGACGTGGCTTCATACCGCCATTGCCGCAGACGTACAGATTCCAGCCCTTGTCGGTGGCAATGATGCCGACGTCTTTGCCCTGCGCTTCGGCGCATTCGCGGGTGCAACCGGAGACGCCGAACTTGATTTTGTGCGGCGCCCGCAATCCCTTGTAACGGTTTTCGAGTGCGATGGCGAGGCCAATGCTGTCGTCGACGCCATAGCGGCACCAGGTCGATCCGACGCAGGATTTGACGGTGCGCAGCGACTTGCCGTAGGCATGGCCCGATTCGAAACCGGCGGCGATCAGTTCTTCCCAGATCGATGGCAACTGGTCGACGCGGGCGCCGAACATGTCGACCCGTGCGCCGCCGGTGATCTTGGTGTACAGGCCGAATTTTTTTGCGATCATGCCAACGGCAATCAACCCATCCGGCGTGACTTCGCCGGCCGGCATGCGCGGCACGACCGAATACGTGCCGTCTTTCTGGATATTGCCGAGGAAGTAGTCATTGGAATCCTGCAGCCCGGCGTGCTCCTTTTTGAGGACGAAGTCATTCCAGCACGACGCCAGAATGCTCGCCGCAACCGGCTTGCAAATATCGCAGCCGAGTCCGTGACCGTGGTTCGCCAGCAATGCGCCGAAGGTCTTGATGTTGCCAACACGAACCAGGTGATACAGCTCCTGGCGCGAATAGGCGAAGTGCTCGCACAGGTGGTTGTTGACGGCCATCCCCTGCTTCGTCATTTCGGCCTTCATGACCTGCGTGACCAGCGCCACGCAGCCACCGCAGGCGGTACCGGCCCTGGTGCAGGATTTCAATTCGGCGACCGTCGTGATGCCACCGGCAACCGCGTCGCAAAGCTGACCTTTGGAGACGTTATTGCAGGAGCAGATCTGGGCCGAGGCCGGCAAGGCATCCACGCCCAGGCCCGGTTTTGCCTCGCCGTCGCTTTGCGGCAGGATCAGGAATTCCGGGCTTTCGGGTAACGCAATCTTGTTCAACATCATCTGCAGCAGGGTGCCGTATTCACTGGCGTCCCCCACCAGCACGGCGCCCAGCAATTGGGTGCCGCACTCAGACACGACGATCTTCTTGTAGATCTGCTTGCGCTCATCGGTGAACTGGTAAGCACGGCTGCCGGCGGTACTGCCCATCGCATCACCGATGCTGGCGACATCCACGCCCATCAGCTTGAGTTTGGTGCTCATGTCGGCGCCGGCGAACTCGGCGACTTCGCCGGTCAGGTGGCGAGCAGCAATGCGTGCCATCTCGTAGCCCGGTGCAACCAGTCCGAAAATCTGGCCATTCCAGAGTGCGCACTCGCCGATCGCATAGATATCCGGGTCGGACGTGCGGCAGTTGTTGTCAATGGCGATACCGCCGCGAGGACCGACTTCCAGCCCGCACTGGCGGGCCAGGTCGTCACGCGGACGAATGCCGGCGGAGAAGACGATCATGTCCGTCTCGAGGTGGGTGCCATCGGCGAACACCAGTCGGTGCCGGGCATCCTGCCCATCGATGATCTCCAGGGTATTTTTCTGGGTATGCACGCCCACGCCCAGATCTTCGATGCGCTTGCGCAGCACGCGTGCCCCGGCATCGTCCATCTGCACCGCCATCAGGCGTGGCGAGAATTCCACCACATGGGTCTGCAGGTTCATGTCCCGCAGCGCCTTGGCGCACTCCAGTCCCAGCAACCCGCCACCGATGACCACGCCGCTGCGCGACCGGTTGCCGCATTCCAGCATGCCTTCGAGGTCTTCGATGGTGCGGTAGACAAAACAATCCTCGCGGTCCTTGCCGGGCAAAGGTGGCACGAACGGTGTCGAGCCGGTTGCGATGATCAACTTGTCATAGAACAGTGTTTCGCCGCTATTGACGGTGACTGATTTGGCGCGGCGATCGATCGACACGGCCCGGGTATTCAACTGCAGCAGCACGTTGGCGCGGTCAAAAAAACCGGGCGGTACCAGCGACAGGTCGTCGGCGGATTTTCCGGAAAAGAATTCGGACAGATGCACCCGGTCGTAGGCCGCCCGCGGTTCTTCGCACAACACCGTGACCTCCGCATCATGCAGGCCGTTGTCGGTGAGGCTTTCGAGGAACTTGTGCCCGACCATGCCGTGGCCAATGACGAGAATTTTCATGGGTGTTCCTTATTCGGTGATGTTGCCAGGAGCTTTATCGCTGTGCGCCATGACAGTGCAGGCTTGCATGCCGTGATTCAATGGCGGCGCTCAACACAGTGCGCAACGCATCCCTAGCAGTTAGCGTGCCCGCCAACGGACGTGACTTTTCTACAGCCAGTGGCCTGCGTGCATTGAAGTGGGTATTGGGACAGCGGTAACCGGCGTTAAATCAGTGCAGCTGAGCCAATTGGGTGCGCCGAAAGCGACACCGCACACGCCCGGAGCAGCGGCGCTTGCGCGCTGCTCCGGGCCTACACGGCAACATGCACTTCAACGTGCGCTTGCCTGATGCAATTCCGTGATGGCGAAAATTTCCTGAACAAGCTGCTCGAAAAGCGGGCGTTGCAAGTTATCTCTCTGCAAACAGCTGGCCGCCACTGCCGCTAGCCGCGCGATCACAATGTGATCATCTGACCGGACTTCGCAGCGTTCGACCAGCTCGTCGAGCAGACAACCAAAAGCACGGACTTCGAGCCGTTGCAAGGATAGTGCGATCGACGATCCGGTACCGAACAGTGATGCCGCGCCGAAATCCCCCAGCAGGACATTGCCGCCGCCGCAGTGCAGGATATTGTGGCCATACAAGTCCCCATGCAGGATACCCTGGGCATGCAGATGCATCGCCGCCGAGGCGATGCCCTGTGCGATTCCAAGGAGCGTAGCCGGATCAAAAACGGTGTCTGCCGAGTAGGTATCGCGGGTACAGGATGCCAGGCTGGGCGGGCCGGCCAGAATGCGGAACGCAGGATCAATCAATGGCATGACCAATCCACTGGCGCCGGCCGGATGATCGATCAGGGTTCCCGTGATCGCGATCAGCGCCGGATGCGCGCCTGCGGAGATGCACGCTGCCATCTCGCTCCGTGGCAATCCGTCGCTGGTCATCTCGCCCTTGAACAACTTGAGCGCCACCGCTCGCAGGCCATCGTCGCACTGATACTCCGCCCGGTAAATGATGCCGGAGGCGCCCTCACCCAGCTGATTGTGTACCTGCAATTGCGACCAGCGGATATCCGTTGTTCGGGACTCTGCCAGCGCGACGCGCTCGCGCTCTTCGCAGAACGGGTTGCCGGCAAAGGCGAGCCATGACAAGCGCGGCATCGAGAGTAACCAATCGGGCAGAGCGACGAATCGATTGGCAGAGATACGCAGCAATTCAAGTCGCGAGCAGTGCGACAACTGCACGGGTAGCGTACTTAACCGGTTACCGGCGAGCATCAGCTTCTGCAGTTGTGTGCAGCGGCCGATGTCTACGGGCATGTCTTCGATCTGGTTGTCGGTCAGGATCAGCCAGCGCAGTGTGGCCGGCAGCGCAGTGCCGGCTACCGTGCGAATGCGATTCGCCTTGAAACCGATCATGCTCAGTTGCGCACATTGCCCCAGGATTTCCGGTAGTGCGACAAACTGGTTGTTCGAGCAAAACAGGACGCGCAGCTTGTGCAAGCGCGGAAGATCATCCGGTAACGACGACAGCGCGTTGCCGGACAGATCGAGGATTTCCAGTGTGTCGGCCAGATCAAAAATTTCACGCGGAAACTCGGTCAGCCCACATGCCAGGTTCAGGCGTTGCGTGCCGATCAACTGACCGGAGCGTAGTTGTTCAAGGGTGTGGTTCACGGTGTGCCAGGTGCCTGCAAAAAAGTCAGGCCGCGAGTTTAGCAGTGGACGTGCGGCGAACGAATGCTGTGTATGGCCGCGCTGCATCGTCGAGCCATCGGAAAAGAGTCTCGGATCGGTTCAGCCATACCGCGACCATGCCCGGATACGTGCCTGGGCTCCGGTCGAAGGAGTACCATCTCCGGCCATCGAACGACCATATAAAAACAGAGACCCGATTATGCCGACACAGCCGTCCGTGACCCGTAAAACCCTGCTGAAAAATTTACTGCAACTTGCACGCGTGTCCGTCGCAGAGCTGCGCCGGAACAAGTCATGACTACGCCAGTCAAGGTGGTTTTTCTGACTGCGCTGGCGATGATTGCCTTTGCTGCAAATTCCATACTCTGCCGCATCGCATTGAAACAATCCGGCATTGATCCGGCGACATTCACGGTGATACGGATTACCGCGGGCGCGCTGATGCTATGGCTGATCGTGCGGCTGCGCCGCACTACTGCGACTAGCGGGAGCGCTGTGACATCGACCGGGAACTGGCGCTCGGCACTGGCCCTCTTCGTGTATGCCGCCGGATTTTCGTTTGCGTATATCAGTCTGTCTGCGGCGACCGGCGCCCTCCTTCTTTTTGGCGCGGTCCAGGCAACCATGATCAGCTACGGCCTCTGGTCTGGCGAACGCATAGGACGCTGGCAAGTTGCCGGCCTGACCCTGGCGTGCATCGGGATTGTTTTTTTGCTGCTGCCCGGACTATCGGCACCACCGCTGGCCGGTGCCCTGTTGATGGTCTGTGCCGGTATCGCCTGGGGCGTCTATTCGTTGCGCGCCAGAGGCGCAGGAGATCCGCTCCTGGTCACCGCCGGCAATTTCATGCGGGCAGTCCCGCTGGCGCTGGTCTTCGGCTTGACCATGCTGTCTCACAGTTCAGCCGATCCGACCGGCGTCGCCTACGCGATCATCTCGGGCGCCGTGGCGTCGGGACTCGGATACGCGATCTGGTACACCGCCCTGCGCGGATTGACTGCCAGCACCGCGGCAACCGTGCAACTAAGCGTACCGGTGCTGGCGACCGTAGGCGGCATGCTGTTTCTGGGCGAACCGATCACGCAGCGGTTCGTGCTTGCCTCGGTCGCGATTCTTGGGGGACTTGCGCTATTCGTTCTCAATGCACGTCGGCGGCGATGACACGCAAAACCGGCTAGTCAGTCGCTCGCCCATTGCGGCAAGTACTCACGCGTCACCTTGTCAACTGCGCTTGATTGCAAGGCATCGCGTCGACGCTTCAATGGGTCGCGTTCGCGCAATGTTCCCAGCCATTGCTTGAAGCGGACGAAGGCCATCGGCGCCAGGGTATTCATGCGCGCCATCTCGCCATTGGTCGCCACAATCACTGCAGAAAACGGTGGTGAATCCAGTAACTCTTGTGCACGCGGCGCTTGCGCCACCCAGAAATCGTCCTCGTCCTCGCTAAGCCGCACGGGATGCGGGTTGTCGGTCATTTGCTCGCGCCGAATGATATCCACCTCGAGTCCATCCTTGTTGACGGCAGTGTATTTCTGCGAATTCCGTATCCGAAACGTAGGGTCAACCTTGCGCAGCACACCGAGCATCGAGCTGTCGACCTGGCTCAAAGCAGTTGCAAAGGCAACGCGCTTGCGCACATCCCAGAGCAGATCAATGTCACGTGTAGCGAGTGCGTCGTCATCGAAGATCACGCCAGCTGCCGATTCGTACGCATAGAGCGCATGAGTTCCGACCACCCGGAAGTGCTCTCCCAGATTGGTTGACGCCAGCCGGTTCAGAATGTCAACGACCAGTGGCGCAACCCGCCCGACACGTAGTGCGCGGTTCATGCGTTTCTGCCTGCTCAGAGCGATAACCAGGCCAGCACGTCTTTCCTCGGCCAATTCTTTGCGCTGTCGAAATTTTGCGTAAATCGCTTCGGTCTCCGGAGATCGACGCCCCAGACTTTTCTCGCTACCGGAGGCGCTGGTCCGCACCAGATAGACGTCGCCCGGCGTCGAAGCGGCCCCTTTGTGCCAGTACATGCCACCGCGAACCTGGGCAGCTTCGACGACGGCTTCTTCGTAGGCTTCAAAAGTCGCTACAGCATCAATATATTGACGCATGGCGTCGGCGGATCGTTCTAGCATCGGAGAACTTTCGGTGTTTTATTCCAGTTTTTTACTTTATACCGAATATTTATATAAATCAACGACTTGAATCATTTTTTAAAGACCATTAAGCATCCGGCATCTCTTCGAGTGTATGGTGAATCAGTCGCAGCACTAAGCTGCACGAAATAGTGCCATCGCCGCAATCAACGCTGGTTCAGGATGCGGTTCGGATGACATCTGCGGCTCGCCGGCATTCCTTCTTTATTCAGATTTCAACATGCCGATCTTTTGCCGCAAAATGGAACCACATGGAATCAAATGGCGACCCATCTCTACCTGGCATTGTGTGTCAGGCCAGCGGCAACGTCACTTGCCGCGGCATCGACAATCCTTTAAGCCAGCAAGAGAGACGCGTGAACCGGTACGCCACGCCGCATCTGCACTAGCTATCTGCAGCAACCGACTCGCCGAACAAATGGACTTTTTCAAGCACGAGATTGACAGACGTTGATTTAGCCTTTTTTAAGGACATCACTATGTTTCGCATCCTGACTCGAAAAATTGCACCGGAGATTGCCAAAGCCGTTACCAAAAATGCCATGAAGTTTGGCGCAGACTTTGTTCAGGGAGCGGCCGAAAACGAGTTAAAGGATGTGCTCAAGTTGCCCAATGCGCAGACAGGCAAACCGAATCTGGGTGGTGCGATGGCCAGCATTTTGCGTGAGCAATATAAAAACGGCGGGTCGAAGTCAAAAGCTGTGATGGACACCGCCATGAAATCCAGCCCAGCCGTCATCGAGTCCACACCGCAAATCAATGCAGCCTCACTGCATGCCTATCGCGCAAAAGCAGCCTCGGTGAATTACGCCCCTACCTATACCTCTGTAGGCACGCAGGCATTTATTTCCACGCATGGCAAAGAGACTAAAAGCTAGCCCGTACCGTCGATTATTCTGATCATCGCTGCGGCAGTTGTCCGGTTGCTGGCCGTGGCTGTTCAAGATCAGGGAATCAGCGTACCGAATTGGTCGAGGCCGGAGCCGGATTTGAGACCGGCTTTGCGTGGCAATGGTAATCGCGGGGTACTTCACGGCCCAAAAATGGCGGTTTCCGGAACCGCGCTCCAAAGCTTCATCCGTGTTTCCTGCCGGAAGCCGGTCGCGTCGTGCCGACCAAATAAGTTATGCCCAATTTCTGTGAATAACATTGTGCATAACCCTATGTAGTGCTTCCGAACGCCAGCATGCAGGCCAGTTGTCAATGCTGCCTTTTATTTCAGCAGCCTCGTTGAGTTGATCGCCGAGACTGCGTGGAATCACCGTCACGCTCCTGCCGCTGTCCGACTTACTATCCAAATTCAAGACATCCACCTCAAATCTTATTGCGAATCATTCGCATCTGGACTATTATCAGCGTCAACACGCAGAGAGACGGACATTCGGTTCCGACTACTTTCTGCCTTTGAATTCAATTTGGGGAATGATTTGAAACAACCATACCGGGCAGCGCGCAAGCCTATGAGCCTTCGCGCCAGCAACGACACATCCACCAGATCCGTAAAAAAAACGGGCATCGCAATGGGCCTCTCGACCGCGATTTTCATGCCATTGGCAGCCATGGCGCAGAGCGCTGCAGTGGCGATTCCCGAAGAAAAAGTACAAGCAGTGGTCGTCTACGGAAAAGCCATTGATCCGAATCCGAATGGCCAGGCAGGCGCCCCCTACAAGGCAAAAACATCAGGCGATGCACGCCACACTCGCCCGCTGGCAGAAACGCCGCAAACCATTTCTGTCGTCACCAAAGCCGCCATCGATGACTCCGGCTTCACCGATCTCAAGCAGATACTGAACGCACAGCCCGGCATTACTCTGGGCACCGGGGAGAACGGCAATGCATTTGGCGACCGATACATCATCCGCGGCCAGGAAGCCCGCAGCGATGTTTTTGTCGACGGCTTGCGTGACCCGGGCATGAGCACCCGTGAAAGCTTCGCCATCGAGCAACTGGAAATTTCCAAAGGACCAAACTCCAGTTTCGCCGGGCGCGGCACCGCTGGCGGCGCCATCAATGCCATCACCAAACAGGCCACACTCGACCTCGACTTCACCCGTTTTTCGCTGGGCTTGGGAAGTGATCACCAGAAGCGCGTCAGCGTTGATGTGAACAAGGCGATGGGCGACAGCTTTGCCTTGCGCGCCAACGCCCTGTATGGCGATGAAGATGTTCCGGGCAGCGCGCCATCGAACCGCAGTCGCCAAGGATTGGCATTGTCGGGATTGTGGGAAATCAACAAGGATCTGAACCTCACACTGGACTACTACGGCCTGCGTACCAAAGACCAATCCCCGACGCTGGGCAGCTATCTGGTCGGCACGGTACCGAACCGCGTGCCTGCGACGAACGTACCGGTTTATGCACAAGCCGACGATTTCCTGAGTTCGAATGTTGACACCGTGACGGCGCGGATCAACTGGAAACTCGCCCCCAACCTGAACCTCACCAGCCTGACCCGTTACGGTCAATCAAGTAACGGCTATGTCACGACCGGCGCCTCCAGTGGCACGCGTTACGATGGCGCCACCGGCACTGCCTACACCACCGGCTATCTCGACAACGGTCACACGGGCTGGCAGGACGTCGACTATTTTGCCCACCAGAGCAACCTGCGATGGGACAAGCAACTGGCGGGTCTGAAGCACGAATTCATTCTCGGTGCCGAATACACCGACCACAAGGTCGTCTCGGGCAACTACGGCCTCAGCAATACCGGCGCCTTCAATTGCAAGACCACTGCCGGCATCGGTACCAACAACGGCTACTGCTTCACGAACAGCAATGGCGTCGCAGTGAGCGATCTGCACAACCTGGCCGGCCGGACCAGCACCCGCCGCAGCTGGAACCAGGACTGGCACGTCAAGAGTCTGGCCCTCACCGCGATGGACACGGTCGACCTGACCGACAAGATCACGGTATTCGGTGGCGTTCGCGCAGATCATTTTGACTTGTCACTGGTCCGGCGCAACAACCTCACCGGCGACGTAACCGGCGACTACAGCTATCAGGACACGTTGCTCAACGGTCACGTTGGCCTGAGCTACAAGATCAACAAGCTCGGCATGGTCTATGCCAGCGCGGCCAGCGCACAGGACATCAATGGCGGCGAAGCCGATTCGGGTACCAGCAGCGGTTACGGTGGCGCCGTGCTGTACCAGAACCAGATCGCCGGCGCAAAACCGGAAACCTCGAAAAACCTCGAACTCGGCACCAAGTGGAATCTGCTCGACGAGAAACTGCTCGCCACTGCCGCCATCTTCCAGACCACGAAATCAGACGTCATGGAAGGCGCCAACTACGATACCGTCGGTACCTTCAACACCGGCAAGAATCGCGTGCACGGCGCCGAATTCGGACTGACCGGCAACATGACCGACAAGCTGTCCGGCCAGATCGGCGTGGCGTTCCTGAAATCCAGAGTACTTGATTCGGCGACCGCGACGAACATCGGTAAGCCCTTGAGCAACTTCGCAGAAAAATCTTATTCGGCACAACTCAAGTATCAGCTCACGGACGCCTTCTCGGTCGGTGCGGCGGCGCGCTATGAAGGCCAGCGTTGCGGTGGTCAGCCCGACACTGCAGCCGGTTTCAACAGCGCGGGGTATTGCGCCCAACCGGTGCCCGCCTTTACGGTATTCGACCTGTCGGCCGCCTATCGCTTCAGCAAGAGCCTCGATCTTCGGGTGAACGTGCTCAACGCCGGCGACAAGGATTACTACACGGCGGTGTATCGGTCCGGCTCGTTTCTTTACAAGGGTGATGCGCGCGCAGTGCGCCTGACGCTGAACTACAAAATGTGAGCAGGAGACCAGCAAAAAAGTCCGACTAACATTTCACCCGAATGCCGGATTCGCTTCCGGCATTGCCCACATGATGACGAGTTCCATTGCTTCACCCGCACGCCCGCTCCCCAACCGCATTCCGCCCGAGATTCTGTGCGCGCAGGATTACGAATTGCTGGCGCCGCGCTGCATGGAGTTACCCAGCCACGACTACATCGCAGGCGGCTGCGGGCGAGACACCACCGTAGCGGCCAACCGGTCTGCGTTTGCCCGCTGGGCCATCTACCCGCGCTTGCTGCGTGACCTGACAACGGGCCACACGCGCGTGACGATTGCGGGCAAGGGCTATGCCCATCCGGTCTTCCTGGCACCAGTGGCGTTCCAGAAACTGGTCCATCCGCTCGGTGAACTGGAGACAGCACGCGCAGCACAGGTCATGGACAGCTGCATGGTGAGCAGCACGTTATCGTCGGTTCGACTCGAAGAAATTGCCGCTGCGGCAGGACCCGATCGCTGGTTCCAGTTGTACTTCCAGCCAGCACAGGAAGGGACGCGCGACCTGGTCAAACGCGCGGAAGATGCCGGCTACGGCGCCATCGTGGTAACACTCGACGCCACGATCCAGATCCCAAGCATGCGCGCACTGCGGTCCGGCTTTCGCATGCCGCGCGACTGTGTAGCGGTCAACTTGCGCGACGAGACGCCCGCAGCATCGGCGCCACTGGGGTCAGGTCAAAGCCGTATTTTTCAGGGAGTGATGCGTACCGCACCCACCTGGCGCGATCTCGAATGGCTGCTGACCCAGACCAGGTTGCCGGTCTGGGTCAAGGGCGTGCTGCATCCGGAAGATGCCATCGCATTGCAAAGCATGGGCGTCACTGGTGTGGTGGTGTCGAACCACGGCGGTCGCAGTCTGGATGGCGCACCTGCCAGCCTCGATGCCCTGCCTGCCATCCGTGCAGCGGTCGGTGCCTCGTTCCCGTTATTGCTCGACAGTGGCATTCGGTCGGGCGCCGATATTTTCAAGGCACTGGCACTGGGCGCAAATGCCGTCCTGATCGGGCGACTGCAACTGTACGCCTTGAGCGTGGCCGGCGCGTTGGGTGTGGCCCACATGATCAGGTTGCTGCTGGAGGAACTGGAAGTCTGCATGGCGCTGGCCGGTTGCGCTACCGTGCCCGACATTCGACCCGATGCGCTCATCGGCCATCACATACCGGTCGACCATGGCCACTCGCCCTGCTGATAAAGACCTACCACCATGCTGATCACCATCGACCATGTCCTGAGCAAAGAAGAAGTCCGACAGTTTCGTCTCCACCTCGACCAGGCTGACTGGGAGGATGGCGCCAATACCGCCGGCAACCTTGCACGCCAGGCCAAACACAACCTGCAAATCCGGGACGACGCCGACGTTGCCATCAATCTGGGCAACCACATCCTGCGCAAGCTGGGTAACCATCCACGCTTCATCTCGGCCGCCCTGCCTCGCACGATTTACCCGCCCAGATTCAACCGCTATGCCGGTGGCGGCAGTTATGCGACCCATGTCGACAGCGCCGTGATGCAACTTCCCGGCCTCCGGCAAAGCCTGCGCAGCGACCTCGCTGCCACCCTGTTTCTGAGCGAACCAGACGACTACGATGGCGGTGAGCTGGAAATCGACGGCGAGTTCGGCGTGCAAACCATCAAGCTCGCCGCCGGTGCGATGGTGCTGTACCCGTCGTCCAGCCTGCATCGGGTCACGCCGGTCACCCGGGGCGCGCGCGTCGCCGCATTTTTCTGGATCGAAAGCATGGTGCGCGATGCGGGTGAGCGTGCCCTGCTGTTCGATCTCGATGACACCATCCAGCGGCTCACGCCCACGGTTGCCAGCGATGACCAGAACCTCCTCAGACTCACCGGCATATACCATAACCTGCTGCGCCGCTGGGCCATTACCTGAGCCAGGTGAATTCTCATTTGCCGCATACGCGCAATTCTTTTCGAAGGAGTTTTAATGAAATTATCGATCCTTATCCCGCTCCTGTTCGCCGTCGCAACCGGCAGCGCCTGGGCCCACGGCGACGTCAAATGTCCGCCACATCCGGCAGCAGACTGGAAGCCCCACACCGAACTGGAACAAAAACTGATCAAAGAAGGCTGGCAGATACGCCGCATGGAAAAGTCGGCAAGCTGCTACGAAGTCTATGCAAAAGACCCGCAAGGCAAGCGCATAGAAGCGTTCTTCGATCCTGTGACATTCGACCGTGTCGACGAAAAATAAGCATGCGGTCTGGGATCTGCCGATTCGCCTGATGCACTGGGCGCTGGTGGCCACTGTCGCTGCTGCGTGGATCACCAGCAGCCGCATCGGCGCTGCGCATGAATATTTCGGCTACGCTGCAGCCGCGGTCGTCGGTATCCGCCTGGCCTGGGGCTACACCGGCAGCCGCTATGCGCGTTTCACGCAATTCCTCAGCCCGGTTCCGCAAACAATCCTGTATCTACGCAGCGTGCTCAACGGCACCGCATCGCGCTACCTCGGTCACAACCCGCTGGGAGGCTGGATGGTCGTCGCCATCCTGTCCTGTGTTGGTTTGCTTGGCATCACGGGATGGCTGGCAACCACCGAGTGGTTGTGGGGATATGCGTGGCTGGTTGCATTGCATGCCGGAACAGGCTGGTTGCTGCTGGCGTTGATCGCGCTGCATGTTGCCGGCGTCTTGTTCACGAGCTGGCAGCATCGCGAGAATCTGGTTGCTGCGATGGTGAGCGGAAAAAAGCTGGATCGCGGAGACGCCGACATAACGTAAAAAAGCCAGGCAACGTGCCTGGCTTTTTTTACGTTCGAAACGAACGCACTATCTCACGTGTCTGCATCAGGCCTTGCTAGGCAAAAACGGGTAATCCACATACCCGCCAGCGCCGCCGCCATACATCGTGGCCGGATCGGCTTCGTTTAATGGTGCGCCGGTGCGCAGGCGCTCCACCAGATCCGGGTTGGCAATAAACGGTCGACCAAAGCAGATCAGGTCGGCGTTTTTGGTGTTGAGGGTATCGCGTGCCAACGTCATGTCGTAACCGTTGTTGGCCATGTAAGCACCGTTGAAGAGGTGATGCAACGTCTGCAGGTCGAAGCCACCCGGCACGTCGCGCGCACCGCCGGTCTCGCCTTCGATGACATGCAGATAGATCAGGTTGAAGGCATTGAGCTGCTCGACCACATACGTGAACAATGGCTGCGGATTGCTGTCATCGATATCACCGAATTTGCTGAGCGGCGAAATACGGATGCCGACGCTGTCACCGCCCCATACCTCGACCACGGCTGCCGTGACTTCCAGCAGCAGACGCGCGCGGTTCTCGATCGAACCGCCGTATTCGTCGGTGCGCTGATTGGTTTTGTCGCGCAGGAACTGGTCGAGCAAGTAACCATTGGCGGCATGAATTTCAACGCCGTCGAAACCGGCGGCCTTGGCATTGAGCGCGGCTGTGCGGTATTGCTCGACGATGCCTGGCATCTCGGACAACTCCAGCGCGCGCGGCGTGACCATCGGCACGAACCCGTCATTGGTGTACGACTGACCTTCGGGCTTGATTGCCGACGGTGCTACCGGCAAGCCGCCATCCGGCTGGATCGACGGATGCGAGATGCGGCCGACGTGCCAGAGCTGCAGGAACATGTGACCGCCTTTGGCATGCACGGCGTCGGTGATGCGCTTCCAGGCCACGACCTGGCTGTCGTTATAAATGCCGGGCGTGAAGACATAGCCTTTTCCCTGGGGCGAAATTTGCGTGGCTTCGGCAATGATCAAACCGGCCGTCGCGCGCTGGGTGTAGTACTCGATGGCCAGTTCGCTCGGCACGTCGCCTTCAAGTGCACGGCTGCGTGTCAGCGGCGCCATGACGATGCGGTTCTGCAAACGCAGCGGGCCAAGCAAGGTTGGCTCGAACAACAGCATGTCGGTGTTGGCGGTAGTGGGTTGCGTCGTTGTCGTCATCGGAATCCTTTAAAAAAGGTGCATGGTCGCAGATATAGCCACATCGCGCACGGTGCACCACGCCGACGAACCACTTGCGCACCTGCAAACCAGTCGCCCGACCACCTAATTTTGTAACTCGGAGGTCATCTGCTTGATTCATAATGGCGGGCTTTTTCCGCAAGCGGATCACGACCGCCGCGCCTCACTTGCATTTCCCCTTTTTCCATCGCGCCACCTGGGATACGTCATGTTCGAACTATTCAACCCACGCCGCAGCGGGCGCTCGGTGCTGGCCGCCGGACCCAATCGCTGGGACTGGATCCTGCTGCCGCTGGTACTGGCGCTCATCGCCGGGCTGGCTTTTGGCGCCATGCAGATGACCCGGCCGTTCGTGGTCGGCCAGGCCACGCCGATTTCGCTCGACCCGCATTACCTGCCGTATTACCTGTTGCGCACGATGCTGCGCATGTTCACGGCCCTGGCCTGTTCGCTGCTGTTCAGTTTTGCGTTTGCCGCCATCGCCGTCAAATATCGTGCTGCCGAAAAAATCATGGTGCCGCTGCTCGACATCCTGCAATCGGTCCCTATCCTCGGTTTCCAGGCGATTGCCATTGCGCCGTTCATCTTGCTATTCCCCGGCAATCTGCTGGGCGTCGAATGTGCGGCCATCTTTGCAATCTTTACTTCGCAGGCCTGGAACATGGCCTTCAGCCTGTATCAGTCGATGCGTACCGTGCCACCCGAGCTGAGCGAAGCGTCACGTGTCTTCCGCCAGTCCGGCTGGCAGCGCTTCTGGCGTCTGGAATTGCCGTTCGCGATGCCGGGGCTGCTGTGGAACATGATGATGTCGATGTCGGGCGGCTGGTTTTTTCTGGTCGCTGCCGAAGCCATTTCGGTGGCAGGACAGGACATCAAATTGCCGGGCATCGGCTCCTACATTGCGATGGCGATCGAAGCCGAAAACGGCCGTGCCATTGCCTGGGCGATTGCCGCGATGCTGATCGGGATCATGCTGTACGACCAGCTTTTTTTCCGGCCATTGCTGGCCTGGGCCGACAAATTTCGCTTCGAGGAATCGCAGGGCGACTCGGCCCAGAACTCGTGGCTGCTGGACCTGGGCCGGCGTAGTCGCTGGATACGTGCGCTGACCGATCGCTTCTGGGGTGTGCTCGGCGGCACGCTGGGCTGGTTCAGCCTGCGCGAGCAAACCGTGGCACCGACCCGGCGTTCGGACCAGCGCAGCAAATCGCTGGCACGCGTGTGGGACGTGCTGATCATCGCGCTGTCGCTGTTTGCCGTGGTGCAGCTGGTGCTGTTCGTCCACATCGACGTGGGCTGGAGCGAGGCGCTGCACGTGGTCGGACTGGGCATGATTACGCTGGCGCGGGTGCTGTTGCTGATCGCCCTGGCGTCGCTGGTGTGGGTGCCGATTGCGGTCTGGATCGGCTTGCGGCCACAGTATTCGCAACGGGTGCAGGCAGTGGCGCAATTCCTGGCGGCGTTTCCGGTCAACCTGATGTTCCCGATGGTGGTCTACCTGCTGGTGACGTTCAAGCTCAATGCCAATATCTGGCTCAGTCCGCTAATGGTATTTGGCACCCAGTGGTACATCCTGTTCAATGTGGTGGCCGGGGCCTCGACGATTCCGAACGAGCTGCGACTGGCCGCTGACAATCTCGGGCTGAAGGGCTGGCTGAAATGGAAACGGGTCTATCTGCCCGCCGTGTTCCCGGCCTATATCACTGGTGCGATCACGGCCAGCGGCGGCTCATGGAATGCCAGCATCGTTGCCGAATATGTCACCTGGGGCAAAACCACGCTCATCGCCGATGGCCTGGGCAGCTACATCAAGCAGATGACCGACGCCGGCGATTTTCACAGGATCGCGCTGGGCATCGGCGTGATGTGCGTGTTCGTGATGTTGTTGAACCGGTTCTTCTGGCGCAAGTTATATTCGCTCGCCGAAGACCGCAGTCGCTGAAGTTGTCCGCAATCGATAGGGAGTTCGCATGACCAAACAAGCCTTGATGGAACTGACCAGTGTCGCGAAGTCGTTTCGCAGCGCCGATGGCGCACCGCGCATGATTCTGGATGGCGTCCATTTTTCTCTCGCTGAAGGCGAAATCGTGGCGCTGCTGGGTAAATCCGGCTCCGGCAAATCCACCCTGCTGCGCATCATGGCTGGCCTGATCCCGGCCGATGCCGGCACCGCAACCTATCGCGGCATGGACATCTATGGCCCGGCGTCGGGCGTGGCAATGGTGTTCCAGTCATTTGCATTATTCCCGTGGCTGACCGTGCAGCAGAATGTTGAACTGGGCCTGGAAGCCCAGGGCGTCGCACCGGCCGAACGCGAAAAACGCGCCGACAGCATGCTCGAACTGATGGGGCTGGCCGGTTTCGGCGGCGCGCTACCGCGCGAACTCTCGGGCGGCATGCGCCAGCGCGTCGGCATCGCCCGTGCACTGGTCACCAATCCGGATGTACTGCTAATGGACGAAGCGTTCTCGGCGCTCGACGTGCTGACCGGCGAGACCCTGCGCAATGACATCCTCGACCTGTGGGACAGCAACCGCATCCTGACCAAGGGCATCCTGATCGTCTCGCACAACATCGAAGAAGCCGTGATGATGGCGGACCGCATCATGATCCTGTCGAGCGACCCGGGTCGTATTCGCAACGAGATCAAGATCGACTTGCCGCGTCCGCGCAAAGTTGATTCCCCCGAAGTGCGCGGACTGATCGACGAAGTCTATGGCTTGATGACGCTGCGTCCGATCCAGGAAACCGTCACCGGCCGGGCACCCGCGGTGCACCTCGGCTACCGCTTGCCGGACACTGACGTCAGCCATATCGAAGGCGTGCTCGATCTGCTCGCCGGTGCGCCCTTCGATGGCCGCGCCGACCTGCCGCAACTGGCTGAAGAAACCGAACTGGCCGACGACGAATTGTTCCATACCTATGAAGCTCTCGGCATGCTCGGCCTGGCGCATATCGACAAAGGCGACATCACGCTCACGCCGCTGGGCCAGCGTTATGCCGACGCCGACCAGACCTTGCGCCAGGAACTGTTCGGGCAGCAGGTGCTACTGCATGTGCCGCTGGCCGCGCGGATCCGCCAGCAACTGGAACGTGAACCGACCGGCACCTCACCGGAAAAGCCGTTCCTCGACATGCTGGAAGAATTCCTCAAAGAAGACGAAGCCAAGCGCGTGCTGGAAGTCGCCGTCGAATGGGGCCGATATGGTGAGGTCTATGAATACGACTTTCATACGGGGCGGTTGAAGTTGCCGGATCAGGAAGAGGAATGATGACGCGGTAGCGCAGGTCGCATAGTCCAACGGACACGGCGGGATTGACGTGCCCACCCCCCGGAAACAGATCCCAGTGCGTATGTCGCCGTGCCGACCGTCAGGCCGAAAGCCAATGCCACCGGATCGTGCGAAAGAACCCGTCGTCAGCCACGTGCTTGCCTGCGCTCTGGTTGACTACAGATGCTGCAGTGGGATCGGGTATCGATGCTGCGATGCGTTGCTGCGATGCTGCGATGCTGCGATGCTGCGCACGCGCGCACACGGCGTCACGCGGCGCGGTTCAGGATTGCCCGATGGAGGCAGGAACGAGGAACTCCCGCGCCAGCGCCCGCACGTTCACGCGCGCTTTCAGCCGCGCCGCCAGCAAATACAATCCACCCAGCTTGCGATGCAAGAACAGCGCATCGACCGGCGGCGTATGCCAGAAATTCCGGTCGCGTCCCAGTGCAAGGCCGGCATCCCGAATTTGCGCCGCAATGTCGGATTGTCCGAAATCATAATCGCCGTCATGACGCAATGGCGCACATGCCAGCGTGAACATGGCGAGCACTGCCTGGCGATGATGCAAGGCTGTGCTCGCGTCGAAATAGCCGATCGCGCAGGCGGCGGCGTCCATTGCCTGCGTATCGCCGTCGACGGCACCAAGCACGATCTGGCGGAACTGCGCCACCATGTCGGCCGAATAGGCACGAGTCGCGCCGAAGTCGAGCAGGATGACCTGGCCGGTGCTGATGTCATAGCGATAGTTGGCGAAATTCGGATCGGTCTGTATCAACTGAAACTCGAACAGCTCGCGCAGCAACAAGCTGATCAGCAAGCTGGCGATGCGGTCGCGTACTGTCTGTGGCGCTGTCGTTAGCGACTCCACCGGCACGCCGTCCATACGCGACATGGTCAGCACATTGACCGTGGTTAGTTCCGGGAGCAGGTCCGGTACGGCATAGTGCGGTGCATCCGCCAGCAGACTGGCGTAGCGCGCCATGAATGCGCCTTCGCTGAGGTAATCGGCTTCTTCATGCAACTGGCGCTTGGCGTCCCGCATCAGCGGTGCGATATCCAGCGTGCCGGGCAACATGCCGGACATGCGCAGCAGCGTCGCGACATTGTCGACATCGCTGTCGATGCTTTGCCGTACGCCCGGATACTGCAGCTTGATGGCGACGCGCTGGCCGTCGTGAGTCTGCGCAAAATGTACCTGGCCGATGGACGCCGCCGCCGTCGGCGTGAACGAAAACTGCAGGAAATGGCGCTTCCAGTTCGCGCCCCAGTTGGCCTCCAGTACCTCCACGACCTGGCTCATCGGCATGGGTGTGGCCTCCGAACGCAGCCGCGCGAGTATCGCGGCGATCTCGGGCGGCAGCAGGTCACCGGCATCCATCGAGAGCAATTGTCCCACCTTCATGGCCGCACCACGCAAGCGCGACAGCTGGTCGGCCACCCGGTGTGCATTGGCCGGCGTCATCAGCAGGTCGCCCAGTGCGGGCCGTTTTCCCTGTGCCAGCTGGCGGGCACCCTCTGCCAGCATGCCGCCGGCAATACCGGTGGCCAGCGACCCCATCCGTGCCAGACGCGACCAGCGTCCGCTCGGGACGATTGCGCTGGCAGAGGCTGTTGCGTGCTCGGGCAGTGGTTTAGTCATTGGCTTCCGGTGCGGCGTTGGAGGGCGGTGCGGAGTCATCGGTGTCCGTGTTCAATACCGGGAAGCACATCTTCTCGCCATCCCATTTTTGTCCGCACCAGCATTCGCCGTCGGCGTTGATCAGGCAGGTATCGGTACCACAGCAGCGCGGGTCATTGGTCATTGGTGCCTTTTAGCAGGAAGTGACAGATAAGTGACAGATGGCGGAAGGACCGAACTCGGACCCAACCGGGTTGTCGAACTGTATCAAGTTTTTCGAAAGCGTGATGTGGCGAGACTCGGTCGACACGGTCCGGATGTCGATTGATCCAACGCAATCCGAAATTGATCCGTGACTGGCACACTCATCGGACTTTTTTCCGAGTGACGTGCATGAAAATTCTCCTGATACAGGGTCATCCGGACGCCAGCCAGCGCCATTTTTGCCATGCCCTGGAAGCAGCTTATGCCAGAGGCGCCAGCGAACACGGGCACACGGTATGCAGTGTCGATGTGGCGACCCTCGATTTTCCGCTGCTACGCAGCCAGTACGAATGGGAGCACGGCACCTTGCCATCGGCGCTCGTCGACGCGCAAGAGGCGATCAAGTGGGCCGAGCATCTGGTGCTGTTTTTTCCGCTCTGGCTGGGCGACATGCCGGCGCTGCTCAAGGGTTTCCTTGAGCAGATAGCCCGGCCTGGCTTTGCTTTCTGCGGTGATCCGCCGCACGGGCCGGCAAGCAAGGGACTGGCCGGTCGCTCTGCCCGCGTCGTCGTCACGATGGGGATGCCGGCGCTGATCTACCGCTGGTATTTCCGGGCCCACAGTATCAAGTCGCTGGAACGCAATATCCTCGGCTTTGTTGGCGTCGCCCCCGTCAACGAAACTCTGATCGGCATGATCGGAGAAATGCAACCGCCGTCTGCCGAAAAATGGTTGGCGCGGCTGGAAGAGTTGGGCCGGCAAGGCAATTAAGCATGCGCGTTTTACAACAGGCGAACCAGATGATCGTGAAAACATCGCTGATGCAAACGTTAGTTGCCACGCAACTTATAATCTGGTCTTCGCACCGACGACCTTTACGCTCCCATGGCAATGACTTCACACGCTTTCCCGTTTGACCACTCGCAATTACTGCGATGGCTAGGCGCCGCAACGCTGGCGAAAGCCCGGCCCTACGTGCGCTTCGTCTCGAAGCTGGAATGGAACGACAATGTCCTGCGCGGTATGGTGCAAGGCTCCGAAGCGACGCCCTACCAGACCACCGTGCGTTTTCATCAGCACGCAACCGGGCAACAACACAAGCTGGATATTCAGGGACTGTGCTCCTGTCCGGTCAGCGTCGACTGCAAGCATGTCGGTGCGTTGTTGATGGCCAGCCTGGAGCACAGCGCCTCCGTCAGCACCTCGGTGCGACCCGAACTGATCAGCTGGCTGGAACATGTGCGCGGACGGCTCACGCTCACCGATGGGAAAAAAACAAAATCAAAAAAAGCCAGCCTGGCACTGGCCTATGTGCTGGCACCATCGCGCTATGCACGGCATCACGAAGTGCTGTTTTTCAAGGCAGGCGTGGTCAGCGACGGCAGCATCCGCTCCATCAGCACCCCATGGAACAATGTCGAGAGCGCCCTGCTCAATCCGCCGCAGTTCATCGCCGAAGAGGATCTCGGCATCCTGCGCATGCTCTGGATGGGCCGCTCCCGGGCGAACTACGGCGGCGGTTTTGCACTGAGCGGCATCAATGGCGCTGCCGTGCTGGAAAAGATGCTGGCGACCGGGCGCCTGTTCGCGCAGGATACCGACGGAAAAATCACCATCGTGGCCCTGCATGCCGGTGCGTCACGCGCCGGTCGGATCGACTGGGACCCCTGTCCCGGCGACCGTCTGCGTCCGCAGTTGCAGACCGTCCCGTTCGCCACCAGCGTGATCGAAGTCGAGCCGTTTGCGTATCTCGATCAGGCAACGCATGAAGTCGGCCTGGTGGAGTTATCCTGCCCGGCGAACCAGATGGTGGAATTTCTTGGCATGCCGCCGATCGCGCCAGCGGAGGCGCCGGTCGTCGCTGCCGTATTGCGCCAGATCGCGCCGACCGTGCCTGTGCCACCGGTTGAACTGATGTCGGCGATCCGCGTCGTCGATAGTGAGCCCGTGCCAGTGCTGGCGCTGGACACGCTGCCGGTATATGCCCTGCATAACAAATTCTATGACGACAAATTGAAGCAGTTCGATCATGCCACCGTGCTGTTCGATTACGACGGCTTGCTGTTTGAAGTGGGTACGACCGACTCGCTGATGAAGACCCCTGACGGCGAAATCGTCCAGGTAAAACGTCATTCCCTGGCCGAAAAATCCCGCCTCGCCGAGCTGCGCCAATCCGGGCTGAACCCGGTTCCTCCGGGTTGCGTGTATGGCCCGCAGACGTTCCCGGCATCACTGTGGGGATTCAATGAAACAGACGCCTGGACAGATTTCATGCAGCACAACCTGCCGGGGCTGCGCGCGCAAGGCTGGCAGGTACATACGTCGCCGAATTTCCGTTTCAATATCATCGAGATCGACAGCATCGAAGGCCAGATGCATGAAGCCGCGGACGGCTGGTTCGACCTCGATATGGGCATCCGCGTGGGTGACCGGATTGTCCGGCTGGAACCGTTGCTGGCGGAGTTATTCCAGCGCGACCAGCGCTGGTTGAAAACCGGACTGGAGTCGATTGCCGACGACGAAGCGATCGAACTCAAGACTGATCGCGGCGAACGCCTGCGCTTGCGCGCCGATCGCATCAAGCCGGTCGTACGGGTATTGATCGACCTGTTCGATGGCGCAACGCCGGGTGCCAGCCTGCGCGTTTCCCGGCTTGATGCCGGCCGACTGGATGCCCTCAACGATACCGGCCGCTGGCAATTCCATGGCGATGACTCGATTCGCCAGCTGGCCCAGCGTCTGAAAAGCGGCGCGGGCATCAGCGAAGTGCCGGTCCCCAAAAGCCTGCAGGCAGACCTGCGCAGTTACCAGCAACAAGGCCTGAGCTGGATGCAATTCCTGCGCGAGCACAAACTGTCCGGCGTATTGGCCGACGATATGGGACTCGGTAAAACCATCCAGACGCTGGCCCATCTGCTGGTCGAACAGGAAGCCGGCCGACTCGACCGGCCAGCCTTGATCGTCGTGCCGACCTCACTGGTGCACAACTGGCAGGACGAAGCCAGACGCTTCGCGCCGAGCCTGCGCGTACTCAGCCTGCAAGGTGCCGGACGCAAGGACCAGTTTGACCAGATCGGCAATCATGACCTGGTGCTGACCACCTATGCCTTGCTGTGGCGCGACCATGAAATCCTGGCGCAGCACAATTACCATTTGCTGATTCTGGATGAAGCGCAATTTGTCAAGAATGCCAGCACCAAGGCCGCTGTCGCCATCCGCGACCTGAAGGCGCGCCATCGTCTGTGCCTGACCGGAACGCCGCTGGAAAATCACCTTGGCGAACTCTGGTCGATGTTCGACTTCCTGTTGCCGGGCTTTCTGGGCAACCAGAAGGACTTCACCAAACGCTGGCGCACGCCGATCGAAAAAGCCGGCGACACGGTGCGACGCGATTTGCTGGCGCGACGCATCCGGCCATTCATGCTGCGCCGGCGCAAGAATGAAGTGGCGACTGAATTGCCACCAAAAACCCTGATCGTGCGCCGCGTCGATCTCGACGGCACGCAGCGCGATCTCTACGAAACCGTGCGCACGGCCATGCACGAAAAAGTCCGGGCCGTCATCGCCGAACAGGGGCTGGCGCGCAGCCACATCGTAGTGCTCGATGCGCTGCTGAAATTGCGCCAGGTCTGTTGCGATCCGCGCCTGGTGAAGCTCAAGAAAGCCGAAGGTGTGAAGGAATCGGCCAAGCTGGAGTTGCTGCTGTCGATGCTGCCCGACATGATCGAAGAAGGCCGGCGCGTGCTGCTGTTCTCGCAATTCACGGGCATGCTGGCGCTGATCGCCACGGAGGTCGAAAAAGCCGGCATTCCGTACGTGCTGCTGACCGGCGACACCACCGACCGTGCCACGCCGGTGCGGCGCTTCCAGGACGGCGAAGTACCGTTGTTCCTGATCAGCCTGAAAGCCGGTGGCGTGGGCCTGAACCTGACTGCGGCCGACACCGTGATCCATTACGATCCGTGGTGGAACCCGGCTGCCGAGAACCAGGCCACCGACCGGGCCCATCGGCTCGGCCAGGAAAAACCGGTGTTTGTCTACAAACTTATTATCGCCGGCAGCATCGAAGAAAAAATCGTCGCGCTGCAGGACAAGAAAGCGGCGCTAGCCGAAGGCATCTTGTCAGAAGATGGCAAGGCCGCCGTGAAATTCTCGGGAGAGGATCTGGAAGCATTGTTTGCACCGATGCCGGCAGTCGGAAAATAGCTTGATTCAAGCTGAGCTGCAACGCCAACTCTTTCAAGGTGGGTTTCGAAAGCGTCGATTACGTTGCCGAATCGTTGGGCTTTGCAGCCCAACAGTCGGTAGTTTTCATGGTGAAATTTGCAGGCAATGCTCTCGTTGAAAGCGCTGGCTTTGCAGCAGAACGTGCCGTCGAAAACACAGTTTCCATCGATACCGGCAGGCGGGAATCGGGTTGCATCAAGCCCGGCACGACACCGCCGTTACGACTTCGACACTTACTTCCGGCTCCCTGCCAGCACCACCAGCGCACCCGCAACGCCGGACAGGATCGATCCGATCAACACGCCGATTTTGACTTCGTCGATCAACACGGCTGATCCGGCAAAGGCGAGCGATCCGATGAACAGACTCATCGTGAAACCGATTCCGCACAGTAGTGCCACGCCGTACAGCTGTGTCCAGTTACTGCCTTTGGGCAGCTGCGCCAAGCCAAACTTGATGGCCAGCGCGCACAGTCCCACCACGCCGACCTGCTTGCCGATGAACAGTCCGAGCGCCACGCCCAGTGGCACCGGATCGACCAGATGCTGCATGTCGAATCCCGCCAGTGACACACCCGCATTGGCAAACCCGAAGATCGGCACGACGGCAAACGCCACCCATGGGTGCAATCCGTGCTCCAGCTTGACCAGCGGCGACTTCCTGCCTTTGTATCCGACCACACGCAACGGAATGCAGAACGCCAGCGCGACCCCGGCCAGCGTTGCATGCACGCCTGACTGGTAGACAAAAATCCACAGGACAACCCCGCCGATGACGTAATAAATCAGGCGCTGTACACCCATCCGGTTCATCACGAACAGCACTGCCAGCACCGCCAGCGCACTCAGCAACATCGGTATCGACAGGCCGGTGGTATGGAACAGCGTGATGATCACGACCGCACCCAGGTCATCCAGAATCGCCAGCGCTGCCAGAAAGATTTTCAGCGACACCGGTACGCGTGGGCCGAGCAGTGCCAGTACACCCAGCGCAAACGCGATGTCGGTCGCGGCGGGAATCGCCCATCCACCCAGAGTCTGCGGACTGTTCCAGTTAAAGCCGACATAGATCAATGCCGGCACCACCATGCCACCCACAGCCGCGAATCCCGGCAAGGCCCGCTGCGACCAGCTCGACAGCGCACCGGTCAGCAGCTCGCGCTTGATCTCCAGACCCACCATCAGGAAGAACACTGCCATCAAACCATCATTGACCCAATGTTCCACCGACAGACCAAACAGGTCGCTGTGCAGGACGCCCAGATACGTCGTTTGCCATGGCGAGTTCGCCACCAGCATGGCGGCGACTGCAGCAATCATCAGGACGACGCCACCGGCGGCATCTGACTGGAAAAAACGCGTGATTGCGGAAGGAGAGCGGGAGGGTTTTATCATCGTTGGATCGGGACCATATTCAGGGGTAGGAGTTAATCAGACGCCGGTGCGGACAGGACTGCCCGCACGGTGACTTGATATGTCGTTTGCGGTTGCGGTTGCGGTTGCGGTTGCGGTTGCGGTTGTGGTTCTTATACACGACTAGCGTCGTTGTCAGTTCTCGCAACTCAAACAGTCGCACCGAAAAGCGCGCCCACGCCAGCCGTGACCGCCATCGCCAGCGCGCCCCAAAACGTCACCCGCCAAGCACCAACCAGCACATTGGCACCACCTACCCTGGCCGAGATCACGCCCAGCAGCGCCAGGAAAATCAGCGAGCTTCCTGCCACCAGCCAGATCAACGTGTTTGCCGGTGCAACCGCAGTCACGGCCAGCGGCAGCAACGCACCGATCGCAAAACTGCCGGCCGATGACAGCGCCGCCTGTACCGGTTGCGCACTGACGGTCTCCGAAATACCCAACTCGTCGCGGGCGTGTGCACCAATATCGTCGTGCAGCATCAGCTGTTCGGCCACTTGCTCGGCCAGCCCATGCTCGATACCGCGCGCCACATAAATCGCGGTCAATTCGCGCCGCTCGGCAACCGGATCGTCCAGTAGCTCGGCGCGCTCCTTGTCGAGGTCGGCGTTTTCGGTATCGGCCTGCGAGTGCACCGACACATATTCGCCCGCCGCCATCGACATCGCCCCCGCCACCAGCCCGGCTACACCAGTCATGAGGATGCTGCCCTGGCTGGCATTGGCGGCGGCCACGCCGACCACCAGACTGGCTGTAGAAACGATACCGTCATTGGCACCGAGTACGGCGGCGCGCAGCCAGCCGATATGCTGGGTGCGATGGCGTTCTTTGTGGCGCATGGGAGTCCTTTCGTTGGTCATTGTGCTGAATTGCTGAATCATTCTTTGTGATCGTTGCTGCCTGGAGGTTTGCCTGCATCGCGTCATGCTGAAACGGCAGCGCCGGTGCACGGCTGTCGATTGTATAGGTGGGCAACTCGGGTGACGTTTTTTGATCGTGTGCGATTTGATTTCACTCGGTGGATTGGACCGGTTCAGCTATTCCAAGCAGGCCGCGGCCTGATGCAAAGCCGCATGCCGAAGATCCTTGCGCGAGCGTTTGTCTGTCTCCTGAAAACCGCCTGTTTACCTCATTGGCAACACGATACAAAAACTCGTTCATGTCCATGGATTCCGATCTGGTTATGGCTTACCATCAACTGAATGCTCTTTGCAAACTTGCTGCAGGTTGTGAAATATGTCGAAACAAAAATCGACACGTTGCTGGAAAACGTGTGTTTTCCGATGTGTCTAGTTTTGCCAAAAGCAATCCCGAAGGCGCCCCTTCAGTTGATCTGAAGTTCGCCGCATCCTTTCCACCGGCCCTCCGATGCCACGCACAAAAGGGTTAGCCTTGATTGCTGCACCGATACCTGATTCCGAAGACGCTCGCCTGTGCGCCCTTCAACGACTCGACATTCTCGACACCGAGGCTGAGGAAGGCTTTGATGCATTGGTCAAAGCCGCCGCGCTGGTGTGCGACGCTCCGATTTCCCTTTTCAGTCTGGTGGACACTGATCGCCAATGGTTCAAAGCCAGCATCGGACTCGGCGATGTCAGGGAGACACCCCGCCACGGCTCATTTTGTTCGTATGGCATCTTGCAGGATGGACTGTTCGAGGTGCCCAATGCGCTGGAGGACGAGCGGTTTTCCGATAATCCTCTGGTCGTCGGTGATTCGCATATCCGGTTTTATGCAGCCGCACCGCTGGTGCTGGCATGTGGCGCACATGTAGGCGAACTATGTGTCATTGATCGAGAACCCCGCACGCTCGATCCTCAGCAACGCAAAGTCTTGTTGCAATTGGCGAAAGCGGCAAGTCAGTTCATGGAGATGCGCAGGATCGCGCGCGACACAGAACACAGTGCAGCACAGTTTCGGGCGTTGAGTGCGGCGTCACCCACCGGCATTTACGCGACCGATATGCACGGTGCGTGCACCTATACGAATGCCGCCTGGCAGCAGATTTTTGGCATGACCGAGACACAAAGCGTCGGCACGGGTTGGAAAGCGACCTTGCATCCGCAGGATGCACCCAACGTCTTTGCCAACTGGCAGGCCTGTGCCGAAACCGGTCAAAAGTTTGACATGGAGTTCCGCATCCACCAGCAGAGCGGCGAACTGCGCGTCGTGCGTAGCACTGCCGGCGCGATCCTCGATGCGCAAGGGCTACGTACTGGCTATGTCGGTACCGTCGAAGACATGACGCAACAATCCCACGCAAAGCACGCGACCGAATCGTTGCTTGGCATGATCAAGGAGCACTTCGTCGTTTCGGTCGGAGATCTTTCCTCCCGCATCACCGAGGTCAACGACGCGTTTTGCGATCTCAGTGGCTATCCACGTACGGAACTGTTGGGACAAGATCACCGCATGGTGACCTCGGGCGCCCACTCTGCATCATTTTTTTCTGAAATGTGGGCGAAATTGGCGCAAGGCGAGTCCTGGCACGGTGAGATTTGCAATCGCAAAAAAAACGGAGAACTGTATTGGATGTATAGCATCGTAGCTCCGCTCAGAGGCGCTGATGGCGCGATCGAGCGTTACGTTTCCGTAAGTCGCGACATTTCACAACGCAAGCAGTTCGAAGACCAACTGCGTAAAAGCCAGGTCTTCCTCGACCGCACCGGCCGCATGGCTGGCGTCGGCGGCTGGGAGGTAGACCTGCGCTCGAATAGCGTCTATTGGTCCGATGAGACGTGTCGTATTCAGGGCGAAGTACCCGGTTATACGCCCACATTGGAAGAGGCCATCCAGTTCTATTCGACAGACTCGCGTCCTATCATTCAGGACGCGGTGAACAACGCGGTGACGACCGGCCAGGGTTGGGATCTGGAACTGGAACTGGTGCGCAGGGACGGGGTGATCGTCTGGGTACGTGCCATGGGCTCAGCCGAGTTCGAGTATGGGCAACCTATCCGGCTGCTGGGCGCATTCCAGGACATTACCGAAGCCGTGAAAACACGCCGGCTCATTGCCCGTATTCATGACCGCATGCAATTGGCGACGGGCGCTGGCGGCATCGGGGTTTGGGAATATGACCTGATAACAGGCACCCTGGTCTGGGACCAGTTGATGTATCGGCTATTTGGCCTTGAACCAGATAGCGTGACAGATACCTACAGTTTGTGGACGCGCCACCTGCATCCCGACGATCAAAAGAAGCCCGAAGTTGCGTTGCAAAAGGCACTTGCTGGCGAGCAGGAATTTGCGCTTGAATTTCGCATTATCTGGTCAGATAAGAGCGTGCACGCCATCAAGTCCACGGCAATTGTGGAGCGTGACGCCAAGGGCACTGCGTTGCGCATGGTCGGAGTGAACTGGGATGTGACGCATGAGCGCGAAACCGAGATCGCCCTGGCCCAGCAAATCGAGCTTCTTCGCATCACCATGGAATCCATTGGTGACTCGGTCATCACCACGAATGCGCAAGGCGACGTCACATGGCTCAATCCGGTGGCCGAACGGATGACAGGCTGGACCATTTCCGATGCACAAGGACGCCCGCTGGTCGACATTTTTCATGTGGTCCATGAGCAGACCCGTTTGCTCGCCGAGAACCCGATCGAGACCTGCCTCAAGCTGGACAAGATAGTTGGTCTTGCAAACAACACCGTGCTGATCTCGCGCGACGGCATGGAGTTCGGCATCGAAGACTCCGCCGCCCCGATTCGCGACGCGCAAGGAACCGTACTGGGAGCCGTACTGGTGTTCCATGATGTGACCGAGCAGCGCCGCCTCTCTGGTGAAATGAGCTATCGCGCCACGCATGACGCATTGACGGGTCTGGTCAATCGGGTAGAGTTCGAATCCCGTCTGCGTTCTCTTTTGCAAAAATCGCATGACGACGGCAGCGTCCACGCTTTGTTATACGTCGATCTGGACCAGTTCAAGCTGGTCAACGACGCATGCGGGCATACCGCCGGTGATCTGTTGCTGCAGCAGGTGAGTCGTTTGATGGGTGACGTGGTTCGTGCGCGTGACACCCTGGCCCGATTGGGTGGCGACGAGTTCGGCATCATCCTGGACCATTGCAACGGCGAGCAGGCCCAGCGTGTCGCGCAGCAGATCTGCGACCGCATGGATGAGTTCAGGTTCCAGCATGACGGCAGACGTTTCCGGGTTGGCACCAGCATCGGGCTGGTAGCAGTCAGCAATAGCTTTGCCAATACCGCCGCAGTCATGCAGGCAGCCGACACGTGCTGCTACGCCGCCAAGGAAGCCGGCCGCAACAGGGTGCATACATGGATTGATAACGACCAGGCCATGCAAGTACGCCAGGGCGAAATGCACTGGACAACGCGTATCGAACAGGCGCTGGACGAAGACCGTTTTGTGCTGTACGCCCAGCGGTTGCATTCACTGGAAGGTGGCGTGCACGGCATGCATGCTGAAGTGTTGCTGCGCATGCTGGATACCGACGGGTCCATCATTTCGCCGGCAGCGTTCTTGCCCGCTGCGGAGCGGTTTCATCTGGCGACACGCATCGACCGTTGGGTGTTGCGAAAGTCGATTGCCTGGCTGGAAGCGCTGGGACCGAATCACGCGATCCAGCTGCTGTGCATCAATTTGTCGGGTCAAAGCGTGGGCGACCGCGCCTTTCACCGCCATGTCATGGAAAGCCTGTCTGCATTACCGGCCTCGTTGTGTGAACGTTTGTGCTTCGAGATTACCGAGACTGCTGCGGTGACCAATCTGGCCGATGCGGCGGTATTCGTGGATCAGGTTCGTGCCCTGGGCATCAGCGTTGCGCTGGATGACTTTGGTGCCGGTGCGTCATCTTTCGGCTACCTCAAGCGGCTGCATGTGGACTACCTGAAGATCGACGGCCAGTTCATCAAGGACTTGCTTGACGACCCTCTGGATGATGTGGCAGTGCGGTGCTTTGTGGATGTTGCCAAGGTCATGGGCATCCAGACGGTTGCCGAATACGTCGACAAAGCGCCAGTGCTGGAGCGGGTCAAGGAGCTGGGTATTACTTATGCTCAGGGGTTCTTCCTGCACAAACCGGAGCCCATTGAACGCTTGCTGGAGCTGCCGCAAGTGTCTTGACTGGCCGGGCGTGCACGGTTTGAACCGGCGCGTGGCGCCATGCACCGCATCAATCCGCCATCGTTCCATACACCACACGACCCGCGTGCTACACTCCGCTCCTGCTAGGGGTCCTGAAAGCATCAGCTTTCGGGTGAGATTTACCCTTTGAACCTGATCTGGATAATGCCAGCGAAGGGAAGCGACAGGCCCCCTCCTTCGACCGCTTCTTCGCTGCCACCAGTGTTTCCACACTTGATAGAGCGAACCATGCCGGTACCGAACCTCCGCCTGACCCGAATTGCCTTCCTGGTTGCACAAAGCCTCCTCGTCGCCTCTGCCGCCCACGCACAAACTGCCACACTAACTACCGAACAAACCTTGCCCCAAGTGGTAGTCTCCGAGACCGCTTTGCCACGTGATACCGGACGCAATGCCAGCGTGGGTGGATTCGGCACTGCGCCGCTGCTGCAAACGCCGGCAGCCGTCAGCGTCATCAGCCAGCAACAACTACAGGATCTGCAAATCCGTCGTATCGCCGATATCAGCCGGCTTGATGCCAGCCTGAACGAAGCCTATAACGCAGTTGGTTACGCCGAACAATTTTCCATTCGCGGTTTCGCCCTCGACAATGCATCGAGCTACCGCAAGGATGGTTTGCCGATTGCGTCGGATGCAGCGATCCCGTTCGAGAACAAGGAACGGGTCGAAATCCTGAAAGGATTATCGGGACTGCAAGCCGGTATCTCGACCCCGGGCGGCATCATCGATTTCATTACCAAGCGCCCCACCGCGACACCGCTGCGCTCCATCCTGCTGGAAGCCAGTGAACGCGGCACCGTCTACGGATCGGTCGACTTTGGCGGCAGGTTTGACGACAAGCGCTTCGGTTACCGGATCAACGCCGCCGCCGAAAAAATCCGCTCGTACGTCAAGGGTGCCGATGGCGAGCGCCAATTTGTGTCGGGCGCCTTCGACTGGCAGATTTCGCCCAAGGCATTGCTGCAGATCGACCTCGATACGCAGCACAAGTCCCAGCTCACGGCACCCGGCTTCCAGCTGCTCGGCGGCACCGACCTGCCCACCGGCGTTTCCGCCAAGACCATGCTCAACAACCAGCCCTGGAGCAAGCCGGTCGTGACCGACAGCACCAACGTTGGTCTGCGCTTTGACTACAAGTGGAACCAGGACTGGAGCAGCACCATCGCCGTCAACCGCCATCGCCTGCTGCGCGACGACTACGCCGCCTTCCCGTACGGTTGCGCATCCGCCGGGCTGTTCCCGGGTTTCTGTGCCAATGGCGACTACGACGTGTACGACTACCAGAGCACCGGCGAAGTAAAAACACTGCTATCGACAAAAGCCTCGCTGCAAGGCAAATTCGCCACCGGTGCCATCGTCCATCAGGTCACTCTGGGCATGGACACCTTGCGCCGCCGCGATGAATTTGGCGACTGTGTGTATGGCACGCTGGATTGCGCCGGATCGATGGCCAATGGCACCAGCAATATCTATCAGCCTGTTGTGGTCCCGGCCTCCACCATTTCCACCGGCCCGGTCATGCTTCAGCGCAAAGGCAACGAGCAATCGCTGTTCGTGCAAGACATCCTGACGCTGTCGGAGCAAGTCAAACTGCATGCCGGCCTGCGCCACACCCAGATTGAACGTACCCAGTTCGGCACCGCCTTCGAGCGCAGCTACGTGTTGCCATCGGTGGCGCTGGTAGTCAATCCGCTGGCCAACTGGACATTGTATGGCGCCTACTCGCAAGGTCTGGAACACGGTGGCGTCGCGCCGCTGCTGACCACGAACGCCAACCAGATTCTCGATCCCTCCAAATCGCGCCAGCAAGAACTCGGCGTCAAGGCAGAGCTGGCGGGCAACTGGCAAATGTCGGCAGCACTATTCCAGATCACCAAGCCGCTGGAATATACCAACAGCAGCTTCACGTACCTGCGCAATGGTGATGCCGTCCATCGCGGTGTGGAACTGGCAACCCAGGGCAAAATGACCCGTGACCTGACAATCGGGTTCAGCGCCACGGCCTTGCAGGCGCGCCAGCGCAATACCGATGATGCGGCCCAGAACGACCAGCGCGTGACCAACGTGCCGGACTTCCGCTCGGCGCTGACGCTCGACTACGCGGTGCCCACCATCGCAGGCCTGAAGCTCAACGGCGCATGGAATTATTCCGGCAACAAGGTGTTCAGTCCTGACAGCGTGGCGCGCATCACGATCCCGTCGTATCACCTGTTCAACCTCGGCGCGCGCTACCTGACCTCGGTCAACGGCACGGCCACCACGCTGCGTGCCAACGTCGACAACGCGTTCGACAAGTTTTACTGGCGCGATGCGTCGTCGGCACTGGGCGGGTATTTGCTGGCTGGCGCGCCGAGGACCTTCAAGGTGTCGGCGCAGTTTGATTTTTAATGTGACGTAAGCCGATGCAGCACGAGGATCACAGTGTGCCGCCGCTGTCGGCATGCTCAGGCACGGGCAAAAAAATGCGCGCCGTTCTGGCGCGCATTGTTTGATTCAGGTGCCGTCACCGACACCGTACCTCATTACCGCCGATTGACTGCAGTCGGCTTATTTGTTCGTATTCTTGTGGCTTTGGCGACCAGCTTCGACGTGCTGCTCGTGCGTACCGCCGCGTGAGCTACCCTGGCTACCGGATCGGCTGCCTTCCCCGCTGTCGGACTGTTTGTTGTCGCCCTTGTTGCTTTGACGACCAGCATCGGTCTGCTGATCGGAAGTCCCGCTGCGGGAAACACCGCTGGATTTTTCCGAACTGCCCGATTGGCTACCGCTGGTATCGGATTGCCTGTTGTCGTTCTTGTGGCTTTGGCGGCCGGATTCGACATGCTGCTCATGCGATCCGCCTTGCGTGCCAGAACTGCGACCAGAACCACCCTGTTCCCTGCCCTGCATCGCGTCCATCTCCTCTTGTGACTGCTTACCTTTTTGGTTCGTCGACATTACCATCTCCTTCGAGTTGAGTTAAGAGTTCACGGTAAAAGGGAGGTGGTCAACCAGGTGACCGGACTCCGCTGGACCGGATGGCAACCCGTCAAGGCAGCGCCATCGGTAGCGATACTAGGCGCTGGTTTTGGGGGTCGCTATCGGAGAACAGGACAAACCCGTGTCAGAAAATGACACGTCGAATGAAAGAATCGGTGAAGTTCTTTTGAGGAATTTACCGCAGGACAATGTCAAGGTTCTCAGAGATTTTCGACCTGCAACACAGGCCCGCAAATTGCCAGCGAGCCGGCCGTTAATGCACGCACAAATTCGTCTGGTGCCAGTGGTCGATAAAACAGGTAGCCCTGCGCGATGTCACATCCCTGACTTTGTAAAACGCGCAATTGGGCAAGCGTTTCGACGCCTTCCGCGACCACCTGCATCCCGAGCGCGTGCGCCATGTCGATAATGGTCTTGGCGACCGAGCGGTCATCAGGCTGATCGGTCAGTCCGTCGATAAAACTGCGATCAACCTTCAATTCCCCGATCGGCAATTTGCGCAAGTAGGCCAATGACGAATAACCGGTACCAAAGTCATCCACGCTCAAGGTAACGCCCATCGATTCGAGTTGCAGAAGCCGTTCGCGGACCTGATCGACACGCTCCATCAGCGCGCTTTCGGTCAGCTCGATACTGATGCTGTAAGCCGGCACGCCGGAGCTGGCGATCACGGCGGCAATGTTATCCACGAAGCGCGGTTCGCGCAGCTGATGTGCGGACACATTGATGGCGATGGGCGGCACCGCAATGCCCATCGATCGCCAACACGCAATCTGTCCTGACACCATCTCGAAGACACGGCTGCCGAGGATGGAAATCAGACCGCAGCCTTCGGCCACAGGAATAAATTGCGCTGGCGCTACCTCTCCCAGAACCGGATCGTGCCACCGCACCAGTGCCTCGGCACCAATGATCGCACCGGTCGCCAGGTGGATCTTGGGTTGATACTCCATGCGCAAGCACCCGCCTATCAGTGCCAACCGCAAACTGGTCTCCAGCGCCATGCGTTGCATGATCAGGACTTTCATGTGATTGGCAAAAAACTGGTACTGATTGCGGCCGTCGTCTTTTGCGCTGTACATCGCGGTATCGGCATTTTTCAGCAAACTCACGGAGTCGTTGCCGTCTTCCGGAAACATGCTGATGCCAATACTGGCCGACACGAACAGGGTGTTCTCATTGACCTGGAATACCGTTGCCATGAAGTCGACAATGCGCGCAGCCACGACATGGACATCGTCCACCGACACATTGCTCAGCACTGCCACAAATTCATCCCCGCCGAGGCGCGCCAGCGTGTCGGAATCACGCACGCTTTTTTTCAACCTTTCTGTCGCTTGCTTTAACAGCATGTCTCCGACGTCATGACCAAGGCTGTCATTGATGTTCTTGAAATTATCGAGATCAATGAACAGTACCGCTACCCGGTGGTCACCGCGTCGTGCCTGGCAAATCGCATGGTCCAGACGGTCGGAAAGCAATGTCCGGTTGGGTAACCCGGTCAATGCGTCGTGGGTAGCGAGAAACTCGATCCGGCGCTGTGACTCCCGGACATGCGTGATGTCACGCGAGATTGAGACGTAATTGACGAGGTCGCCAGCATCATCCTTGACCGCATTGATGGTCAGCCATTCAGGATAAATTTCGCCATTCTTGCGGCGGTTAATGATTTCGCCTTGCCAGGCACCGTCGTTGCGCAAGCCCCGCCACATGTGTTCAAAAAACTCCGGCGCGTGCTGACCGGACTGCAGAATGCGTGGCGTTTTTCCGATGACATCGTCGATGGTGTAATGCGTAATTCTTGTGAAGGCCGCATTGACCGTAAGGATGACGGCATGGGGGTCGGTGATGACGATGGCTTCGCCGGAACGATCAAATACTTTGGCAGCAAGCCGGAGCTGTTCGTCGGCGTGCCGTTTCAGGCTGCTGTCGCTGGCCTGGGTGCACACCGATGTGACGACACCGTCAAGATCGAACAACGGAAAGCGCATACTCTCCAGCCTGACCGCACGACCACCGATCGTGACGTCGTCGAATGAGTGCGTCACGCCTGCACTGGCGATCGTCTCCAGGTCGCAGCCACGCAATACCTGACCAATGTCTGCACCAAAGAGCTGATGATCGGTTTTGCCAATGACCGTGGCCGCATCGACATCGAACAATTCTTCGAAGCAGCGGTTGACGAACTCGTATCGACCTGCCACATCTTTCAGCATCACGATCGATGCTGAATGGTTCATGATGGCCAGCAAGCGTCCTTCGCTTTCCCGGATTTTCTCTTGTACCGACGCGAGTTCGGCCGACTTGGTTTTGCTTACCTCGATGACGTTGGTCAATATCCGGATAATCCCCTCCAGTTCTTTATGTGAATCTGGGAGGCGCTCCGGTTGCGCTACCGGTTTCGTGGAAGTGATGGGGCTGTTCGCCGGATCGGGTACGCCGTGACTGAACGGTCCGGCGAGCCCCGGCGTGGACACGGCGCCGGCAACGTTTTCGCTGCTCTCGATAATTGCCTGAACTCTTTTCATGATGTCGCTCATGGCGTACGGCGCTCCCTGTCTTCGTGCCGACAGCAGGTGCGATTTGTACCGAACCGGGATGAAAACCTGGTTTAGATCGTCACTCGCCTTGTATCAGCATTGCTTTTTGGTATGCACTGAAGATAACCCAGAGTAACAATCCATTGCAATCGACTTGGCCGACTTTTTAATTTATTTAAAATTTACGGGCGTGTTTTTGGAATTTGTGGAAAAACACCGACGCAGCCTGGACGAATTGCTTATCCCATCACAGAAACCGATCACTTGCCTGCCGATATCTCCAGCAACCGATCCGCCTCAACGAGCCGTTTTTCCAGCGTTCCCGACAACAAATGAAAACCCGAACCAGTAGACATCAACTGCGCAATCAGGCACTGATGCACGGTATCGCGCACGTCAGCCGATTCGCGCTGCAACCCATCGGCGATCCAGGGTGTATCCGGCGCGGTGACGAAGGTTAGTGCATAACGCCGGCTGGCAGCCAAGGCTGCGAGCGCGGCATCAACACGGCCAAAATAGAATTGGCTGTACAGCGCCGTCATCAATGGCGTGGTATCACAGAACAGCCAGCGGTTGGCGTCTCGTGCAAACGTGTCTTCACGTGCAACCTGACGACTGGCGATCAGAAATTGCTCGTCTTCGTGTGGCGTGCGCTGATGCATATCGACGAATTCGCGCAGGTATTCGGGCACCCACAGCGTTTGATGGCGCGTGGCCAGTGCCGCCGCCAGCGTTGATTTCCCGGTCGACTCGGCACCCAGGATCGCTATCGCTGCCACCCTCACAATGTCTTGCGCCAGGTGCGCAAACCAATCACCGCCATCACGACGAAAATGCCATACAAGATTGCCGTCAACGCCAACCCCTTGTAGAGATACAACGCAATGTATAACAGGTCGACGACGATCCAGACATGCCAGTTTTCCAGCTTCTTGCGCGACAGCAGCCATTGTCCAAGCAAGCTGCCAGCGGTCAGGAAGCCGTCTGCGTACGGGACATCGGTATCGGTAAACGAGGTCAGGAACAGCGACAGGATGGCGAACCCTGCCAGCCATGCCAGGCCGGAACGCAGCCAGCCTCGCGGCGACAGGCTGGTGACGGTCAATGGCGACTGCGCCACGCCGCCATACAGCCACTGATACCAGCCCCATACCGAGAGAACAATGAACACGACCTGCAGTCCGGCATCGCCATACAACCGGGACTGCAGAAAAACGGCGGCATACGTGCCCGACGAAATAATCGAAAACAGCCAGCCCCAGTGGTTCTGGCGTATGGTCAAAAGGACCGTAATCAGTGCAAGAATGAACGAAACCAGTTCGAGCGGTGCTGTGGTCAAACCGAATAACTGGAGTGGATCGTTCATGAAGGAGCGTCGGAAACGTAACGCGACAGTATAGGGCAGCGGCCTGTATTGCGGCTCGCTGCGCAACAGCCTTTTACCTGCTGAACATGACTGGCAGCAGCACCCGAACACCATCAGGAGACAACTATTACTTTCCACATGGAAATAACCGTAAGGCTGATGCATAATCAGTCCAACGACTCTTAATCGACTTTCATACCGCCATTCAAACAATGTCCGCTGGAACTCCACCCATGGCGTCCAATACCAGCCCTGACGCAGCCTCTTTTCCGCCGGTTACGCACAGGCGGCGCAGTGACGTCCTGTCGACGCTGGTCCCGGTCGTCATTGGCATGGTCGATGCGCAATTTTCAGCCTTCACGGAACACCTGTCCGCCACCTTGATGGAACTCTCGGAGAGTAGCGGCGATGCCCGGGAAGCCAACCTTTGCTTCAATCTCGCCAACCTGCTGACGAACAATCGCTATGCGTTTTTGCATATTGCATCGGACCGGCTGGAACAGGCACTGAAACAGGAAATCACGCTGCTCGAAAATGGTGCAGGACAAGCGGTATCGCGCCGTGCGGGTGACATGTCGCTGGTGCCGTACGCCGAAATGGATAACAAGGTGCTGCTGGGTGTCAGTGCCCGCCTGTTCGACATCGACAATGCCGGACAGCTGGCAGCGCTCAACAGCAGGCTTGCCATCCTGCTCCAGCGCGATGCGATCAATGTGGCGCAGAATCCGTTTCGTCCCGAGGTATTTCTTGGTGCTGTACATGCGGCATGGAACGAGTTCGTGCCATCGTCGGAATCTGCCATTGCGATCCTGCCTTTGCTGCGCCCGGGCGTATTCCTCGATTTGCCACCCATCATCAAGGCGCTCAACGATACCCTGATCGCCCGTGGCGTATTGCCTGAACTGATCGACGTCTATCAGATTCGCAAATCTGGTGGTCACCCCGGCACCGCCTCTCGCGAAGCAGACCAGGCAGCGCTGAAGCAGCAACTGCGTCACCTGTTCGATGCAGCCGACATCGGCGATCATCAAGGTACCAGCGGTATCAGCGGAACAGGCGGCACGAACATCACCGCTCAACCAGACTGGTCGGCAAGTCGCGTTGCCGGTGATTCGTTGTTGGGTCAGTTGCAGCAACATCAGGCACTGCCAGCAGCGCAACGGCACCCGGCGCGCAATCAGCTGTCGCGCATCAAGGCAGATGCGCCGGCCGGCAGCTTGAGCCGTACCGATGAAACGACAATAGACTTGCTGGTTCAGGTATTCGACAGCGTATTCCGGGACCAGTACGTTCCCACCGAAATCAAGGAACTGATCAGCCTGCTGCAAGTACCGGTACTTCAGGAGGCATTACGCGACAAGGAATTCTTTTATAGCGAAGATCATCCGGCACGAAAGCTGATCGACTTGCTGACCCGTTCCGGCATGGTGTGGGATCGGGCCAAAGGTGCCGATGATCCGTTGTTCGTGACGATCAAGAACAGTATCGAACGCCTGAGCGAGAACGATCTGCCCGACCCGGGCAACCGTTTTGCCGAGGCCACCGGCAATCTGACTGCCTACATCGCCCACGACGAGGCGACCGCTGCCGGCGCGCTTGAAGCGCCTATCCACGAGGCGCTGCAGACCGAAAAAATCCGTAGCGCCACCCGCTCGGCCCAACAGGATGTGGCAGTACGCATCAATACCGGCGAAGTCGCGCCATTCGTCGAAGCTTTCCTGGAGAGCCGGTGGGTGCCGGTATTGACGCTGGCGCACAGCATCAAAAATGACAAGCCGGACGTGCTGACCAGTGCGATCAGGACGATGGATGATCTGCTCTGGAGCATCAAGCCCAAGATCACACCCGGCCATCGCAAGGAACTGATCGCGCGCCTGCCTGCGATTTTGTCGATGCTCAACAAATGGCTCAACATCATCAAGTGGGAAGACGCCGACCGGCTGCAGTTTTTTGCCGATCTGGCGGAATGCCATGCTTCGATCGTGCGGGCGCCGCTGGAACTGTCACCCGAACGCCAGGTAGAAATTGCCGTCGAGGTAGCCAGAAAAGCTGCCGAGCGCCGCATCGAAATCAAGGCCCGCGAACAAACGCAGGCCGAGCCGGAACCGGATCAGTTTGTCGATGAGGTGGAGCAATTGCGACGCGGCGCGTGGCTCGAATTCGACCAGGCATCGGCAGATCCGAAACACGTCAGGCTGGCCTGGGTCAGCCCGTTACGCACCCTGTATATTTTTTCAACCCGGGAACGCCAGGAAGCGTTTTCGATGTCAGCCGACGATCTCGCTACTGCATTTCGCGCAGGCAGCGCCCGCGAAGTGCATGTCGACGGCGCGGTGCAGCGTGCTCTGGCAAATGCGCTGATGCATACTCCGGCCATCAGCGCCCCGCTGCTCGCCGAGACTCAGGCCTCGGCCGAGGACAACGCCTGATCCGTATGCCATGGCAGCACCAGCCCCTGCGCTGCGTCATCGACGGCCGTAATCCGGATAACCGGTACCGCAGAACTCACGGCACCGAACACGGTGGCAAACGGCGCATCGACCGCATCGCGTCCGGTACCCAGGCGCAGTAGCGCCATCGGTGGCGACACGCCGCTCGGATCAAACAGATACCAGCGCCCGCTCAGCATGACCTCGACATACGCATGGAAGTCCAGCGGTCGCAACGACTGGTCGACACCGTAATCGATCCCGGTCACAAAACGCGCCGGCAGGTTGACCGCCCGGCATAAAGCAATCATCAGATGGGCAAAATCGCGGCACACGCCAACCTGCTCGATGATCGTGTCGAGCGCCGAGGTGCTGGCATTGGTGCTACCGGACTGGAACATCACGCGCTGCCTGATCCACTGCTGAATCGCGATGACCCGATGGTAGCCAGGCGGTATCGCACCAAACTCCCGTCCGGCCAGTGCATGCAGTCGATCGGACTGGCAATACCGGCTGGGGTAGATGTAGGTCAGTGCCTGTGGCGCCACCTGGTCGATCGGCATTTCCTGCAACGCATCGGGCGCGGCAACGTGATGCACGAGGTCGACTGTGGCTTCATAGTGCACGTTGAGCAGTCCGTTGCCGGATTGCAGTCGCAGATAACGCGAACCCGTTTCCGGTGCCGTGTAGACGGTCGATCGCACATCCTGGCTAATGTGCAGGGATTCGCTGACCACCGTTTGATAAGGCGTCTTTGCAGCGTGGATATTAAAAATGAAATCGCTTCCGCTATCGAAGATTTCGTAGCTCAGATCTATGGAAAAGTTCAGCCGGATCATGACGCGTATTTTTCAAAAAAAGGAGGAGTTGGTGCCGCAAACCATGAAGTCGGCGCAGAAGTATCGGCGCGGAAACATCACCGTAGCGGCGGGCGAATATTACCAAGTATGCGACTTGTAAAGCAGTGATTCTGTGCGACAGCGAACTTATTGCCAGCTGCACGACCGGGCACAATGACACCCGAAGAACTGCCCCCGACGAACCGGGAAGTACAGGTATGATGAGGGCCGACTCATACACAGCAACACAAGTCCACCAGCGCACTGTCAGATCTCTGCCATGCAGCCCGCTGACACGAAAAACTTTCCTGCACGACCTGGTTGGCAATTGCCTTGAAAAAAATGAATAACTCCCTGCTTGCCGCTTACCCGCTGGCGCAGCAGCGCTACGACGAAATGTTCGAAGCCGATAGCATGCCTCGTCCGCACTGGCGCGCACTCTTCGATCACCTTGGCCGAGAACCCGCAGAAGTCATGCGGCAACGCATCGATGCCTTGCAGCGCCAGGTACGCGAAAACGGCGTGACCTACAACATCTATGCCGACCCGAAAGGGATGACCCGACCATGGGATCTGGATGTGCTGCCGTTTATCCTGCCGCAGCAGGAGTGGGCCGGCATCGAAGCCGGCGTCATCCAGCGTGCCACCCTGCTCAACCAGATCCTCGGCGATGTCTACGGCGAACAAACCTTGCTCAAAGAAGGCTTGCTGCCGCCCGGCCTGGTCCACGGCAACGCGGGCTTCCTGCGCCCCTGCCACGGCATACGCCAGAGCGACGATATCGCCCTGCATTTCTACGCCGTCGACCTGACCCGTGCGCCGAATGGGCGCTGGTGGGTGGTCGGCGACCGCACCCAGTCACCCTCGGGTGCCGGCTATGCGCTGGAAAACCGGATCGTCATTTCGCGGGCGTTCCCGGAACTGTTCCGCGACATGAAGATCGAGCATCTGGCCGGTTTTTTTGCCCGTCTGCGCGATAGCCTGGCGCACTGGGGGCGCATTTGCGCCGCCAACCGGGGCGATGGTGCTGATGACAGCCCGCCGCTGCGCGACAGCGAACAACCGCTGATCGTGCTGCTCACACCGGGCCCTTACAACGAAACCTATTACGAACAAACCTACCTGGCGCGCTACCTCGGTTTCCCGCTGGTGGAAGGTGGTGACCTGACCGTACGCAATGGCCTGGTCTGGCTCAAGACGCTGGCCGGACCACGTCGTGTGCACGTGATCCTGCGCCGTGTCGACGATGAATTCTGTGATCCGCTCGAACTGCGTTCGGATTCGGCACTGGGTGTCGCCGGCCTGACCGAAGCGGCGCGACGCGGCACGGTATTACTGGCCAACGGGCTCGGCTCTAACCTGCTGGAATCGGGCGCACTGCTGGGCTACCTGCCCGCCATTTCGCGCCGACTGCTGGGTGAAGAACTGAAAATGCCGTCGGTAGGCACCTGGTGGTGCGGTGAACCGGCTGCGCTGGAACAGGCCATCGATCAGCTCGATAACCTGGTGGTCAAACCCGCCTTCCCGCAACTGCGACAATTGCCGGTATTCGGTCAGGATCTGGATGCCGAGGCCCGCGCCAGCCTGATCGACGCCATGCGCGCCAGACCGCACAATTACGTAGCCCAGGAACTGGTACGCATTTCGCAGGCACCGGTCTGGCGCGGAGACCCGGCGCCGGGCCTGAATGCCTCGGTGGTAGGTTTGCGGGTCTTTGCCTGCGCCACGCCCAATGGCTATATCGTGATGCCAGGCGGACTGACTCGCGTGGCGACCGGCGCCGATGCCCGCGTCATCACGATGCAACGTGGTGGCGCCAGCAAGGACACCTGGGTGCAGGCGCGCGGCCGGGTCAGCCAGATGAGCTTGCTGCCGAGCTCGACCGCGGCCCATGAACTGGTGCGCGGCGACACCCATCTGGCCAGTCGTGTCGTGGAAAACCTGTTCTGGTTCGGCCGCCTGTCCGAACGCTGCGACAGCACCACCCGTCTGCTGCGTAGTGCGCTGGATTTTTTGCTGAACGTGTCACCCGAATACCGCGGGGGCGAATGGGAAACTGTCCAGGCCCTGTGCCAGAAATTCGGCCTGCTCAACGAAGAACCCCACGACGACGCCGATATCGAAACCGAGTTACTGCAATCGATGGTGACTCGCAAAGGTCCCGGTCTGGCGAGCAATTTCCAGCAGTTGTATCGGGTTGCCGGCTTGCTGCGGGAGCGCCTGTCGCTGGACAACTGGCGCACGCTGAATCAGGTTGTTCAACAGCACAGCGGAATGGGCCAGCCGCCTAGCCTTGCTGGTGCCATCACCCGACTCGACAACGCGACCAGTTCGCTGATGACCCTGTCCGGTTTCGCCAACGACGGCATGACCCGTGACAATGGCTGGCGATTCATGCAGATCGGTCGCCGTCTGGAGCGCCTGCAATTCCTCTGCACGGTCCTGCAGCACGGCATCAGCATGCCGTCTGATAGTGGCCTCGACTGGCTGCTGGAAGTCGCCGACAGTATCGTCACCTATCGCTCGCGCTACATGGCGCAACCGGAATGGCTGCCCATGCTGGACCTGCTGGTGCTCGACGACAGCAATCCGCGCTCGGTGGCTTTTCAGGTGGGTGGCCTGATCCGCAATCTCGATCGGCTTGCCGTTAATCACGGCCCCTGTGGCGCCGAATTATTCATGCCCCTGCAAGCGCAATTGCAGGCACTGAACCCCGGTCGCGACCTGTACGCCGGCAGTGCGCCCTTGCTGAACCTGCTGCGCAAGTTGAATACCGCCAGCATCGCGCTGTCAGACCAGATCGGCCTGCAATTTTTCAGCTACAGCGGCGCAGTCAACCTGGATACGTTTACGCCATGATGATCACCACCGCCAGCACTATGGCAGACCCCATCCGTTACCGTGTTCTGCACGAAACGCTGACCACCTACCATCGGACCGTTACGCTCTCGCAGCAGTTTCTGCACATGACGCCGCGTTCGTTTTTGTACCAGCAAACCCAGTCGCACCAGTTGACGATCGATCCGAAACCACCCGACTGGTCCAACCGTATCGACTATTTTGGCAATGCCACCCGCTCACTGACCTTGCCTTCGCCGCATCGTGAATTGCTGGTGCTGGCTGACACGGTGGTGCTACTGACGCCGCGGCCGAGAATGACGCAGCTCGCCAATTCGCTATCCTGGGAAGAGCAACGCGCATGCCTGCTGACCACGCAGGACGCGACGTCACTGGAACCCTATGTCTTCCTGTACGAGTCGCCCCACATTTCCTGTGGCGAAGAGCTAGTGGAATACGCGTCGAGCAGTTTCACGCCCGGGCGAGCGCTGCTGGATGCCTGCATGGAATTGACCGAACGGATTTATCACGACTTCAAATACGACCCCGAAGCCACCACGATTTCCACGCCACTGATCGATGTACTGCGTGGACGTCGCGGCGTCTGCCAGGACTTTGCCCACCTGATGATAGGCTGCCTGCGTTCGCTCGGCCTTGCGTGTCGATACATCAGCGGCTACATCCTGACGACACCGCCGGCAGGTCAGCCGCGCCTCGTCGGCGCCGACGCATCGCATGCCTGGGTCTCGGTCTATTGCGAAGGATACGGCTGGGTGGATTTTGATCCGACCAATCGTTGCCTGGTCAAGGATGAACACATTACGGTAGGCTGGGGACGGGATTTCAGCGATGTCACACCGATGCGCGGCATCGTGCTGGGTGGTGGCGGGCAGGAGTTGCGGGTAGCGGTGACGGTGGCGTTGATGGAGAATTAGTCGTGCTGAGCCCTTTCACGACAGGCTTTGCCTGCGAACTCCCGCCTGTAGGTTGCAAAGCCCAACATGCGTCAATCTTCCTATGCTGCCAGCGGCAACGGACGCGGTTTTTCTCCGTCGCGCTGCACCTGACCTAGTGCTTCGCAGTCGTCGCAACGTGAACTACCGACGACCGCACAACGACCTGAAGGGCGGCTTGACGCGTGTTGGGCTTTGCAGCCCAGCCTACGATTCGGCAACTAAAACCACGATTTGCTTGTCGCACGAAGCCCGCGTTTTGCAGGGACTGACTTGCCGTGGTGCTGGAAAAAAACCCCGGCAGGGACAATAAAAAAGACCATCCGGGTTACAGCGGATGGTCTTTTTTATGGTGCGTGCTGACAGCAAAACAATCAGGCTGGCGTCTTCTTCAGGCACTCTTTCATGAACGCCTTGCGCTCATCGCCTTTTTTACCGGCAGCATCGGCATTGCAGGTTTTCATCTTGCTCTGTTGCGTAGCGGGGGCCGCTGCGGTAGCTGGGGTAGCTGGGGTAGCTGGGGTAGCTGGGGTAGCTGGCGTTGCCGCCGCGGCCGGAGTAGCAGCGTCCGCCTTTTTGCTCAGGCATTCCTTCATGAAGGCTTTACGTTCATCACCTTTCTTGCCGGTTGCGTCCGCATTGCAAGTTTTCATCTTGTTTTGTTGCGTAGCCGGGGTCGCAGCCGCGGCAGGGGTCACAGCCACCGCGTCGCCCTTCATGCTCAGGCATTCCTTCATGAAGGCTTTGCGTTCATCGCCCTTTTTGCCGGTTGCGTCTTTATTGCAGGTCGCCATTTTGGTTTGCTGGCCAGTAGCGGCAATGGCGGTGTTAACACAAAACGGTGCGGCGAGTAACAGGATGGCGAGGATGTGTTTCATGGTTGATCTCCATAAGAAAAAGTGATTGCCGCCTCCAGCTTCAGCGGCTGACCGGATTACAGCACGAATCGCCGGCACTGCGTACCAAAACGTCATCACGCAGCATCTACCTCAGCGGCAAAGCTGGTGGCCGACTCCATATCCACCGCAACGATCCGCGAGACGCCCTGTTCCTGCATCGTCACGCCGATCAATTGCTGGGCCATTTCCATCGCGATTTTGTTATGCGAGATGAACAGGAACTGGGTATGCACCGACATGCGCTTGACCATGTTGCAGAAGCGCTCGGTATTGGCATCGTCCAGCGGCGCATCGACTTCATCGAGCAAACAGAACGGTGCCGGATTCAACTGGAACATCGAGAACACCAGAGCAGTGGCCGTCAGCGCTTTTTCGCCACCCGAGAGCAGATGGATGGTCGCGTTCTTTTTGCCGGGCGGTTGCGCCATGACCTGCACACCGGAGTCGAGGATCTCGTCGCCAGTCATGGTCAGCCGGGCCTGCCCGCCGCCAAACAGAATCGGGAACAGTTCGGCGAAATGCAGATTGACCTTGTCGAAAGTGTCTTGCAACAGCTCGCGGGTTTCCTTGTCGATGCGGTGGATGGCGTCCTGCAGCGTGTTGATGGCTTCGGTCAGGTCGGCGTTTTGCGCATCCAGGAATTCCTTGCGCTGAGACGCCTCCGCCAGTTCGTCGAGTGCCGCGAGATTCACCGCGCCTAGCGCGATGATCGCATTCGTCAACCGCGTGACTTCGCCTTGCAAATAGGACGGTCGCAGATCGTCATGTAGCTTGCCGGCCAGCGCGACTTCATCGGCCTGCGCATCGATCAGCTGCTGCGCAAACTGCTCCTGGTTCAGTCGCGCAGCCTGTTCTTTCAATTGCAATTCCATGATGCGGTCGCGCTGCGGTTGCAGGCTGCGCTCGGATTGCATGCGGGCGTCTTCGTGCTGGCGCAGTTGCAGCGACAACTGGTCCAGCTCATGACGCGCATCAGCCAGCGCGCGCTCCTGATCCGTGCGCTTTTCAAGCAGGGACTGGAGACCGGCCTGCGCGGTTTGACCATCCAGCCCGGCCAGCTCCAGATGCCCTTGCTGCAAACTGGCCGTCAACTGTGCGGCCTGCTCACTGGCCGTGGCGATACTGCGCCGCAGTTCATCGATCTTGCTGCGCTGGCTTTTTTCGGCGTAGTCGATTTCCTGAGCCGACCGCTCCAGATCACGCAGGCGTTGTCGCGCATCGGCCAGCTGCTGTTCCTTGTGCAGGAAGTCGGTCTGGCCATCTTCGTGGGCTTCCTGGCGCTCGGCCAGTTCGCCATCAAGTTCTTCGAATGTGGCTTCGGATTCGGCCTTGATCTGTTGCTGCTCGTTTTCCTGTTCGGCGATCTCGGCCAGGTCGGCGGCGATCTGGCCGCTGCGCTGGTTGAAGCGGGCCTGCACTTCCGACATTTTCATGACGTCGATCTGTAGCGCATGCACCGATTGGGTCAGCGTGGCGACCTGCTGCCGATATTCCTGCAGACGTTGCAGTGCCTGTGTCATGGCCGCGTCCGCCTGCACCGAGCGGCTGCGCGCGGCATCGGCCAGCAGGTACTGGGCGCGCACCTGCTTGGTCAAATTGTCGATTTCCTGCTGGCGCGCCAGCATGCCGTCCTGCTCGGAGTCGGCGGCATAAAACCGCACGCTGGACTTGCCGATCAGGTGTCCCTGGCGCGTGATGAACGACGCGCCTGCGGGCAACTTGTCGCGTCCGGCAAAGGCCGACTCGACATCGTCGGCGACATACACATTGCACAGCCAGTCCTGCATCAGATTACGCAGGCCGGGATCGCTCAGTTGCAGCAGGTTTTGTAATGGTTGCAGGCCCTCAACAGCTTCGGTGATCGGGCCCACGGTGGCCGCACTGGCAGAAAACAGCGCCAGCTTGGCCGGTGGTGCGTCATTGAAAAAAGCCTTGGCCCAGTCCAGGTTCGACAGCTCCAGCGCGGCGGTGCGTTCACGCAGCACCGACTCCAGCGCGGTTTCCCAGCCAGCTTCGATACGCAGCTTTTGCCATAGCCGCGGCAAGCCGTCGAGCTCATGGCGGTTCAGCCACGGTTGCACTTTGCCCTGGCTTTGCACGCGCTCCTGCAACTGCTTGAGGGCGCCGAGACGGGCATCGAGACGCGCATTGCTGGCGCTTTCTGCGGCGACTTCGGCCTGGGCGCTGCGGCGCTCTTCTTCCAGCAAGGGTTGCTGGCCCTGGGCTTCATCGAGCCGCATCGTGGCTTCGTCGAGCGTGGCTTTTTTTTCTTCCAGCAGCAGCGTGGCATCCACCAGATGCGCATTGTCCGGCAGTGCCAGGCCACTTTTTTCCTGCATCAGCCGTTCGCGTCGCACTGCCAGGCCGGACAGGATATTGGCGGCATTGCGCTGGTGCGCCGCCTCCAGTTCGATGCGCTGCTGGATCTGCATGATCTGTGCACGCGACTCGGTCGACTTTTGCTGCGCATCGCGCCACGCCTGTTCGAGCGCCGGCACCCGTTCGCTGTGCTGTTGCAGCGTCTGCCGTGATTGTTCGACCCGTTCGCCCTGCTCTTCCAGCAGCAGTTCGGATTCGGCCATGTCTTCGCCGAATTGTGCGCCCTGGCGTTGCCATTGATCGCGTTGCGCGGTCAGTGAATCGAGCTGCGATTGCAAACGGCTGCGCGATTCGATGACAAACTTGATCTCTGCTTCCAGGCTGCCGATTTCGGCATTGGTCTGGTAGAGCTGCCCCTGGGCCTGATGCATCCGGTCGCCGGCGCTGTAATGCGACTGGCGCATCTGCTCCAGTTGCAACTCGACATGGCGCAACTTGGCGGTTTCTCCCTCAAGTTCAGTCTGGGCTTTTTCGATGTCGCGGAAAAATTTCTGCTGTTCGGTGTTGGCTTCGTTCTTGCGCAGCAGCCAGAGCAATTTCTGTTTTTCTTCCTGGTCGCTTTGCATCTCCCGAAACCGGGTGGCGACCGCGGCCTGGGCCTGCAGTTTCTCGAGATTCGCATTCAGTTCGCGCAGGATGTCTTCGACGCGCAGCAGGTTGTCGCGGGTGTCGTGCAGACGGTTTTCGGTTTCGCGGCGGCGTTCCTTGTACTTGGACACACCGGCGGCTTCTTCCAGAAAAATCCGCAGCTCTTCCGGCCGCGCTTCGATGATGCGCGAGATCATGCCCTGACCGATGATCGCGTAGGCACGCGGCCCCAGCCCTGTGCCCAGGAAAATATCCTGGATATCGCGGCGGCGTACCGCCTGGTTGTTGATGTAATAGGTCGACGTGCCGTCGCGGGTCAGCGTGCGCTTGACGGCGATCTCGGCATACTGGCCCCATTGTCCCGACGCTTTGCCATCGGCATTGTCAAACACCAGTTCCACCGACGCCCTGCCGGCCGGTTTGCGGTGGCTGCTGCCATTGAAAATCACATCCTGCATCGATTCGCCGCGCAATTCGGACGCCTTTGATTCTCCCAGCACCCAGCGCACCGCATCGATGATATTGGATTTGCCACAACCGTTCGGCCCCACTACACCCACCAACTGACCGGGAACCTGGAAGTTAGTGAGATCGACGAACGATTTGAAGCCAGAAAGTTTGATGGAAGTTAAGCGCACGAGGTCAACAGTTCAAAGTAACGCGGGCTCTGCTGCAGCACCGCAAAAAGGCCTTCATCATAGCATCGGGCACTGGCGCGTTTGCCGTTTTGCCAAGGCCAATGAACAACGTTGCCGGGCGGATGCAACGTTATAATGGGACCAATTTTTTATCAATTTGCCACACTGCGACCACCCCGTGAATCCACATCTGAATCAGCTGCAGCCCTATCCTTTTGAAAAACTCAAGCAGCTGTTTTCGGGCATCACGCCGAATCCTGCCTACACCCCGATCAGCCTGGGCATCGGCGAACCGAAACATCCGACACCCGCGTTCATCAAACAGGCGCTGGCCGACAACCTGACCGGCCTGGCCACATATCCGACTACTGCCGGCAGCGACGCGCTGCGTACCACCATCGCCGGCTGGCTGGAACGCCGCTACGGGCTGCTGCATATCGATCCGGCGACACAAGTCCTGCCGGTGAACGGCTCGCGTGAAGCGCTGTTTGCGCTGGCGCAAACCGTGATCGATCCGGCTAGTGATGCCCTCGTGATGTGCCCGAACCCGTTTTATCAAATTTATGAAGGCGCGGCTTATCTGGCCGGTGCCACGCCCTACTTCGTCAACTCTGATCCGGCGCGAAATTTTGCGCCCGACTATGCCAGTGTCCCGGACGACGTCTGGCAACGGGTACGTCTGCTGTATCTGTGCACGCCAGGCAATCCGACCGGGTCGGTGATGACGCTGGATGACTGGAAACTGCTGTTCGACTTATCGGATAAATACGGTTTCGTGATTGCTGCCGACGAGTGCTATTCCGAAATCTATTTCAAGCCCGAAGCACCACTGGGTTCGTTGCAGGCAGCCGCATTACTCGGACGCGGTGACTTCCCGCGCCTGATCGCATTTACCAGCTTGTCCAAACGCTCGAACGTGCCGGGCATGCGCTCCGGCTTTGTGGCCGGCGATGCCGCCATCCTGAAGCAGTTCCTGTTGTACCGCACCTACCAGGGCGGCGCCATGAGCCCATCGGTCCAGTCCGCCTCGATCGCCGCATGGAACGACGAGCAGCATGTAGTCGAAAACCGTGCCAAATACCGCGACAAGTTCACCCGCGTCACACCACTGCTGCAGCAAGTGCTGGATGTGGCGCTGCCGGACGCCGGTTTCTATTTGTGGGCGCGCGTCGACCAGCATGCCGACATCACCGATGTCGAGTTCGCCCGCCGCCTGTATGCCGAATATAATGTGACGGTTTTACCCGGCAGTTACCTGGCGCGCGAGGCCTGTGGCATCAATCCCGGACGCAACCGTATTCGCATGGCGCTGGTGGCCGAGGTCGACGAATGTCTCGACGCCGCTCTGCGCATCGTCGCCTTCACCGGCACTCTCTGATTTCTCACCCTTTTTTACTGTATCCGACCATGACTCAAGCACTTCAGCACATCATCGACCAGGCATGGGAAGACCGTGCCAGCCTGTCACCGCAATCCGCACCCGCAGCTATCCGCGAAGCGGTGGCCCATGTCATCGAACAACTCAATGACGGCAGCCTGCGCGTGGCACAAAAAGACAGTGGTAGCTGGGTCGTCAACCAGTGGGTCAAAAAGGCCGTGCTGCTGTCGTTCCGCCTGGAAGACAATGTCGCCATGCCTGCCGGCGCCGACATGCAGTTCTACGACAAGGTCCCGACCAAGTTCGCCAATTACACCGCCGAAGACTTTGCCAAGGGTGGTTTTCGCGTGGTGCCGCCAGCCGTTGCGCGGCGCGGCAGCTTCCTCGGTAAAAACGTGATCCTGATGCCGTCGTTCGTCAACATCGGCGCGTATGTCGATGAAGGCACGATGGTCGATGCATGGGCCACTGTCGGTTCGTGCGCCCAGATCGGCAAAAACGTGCATCTGTCCGGCGGTGTCGGTATCGGTGGCGTGCTTGAACCAATGCAGGCCAACCCGACCATCATCGAAGACAACTGCTTCATCGGTGCGCGTTCCGAGATTGTCGAAGGCGTGATCGTCGAAGAAAATTCAGTCATTTCGATGGGCGTCTACATCGGCCAGTCGACCAAGATTTATGACCGCGCCACCGGCGAAGTGACGTATGGCCGGATTCCTTCGGGCTCGGTGGTGGTGTCCGGCAACCTGCCGTCGGCGGACGGCAAGTACAGCCTGTACTGCGCGGTCATCGTCAAACGGGTCGATGCAAAGACCCGTGCCAAGACCGGCATCAACGAGCTTTTACGCGACTGATCACGCAGATAACTGCGCAACCTGACGAGCGACTTTCGGGAGAACTGCATGGCGATGGATCGTTTATTCTTGCTGATGAAGGAAAAGGGCGCGTCGGACATGTTCCTGACGGTGAACTCCGCGATCCACATGAAGATCGACGGCACGCTCATTCCGATCAACCAGCAAAAAATGGATCCGGCGTACATCATGAGCCTGCTGGCGGAAGTCGTCCCGGCAGGCAAATTGCAGGAACTCGAACGGGACAACGAGCTCAACATGGGCATTCCCGTGTCCGGCGTCGGCAGTTTTCGGTTGTCTGCATTCCGTCAGCGCAATTCGATCTCGGCGGTGCTGCGCTACATCCCGTACATCATCCCCGAGATGGCGACACTGAACATGCCGCCGATACTTTCAGAACTCATTGTCGCCAAACGTGGCCTGATGCTGGTGGTGGGCGCGACCGGATCGGGCAAGTCGACCACGATCGCGTCGATGCTGGATTACCGTAACCAGATGATGGCCGGTCATATCCTGACGCTGGAAGACCCGATCGAGTTTTTGTTCCGCAACAAGAAATCCATCGTCAACCAGCGCGAGGTCGGCGTTGATACGCAAGGCCTGTCGATTGCACTGAGAAATGCACTGCGACAAGCGCCGGATTGCATCCTGATCGGCGAAATTCGTGACCGCGAAACCATGGCAGCGGCCATGGCGTACGCACAATCCGGGCATCTGGTCGTCTCGACCATGCATGCCAGTAATAGCTACCGCGCACTGAATCGCATCATCGGTTTTTTCCCGATCGAGAACCGCCCGGCGCTGTTGCAGGATCTGGCCTCGACGCTGACCGCGATCGTGTCGCAGCGGCTGTTGCCGTCCATCGATGGCGGTCGGGTTCCGGCGGTCGAGATATTGCTCAATACCCGCCACATTTCCGAACTGATCGAACAGGGCGAGATCAGCCAGGTCAAGGAAGCGATCGAAAAGAGCTTGTCGCCGGGCTCGCAGACGTTCGAGCAAGCACTGATGCAGTTGATCCGCGACGGCAAAGTGACACAGGAAGAAGCCCTGGCCAATGCCGATTCGGCGAGTAACCTGTTCTGGTTGATCAACAACAGCAATAGCACCAAGACCGGCAAAACGCCGCATCCCGAACCCGTTAAAGATGTTCCGGAAGGCGCGACCTTTACTGAATTCACATTGAACACATGACCCTTGCGCTCTATGGCATTCCCAACTGTGACCAGGTCAAAAAAGCCCGCACCTGGTTAGCTTCGCACGACCAGACAGTTGTCTTCCACGACTTCAAGAAAGCCGGCATCAGCCGCGCGCTGATCGAGAGCTGGCTGCAACATGTTGCGTGGGAAGTGCTGATCAATCGCAAGGGAACAACGTGGCGCGCCCTCGCCGACGAACGCAAGGGCGCCATCATCGACGCTGATAGCGCGATCGTCCTGATGCTGGAAGCGCCATCGGTCATCAAGCGGCCGGTGCTGGTGACGCCATCGCACACCGTGGTCGGCTTTTCCGACGACGTTTATCAACAGCTTTTCAAGAAATGACACCATGAGCAAAACTCTGGCGCTGACCGAACAACTGATCGCGCTCTCCTCCGTGACTCCCGAAGACAATGGTTGCCAGAAACGGCTGATCGCCTTGCTGGAGCCATTGGGCTTCCAGTGCGAATCGATCCAGTCCGGCAATGTCACCAACCTGTGGGCGCGCCGAGGCGTGGCACAACCATTGCTGGTATTTGCCGGTCATACCGATGTCGTGCCGACCGGCCCGCTCGACCAGTGGCAGTCGGACCCGTTCATCCCGACCCATCGCGATGGCAAGCTGTACGGCCGTGGCGCGGCCGACATGAAGACCTCGATCGCGGCCATGGTCGTCGCCGTTGAAGAGTTCGTCACCGCACATCCGCAGCATGCTGGCTCGATCGGGTTTCTGATTACCAGCGATGAGGAAGGTCCGGCCACCGATGGCACCATCGTGGTCTGCAACCTGCTGATGGAACGCGGTGAACAGCTCGACTATTGCATCGTCGGCGAACCGACCGCAGCCGTCATACTGGGTGATACGATCAAGAACGGTCGGCGTGGTTCGATGTCCGGCAAACTCGTCGTCAAAGGCATTCAGGGGCACATCGCCTATCCGCAACTGGCGCGCAATCCGATCCACGTGGCAGCCCCGGCGCTGGCCGAACTGGTCGCCGAAAAATGGGATGACGCCAACGAATATTATTTGCCGACCTCGTGGCAAATCTCGAATATCCATGCCGGCGCCGGTGTGTCGAATGTGATTCCGGGCGAACTGGTGATCGATTTCAATTTCCGCTTTTCGACCGCCAGCACGGTCGAGGACTTGCAGCAGCGCGTGGTCGCCATCCTTGCCAAACACGAACTGGAATACAGCCTGAAATGGACTGTCAGCGGCTTGCCGTTCCTGACACCACGCGGCGAACTGAGTGCGGCAATCTGCGCAGCGATCAAGTCCGAAACCGGTCTCGACACCGAACTGTCGACCACAGGCGGGACATCCGACGGCCGCTTCATTGCGCAGATTTGTCCGCAGGTCATCGAAGTCGGCCCACCAAACGGCAGTATTCACAAGATCGACGAACACATCGAGGTGCGCTACATCGACCCGCTGAAAAACATTTATCGGCGCACGCTGGAAAATCTGCTGACCTGAGCGGTCAGCTTGCGTGGAAGCCGGTTGGTCTCCACGCAAAATCAACGTAAAATCAGCGCCCCGGCCACCGGACCGCGCGTATTCCAGCCTGACCTCGACGCCTGGCCGATACCAGTTCGCCCCACCTTTTTCTGAACGTCCAAATCCCATGACCAACAATTTTTCTACTATCCGCGACGTGTTGCGCTACGCCGTCACCCGCTTCAACAACGCCAAGCTGTTCTTCGGCCATGGCAGTACCAACGCGCTCGATGAAGCCGCCTACCTGATTCTGCACACCCTGAACCTGCCGCTGGACAAACTCGATCCATTCCTCGATGCACGCTTGCTACCAGATGAAATCGATAGCCTGCTGGACGTGATCCGACTGCGCAGCGTCGAACGCCAGCCGGCCGCCTACATCACCAAACAGGCCTGGCTGGGCGACTACCATTTTTATGTCGATGAACGGGTATTGGTGCCGCGCTCGTTTATCGCCGAACTGATCCCGGATCAATTTTCGCCGTGGGTCGGCGATGCCGATGCGGTGCTCACTATTCTTGAACTGTGTACTGGCTCAGGTTGTCTGGCGATCATGCTGGCGGACGCGTTTCCGAATGCCCATGTGGACGCAGTCGATATCTCGGCCGATGCACTCCAGGTAGCGCGTCGCAATGTCGACGATTACCAGCTGCAGGATCGCATCACGCTGATCGAATCCAATCTCTACAGCGCCGTTCCGGATAAAAAATACGACCTCATCATCACCAACCCGCCCTACGTCAACAGTGCCTCGATGGGCAAGCTGCCCGAGGAATACCAGCGCGAACCACAGATCGCGCTGGCCGGTGGCGCCGATGGCATGGACCTGGTGCGCAGCATCGTCGCCGGCGCTGCCAAGCGCCTCACGCCACAGGGTGTGCTGGTGGTCGAAATCGGCAACGAACGCGCCCATGCCGAGCTGGCATTCCCGACGCTGGAGCTGACCTGGATGACCACCAGTGCAGGCGATGACATGGTTTTCCTGACGACCGCCGACAAGCTGTAAGGCACAACCCGCCGAATTGGCCGGCCGGCAGGCCGGCGCTTCGCGTATACTCCAGCCCGTTCCCGCCTGTATTTCCATCCCCGATACCAAGAAAGGGGAGCGTTACCGCGCTCCCGCAAGTGCATTAACCATGATTCGTTTCCAGCAAGTTTCCATGATGCGCGGCATCAAGCCGCTGCTCGACAATGTCGACCTCACTCTCAATCCCGGCGACAAGATCGGTCTGATTGGCGCCAACGGCGCCGGCAAGTCCAGCCTGTTCGGCCTGTTGCGCGGCGAATTGCATGCCGACCTCGGCAGCATCGACTTCCCTACCAAATGGCGCATGGCCTATGTCGCGCAGGAGACGCCGGCACTGGAGCGTGGCGCGCTGGATTACGCGATCGATGGTGATGTCACGTTGCGCCGTCTGGAAGACGAACTGGCCTTCCTCGAAAGCGAACCCGACACCTCGGCCAATGGCCTGCTGATCGGCGACCTGTACAGCGCGCTGGCCGATGCCGACGCCTACACCGTGCGTTCGCGTGGTGAGCAATTGCTGACCGGTCTGGGCTTTTCGATGGCGCAGATGAACCAGCCGGTGGCGAGTTTTTCAGGTGGCTGGCGCATGCGACTGAACCTGGCACAAGCACTGATGTGTCCCTCCGATTTGCTGCTGCTCGATGAACCGACCAACCATCTGGACCTGGACGCCATCATCTGGCTGGAAGACTGGCTCAAGCGCTATGCCGGCACGCTGATCATCATTTCCCATGACCGCGACTTTCTCGATGGCGTGGTCAACGTCGTGGTGCATATCGACGAACGCAAACTCAAGCGCTACTCGGGCAACTACAGTTCGTTCGAGCGCCAGCGCGCAGCGCAAATGATTCTGGCCGCAGGCACGCTCGAAAAGCAGCAGCGCCAGCGCTCGCATCTCGAATCCTTTATCAACCGTTTTAAGGCCCAGGCCAGCAAGGCCCGTCAGGCGCAGAGCCGGATGAAGGCCCTGGCGAAGATGGAAGAACTCGCGCCGTTGCGCGCCGCCGCCGAATTTTCATTCGAATTCCGCGAGCCTGCCAGCGCACCGAATCCATTGCTGACGATGGAAGATGTCAATGCCGGTTATCGCATCGAAAGTGAAACCGACCACAGCGTGGTCGAAAAAACCATCGTCTCGAACATCAAGTTTTCATTGCAGATCGGCCAGCGTATCGGCCTGCTGGGCGTCAATGGCGCCGGCAAGTCGACGCTGATCAAGACCATCGCCGGTGAAATTGCGCCGCTGTCCGGTGACGCCCAGTTCGGCAAGGGACTGGCCATCGGTTACTTCGCCCAGCATCAGGTTGAAATGCTGCGCCACGAAGAATCGCCGCTCTGGCATCTGGCCCACATCGCGCCGACCGTGCGCGAACAGGAACTGCGCAATTTCCTCGGCAGCTTCAACTTCAATGGCCCGATGGTGACCAGCAAGATCGCGCCATTTTCCGGTGGCGAAAAAGCCCGGCTGGCACTGGCATTGATCGTCTGGCAGCGCCCCAACCTGCTGCTGCTGGATGAGCCGACCAACCATCTGGACCTGGAAACCCGCGAAGCGCTGACGATGGCGCTGGCGCAGTTCGAAGGCACGCTGGTGGTGGTCTCGCATGATCGCCACTTATTGCGCGCCACTACCGATGAATTCATCATCGTCGCAGACGGCAAATTGCAGCCATTCGACGGCGATCTGGATGATTACAAGGACTGGCTCTTCAAGACCAAGCTGGCCACCAAAACCAACGCCATCGGTACCGCACTGCCCACCGTGACCACCAAATCGGCCAGCATCATCGCACCGCCGACCGCGGCCGCGCCGAGCAAGGACCAGAAACGCGCCGATGCCGAGGAACGCCAGAAACTGGCCGCGCGCAAAAAGCCGATCGAGAACAAGCTCAAGAAACTGGAAGAACAGATTACCAAGCGCACGGCGCAAAAAACCGCCGTCGACGAGCGCCTGGCCAATCCGGAAATCTACGACAGCGCCAACAAGAAGGAGTTGAAAACGCTGCTGACCGACCAGGCGTATTACAAAAAAGAACTGACCGAACTGGAAGCGCAATGGATCGAGCAGCAGGAAGCACTGGAACAGATCGTCTGACCATGAGCGCACCCATCGACCAGCCACTGCGCGGCATCCGCATCCTCGACCTGACACGCTTGTTGCCCGGCCCGATGGCGACATTGCAGCTCGCCGACATGGGTGCCGATGTCATCAAGATCGAGGAACCCGGCGCTGGCGACCCGGCCCGCTCGATGGGGCCATTTCCGGGAGAGTTGTCGCAATTTTTTCAGGTGGTCAATCGTGGCAAGCAATTGCTGCGGCTCGATCTGAAAAATGCCGATCAGCGCGAGCAGCTACTGAACATGGTCGAGAGCGCCGATGTGCTGGTCGAGAGTTTCCGACCGGGCGTGATGGCACGTCTGGGACTGGGCTGGGATGTGCTCAGGGCGCGCAATCCGACACTGGTAATGTGCGCGATTTCGGGCTATGGCCAGACTGGTCCGATGGCGCTGATGGCCGGTCATGACATCAACTATCTGGCCAGCGCCGGCATGCTGGAACAGAATGCCGGCAGCGATGGCAAGCCTGCGCTGGGAAACCTGCAGGTGGCGGACTTGCTAGGTGGTTCGCAGACGGCGGTGCAAGGTATTCTGGCCGCGCTACTTGCGGTGAAGATGGGCGGACCGGGACGCTTTGTCGATGTGTCGATGACGCATGCGGTGTTTGCCAATAACGTCATGCCACTGGTGGCGGTGAAGAACTTCGGCGTGACCGCGCCACCCGGACGCGACTTGCTCACCGGCGGCGTGGCTTGCTATAACGTGTATCGCACCAAAGATCATCGCTACATTGCGGTCGGTGCGCTGGAGTTGAAATTCTGGGAATTATTTTGTGCCACGGTTGGCCGGGCGGATTGGGCGAAACGGCATTGGGCACTTGGGCAGACGGTGGGCGGCGATGACGCACTGGCGTTGATCGATGCGGTGGCCGCCTATTTTGCAGCGCTGGAGTTGTCCGTTGCAATGGCCCGTTTCGATGGTGTGGATTGTTGTGTTTCGGCGGTGTTACGGATGGATGAGGCAATGCGGTCGGCGGTGCTGGAGCACACGGGCGCGGACGAAATCCGGAGCCCGGTCAGGTTTGGTTGCTAGTCTTCATTGGCATTTCGTCGCACCCTTGTCAGCATTTTCATTCACGCCATGACATCAGTTTCACAACAGGGTGGTTGGCAGTCCGGTGAAGTTCATTTCCTGAACAAACATGAAATAGAAAAATGCATTGATGCGCTGACTAGGCATCAGCATCATCAATGCACTAAAGTAGCTTGAGTGCTGCTAGATGGTCAAACGTGCCTGCTAGGAGTTGTGTCCTGCGTAGTCTCGTTTTTGGCCAACAATTCAGTCAATTTTTGCATTTCGTTTGGCGTAAGTGTTTCACCCTTTTTTAGTTTTTCAAGCAGCCTTTTGAGCGTGGTTTCTTCGTTGGTTTCTTCAGATGCAGTGCCGTTCGAGGCCGCTGACGTTTTTGCTGCTTCCATGCGCTTTAGCAATTCCGCAGCAATCTCCTCTTTGCGCGTTTCGGATAAACCTTGCATACCAAGTAACGATGACAGATCCTTGTTTGACTTTCCTGCCATCTCTGTCGCGAATTGGCTCGAAGTCATTTTATTGTCTGATTTGACTGTTGCCTCTATTGCCAAAGCAGTAGTCTGTGCCGCAACTCCGGCGAGACTAGAAGTACCGTTGCCCTGAACGATTCCGTTAGTAGACATTCCCATGAAAGTTTCCTTTAAGTGAAGAGTGATAAAACAATGTCTGCTCGGATTAATTCAGGCAACCACTGAAGCCGAACAGATCAAACCTGATTGCCTGTCATTACGCCATAAAGCTCTTTCAGTTAGCCCGTACCGAATTCCGGGTTGTTTGCCAGTTTTTCCACGTGTTCATACTCGGCAGCCTTCTTTCGCCTAGGTTTATCGATACCATCAGCCACGAGGATGAAGCAGGTATCGAATATCCCGACTCCATGCAGACGTCCTGTTATCACGATCAATTTAACTTCTTGTAAATAGGTGCATTTCCAGCCAGAGCAGTTCCAAACGTTCAATGCATTTCATTACGTTAAATTGCCTGATTGCAGATAGATCGAAGCAGGTGTGCAGGTAGATCAATTTGATTGGACACCCAATTGCGAGCCAATAAGTCATGCCGTGCTGACCAGTATCGACAACGGTGCCAAAAATGCGATATTGCAGGTTGGCGGTACCTGCATCTGCGTAGCTGGGTTATTACGGATAGGTGACACCAGAATATCGGCGTTGACAGCAGCACGACACAATACGGTCGGTGCTCATGGAGTGAGGATCAATTACAGCAAAGTGATGGCACAAAAAAATGCGCTGATGCGCTGACTATCCGTCAGCATTATCAGCGCATTGAACTACGTTAAATATTACTAGATATAGCTGGCACCAGCATAATGTGCGGCCAGCAAGTCATTCAATTTTATCGTATCGTCCTTTGTGAGTTGTCCATGCTTTTGTTTTTCAAGCAGGTCATTGATTGTTTTTTCATCGGCCTTGTCTTGCGGTAGTGCACCTTCAGCCAAAGGCGTTTTACTCCTTCGATTGAGCAATTCCTCCGCGATCATTGCCTTCTTTTCTTGCTTTACCGCTGGATCTTTAAGAGCTAACGTTAAGTCGATGTCTGACATCCCTTGAAGCTCTTTTTTGTATCCGGCATTACGTAGAGTGGCGAATTTTTTCGATTCATCAGCAGATTGACTCTGCATAACAGCCGTCCTTAGTATTCCTGAATAAGATGTTACTTCACCCATGATATTTCCTTTCAATTGGAGGTTGATAAAACTATTCCCGCTTGGGTTGTTTCAGGCAATCGCTGGACCCATGCAGATCACACCTGATTGCCTGTCGTTACGCCATACAGCTCTTCGAGCTTGCCTGCGGCTATCTCGCGCTTGTCCGCACTGAGTTCCGGGTTGTGTGCCAGTTTTTCCAGCTCCACCTCCGACATTCCACCCATGCACAACTTGGCAAATGCCGTGTTATTCCATGTATTCAGACTCGACACTGTTCTTTCACCAAGGTTGGTCGATACTGTCTGTCCCGAGGATGATCCAGGTGTTAGAGATATCGCTGCCATACAAACCTCACGTTGTCAGAGTGAAATGAACTTCTTGTAAATAAGTGGATGTCGAGCCAGGCTAGTTCCACCCGTTCAGTGCATCTCGTTACGTTAAACTGCATGTCGGTAGATAACCTGGAGCCAACGATGAGTCCTTCCCTGACGGTCATCGGCGCTGGCCGCGTCGGTAAAACACTGGCAGGTTTATTCCAGCGCAAGCACGTCGCTACCATTGTCGACATATTGAATCGCACTGTATCGAGCGCGCAGCAAGCCGTTGCAATGATTGGAGCCGGTTCGCCCGTCGACCGCTTTGAATTGCTCAAGCCAGCCCGGATATTTTTGCTTGCAGTACCAGATGACCAGATTGCCCCCTGCTGCGAACGCCTTGTACAAACAGGCTTGATCGGAGCCGGGAACATCGTTTTTCATTGCAGTGGCGCGTTGAGTTCTGGCGAATTGAAAAACGCTTCCGCAGCAGGCGCAACGGTGGCCAGCATCCATCCAATCAGGAGCTTTGCCGACCCTGAAAAAGTCATGGATGACTTTGCAGGCACGTGGTGCGGCGTCGAGGGTGATGCGGCGGCACTGGCGGTCCTGGGACCGATGTTCGAGGGAATAGGTGCACGACTTGTCCCAGTGAACACATCGTCGAAAACGCTGTATCACGCTGCCGCCGTATTCGCCTCGAACTATCTGGTGAGCACACTGGCAGTTGCACAACAAGCCTATGTAGCCGCCGGCATTCCAGAGGATGTTGCACTTGAATTGCTCGCGCCGCTAGCCTGTGAAACGGTCGATAACGTGATGCGACTCGGACCTGCTGTTGCGCTGACCGGACCGATTGCCCGTGGTGATCTGGCGACAGTGCAGCGTCAGCAATTGGCCGTCGAACACTGGGATTCGGGTTATGGTGAGTTGTACCGGCAACTTGCCAACGCCACGACGCGACTGGCAGCATCGCGCAAGACTTCCTGACAGCCCGAATTTTTTTGACCAAGAACTCACCACGAACCGACCATCATGCTGCTGGAAATCACCGACCGACTAAGCCTGCCCCTGAGCGAAATCGACCTCACCGCAATCCGTGCCCAGGGCCCGGGCGGGCAAAACGTCAACAAGGTCGCCACCGCGATCCATCTGCGCTTTGATATCGGTGCGTCGTCGCTGCCGGAGTACTGCCGCGAACGCCTGCTGGCGCTGAACGACCAGCGCATCACCCGCGACGGCGTGATCATCATCAAGGCGCAGCACGGCCGCAGCCAGAGTCAAAGCAAGGCCGAGGCATTACGCCGCTTGCAGGAACTGATTCAGGAAGCATTGGTGGTACAGGAATTGCGCCGCCCGACACGACCAACACGGAGTTCGCAACGCAAGCGCGTCGATACCAAAACCGGGCGCGGTGCCATCAAGGCATTGCGCGGAAAGGTCCGTGAATGACCGAACAGGAACGCCTGCGGCGCAATGCCGCGCGTCTGCTTGAGCTCTATCCCAGCTTTTCCAAACGCGTCAAACGCATGCTGGAAGACCTCGAATCACGCGGCCTGCATCCGCGCTTGCAAGATGCGTGGCGTACGCCGGAAGACCAGCTGCGGGCTTATCGGGATGGCTATTCAAAACTGAAGTTTGGTTTTCACAATGTCACCGGCCCGGACGGTGAACCGGCGGCGCTGGCGGTCGATGTATTGGACAATTCAACGCCATCCAGTCCTTCCACGGCCTTCCTGTTGCAGCTGTCGGATGCCGCAGAAAAAGCCGGTCTGCACAGTGGCATCCGCTGGGGCTTGCCGAGCCGACTGGCAGCTGCAATTGATCGCGCCATTGCGGCAAACGACTGGCAGGCGCGCATCAAGCCGGGCTGGGATCCCTCGCATATTGAAACGACCGAAGTCACCGTCGCACAGGCCCGAAGCGGACGCCGTCCGACGGAGCTCCCGAACGGATCAGACCCGAACCAGATCGAGCGTGCCTGACCCGGCCAACTCATCGGCTTCGAGCGACCAGCATTGCTTCAACAGACTGGCATACACGGTCCGGAAATCGACCGCATGAGCGAGGTTGCCGTTGTCGTCCAGCCGAGCCAGTTGCGGTGCAGCGCCAAACAGCCCGCCGTTGACACGACCGCCGATGACGAAGTGTGGCGCGGCCGTGCCGTGATCGGTGCCACCGGACTGATTTTCTTTGGGTCGGCGACCGAATTCGGAATAGGTGGCGATAACGGTCGAATCCCAGCGATGCAGTTCGACCAGCGCAGATTTCAGTGCAACCAGTCCGTCGCCAAGCTGCCTGAACAGGCCCGCCTGAATGCCGGCCTGATTCTGGTGCGTGTCAAAACCGCCCAGCGTCAGTCTCAATACTGCCACCGGCTTGCCGGTTTGTTCGCCATTGCCAACGACCTGTGCTGCTGTTTTGATGACGTCGCCGAATGCGCCTTTCGGGAATTCAGTGGCGAAGGCGATTTTTCCCTGCACGGGTTTCATGCCATCGGCTGCCTTGACGATATCGGTTTCGACTTTCATCAGATGATCCAGCGCCGCATTGCCATGGACCTGGGCTGGCATTGCGAGACGGGCATTACTCAGGAATTGGTCGGTGCTGCTCAATGCCACGGCCCGGGCGCCGCCGGTCAGCGGGCCCAGTTCCTGACTGCCGATGATGACACCATCGGCGCTGAACGAGCTCGGCGTCGGGTGACGCGCAAATACGCGCGTGAGCCAGCCTTGCTGCAAATACTGATCGGCGCGCGACGCGGTATCCCAGATCTCGATCGAACGAAAGTGCGACAGGTTGGGCTGCGGATAACCGACCCCCTGCACGACGGCCAATTCCCTGCTCTGCCAGAACGGCATCAAGGCTTGCAGCGCGGGATGCAGGCCGGTGTTGGCATCAAGTTGCAGTACCTCGTCACGCTTGATCGCGATACGCGGTCGCAGCGCGTAATAAGCCGGGTCGGCATATGGCACGACCATGTTGAGGCCATCATTGCCGCCCTTGAGTTCAATCAGAATCAGCAGGTTGCGGAACGGGGATGGTGCTGCGGCCAGGGCCATGCGAGGCGCAACAAAAGGCGCAAAAAAAGCCGCACCCAGTCCGGCTGAAAATTGCAAAAAATCGCGTCGTTGCATCGCAGGCTTTCGTTGAGTGGCTGCTGAGAAATTACTATGGATTTACTTCAGCTGATACACCGGATCCATCACCAGGCTGCGCAAATACGCAGTCCCGCCAAGTCCCGAGTTGGTCGGAGCGCTAGGTTCACGCGCCAGTACCACGCGCTGAATCGCCAGTCGCTGGCGCGTGTCAGGCACCGCCAACGCGTCACCGCCGACATTAGCCAGCCAGGCATGCGGATCGAAGCCGATCATCGTTGCCGCATTGGCAAACTGAATCCGGCCGTCACGCCCGAGCGCGCCCTGCCCCGGCAGCTTTGCACCGTCCTGCATGTGCGCCCGGACCTGCATCATGTCTGCAGGGCGACGTTCGGTAGCGCGAAACAACCGCTCCAGCACCGCCTTGCGCGCCAGCAGTGTGGTGCTGTTGATCCATGCGTCGCCACCCGGCCAGCCCTTGACATTGGGCGGATTGAACAGGTTCTGCCCAAGCTGCGCGACCGCAAACGTGAATGGCAACGGGTCGTCATACGTGAACTGGAATTGACGGAGGGTGCCGACCACCATCTCCACCGGTGACTTGATCAGCGTGGCGCGATTGGCCGGCTCCCAGAATGCCGGTGACAGGAACAGTTCGCGCAAGGCGACCTTGATGTCGTAACGGCTATCGCGCAAGCGCTGGGCGATGCGTTGTACTTCCCGTGCATCCGGATTCGGCGAGACGAACTCGCGCCACAATTTGGTGACCAGATACTCGGCGCACGCAGGTTGCGCCAGCAGGATGTCGAGTACCGCATCGCCACCAAGGTTGCCGCTGACACCCAGCACGGTTTTGCTGCCCGCGTCATGCGCACCCGGACGCCATCTGAACTCACCAATATCGCGCTCGACACTCCATCCGGTAAAAGCACGTGCCGCTTCCGTCACATCCTGCTGGCTGTAATGGCCTTCACCGAGCGTGAAGAGCTCCATCACTTCGCGCGCAAAATTTTCGTTCGGCGCACCTTTGCGGTTACTGGAATTATCGAGATAGAGCAGCATCGCAGGGTCTTTGGAGACCGCGTGCAGAAGGTCGCCAAAGTGGCCTAGCGCTTCTTGCCGCAGCAAGACATTTTGTCGGTACATCAATTGCGCAGAGCGGACTTTTTGCTCGCTCGACGTGAAGTGGTTATGCCAGAACAGCGTCATGCGTTCCGTCAGTGGTGTTGGCGTGGACAGCATTTCGCGCAGCCACCAGCCGCGCAGCTCAAACATACGGCGATGCTCCTGCTCGCGCAGGGTTTTCTTTTCTTCGTCGGATTTGTCTTTCAGATTCTGGAGTCCACTGCCGGTCTCGCTGGTCCAGTCTGGCGCCGCAATTGCGGCAAGGCTGCGCGAGTCGGACAGTATCCGTTCGACTGCCTGCCGCCGGGTCAAACCAGCAAAGCTGGCCGCTTCGGTGGCATCCGGCGCAAAGCCGGTTCTGGTCAGGAAAAATCGCACCTCGTCAGCGTCGAGCACCTGCGCCGAAGCAGCACCAGTACCGATTGCCATCAGCATGACGAACACGGTCATCAGTAATTTTGTTGCAGGGTTGGCAAGGATCGTCATGGGAGTCGGCGCTCAGCGTTTTTTGTCGGAGATTCGTTGATTGGCTTCGTCGATCTGGCGACGCAGGTCGCGTCGGTCGTCGGGGCTCATGCGCCCGTTTCTGCGGGCTGCCTCTTCCTGGAATTGCCGGTCCTGCTCGGGCACCGATCGATAGGTATTGCGACGTTCCTGATTGGCCGCCCGCTCCTGCTGGCGCTGTTCGACTCTGGCGGCACGTTGTTGCTGCTGTTGCTGCTGCTGCTCCTGTCTGTCGTCACGATTGTTACTGTGCGCCGACGTCGCGCCAAACAAAGCGGACAGGCTGAGGATGCAGGCGCTGAAGGTGGTTTTCATTTTTTAATCCTTGAAACTGTCGGCGTTGTTACCAGCCGAATCGACGAACCAGTCTAAGTCGCTTTACAAAAGTGCCACGGGCCGATTCCGTAAAGTGTGTAATATTTTGTAATGCCTGCCATGATGGAGGTTCCAATCGGATTGCTGACGTTACCATACGCCCATGAACACACCTGCCACTCCTGTTACACCAACCGCCCACCAGGCCAAAATCCTTGTGGTTGACGACGATATCCGACTGCGAGATTTATTGCGCCGTTATCTCGCGGAACAAGGCTTCAATGTCATCACGGCAGAGAACGCGCAAACCATGAACAAGCTCTGGCTGCGTGAACGCTATGACCTGCTGGTACTTGACCTGATGTTACCGGGTGAAGATGGGCTCTCGATTTGCCGACGCCTGCGCGGTGCCGGGGACATGACGCCGATCATCATGCTGACCGCCAAAGGCGAAGACGTTGATCGCATCGTCGGTCTGGAAATGGGCGCCGATGACTACCTGCCAAAACCGTTCAATCCGCGCGAACTGGTCGCACGGATCGGCGCAGTCCTGCGACGCAAGGGACCGGATGAAATTCCAGGTGCGCCGTCCGATCGGCCGCAGTCATTCGAGTTTGGCGAATTCGTCCTCGACCTCGGTACCCGAACCCTGAAAAAAAGCGGCGTCAGCGTGCCATTGACGACCGGTGAATTTTCGGTGCTCAAGGTGTTTGCCCGCCATGCGCGCCAACCTCTGTCACGCGAAAAGCTGATGGAAATGGCCCGTGGCCGCGAATACGAAGTCTATGACCGCAGCCTCGATGTGCAGATTTCGCGCTTGCGCAAACTGATTGAACCCGACCCGTCCAGCCCGTTGTATATCCAGACCGTATGGGGTCTCGGTTACGTCTTTATTCCTGAGGGCCAGCCACGCTGATTGCGCCCGTGTCCACCTCCAACAACACGGAAAATCCTGTCCCCGGTCGCTTCGCCTGGCTAGGCAGCGGGCTGTTCTGGCGCACGTTCGTACTGCTCGCCGTCCTGATCATGGGCAGCATGGGCGTGTGGGTAACCAGCCTGCGCGTGGTCGAACGGGTACCGCGTGCCGAACAGCTTGCCAACCAGATAATCTCGGTGGTGACCATCACACGTGTCGCCTTGACGCACTCTGCGCCGGCCTTGCGCAGCGAGCTGCTGTTCGAGCTGGCGAGTAACGAAGGTATCCGCGTCTATCCGCTGGAAGACACCGATATCGTTGAAGCAGCACGCAACACCAACCTGACGCCATTGCTGCAAGCGCGCGTACGCGGCAAGCTGGGCGAACAAACGCGCTTCGCCGGCAAAGTCAACGACGTGACCGGTTTCTGGGTCAGCTTCCAGATCGATGAAGACGACTACTGGCTGATGCTGGACCGAGACCGGCTGGACCGCGCCTCCGGTATCCAGTGGCTCGGTTGGGGTGCCGTCACGTTGCTGCTTGCTCTGGTCGGTGCGGTATTCATTTCGCGCCTGATCAATCAACCTCTGGCCCGCCTGAGTGCCGCGGCCCGGGCCATCACCAAGGGGCAGCAACCCGATCCGCTACCCGAACGCGGACCACTCGAAATCCGCGAAGCCAATCGCAGCTTTAATCAGATGATGGACGACCTGAACCGGATCGAATCCGACCGCGCGGTGATCCTGGCGGGCATCTCGCACGACTTGCGCACGCCGATTTCGCGGATGCTGCTGGAAGTCGAAATGGCGCGGCTCGACGATGCCGCGCGCACCGGAATGCAATCGGATCTGGCGCAAATGGACGGCATCATTGGCCAGTTTCTCGATTATGCCAAACCGACCGACAGCGCCAGTTTCATACCAGTCGATCTGGCCGGACTGCTGGAACAATCAGCGCTGGAAGCAGGTCGGCTGCAGGACGTACGGATCACCTCTAACCTCGCCCCGGATGTGGTGGCAAAAGGCAATCCGATCGAACTCAAACGCGTCATCAGCAACCTCGTCGAGAACGCCCGCCGGTATGGCAAAAGCGGCAACAGTGACATCGCCGACATCGCGCTGTCGTGCCGCATCGATGGCAACATGGCACTGATCGAAGTCTCCGATCACGGCGTCGGCATTCCCGAGGCCGATATGGATCGCTTGCGACGTCCGTTCACCCGCCTCGATACCGCGCGCGGACAAGCCAATGGCTCCGGTCTCGGACTGGCCATCGTCGAACGCGTCATCCGCAGACATTCTGGCAAACTGCACTTGCGCAATCGCGATGGTGGTGGACTGGTCGTCGCGATTACGCTGCCGATTGCCTGACGTCCATCGCCCTCATCACGTTTTTCCCAACCAAGACCACCGCCATGCACGCAACGCATCAGATCAGCACCATCGAGCAGCTGGAAGCCTTGTATGGCCAGCCCGGCGAGCGCGCACGCCAGAAACAGAGCGATCATCTGGATGCGCTTTGTCAGCGCTTTATTGCGGCGGCACCGTTCATGCTGTTTGCCAGCTGCGGCGACGCCGGGACGGATTGTTCACCGCGCGGTGATCAACCGGGTTTTGTCGCAGTCGCCGATGCGCATACCCTGCTGATCCCTGATCGTGCAGGAAACAACCGCATCGATAGCCTGCGCAACGTGATCACGAACCCGCAGGTGGGCTTGCTGTTCCTGATCCCGGGAGTTACCCAATGCCTGCGTGTCAACGGACGCGCCAGCATCAGCATCGAACCCGCCTTGCTGACACGTTTCACCGTGGACGACATCGCTCCGAAATCCGTCATGGTGGTCCGCGTCGAACAAGCCTTCGTGCAGTGTTCGCGTGCGCTGCTGCGCTCGGGACTGTGGCGCCAGGACGGCGTCTCACAGACGCTGCTGCAAGGCGACTTCATCCATCTACTTGAAGACAAAATCGGCAAGTCAACGGAGAGTCCGAATAGCAGTAAGCCATCATAACGACAAACTTAGTTGCACTATGCCATCGCAGCAAGGAGTATCAGACCGGGCTATGATGCACGCCAGCCCGGCAAACGTCGGCCGTACAGATTGCACCAACAGAAAGAATTCGCCATGCAAAATTTTGACTTCTATAACCCGACCCACATTATTTTTGGCAAAGGCCGCATCGCCGACCTGGCCAAAGTCGTTCCTGCCGATGCCCGCGTCCTGCTGCTGTTCGGCGGCGGCAGCATCAAGAAAAACGGCGTCCTCGATGAAGTCCATGCCGCACTGGCTGGCCGCACCTTCCATGAATTTTCTGGCATCGAGCCAAATCCCAGCTACGAAAACCTGATGCAGGCCGTCGAACTGGTGCGCAAGGAAAAAATTGATTTCCTGCTGGCAGTCGGTGGTGGTTCCGTCATCGATGGCACCAAGTTTATCGCCGCGGCAGCCAATTTCGAAGGCGATCCATGGAGCATCCTCGAAAAGCGCGGCAGCAACGTCACCAGTGCCTTACCATTCGGTTCGGTGCTGACCCTGCCAGCGACCGGTTCGGAAATGAACAATGGCGGTGTCGTCACACGTAAATCGCTGAAAGCCAAGATGGCGTTTTCGAGCAAGCATTGCTTCCCGCTGTTTTCGATTCTCGATCCGACCAAAACATTTACGCTGCCAACCCGCCAGATCGGCAATGGCGTGGTCGACGCCTTTGCGCACGTGATGGAGCAGTACATGACTTACCCGGCCGATGCACCGGTGCAGGACCGTTTTGCAGAAGGTATCCTGCAAACCCTGATCGAAGAAGGTCCGAAAGCGCTGGCCACGCCAGATAACTACGAAGTCCGCGCCAACATCATGTGGTGTGCGACATTGGCACTGAATGGCCTGATCGGCGCCGGTGTACCGCAGGACTGGGCTACGCACATGGTCGGTCATGAACTGACCGCGCAATACGACCTCGACCACGCACAAACGCTGGCGATCATCCTGCCAAGCATGCTGCGCGTGCGCAAGGAAAGCAAACGCGCGAAGTTGCTGCAATACGCAGCGCGCGTCTGGAACCTGACCAGCGGCGATGAAGATACGCGCATCGAAGCTGCCATCCAGAAGACCCAGACATTCTTCGAGCAGATGGGTGTCAAGACCCGCCTCGGCGACTATGGCCTGAAAGCCGACAGCATCGACACCATCCTGACGCAGCTGGGCGCGCACAAGATGACGACGTTGGGCGAACGGCGCGACGTGACGCTGGAGGTTAGCCGCAAGGTGCTGGAACTGAGTTTGTAATTTAGTGTTTGCAGTTGTCGGTGGCGCACGAATCTTCGCGCCGTCACCGACAACTTCAACGTTCAGGAGTCGACATTAACCGCGTAGCCATACTTAGAATTCTGCAAAACCGCGTACCCGGACTGTTGGCTGTTCATGCCTTCGGCAGCCGAATACAAGGCACAGCGGGACCGGACAGCGACCTCGATCTTGCTGTGCTGGTGGCGGGCTATGCCGATGCCCTGAAGTTGTTCGAGTTGGCGGGCGACCTTGCTGATGTTGCGGGTTGTCCGGTAGATCTGCTCGACCTGCGTGCAGCATCCACTGTCATGCAATACCAGATATTGACCACTGGCCTGCGCTGGTGGTCCAAAGATGTTCAGGCCGGCTTGTATGAAGCCGCCGTGTTGAGCGACAAGACCGAACTCGACCGCGCCCGCGCCGGGCTGTTGGCCGACATAGAACAACGAGGAACGATCTATGGCCGATGATGTGCTCATCAACAAAGCTGCCACTATCGAGCGATGCGTCGCCCGGGCACGCGAGGAATATGCCTTCGACACGGCAAGTTTTGCGACCGATTTCACAAGGCAGGATGCTGCCATTCTCAACATCCAGCGCGCTTGCGAAGCGGCGCTGGACATCGGACAACACCTGATACGCCGTGAAAAACTGGGCGTGCCGCAAAGCGCACGCGATGTATTTACGCTGCTGGCGCAAGGTGGCTGGATTAATGTAACGCTGGCAGACAATCTGAAGCGCATGGTGGGATTTCGCAATATCGCAGTGCACGACTATCAGGCACTGCAACACGCCATCACCGTGAGCATCATCACCACGCATCTGCATGAATTTCTGGATTACAGCCAGGCCGTTCTGCTACGCGATGCAGTAACAAAATAGTTTGGACCTGTGCTCGACAAATAGCAGGCGATAGCGTCGCGACACAAACGCGACCTTTAGCCCGGGTTAAAGCCGATAAATCAGCACAACCGCCTCCGCCGCCATCCCCTCTTCCCGCCCCAGAAATCCCATCTTCTCGTTGGTCTTGGCCTTCACGTTCACACACCCGACCGGCACACCAATGGCCTCGGCAATGATGGCGACCATCTGCGGGATATGCGGTGCCATCTTCGGCGCCTGCGCAATGATGGTGGCATCGACGTTGCCCACCGCATAGCCCGACTGGCGCACCCGCAACGCAATTTCGCGCAGCAGCGTCACCGAATCCGCTCCGGCAAAACGCACATCGGTATCCGGAAAATGCTTGCCGATATCGCCCAGTGCCGCAGCACCAATCAGCGCATCGGTAACCGCATGCAGCAGCACATCGGCATCCGAATGCCCCAGCAGGCCAGTCGAATGCGGTATCAGGACACCGCCGACGATCAGCTTGCGGCCAGCCACCAGCTGGTGGCAGTCGTAACCCTGGCCTATGCGAAACGGGGGAGGAGTAGCAGAAAGTGTCATGGCGTTCGATTCAGGATAAGTGTGGCAAGGTCGGCATCATCGGGCAGCGTCACCTTGAAATTGCGGGTACTGCCTTGTACCAGAAGTGGCTGCAGGCCGAGCGCCTCGATGGCGCTGGCTTCGTCGGTTACCTGCCGGGCCTGCTCCAGCGCCTGCACCAGCAACGCATGTCGGAACATCTGCGGTGTCTGTGCCGCCCATAACCCGGCACGTTCAACGGTCTGTTCAACCCGGTCATCACGACCGCGCTTGAGCGTATCGGCCACTGGCAACGCCAGCAATCCGCCCACCGGATCGGCACCCACGGCGGCAATCAATTGTTCGATCAGGGCGACCGTCAGGCCGGGCCGCGCCGCATCATGCACCAGCATCCAGTCGTCGCCAGCTACGTGATCTTGCAACGCGTGCAATCCATTCAATACCGATTGATGGCGGGTCGCTCCACCCACCCGCAGCAGCGTGACCCTGTCCGATAATTCTGGCGCATCGGCCAGCAGTGCATCGATATAGCCATCCTCGGGACTGACCACCAGATAGGTATGGGCAATCACGCTGGCACTGGCAAACGTATCGAGTACATGACGCAGCATCGGGAGCGCGCCCAACATCAGGTATTGCTTCGGTATGGCACTACCCATGCGGGCGCCAGTTCCCGCAGCGGGAATGAGCGCAAAGCAGCGTGGCGGGTTCATGCGGGGTCTGCCGGGAAGGCATGTGAAGCGTGGGGCGATGGTCGGACTGCGATGATGGCTACTCACTATTGAGAAGATGGAAAAAGAACGCCGGATGTTTGAGCGTGCGGGCGGTCCGGAAAGCGTTCGACTATAATCGCAGCTTACTTTTTTAGTGTCAATTCAAAGCCGGAGCGCCCTGTTCCGGTGACGAAGAACCCGCAGAACCAAGCTCCCCCCGATGGCATTCCAGCTTATAAAATCACTTCCGAAACAAGGCCAGCGTTTTGCGCTGCCAGGCTTGCACGGCTCGGCCGATGCCTGCGTTCTGGCACAGGCCGGCGCGGCCCTGAAAGCCGAGCAGAAGATGCTCGCCATCGTGGTCGCCAATGCGGCCGATGCCCAGCGCCTGCTGACCGAAATCCCGTGGTTTGCCCAGGAAGGCCAGCCGCCTTTGCGCTGCCACTTGCTGCCGGACTGGGAAACGCTGCCCTACGATGCGTTCTCGCCGCACCAGGACCTGGTGTCGGAACGATTGGCCACGCTCTACGAAATGCAGAACGGCCAGTGCGACGTGCTAATCGTGCCGGCCACCACGACGCTGGTGCGCATGGCGCCACCATCCTTCCTGGCTGCGTACACGTTCTTTTTCAAGCAGGGCGAAGTGCTCGATGAAGTTCGCCTGAAAACCCAGCTGACCCTCGCTGGCTATACCCCGGTCTCGCAAGTGATGTCGCCCGGCGAATACTCGGTGCGCGGCGGCCTGATTGATCTGTTTCCGATGGGCTCGGCACTGCCCTACCGGATCGACCTGTTCGGCGACACCATCGAGACCATCCGCACCTTCGACGCCGATACCCAGCGTTCGCTCTATCCGGTGCGTGAAGTGCGCCTGCTGCCGGGCCGCGAATTCCCGATGGACGAGATTGCCCGCACCGCCTTCCGCAGCCGCTGGCGCGAAATTTTCGAGGGCGATCCGTCGCGTTCATCGGTCTACAAAGACATTGGCAACGGTATCGCATCGGCCGGTATCGAGTACTACCTGCCACTGTTTTTTGAAGAAACCCGCACGCTGTTCGACTACCTGCCCGAGGACACCACCTTCGCCCTGTGCGGTGACATCGACGGCGCCATCACGCGCTTCTGGGCCGATACCCGCGCGCGCCACAACTTCCTCAAAGCCGATCGCGAGCGCCCTATCCTGGCGCCCGAGACGCTGTTCCTGACCGACGACGAATTCTTCATCCGCGCCAAGTCCTTCGGTCGCTGGATCTTGCGCGCCGATGACCAGGCTTCGGAACTGTCTGCGCCCCTGCCCAACATCGCCGTCAACCGGCGCATGGATGATCCGCTGATCAACCTGCGCGCCTACCTGCTGCACAGCGCGAATCGCGTCATGATCTGCGCCGAAACCAATGGCCGGCGCGAAACCCTGCAGCAGTATTTCAATGAATATCAGCTCGACCTGACACCGTGCGAAGGCTATACCGGCTTCGTCAACGGCTCGGCCAAACTGATGCTGGGTGTGGCACCGATGCATGCCGGTTTCGAACTCGGCGCAGCGCTCGGCAATCTGGTCTTCATCACCGAAACCGAGCTGTACGCCGGCTCCGGTCGTCGCGTCGGCCACAAGAAACAGGAAGCCGCCACGCAGGTCGAATCGATGGTGCGCGACCTGTCCGAACTGAAGATCGGCGACCCGGTAGTCCATAGCAACCACGGCATCGGTCGCTACATGGGACTAATCAGCATGGACCTCGGCGAAGGCGAAACCGAGTTCCTGCATCTCGACTATGCCAAGGAAGCCAAGCTGTACGTGCCGGTGTCGCAATTGCACGTGATCTCGCGTTACTCGGGTGCCTCGCCGGAAGACGCGCCGCTGCATTCGCTCGGCTCCGGCCAGTGGGAAAAAGCCAAGCGCCGCGCCGCCCAGCAAATCCGCGACACTGCCGCCGAACTGCTGAACCTGTACGCGCGTCGCGCCTTGCGCAAGGGTCACGCATTCGAGTATTCGGCGCATGACTATGAGGCCTTCGCCGCAAGCTTCGGCTTCGAGGAAACCGTCGACCAGGCTGCCGCGATCAACGCCGTCATCGGCGACATGACCAGCGGAAAACCGATGGACCGGCTGATCTGCGGCGATGTCGGCTTCGGCAAGACCGAAGTCGCCTTGCGCGCCACCTTTGTCGCCGTCCTCGGTGGCAAGCAGGTCGCCATCCTCGCACCGACCACGCTGCTGGCCGAACAGCATGCCCAGACCTTCGCCGACCGCTTCGCCGACTGGCCGGTAAAAATTGCCGAACTGTCGCGCTTTCGCTCAGGCAAGGAAATCAACACCGCCATGAAAGGCATGGCCGACGGCACGCTCGACATCGTCATCGGCACGCACAAACTGCTGTCGGATGACGTCAAGTTCGAGCGTCTGGGCCTGGTCATCATCGATGAAGAACACCGCTTCGGGGTGCGACAAAAAGAAGCACTGAAATCCCTGCGTGCCGAAGTCGACGTGCTCACGCTGACCGCCACGCCGATCCCGCGCACGCTCGGGATGGCGCTCGAAGGCTTGCGCGATTTCTCGATCATTGCCACCGCGCCACAAAAGCGGCTGGCGATTAAGACCTTTGTGCGCAGCGAAGGCGAATCGGTAATCCGCGAAGCCTGCCTGCGCGAACTCAAGCGCGGCGGCCAGGTGTACTTTTTGCATAATGAAGTCGACACCATCGAGAACCGCAAAGCAATGCTCGAAGCGCTGTTGCCGGAAGCGCGCATCGGCGTCGCGCACGGCCAGATGCACGAGCGCGAACTCGAAAAAGTCATGCGCGATTTCGTGGCGCAGCGCTTCAACATCCTGCTGTGCACCACCATCATCGAAACCGGCATCGACGTGCCGACTGCCAACACCATCATCATGCACAGGGCCGACAAGTTCGGTCTGGCGCAGCTGCATCAGTTGCGCGGCCGGGTCGGTCGCTCGCACCATCAGGCCTATGCGTACCTGCTGGTGCATGATGTGGCCGGCCTGACCAAGCTGGCGCAGCGTCGCCTCGACGCGATCCAGCAGATGGAAGAACTCGGCAGCGGCTTCTATCTGGCAATGCACGACCTCGAAATCCGCGGCGCCGGCGAAGTCCTCGGCGACAACCAGTCCGGCGAGATGACCGAAATCGGTTTCCAGATGTATTCCGACATGCTCAACCTGGCCGTGCGCTCGCTGCGCAACGGCAAGGAACCGGATCTTGCCGCGCCGCTGGCCTCGACCACTGAAATCAACCTGCATGTGCCAGCGCTGCTGCCCGCCGAGTATTGCGGCGATGTGCACGAGCGGCTGTCACTCTACAAGCGGCTGGCCAGCTGCAACGAGGCCGACAAGATCGACGACCTGCAGGAAGAGATGATCGACCGCTTCGGCAAATTGCCCGAACCGGCCAAGGCGCTGGTCGAAACGCATCGCCTGCGCGTGCTGGCCAAGCCGGTCGGCATCGTCAAGATCGATGCCCACAGCGAAGCGGCGCAACTCCAGTTCGAACCGAATCCGCCGATCGATGCGATGCGCATCATCAGCCTGATCCAGAAAAACCGGCACATCAAGCTCAATGGCCAGGACAAGCTGCGCATCACCGCCAGCATGCCCGACCTCGCGGCGCGCGTGCTGCAGATCAAGAACACCATCCGTGCGCTGGTTGGCTGACTCACTATTTAATCGTACACAATGAACCTGATACTCCAGGGCCTTACCGCCGAGCGCACTACCATTAACAGCATTGCCGCACTTGCTGGCGCGACCCGCATCGTGCCGATCAACGCTACGGCATTCCGCTGCGAAGGTGTAACGCTGACCGGCGACATCAAGACCGCAGTCGACCAGGCCTGTCTGGCGGCGCAACTCGACTATGCCTTCGTCGAAGCCGGCCTGCAGCTGAGCGACTTCAGGCTGCTTGCGATGGACATGGATTCGACGCTGATCACGATCGAATGCATCGATGAAATCGCCGACATGCAAGGCTTGAAGCCCCAGGTCTCGGCCATCACCGAAGCCGCGATGCGCGGCGAGATCGAATTCAACGAAAGCCTGACGCGCCGCGTTGCGCTGCTGGCCGGGCTGGATGCATCGGCGTTGCAGCGCGTATTTGACGAGCGCCTGCAGCTGTCACCGGGTGCCGAGAACATGCTGGCAGCCGTCAAGGCAGCCGGCCTGAAAACCTTGCTTGTGTCGGGCGGATTTACCTTCTTCACCGACCGTATCAAGCAACAGCTCGGGCTGGATTACGCGCATTCGAACGTGCTGGACATCGTCGATGGCAAACTGACCGGCCGCGTGATCGGCGGCATCGTCAATGCCGACGAAAAGAAACTGACCGTTGCGCGCATCTGCGCCGAACTCGGCACCACGCCAGCGGCCGCGATCGTGATGGGCGATGGCGCGAATGACTTGCAGATGATGGGCATAGGCGGGATGTCGGTGGCGTTTCGCGCCAAGCCGGTGGTGCGGGCGCAGGCGGATGTGGCGTTGAATTTTGTGGGGCTGGATGGAGTGTTGAATCTGTTTGGCTGAGCCGGAACGCGGACTTTGCCGGCCAGAAAAAAGCCCCCACCAATCGCACCATGCGGAGGGAATGACGGGGGCCGGTCTGCGCAGTCCTGAAGTCGGAGGGAAGCTAACGGGTGATTAAATCCCGCTCAATAAATCCGGGGCCAGGTGCCCGGTCCCATTGAAATATTCCAGCGCGATACCCTTCCCCGAAAATACCAGGCCGGTCAGCGAGGCATTGCCGATCACCCCGATGTAATGCGCCAGCGCGCTATCAGGCAAACCGGCGACTTCGCACAAGACAGCCGCGATCACGCCTGCCGAGGTCACGGCCAGTACGTTCTGACCCGATGCGGTGTCCGCGGTGGCGCGACGCAGCCAGTGCGCCACGCTGATGCGAAACTGCGTGGCCGGGGCCACGCCATCGACCACGATGCGGCCATTGGCCCACAGATGGATTTCTTCGGCATACAGGCGCAGGCGCGTCGCGGCAGGCACGCCGACATCGGACATGACCCGCAGTCCGGTGCGTTGCTCCGCACCAGCGAGCAACTGCGTTCCTTCGGCAAATTCATCGAGACCATCGTCGATCTCGGAAATCATCCCGCCAATGCCGGCCAGCGCCAACTCGGCCGTCGCCCGATGACGCCGGCGCGGACCTATCCAGACACGATCAAACTGGCTCTCGCGCTGCAGAAAAAATTCACCCGTGGCCTGCGCCTGCAACTGGCCGAGCGTCGACAGCTGGTCGTAATCGCTGGCACCGAAGGCCGCCTGACCATGCCGCAACAGAGTCAGTTTGCTCATGGTCTTTCGGCATCCAGCATTTTTTTGCGGGCACCAACAATCTTGTTGGCGATGCTCCAGCGATGTACTTCGCTCGGGCCGTCGTAGATCCGGAACGCGCGCACATCCTTGAAAATGCGCATGACGATGGTTTCTGCGGTCACGCCGCGTCCGCCCAGTATCTGCACGCAACGGTCCACCACACGCCAGATCGCTTCCGAACAGATCACCTTGGTCATGCTCGATTCGATATTGCCGCGGCCGCCCTGATCGAGCACCCACGCCGTATGCAAAATAGTCAGGCGCGCCGAATGCAGGTCCATCTCGTTATCGGCCAGCATGAAGCCCACGCCTTCGTGTTCGCCGAGTGATTTGCCGAAGGCCTGACGCTCGCTGGCATACGCCAGTGCGACGTCATGCGCACGTTGCGCCTGGCCGAGCCAGCGCATGCAGTGCGTCAACCGGGCTGGTGCGAGGCGGATCTGCGCATAGCGGAAACCTTTGCCGATTTCACCGAGGACATCGGTCGCCGGCACCCGCACATTCTCGAAACGCAGCACGCCATGACCCCCGGCGAAGCAGGAATCGAGCGACTCCATCAGGCGTTCGAGCACGATGCCGGGACGGTCCATATCGCACAGGAACATCGTCGCCGAACCGTCTTCCATGCGCGCCATGATGATCGCAAATGATGCGCCTTCGGCACCGGTGATGAACCATTTGGTGCCGCTGATCAGGTAATCGTCACCATCCTGAATGGCGACGGTTTGCAGCATCGACGGGTCCGAGCCAGCGCCCGGTGCCGGTTCGGTCATGGCAAAGCAAGAGCGCGTACGACCTTCGACCAGCGGGCGCAACCAGCGCTCTTTTTGCGATGGCGATGCCACCACTTCCATCAGATGGATATTGCCTTCGTCCGGCGCATGGATATTCATTGCAACCGGGCCTAGCGGCGAGTAGCCGGACGCCTCGAATACCGCAGCCTTGGCGACATGCGACAGGCCCAGTCCACCGTGCTCGACCGAGGCATGCGGCGTCAGCAAGCCGGCTGCACGACCGGCGGCCACCAGCTCGGCGCGCAATGATTCATTGGGACCGTGGCCGGTCTGGCGCGGATCGTTTTCAAACGGGATGACGACGTCTGCGATGAAGCGGCGGGTGCGCTGCTGCAGGTCCTGAATGTCCGGTGACAGTGAAAAGTCCATGGGTCTCTTTGATTGTTTTGGATGAGGTTGGCTAGGATAGCAAGCATTGCGCTGCAGCATCGTGAATGGTGTTGCGATGCTGAAGGATTACGCGGCGCAGGCACTATCCTGGCCTAATGAAATCGCACACCGCGGCGGGTGGCGAAACCATCTTGGACGGAATTACGCATTAAAAATCAGGGTAGAAAGTTTTGTGTATCGTTCGGTAAATCAAACGGATGCATATTGTCGGGGCGATCTCGACGCCGATGGCGGTGATGGAAGTCTCCGGCCTGGTTCGCTTCCTCAGTGCAAGCACGATACAGCAACAGGTTGATCAGGGATGGTATGAATAAGCTCCCCCAGTTCTCGATAGCCGAGCCAGACCAGCGCGACGGAGGCAGAAATGATCACGATGAAGGAGAGTTCAAAATACTTCGCCCAACTTTCTGGCTGCGGCGCGGCGGCATAGAGCTTGCACTCGGCGCCGCGATACTCATACCAACGCCAGATGCAGAAGCCGATCTGGTACACGGATGCAATTGCGACGCAGGACAAGAACACGGCGATGAAGAACAGAATTTCATTCACCGTCGTCGCGCCGAGTCGAGCAACCGCATTGGTAGCAAACGTCAGTGTGATCGCTCCGCCGACAAACGCGGCGAGCGTCGCTGCATAGCCTGTAAAAACAGCGCGGGCGACATCCACCACCCAGACTTGTCGCGACGTGACCAGCTTGTAGCGCTCGAGCCTGAAGCTTTCATCGATACTCATCGAAGCCTTCCTTGCATACGGTATGTGTTGCCTGGGGTTTGACATGATTGGATTGGCTGTGTGCTGCGCGACAGGAAGAACACGGAGTGCGCTCAAAAAATGCCGCGATCACGCGTCATTCGCAGAACGCGGCTGCTGAATCCGAAGAAGCAGTGCCGATGGTTTTTCAACCTCCTGCTCGACCTGCTTGAAGAGCCACTCCGGAATGACCGGGCTGCCACCTGTCACCCGGCTCCACTCGTCTCTGAATTCGGATACCTGATTGGCCACTTGCGCTGCTGCCGGCATGGAAGCGATCAGTAACTCCAGATCGGCCTCCAGCTTTGCATAGCTGGAGCCTGCCACTCTATGACGTTCAGCGCGTTCCGAATCGCGATCGAAAATTTGCAGCGTTGCCAGCGTCCCGGCAATTGCGGCAATGAGACCAAGCGCCAGAAAAATGTAAGGCAGCCCGGTCAGTACAGTCCGCGTGTCGGGTTGCCCCAATAACACGAGCACCGGCGGAACGATAGTGGAAAGCGCTACGGTTACGCGGCCATAACGCCGGTGCCGATGCTCGAAATGCCATGCTGCCCGGAAATGAGCACTCTTCAAGTGGTGAAAACGGCGCAGCCAATCGGCAAGCAGCGGGCCGTATTGCGTTTCCGAATACACAACTGCCGACGATGGCGGAGGTGGTGGGATGCTGGACACGACAGACCCCTTTCAATGACGCGCAACGATGCATTTATCAGATCGGCATCAGCTGTTGCTCACCGACGCTGAAGTCATGCGAGATTCGCCGATCGGTCCCGAACACGCACTGCGCATCGGACCCTGCGAGTTGGTCGATACAGCATCCGTGCTGCTTTGGCGTTAAGCGCCTTCATGGAATTCCGGCGACCATGTTAAGGCCTTGAAAATTTATCTGACTTGTTTTGTCTCAACACTAGTCGCTTAGCACCTCACTTCGTACCAGGGCGGTCGCTGCCCCCTGCCGCTGGCGCGAACTTGAGCGCGTCATAGGCATCGCAATAAGTCATCCAGTCACGCGTCGTCCTGTCTGCCATGTCAGTCGCTGCCACTAACAGCTTTGCCGCCCATTTTTTTCGGTTGGCAAACGCCATCAACGCATCCGCAATGGCCGAGTTCTGACGGCCCGCACTGCGCAACTGCGCAGAGGCCACGCAGACGCCCATCGTGTTGGCGACACCCGGCAACGAGGACGCATCCTTCCCGCTGGCTGAGAAAACAACGCGGTCTTCTGACGGTTGCAGAGCGCGCAAAATGTAAGAGGTATCTTTCCAGTCAACCGCATGCAAAAACGCCATCGGCACTGCCTGCATCCGCTGTTGTACCGAAAGGACCCGCTCCGCATGGCTGCGCCATACCGGCTGTATGCCCGGTAAATGCGTGGCGATGGAGGACTGCCGTGCCTCTTTCAGATCGAGCAAATAGTTCTGATCCGGTGACCCCTTGCCCTGCACCAGAATGGCATAGCGGTCGACACCTAAACTACCGGTACCAGCTACACGTCGCGCGACATCAAGCACCTTGTAAAAGTCGGGATCAGGCTGGCCTCGCGCAAACCCGGCGATAAAGGTTGTTACTTCACTGCGCTGCTGTGCAGTCACGGGCAACATCCTGGTGCCAGTCAGGCGGAAACTGCGGCGTTTGCCTTTGCGCTCGGTACGGCTGTCAAGAAACGCAACCCGTGTGCGACATCGCACCTGATCCAGCAAATGACGTACCGCGCCGTGACTGGTATCGCGCTCAAGCCAGATGGCTCTGCCTGTCGAGAGGGTTGACCCATAGGCACCAAGAAACTCAACGCAGAGCGCTTTTGCGCTGGCGTCCGACATGCCGAAGCTCTGCGCGCCAAGCAGGATACTGGTCAACATGCGTACCAGGTCCCAGCTTGCCGGCGCCAGCGCGGCTTCATCGAAATCGTTCATGTCGACATACACGAGCCGGTTATCACCCTTGTAGCTACCGAAATTTTCGCTGTGCAGATCGCCACACGACCACACCAAAGGCGCCGTCGCAACAATGCCGGTTTTTACCAGCCGGTCATAAAAAAGAGAACAGCTGCCGCGCATAAAAACAAACGGGTTTCGCCGCATCGCCTGGTACTTCATTGCCAACCGCTCCGGTTCGCGGCCGGTATTGGCGTTCTTTATTTTATTGACGATATTCATGGCAATCCAGTTGAAGGCAGCGACGACGGTTTTGCTTGCGTCAGTGATGCACCCTGCTCTGCGCAAATCGTTCACGAACCGGTTACTCGATCCTGCCAGGGCGGCGGTGGCATGTAACCTTCATGCAGATCTTTCAGCCGATACGATCGGTGAATGACTGACGATGTAAAAGACGGCTGAAAAGCAGTGCCACCAATCAGATGTTCCATCAATGCATTTGCCAACGATCAGTATCAGCTGATATCAATCCGGCTCCGATCCCGCAGCTCCGCCCTGGACCGAAACGGGTACACCAGCTGTCCCAGATAAGACTCCGGCGGCTGGACATGATCTACCCCATAGCGACGTGGCCAGTAATGCGGCAGATGCACAGTCCGGAACAAAATGTCCCACAGTGGAAGAAACTGGGCAAAGTTCTTGTCGATACCCTCGGCATCGGCGGCATGGTGCCAATGATGGTACTGCGGCGTCGATAGCACCCACTGCAGCCCAGGAAAACGCCATCGGATGTTTGCATGGATGAATACGGCATGAAACGAGACAAACACCAGATATCCGTACAACGCAGCGGGTGCAAAACCAAGTAAGAACACAGGAATGAAGGCAACCGCGCGCGTGAGCAAGGCATCGACAAGATGAATGCGCGAACCGGCCAGCCAGTCCATTTGCTGACTTGAATGGTGAATGGCATGGAATCGCCAGAGCCACGGAACTTGGTGAAAGGCACGGTGGATCCAGTAGGTAGCCAGGTCGACTATGGCGACCATTTCGATGAATTGCAGCCAGAGCGGCTGGGCGGCAACGGCCTTTTGGAAGTCGAGTTGGACGGCCCATGAAAACAGAACCTGTGCAGGCAGCAAAACGGCAAACGAGAGCAGCTGCACGCCGGCGTGACTGACAAAAAAATGTTTCAGGTCGGTCTGCCATCCCTGACGCAATACCTTTTGCCGACGTAACCAGAACAAGGCTTCAGTGGGTATGAAGACCAGCCCCAGCACCAGCAACTCAAGGACAAAGTAGTCCAGACCGGCCGCCCAGGACCGCAGACCGCCGATGTCGATTGCTTCGGCCTGCGAACCACCCATCAACATCGCGACGATGCCAAAGGCAATGCCAAACAGGCCATGGCGACTCATGGGCGCCAGCATTGTTCCCAATGCCCCGAGTGCGAATGTGGCAAAAATACTTGCATGAAGTATGCCCCGGCACAGCGCGATATGCGCTTTGTAGAGAGGCAGTGCATCCTTGGTGACCAGCAGGTCGGGCAACAAGAAGCACAGCTCCGCAACGATACAGAGCGCGCCCAGAAGGACCGACGTCAGCGCAGCGCGCTTGCCGATGGCAATGCGAAGGCTGGCGGTCAGCGACGGCATCGGCGCAACACGGCATTGAACAGCGGGTTGAACCAGCCATTGGCCATGCAAAAGTGCGCGTCGAATGGCGCCGTGTGATGTCGCTGATGGTGCCGGTCCGATAGAACGAGATGGTGGCGTTGCGCCCAGCGAATGGCGGCCGGGATTGCTGCACTATCCCTGTGTGCCCATTGATGACACTGGTTTGTTGCTAGCGCGCCGAGGGCAATCGACAGCAGGATTGCCTGCAGCAGGAAGGTCGCGAACCCGTTTAGCGGAAGCAAGCTCGAACCGACCACGAACGGCAACGCCGCAAAGCAGCTCGCGCCGTGGGTCTCGATAAAATCGTGGTGCGTCATCGCCTTGGGATCGCCATGGTGTTCACGGAACGGACGTATGAGCGATTTGCCGATGAGTGGCGTGTTGACGCTGCCAAAGGAATCGCAGGCCCAATGCACGACGCCGCTTAACACATCCGTGACCAGCCACGCTACCGGTACGGCGACCAGCAGCACCGGCACCAGAAACCAGTTTGCCGCTACAAAAAGGCGCCACGCGCTCCAGCCAGCGAGCAGCACGAACAGTCCGATCGCCACGTATTCGACCCACCGTTGTTGCCATGTGTAGGAGAGGTTCATGATGCGGTGGCAATTCTGCGAAGGTGGGTCTGGATCGCGCGCACCGCGGCGACCCAGGACACGCCGTTGTAAGCGATGCCATGTTTCTCGAAATAGGACCGGACGATGATCTGCACCGCGGCAAGCCGTTCTGAAGGCACTTTCGGAAACAGGTGATGCTCGATCTGAAAATTCAGTCCCCCGAATAACCAGTTCCACCGCGGCGCATTGATGATGGTGCGCGAAGTGACCGATTGATGCTCCAGAAACGAATACGTCGACACATCCTCGATCAGTGGCATGCCCATGTGATTGACCCAGAAGATCGCTGCCAGATACGGGCCGAGGATGGTCAATGGCACCAGATAGACCAGCAGCGCAAGCCCGAAGGACACGTCAAGAATCACACAAGGGATGCCGAACCACAGTCCCAGATGCAGCACCAGCATCGCACCGTCGAGCGGGTAACGACGCAGCTTGCGTAATACGGCGCCTTGGGAAAGCACGCGCTGACTGTGGCCGAACAGAAGCGACAACAACCAGATATGCCATGTTTGATAGCGTGTCAGAAATCTGCCGAATCGACCTTTGCGTCGCCTGGATTTATCCGTGAGCGAGACGACGAACTCGACCATGAGGTCCGGATCGTGATCTTCATTCTGGCAAAAGCGGTGATGCACCCGGTGCCGTGCCATCCACTCGTCGAACGCCAAACCGGTCAGCAGCGTCATGCTCAACTGACCAAGCACCCGGTTCAGGCGCTCGTGTTGGCTGATGGCACCGTGCCCGGCGTCGTGGCCGATAAACGCACATTGCGCGAGCAACAGCGCAATGACCGTGCAGGCTGCCGTGAGCGTCCAGAACGACGGCACCGACAACCAGGCGACTGCCAGCGCTGCGCTCAGCAATCCGAGCAGCGCCACCAACCTGACGATGGACCGGGATGACGTGCTCGCGGACAGCTGCTGCGCGTTGACCTCTTGCGACAGCGCACACCAGGCCGCATGTCCTTGCTGTTTGGTTAATGTTGGCTGCATGTTGATTTGCATGGATCGCTTGCCTCGGTTAGTCGCGCATCATCTCGGTCAGGTGACAGTCTGTCGACCTGCACCGCAAAATAAAACAGCATCGGGTAACACGGTAATGTTGCCGGGCGCCGGCAGCGTGACTTCACCATCACCCTCGAAAACCAGACATTCTGGCCCGGTATCGATATCGATCGTTTGCGCGCGAGCACAGTGAACGAAAGGCGCCTTGAGGTGCTTGCCAAGATAAATGCTCGGCAGCCATGCCAGCAACAGCGCCCTCGATGCATTTTCAACCACGACGATGTCGGCGTAACCATCGGCCGCATCCGCTGTCGGGGCAATGCGCATGCCGCGTCCGAAGTGCGTGCAGTTCGCAACGACCACCATGTAGAAAAACCCTTCGCGCCAGAGTTTGCCGTCGAGATGAATACGTGCCCACTTTGGCTTGTAGGTCACGAGTTCACGCAGTGCGGCACCAAGAAACGTGCCGGCATTCCGGTGCGACAGCGCGTTCACGCGTGCCGCTACCATCGCCGTGATGCCGAGCGATGCCTCGTTGAGAAAGTAGCGTGATTGCTGGCCGGATTGCAGACGCAACACATCGAGACAGCCCGGCGGCGCATCAAGTGCCCGAGTCAAGGCATGTACCGGTTTCTGGTCCAGACCCAACCCGCGCGCGAGATCGGAGCCGGTACCGACCGGCACCAGCCCGAGGCAACGCGACGTATCGGATGCCTCGTTCAACATCACATTGACTAACGCATGCAGTGTCCCGTCACCTCCCAACACCACCACACGGCGTATGCGCGGCGTCAAGGCAGCAACGATTGCCTGGCGCACCGAATCGGCGCCACTCCAATGCAGTAGCGGCGCCTTGCGCAGACTTGGCAATCCGTCACATAACGACGACCAGACCCGGCTTGCACGTCCGGATGCGGCCTTGGGATTGACGATGAATAAAACATCTTTCATGGTTGGGAGGGTCTGCGTGAGTTGATGGTTGGCGCAGTCTTTGCAGACTGACGTACGGCCATGTAATTTCAGGAAAAATTTAGTGCCTCCTCAAAATTACCATAAGTAAAAACCTATTATCTCGAAGTCGCATGAATAAAAAAATGCTCATCAACCTATTACAACAGCGATGGCAAAATTTCACGGATGAGGGGGGAACTTGTACCGCAATCCAAAAAAATGACCTTTGGCCATATTATTGTTCCGCGTCATTGCAACGCGGGATGCGTCGCGAACAGTCAAGTTCCTGGTTCACCGAAGGAACCGAAATTAGATGGGAAGCGTTGTCAGGCAGGCAGACCATGCGCTGGAGGTTGCCGATAAAAAAAGCGGCATCGAGAGATAGCCGCCTGTATTCGTGCAATTGTGCTTACCGAATTCGCGTCAATGCTGCCTCGAATTCAATTAGTGGAATGGTCGATTGGTCGACGGAGCGGTTTATCAACTCAGCAAGATAACCGCCCCACCATCACATGCTGCGCCGATACTGACCACCCACCTCGAACAACGCATCCGTAATCTGCCCCAGCGAACAAACCCGCACCGCATCCATCAGCTTCTCGAACACGTTGCCGTCCTCGATCACCGCTTGCTGCAGCGCCGCCAGCATGGCCGGTGACTCGGCGGCGTGCTGTGCATGGAAGGCCGCCAAACGCGTCAGTTGCGACTGCTTTTCTTCGTCGCTGGAACGCGCCAGTTCGATGACTTGCGGGGTGTCGCTGGCCTTCGGATTGCGGAAGGTATTGACGCCGATGATGGGCAGCGTGCCATCGTGTTTCTGGTGCTCGTAGAGCATCGATTCTTCCTGAATCTTGCCGCGCTGGTAGCCGGTTTCCATCGCGCCGAGCACGCCGCCGCGTTCGGCGATGCGCTCGAATTCCTGCAGCACGGCTTCTTCGACGAGGTCGGTCAGTTCTTCGATGATGAAGCTGCCCTGGTTCGGATTTTCATTTTTGGCCAGGCCCCATTCGCGATTGATGATCAGCTGGATCGCCAGCGCGCGGCGCACCGATTCATCGGTCGGCGTGGTGATGGCTTCATCGTAGGCGTTGGTGTGCAGCGAATTGCAGTTGTCGTAAATCGCGATCAGGGCTTGCAGTGTGGTGCGGATGTCGTTGAAGTCGATTTCCTGCGCATGCAGCGAACGACCGGAGGTCTGGATGTGGTACTTGAGCTTTTGCGAGCGCTCGTTGGCACCGTATTTTTCACGCATGGCAACCGCCCAGATACGGCGGGCGACGCGGCCCAGCACCGTGTATTCCGGGTCCATGCCGTTACTGAAGAAGAACGACAGGTTTGGCGAGAAGTCATCGATCTTCATGCCGCGTGCCAGATAGGCTTCGACGAACGTGAAGCCGTTCGACAGCGTGAAGCCGAGCTGTGAAATCGGGTTCGCGCCGGCTTCGGCAATGTGATACCCGGAGATCGAGACCGAGTAAAAATTGCGCACCAGATGCTGCACGAAATACTGCTGGATATCGCCCATCACCTTCAATGAAAATTCGGTCGAGAAGATGCAGGTGTTCTGGCCCTGGTCTTCTTTCAGGATGTCGGCCTGGACCGTGCCGCGGACATTCTGCAGGACCCAGGCGCGGATTTTTGCGGCTTCCTCGGCACTCGGCTCGCGGGATTTTTCGGCGCGGAACTTGTCCATTTGCTGGTCGATGGCGGTGTTCATGAACATCGCCAGTATCGATGGTGCCGGACCGTTGATGGTCATCGAGACCGAGGTGGTCGGGTCGCACAATTCGAATCCGCTGTAGAGCACCTTCATGTCGTCGAGGGTGGCAATCGAGACGCCCGAGTTACCCACCTTGCCGTAGATGTCAGGGCGTATGGCCGGATCGGCACCGTACAGCGTGACCGAGTCGAACGCGGTCGAGAGGCGCTTCGCATCCATGCCTTCGGAGACCAGCTTGAAGCGACGGTTGGTACGGAAGGCATCGCCCTCGCCGGCGAACATGCGGGTCGGGTCTTCGTTTTCGCGCTTGAACGGGAACACGCCGGCGGTGTACGGGAACGAACCGGGGACGTTTTCCAGCATCAGGAAGCGCAGGATTTCGCCGTGGTCTTCGAAGCGCGGCAAGGCGACTTTGCGGATTTTGGTGCCGGATAGCGTGGTCGCAACCAGGCGGGTGCGGATTTCCTTGTCGCGGATCTTGACGACGTAATCGTCACCGGCGTATGCGAGCTGCATCGCCGGCCAGCCGGCGATGAGCTGGCGGGCACCGGCGTCAAGCCGGTGCTCGCGGTCGGCGATCAGGTCATCCATGTCGACGACCTTGCCGGCTTCAGCCAGCATGCGTTTGGATTCCTGCAATTGCTGTCGCTCGCGTGCCAGCCGGACGTTTTTGGCAGTGAACTTGTGATAGCCGCGTACGGTGTCGGCGATCTCGGCCAGATAGCGGCTGCGCGCTGCGGGCACGATGGCGTTCTTGCCCGAGGAGTGGCGCACAGCGACCCGCGCCAGTTTGCCCGCCATGACCGGCAACCCGCATTCGGCCAGACGTGGCAGCAAACCCTGGTACAGCGCAGTGACACCATCGTCGTTGAAGCGGGAGGCCTGCGTGCCGAACACCGGCATCTGCTCCGGCTTCTGGCTCCACAGTTCGCGGTTGCGCTGGTACTGCTTGGCGACGTCGCGCAAGGCATCGAGCGAGCCCTTGCGGTCGAACTTGTTGATGGTGACGAAGTCGGCAAAGTCGAGCATGTCGATTTTTTCCAGCTGCGAGGCGGCGCCAAATTCGGGTGTCATCACGTACATCGACAGGTCGACATGCTGGACGATGGCGGCGTCACCCTGGCCGATGCCGGAGGTTTCGACGATGACCAGATCGAAGCCGGCCACCTTGCAGGCAGCAATCACGTCGGGCAATGCCTGCGAGATTTCGGAGCCGGCTTCGCGGGTCGCCAGCGAGCGCATGAAGACACGGCTGACACCGCCCCACGGGCTGATCGCGTTCATGCGGATGCGGTCGCCGAGCAGCGCGCCACCGGACTTGCGGCGGGACGGATCAATCGAGATGACGGCGATGTTCAGCGCATCGTCCTGATCGAGCCGGATGCGGCGGATCAGCTCGTCGGTCAGCGAGGATTTGCCAGCGCCACCGGTGCCGGTGATGCCGAGTACCGGCACCTTGATCACGTCGGCAGCGGTGTGCAATTCGGTCAGCAGCGTGGCGGTGACTTTTTCATTTTCGAGTGCGGTGATGAGTTGCGACAGCGGACGCTGGCGCTCGACCAATGAACCATTTTCGAGTGGCGCAAGGGTGGTTGGCGCATAGGTCGACAGGTCGATATCGCAGGCCTGGATCATCGACAGGATCATGCCGACCAGGCCGAGGCGCTGGCCGTCTTCCGGACTGAAAATACGCGAGACGCCATACGCATGCAGGTCAGCGATTTCGGACGGCACGATCACGCCGCCGCCACCGCCAAATACCTTGATGTGGGCGCCGCCGCGCTCACGCAGCAGGTCGATCATGTACTTGAAATATTCGACGTGACCGCCCTGGTAGCTGGAGATCGCGATGCCTTGCACGTCTTCCTGCAAGGCTGCGGTGACGATGTCGTCGACCGAACGGTTGTGACCGAGATGGATCACCTCGACGCCATTGGCCATCAGGATGCGGCGCATGATGTTGATCGAGGCATCGTGCCCGTCGAACAGCGATGCGGCAGTCACGAAGCGGACCTTGTTGACCACTTTGTATTCGGTCAGTTTCTGGACAACGGAGAGATCAGTCATGGCGGCTCGCTTCACGGAAATGGGGGACTCGGGAGAACAGGATTGCGGTTGATACCAACCGATACTATTCCTGCCTCACGAGTATAGAAAGCAGACCGCCGCAAGACCATGCCAAAAACTGGCAAATTGTCTGCGAGGATTGGTCACTTTGGGTAGCCTGTCGTGTCGTGTCATGTCGATGCCGGGGCGCTTCGCGATACACTCGCGTATTTGTTTTCCATGCGGCTGCAATCGGCCATCTTTTTATCTGACACTGTGACAGCCATGGGCAAAGGCAGTATTTCCATTTACTTCGTGCAGTCGGCGCTGGAGCCGGTGATCGCACGCGGCATCGATATCGGCCCGCTGCTGCGCAATGCCGGCATTTCGCCCGCCCTGCTGCTGTCGGCGCAAAGCCGCGTCACCGCGCAGAACTTCAGTTTCCTGTGGCTAGGCGTGGCCCACGTCCTCAATGACGAACTGTTCAATCAGGATGCACGACGCATGAAGGTCGGCAGCTTTGCGATGCTGTGCCAGACCCTGATTCACTGCGACACGCTGCATACGGCATTGCAGCGGATGGCGCGGTTTTTCAACCTGCTGCTTGATGACTTCCACTGCGCGATCGAATCGGATGCGCGCCACGCCCATCTGACCATCCGCGAGACCGCTGGCCGCGTGCCGCATGTGTTTGGTTTCGAGACGCTGCTGATGATGCAGCACGGTGTGGCGTGCTGGCTGGTGGGCCGGCGTATTCCGATCCGCGCTGCCGCATTTGCGTATCCCGAACCCTCCCGCAGCGCCGAATACCACCGCATGTATTCGGAACAATTGTCCTTCAACGAAGACACCACGCGGCTTACCTTCGACGCCGCCAATCTGGCGTTACCGGTGATCCAGAACCAGGACAGCCTGAAAGAATTCCTGCGCGGCGCACCGGCCAATATCGTCCTGAAATACAAGAACAGCACGGGCCTGGCGGCACAGATACGCCGCCGCCTGCGTGCTGCGGCACGCACCGAATGGCCGGATTTCGAGGTGGTGGCCGACAGCCTGAACATGACACCGTCCACCCTGCGCCGACGGCTTGACGAAGAAGGCCAATCGTTCCAGGCCATCAAGGATCAGCTGCGCCGTGACATGGCCATCGACTACCTGTGCCACACCGCAAAAAGCGTGGCTGATATCGCCGGCGAACTCGGCTTTGCCGAAGCCAGCGCCTTTCATCGCGCGTTCAAGAAATGGACCGGCGCCTGCCCCGGCGAATATCGGCAGCGGGTGCATGCACGCTGAGGCTTCGGCACATCGTGCGGATCGGGCCGACGCGCTAAGTAGCAGGTGACATGCCGATCAATTGCATCATCTGGCGCACCGCCACGTCGACCGGCACCTGCGCCGTATCGATCGACAATGCCGGACTTTCGCTGGCTTCGTAGGGCGACGACACCCCCGTGCATCCCGCCAGCTGCCCGCTGCGGGCTTTCAGATACAAGCCTTTCGGGTCGCGTGCCTCGCAGACCGCCAGCGACGTGCTCACCGATACTTCCCGAAAATTATCGGCGCCGATAATGTCCCGTGCCATGGCCCGGTCTGCGCGAGACCGAGAGATGAACGCCGTAATCACGATCAGCCCGGCCTGGTTCATCAGCCGTGCGACCTCGGCTATCCGGCGACTAGTCTCGGCGCGGTCTTGCTCGGAAAATCCGAGGTCGCGGTTCAGGCCATGCCGAACGTTATCGCCATCGAGAACGTAACATGCGCGGCCGAGGCCATGCAACTGCTGCTCCAGTGCGTATGCGAGGATGGATTTGCCGGAAGCACTCAGGCCGGTCAACCAGAGCGTGACTGCTTGCTGCCCCAACAGCGTGGCATGCTGTGCCGCCGATGCCTGACCGTCCTGCCAAACGATTTGTCGCTCCAATGCTGCCGCCGTACTCTGCGCATGTGAATTCCGGATTTGCTCCCCAACGGCAGGAATAGCGATTTTTTTCGTTACAAAAAACCAGTCTTGAATTTTATCGACCATGATGCCATGTTGGTCCTCCTGATTCATCTGAATCCATAGACTCACCGATGACGAAAGCACCTCTATGACGCAGGACATTGTCTTCGATAATCAAACGCAGTCCATCAAGAACCTGGCCTGGTGGCTGTATATCTTTCATGCGCTGAGTCTGGTGTTTTCGCTGGGTGCGTTCTCATGGATTCCGCTGCTCATCAGTTACCTCAAGCGCAGCGACGCCGCCGGCACGTTTGTCTACAGCCATCACAGCTGGCAAATCAGTTCGTTCTGGTGGTACGTACTCTGGATCGTGGTCGGTGGCGTTTGCTTTGTCACGATCATCGGGATACCGCTGGCTTACCTGATCTGGTTCGGGGCGTGGGTCTGGAAGGCGTATCGCCTGATACGGGGGTTCGTCGATCTCAACAACAATCGGCCGATGCCGGCCTGACGTGTGCGCGGCATCCCGGATTCGGGATGCCGCGACGAGGGCATTACAGCAGCAGGAATTTGTCGTTCAGCACGTCGTCAGGAAAACGCAATCGCCATCGCACGCTCGATATCGGCAATCAGGTCGAGCGGGTTTTCCAGGCCAACATTGAAGCGCACCAGCTGTCCCGTGTGCGGCCAGTCGTGCCGCATGGTCGCCATTCGGTATGGCACACAAAGACTGTTGCTGCCGCCCCAGCTAAAACCGATCTTGAACAGTTGCAGGCTATCGACAAAACGGTCGGTCTGATCCTCGCTGAAGCGCGCATCGAAGATCACCGAAAACAAGCCGCCAGCGCCAGTAAAGTCACGCTTCCAGTTGGCATGTCCGGGACAATCTTCCAATGCCGGATGCAATACCGTCGTGATTTCCGGGCGCGCCTTGAGCCAGGTTGCAAGATGCCGTGCGCTCATGTCGTGCGCATGAAAACGCAGCGGCATGCTGGGCAGGCTGCGCAGAATCAGATAGACGTCGTCCATGCCGACACCCATCCCGAGGCGCATGTGCGCCAGACCCAGCTTTTGCGACAATGCGTCGTCGCGAGTGAGCAGCGCACCCATCAGCACATCGGCGCCACCGGACTGGTATTTGGTCAGCGCCTGCATGACGATGTCGGCGCCATGATCGAACGCCGGAAACGCCAGTCCGGCCGACCAGGTATTGTCGATCGCCACCAGCACGTCGCGGGCATGTGCGGCGGCGCACAGAGCCGGGATATCGGGCACTTCCATCGACACCGAACCCGGTGCCTCGGTCCAGAGCAAACGGGTATTCGGCTGGATCAATGCAGCAATCCCTGCGCCTGTCATCGGGTCGTAAAGACGTGCGCTGATGCCGTGATCCTGTGCCAGCCACAACGCCATCTCGCGATTGGGACCGTAGACATTGTCGGGCAACAGCACGTCATCGCCGGTTTTCAGCAGCCCCAGATTGACCAGTGCAATTGCCGCCAGTCCGCTGGGTGCCAGCAGGCAGTGCCTGGCCTGTTCGATTTCGGCCAGTCGTGCTTCCAGCGTGAACGAGGTCGGCGTACCGTGCAGGCCGTAGGTGTAGGAGTTCTTGTGTTGCCAGCTGCGCGAACGCATCGCGGCCACATCCTTGAACACCACCGTCGAGGCATGGTGGATCGGCACCGGGAAGGCATCGAAGCCTTCGGGTGCGGTGTAGTCGCTATGACTGAGCAGGGTTTGCAGGGATTTTTGCTGGCTCACGCGTTACGCTCCATGAAGTGCCTCGGGATGATTGCAATGCGATGAAGGCAGGCTTATTGCGCCTCGCCCCACAGATCATGCGCATCCGATGCGGTGACCTTGACCTCGACGAACTCGCCGACTTTCAGTTTGCGATGCGGCTCGTACGGCGGCTTCACGTAGACCACGCCATCGATCTCGGGGGCATCCGCCGACGAACGGCCAATACCACCGCTGCGATCGAGCGAGTCGATCAGCACGCGCATGGTTTTGCCGACCTTGGCCTTCAGACGCCTGGTTGAAATTTCTTCTTGCAGCAGCATCACGCGGCCACGCCGTTCTTCGCGCAGTTCTTCCGGCACCGGATTGTCGAGCGCATTCGCTGTCGCGCCTTCGACCGGAGAGTAAGCGAAGCAACCGAGGCGGTCGATTTCGGCTTCTTTCAGGAAGTCCAGCAGGTACTCGAATTCGGCTTCGGTCTCGCCGGGAAAGCCGGCGATGAAGGTCGAGCGGATCGTGATGTCCGGGCACATGGCACGCCATGCTTGTATGCGCTCAATATTCTTTTCGCCATTGGCGGGCCGCTTCATGCGCTTCAGGACATCCGGATGCGCATGCTGCAGCGGTACATCGAGATACGGCAGCACGTGGCCTTCATTCATCAGCGGAATGATCGCGTCGACATGCGGATACGGATACACATAATGCAGGCGCACCCAGGCGCCATACTGTTTGGCCAGCTCGCCGAGCGCGCCCACCAGTTGGGTCATGTGCGTCTTGACCGGCTTGCCGTTCCAGAATCCCATGCGGAATTTGACATCGACACCATACGCGCTGGTGTCCTGCGAAATCACCAGCAATTCCTTGACGCCCGCCTTGAACAGGTTTTCGGCTTCCAGCATGACCTCGGCAATCGGCCGCGAGACCAGGTCGCCGCGCATCGACGGGATGATGCAAAAGCTGCAGCGGTGGTTGCAGCCTTCGGAAATTTTGAGATACGCAAAATGCTTTGGGGTCAGCTTGACGCCCTGTGGCGGCACCAGGTCAAAGAACGGCGCGTGCGGTTTCGGCAGGTGAATATGGACCGCATCCATGACCTCGGCCAGCGCATGCGGACCGGTGACCGCCAGCACTTTCGGATGTACCTTGAGGATGATGTCCTCGCCGCTCGCATCTTTCTTGGCACCGAGACAGCCGGTGACGATGACCTTGCCGTTTTCGTGCAGCGCTTCACCGATCGCATCGAGCGATTCCTGCACTGCGGCATCGATGAAGCCGCAGGTATTGACGATGACGAGGTCGGCGCCGTCGTAGGACTTGGCGGTCTCGTACCCTTCGGCGCGCAGTTGCGTCAGAATCTGCTCGGAATCGACCAGGGCTTTGGGACAGCCGAGCGAGACGAAACCGACTTTGGGTGCGGCGCCGGAGGCGATCTGGGGTACTACTTCGGAGGGACTGGACATGGGAATGAGGAGTTGGGGCCCGTAAAAAAGGGCACAAAAAGCGAAGGCGCCATTGTACCCTTTGTACTCCTGCGATCCGGCAGGCTTATTTTTTGGAGCCCGGATCCAGCGGATTGAACGGGAAGGCACCGAACATCGACTTGGTTTGGGTCTGCATCTGTTCCTGCATCTGCACGAACAGGTTCTTGCTCTGTTCAATGTAGTTGCTGGTAATGCCCTGCATCATCGGACCCTGGACGTTCATGAACTGGGTCCACATTTCGGGGCTGAAGGGTTTGCCTTCGTACATGCCCTTGGAATTTTCGGTCAGCTTGTTCTGGATATCGATGAACGCCTGGATGTTTTTTTCCAGGTAGTTACCCATCATGCCCTGCATCGCATGACCGTAATACCGGATGATCTGTGACAGCGCCGCACTGGAAAACATTGGCGAGCCATTCGACTCTTCTTCAAGAATGATCTGCAGCAGGATGGTGCGGGTCAGGTCGTCATTGGTCTTGGCGTCGATGACGGTGAACTCTTCATTGTCGAGCACCAATTGCTTGACATCGACGAGCGTGATGTAGGAGCTGGTCTGGGTGTCATAGAGACGGCGGTTCGGGTACTTCTTGATCAGGCGCTCGGAAATTTTTTTGACACTGTTCATTAAAAAGTCCCATCTATTGCATCGCAACGCGTCGCTGCCATGCCTTGTCATTAGTCTTCACCGAATTGAACGCTCGTTCTCTTCGCGCTGCAGCATTATAGGGTCAAATGGAATGGTGTCAGTGATACGAGGCGCTCTTTCTTGATTTGGTGAAGACCGGCTGTTTTTGCAGTACGTCGATTCGCCCATGACGGGCTGCAAGGAACAAGTACTGTCGTCAACGACAACCGGATTTTTGACGGCCGTTTCCGTCTCGCACACCGGAGCTGGCAGATTGTCCGGTACCGGATTCAGTCGTTCGCAGATATCATCAGTGATCAAACTTGCGCACCGCCTTGCGTCTGCAAGTCAGAGAAAACCGGAGATAACTTGGCGTTTCTGACGTAGCGACGGCGCAATATCACGCCGGGGTATTTGGTTAAACGGACGAACGTCAGATCGCAGCCGATAGCACTTCAAACACTTGAAAGTGCTTGAGCACGCCCTCCTCCCAGCCTCCAACAATCATTTGGTCTGCGCCAGCCTTCAACGCTGCGGCAACCTGACCGGATACATGGGCATCCTGTCCGACCTGATCAGCGAAGAAATCAATGATGCCGAAAGTGCCGGCATCGATGCGCACAGCGAACCAGGACAGCGTCAATGGTTCGGTCGAAGCGACTGCACTGGCTCCGCCAGCGAGAAAGGCTGCGAGGTTTTCTTCCTGACCGGGTTTAGCTTTCAGCGTGATGAAGTTTGCAAGTTTGATTCTGCTGTTAGGTGTCATCGTAAGTCCTTTTTAGATGGTATCGATTACTTGCTGGCCGGTGGCAGGATTACACTAATTGACGACCTTTTCCGCAGGACTGCCGATGAGCAGTCGCATCTCGTCGAGGCGGGCAAAAATTCGCGTCAACGAAACGCTGAACGATGCCAGAGTTCGGAATGAGCAGTCGCAGCGATGCTGCTGCCAGAGATTCTTTCGATGACATGGACTAAGAATCCATCAGCTTAAACATTGACTCTTCCGTCACAGGCCAATAACGCTGGCTGTTTTATTAAAGCCTCCATAAAGTTCAAATACACACCCGCTTTTTAATCTTTCCCAAGCAGCGTCCGGCGCGAGGAAGCGAGCTGTAGCGTCAAATGAAGCTGCATGTGCAGTCGCTGGCGATGAAAAATCAAGCATTACCCTCCAAGCTGTATCAGGCCAGTTTTCGGCATCCTCCGAAATTTTGCTACCGTGCTGTAGCTTGTGGATGAAGGGCGATGCGGCTCTTTTTCTGTTGCCCATGTAACTCTTGTGTTCACCGATGCAGTCGTCATGTGAGTACCTGTATAAACGTGCCAGTGCGAGCAATCTGCGCTGCTTCACCTTCTGTAACAGCTCTAAAAAGTGTGGTTGTCGCCTTTGATGACCCACATATCCCGCCGGCAAAACCATCGATTAGCTTTTGACCGAACGCTCGCTGCTCAGGCGTCTCGGCAAAATTTAGCTTTTCCCGGAATGACGGAGAAAAATTGGTTGAAGGAATATAACGCCCATAACCGTAACTTCCCCATCGATCAAGACCAAGTGGGTCGACGAATGAAAGCTGATTGCCTCCGACATAGGTATATGTGTTCGGCCCTCCATTAAGACCGAGAGGATCTGACTGAATGTACCTCCCCGTCTGCGGATCATCATCACTGAAATAATTGTAATGCCCACCCGTCTCGCCATCGAAATATTGCCCCGGAAACCGCAAGTTCAACGTAGCCGTCGCTGTCACTGTCACTGTCGCTTTCCCGAAAGCCGCATACGTCGCCTGCCACACACTCCGCTGCTGCGCATCCGTCATGCTACGCGGCGTGCCCAGGTGATCGGTATGGATCGCATAAATGTGACTGGCTCGAGGATCCGTATCGACTCCCAACCATCCCGTGCACCAATCGAGCACCGCACGCCACCAGAACTTTTGAGCGTTGAGTATCGGGTAGTCCAGTTTGATCAGCGGTATGTGCCCGCTATCAATGTGATGCGCAACGACCCTGCAGTTGCCGTCGGCCTCCGCGTCCAGTTGTTGTCCCTGACAAAAAAAGTACGTGGTCGTCGCAACGCCATTCGCGGCGATCACTGTCTTGGCGATGCGCTCGCTGTGCGCGTTGTAGGCGTAGCGCGCTACCACCTTGTCGGCGTCACTGACCTGTATCAACCGACCAGTTACGCCGTAGACCGAACTGCGCGTACCGATGCGTACCGGATTGCCGGCAGCGTCATAGTCGTATGCGATTTGTGCCTCGGGCTGAGCAACCGATTGCAGTCGGTTGCTTGACGGCTGGTAGGTCAGTGCCTGGACTAGCGCGATAGATGCCGTTCCCGTTCCCGATGGCAATGCAGTTGCTGCCAGCCGCTTACCAACCAGATCGTAAGTCCAGCCGACTTGCTCTGTCGGCGTATCGACCCGATTCAGATAATCGTTGCCGTCGTAACCGTATTTTTCTGTAGTGCCATTACGCGTGATCGTGGTAAGGCGCCCACCGATGTCGTAACCCAGTTGGTGCGTCTGTAGCGCCACTGCAGCAGGTTGCGATGCGGTGGTCGACAGCTTGGTCAGCTGCCCGGTACGACGATCGTGCTGAAGGGAGGTCTTCAATCCATTGCCGTGCGTAAAACCAGCCAGTCCGGTGAACGCGCGCACGTCCATATCAGTGACCAATGGGCGGGTGCTGCGCCCATCTGCGCTGAGCAGATGCCCGCGCGAATCGTGCTGCATGCTGACGAATTCACCGTTGGCGATCTGGATTTGCTCCAGCTTGCCGAGCGCGCTGAAGGTCATCCGGCGGCCATCGCGCTGGGTCCATAAATAACTGTTCCCGCCCGGCGTGGGACGAATCACGATGGTGCCGTTGGCCGGATTGGCGGTGCTGCATCGGCTCGGGTAGAGCGGGTCGCGGTTGAAGACCAGGCGGGTGCCGTCGGCCTGGACGACTTGCAGGGTTTTGCCGGAGACGTAGAGATCGGTTTCGTACAAGAGTTTCCAGCCGCGTCCGAGGTTGCCGTTGGGGATGTCGGTACCGCTGAAGTAGCTGTTGTAATGACGAATGATTTCGAGACCGAGGACGCCCGCTAGCGCGGGCATGTCAACCTCGCGCTGGTACTTGTTGCCGGTGGCGATATTGATCGGATTGCCGGCGGCCTTCTCGCACGGGGTGCCGGTGGTGCCGGTAGTGCCGGTGGTGCTGGCGCCGTTGGTGCACTGGGGCGTTTCAACGGGATTGGCGGCGCCGTTCGCACTGGTCATGCTGGCGCAGAGCAGGACGGCTGACAGCAATCGGGGTATCCATCGGCGCAGGCATGTCATCTTCATCGTCATCATTCAGGCAGGAAATTCGATCATGACGCGGCGATTCGCCGACAGGCAGTCCCGTTGCGCCGCCAGCGCCAGGCCTGCGCAACGCGCCGGGTCGGTGACCGGGTGACTGGCGCCGCGTCCTTCGGTAGTGATGGCCAGATTGGCCAGGCCATGGCTGCGCAAATAGCGACGCACCGCGTCGGCACGGGCCTGCGACAGAGTCTGGTTGATGGCGTCGCTGCCGATCTGGTCGGTGTCACCGATCACTTTGGCGGTGGTCAGGCGATTCTCCTGAACGTAGGCGATCAGCGACTCCAGTCGGGCGGCACCACTGGCCGACATCACGCTGCTGCCGAATCCGAACAGCACATCGGCGGGCAGCGTTGCCGTCGCGGTGGACCGGCAATCTGTTACCGGGCAACTCGTCCCATTGCAATCGCTGCCGTCGCCACCGCCCGAGCCCGAGCTGACCGTGCTGCAGCCGGCCGTGGGGCAAATTCGACCGGATTGCCGTTGTTGCCCATGCCGGGCATCGACACCGGGTCCTGTTCGAACGCATCCGATTGCATCTGCAACGTGACGTGGGTATCGACAGGAATCCGGCCCTGGCGGATTAGTTGCGTCGTGAAGTCGTCGGTGCCCGTATCAAGCCAGGCGAGGTAGACCGCATACACCGAGCGCAGCAGTGGCACCTTCGGCTCGTAGCCATGCGTGATGCGCATCTTGATCAGGTTGGCGTCCTGGATGTTCTGGCCGGAATTGGGCCGGATCACGACGGCGTTTTGTAGGACTGTCCGCTGTTGGGTATAACGCGCTTGCCGTTCGGGTTGGTGCTTTGCAGGGCGTCGGATTTCCCGTCAGCGAAACTCTCGGTGGTGGGATTGCGCAAGGTAATGCGGACATTGGCGTTGACATCGGTGCGCGCCTTGTCGGCCGGGGCGGAACGTTGTGCAGCGGCGGTGCCGCCGCCGTACATCGGCATGAGCGCCGCGGTGTATGCAGTGCGTACTGCCGCCAGATCGGCGTGCTGCATGCTGCCGGCGCGCGCGGCCATGAAAGCCGCATGGTTCATCTGGTTACGGGCAAAAAACAGCATCCCGTATTGCAGTATCGCCAAACCCATCAGGCTGATGAGTGAACCCGCCACGACGAATTCGACCATGGCGGCACCGCGTTGGGGGCGGCGAAAAAACAGGATTGGCCGGGAGCGCATGGGGCGCGGTGGGGTCAATGGAAGTGACAGGAACCCCCATTAACAATGGAAAGTCCGCCGCTTCACAATGAGCTGCGGGAGGCTTGGTCGTGGTGAAGAAGCTTTGGTGACGAAGAGGCGAATGCTGTTGTGTTACGTCGCCCTCCGGGCGCGATGGCGGACTGCGCGCATTCCACGAACGCATATCGGAGCCGATGAGCATCACGTGAAAATACGGACCTGCCACTGAACCAAGCGGATTGCCTGGTCGATGTTGTCTCGACCAGGCAATCGCCACTCTGACGTTGGACTACTCCGCCTTGGCCTTCACATACCGCCCCGGAGCCGGCTCGATCGGCTTGTACTGCGCATTGCCGGCAACACGTGGCGGCTTGATCTGCTTGCCGGCATGCTTGTGCAGGAACGCCGCCCATTCCGGCCACCAGCTACCGGGAACCTCGGACGATGTCGCGAGCCAGTCTTCGGCAGACGTGACCGCCTTGTCCCCGGTCCAGAAGTTGCGCTTGTTCTTGGTTGGTGCATTGATCACGCCGGCGATGTGGCCAGAGGCACCGAGTACGAAATGATTGAGCTTCGGATTTTTCGGATTGAGCAAGCGCATTGAGGCATACGCAGATGTCCACGGCACGATGTGGTCTTCGCGCGAAGCGTAAATGAATGTCGGCGCGGCGATCTTGCCGATGTCGACCGGCTGACCCAGCACACTTAGTTTGCCCGGATGCTTCAGGTTGTCTTCGAGGTAGGTGTTGCGCAGATAGAAGCAGAACATCGGCCCCGGCAGATTGGTGTTGTCGGCATTCCAGTACAGCAGGTCGAATGCAGGTGGTGCTTCGCCTTTCAGGTAGTTGGCCTTGACGTAGTTCCAGACCAGATCGTTCGACCGCAAGCTGGAAAACGCCGAGGCAAAATCCTTGCCCTGCATCAGGCCGCCCTGGCCGATTTTTTCTTCACGCGCACTCACTGCGTCTTCGTCGACGAACACATCGATCACACCCGTGTCGGAAAAGTCGAGGAAGGCTGTCAATAGCGTGAGGCTGGCGACCGGCTTTTCGCCACGCGCAAACAGCAACGCAAGCGCGGTCGACAGGATCGTGCCGCCAACGCAGAAACCCAGTGCATTGATCTGCTCCTGACCGGAGATTTCCTGCACTACGGCGATGGCCTTGAAGGCCGCCTGTTCGATGTAATCATCCCAGGTCAGATGACCCAGCGACGCGTCGGGATTGCGCCACGAAATCAGGAATACGGTGTGGCCTTGTTCGACGGCATATCGCACCAGCGAGTTCTCTGGCTGCAGATCGAGGATGTAGAATTTATTGATACATGGCGGCATGATGAGCAACGGCCGCTCATGGACTGTTTTGGTCAGTGGCTTGTATTGCAAAAGCTGGAACAGGTCATTCTCGAACACCACCGAACCTTCGGTCATGGCGACATTTTTGCCGACTTCGAAAGCCGTCTCGTCGGTCTGGGAGATCCGGCCCTTCTTGATATCGGACAGCATCTGGGTAATGCCTTGCACCAGACTTTCGCCTTTGGTATCGATGATCTTTTGCTGCGCTTCGGGGTTAGTGACGAGGAAATTTGCCGGCGACATCGCATCGACCATTTGCTGCACGTTGAAGCGGATTTTTTCCTTGGCTTTCGGCGGCGCCGTGACAGCATCGGCCATGGCGGTCAGGAAGCGTGAATTGAGAAGATAGGCCGCGGCATTGAATGCCGCCATCGGATTCGCCTGCCACGCCGGCGCCACGAAGCGTTTGTCGGCAATCGCGGCGGGCTTGGAGGCCAGCATATCCTGCCAGAGCTTGCCCAGTTCGCCGACATACTCGGTCTGCAATTGCGCCAGAACTTCCGGTGCGATTTGCGCGCTGTCCGCCGTCATGCCAAGTGCGCCATGAGGAGTTGTATTTCCCTGCATCGGTTTCAGAAAATTCTGCCACTGGGCAGGGTTGGCCAACTGGTTCATCCAGGCGGGCATTGCGGCAAGCGGATCTGGTGTAGTCATGCTGTTCTTTTCAAATAGGGCGTATCGTTGCGGTTTATCGGATTAGGACGAGACGAACATGTACTTGTATCTGGTGGCCATTGCCTGGATTTACGTCGTACTGCTGATGTCAATGACGGAAGTATCCCTCATTGCCGGGGTGATGACCTTCCTGCTGTACTGCGTATTCCCGTTGGGTATTATCTTATACGTAATGGCAACGCCCATGCGCAGACGTCGGCGTCAGGCGCAAGAAAAATCATTGCGTACTACGACCCTCGCCAACGAAGTGGATCCAACCAAAGCCAATGACGAGAGTACTTGACCCACTCAGGACGCATCCGGTTCGGCGGCTTACGGATTGATCCATATCAGCGAGGCCATGCGCCCGGTCTGCTGATCACGACGAAATGAAAAGTAGCGCTCGCGGTCAGTGACGGTGCACTGCTCGCCGCCCGCGACGCGCTCCACACCAATAGTAGCCAGGGTCTGACGTGCCAGCAGCGCGATATCGGCAAAGTATTTTCCAGGACGCCCTGTGAACGGACGAAATGCCGTCGCACAATGCGGATCGCGCGTCACGAATGCATCGACCACGTCCTGACCAACCTCGAATTGTTGCGGGCCAATTGCCGGCCCCAACCATGCCACGATCTCGCTGGCGCCAGCAAGACGCATCGCTGCGACAGTCTGTTGCAGCACACCGGCTGCCAGTCCACGCCAGCCAGCATGCGCGGCACCGACCACCGCGCCGGCAACATCAGAGAACAGGATCGGCAAACAGTCCGCCGTCAGGATGGCACAGACCACGCCGGCCTCGGTGCTGATGCTGGCATCGGCGTCAGGTGCATCGATGACCGACGCCGCATCCAGCACTGTCGTGCCATGTATCTGGGTGAGCCAGGCGGGGTCGGCCGGCAGCAGCTGGCGCAGACGCGCGCGATTCTGCTGTACGTGCACCGGGTTGTCTGCCACATGGATGCCGAGGTTGAAGCCACCACCGCCAGCACCATCGTCGTACGGTGGCAGGCTGACGCCGCCGCTGCGCAAGGTGCTGATGGCGGAGATATTGCGCGGCGCGTCGGGCCAGTCGATCTGCATGATCGCCATCGTTTTACACCTTGACGACCAAATGCATCAGTCTTCCTCGGCGCTGCTGAAGTCCGGCTCAGCGATACCGGCAGTGGCAATCAGGGCGGCAAAGTCGTCGGCCAGCGGCACCTGCCATTCCACCTCCTCACCGCTGACCGGATGCACCAGCCCCAGCCTGCGGGCCTGCAATGCCTGCCGATGAAACGCGGGTGCCAGATGGGCTTTGCCGTACAGCGAATCGCCTACCAGCGCGAAGCCGATCGATTGCATGTGCACGCGAATCTGGTGAGTGCGACCGGTTTCGAGTTTGCAGCGCATCAGGCTGACCGGACGACGATCGAGCAATCCCGATTCGAGGCGTTCGAAATGCGTGATGGCCGGCTTGGCGGTGATGTTTTCCAGCACGGCCATGCGAATGCGGTCGCGCGGATGACGCCCCATTGCGGCATCGATCGTGCCACTCAGATTTGGCGTACCCCAGACCAGCGCCAGATACTCGCGACGCACCGTGCGCGCTTGCAGCTGGCGAACCAGGTCGGTATGTACTTCCAGCGTCTTGGCAACCACCATCAGCCCACTGGTATCCTTGTCGAGCCGGTGCACGATGCCCGCGCGCGGCACACCAATCAGCGCCGGCCAGTAGTGCAGCAAACCATTGAGAAGCGTACCAGACCAATTGCCAGCACCGGGATGCACGACCAGTCCGGCCGGCTTGTTGATGACAATGATGGCGTCATCTTCGAAGACGATATCGAGCGCGATATCTTCTGGTGCGAAAGCGGTATCCTCGGGCGCGGCTTGCGGCAGAATGACGATGTGCTCGTCGCCGTAGACGGTCATGCGGGTGCGCCCGACCTTGCCGTCGACAGTCACGAACCCGTCTTCGATCCATTGCTGCATGCGGCTGCGCGAAAACTGAGGAACCATCCTGGACACAACTTTGTCCAAGCGTTCGCCGCAGTCAGCGGGTACCAGATCCAGTGCGATTGGCGGCATGACTGGCATGCCGCCGGCGAGTTCTTCCTGTTCGTCGATGTCGAGGTCGATCAGGGTTTCCGTTTCATGCAACGGTGGCGTTAATCTCACGGCAAGTCCCATCGGCTATAATCAGCCTATTGATTGATACGAAGTGATTCTTGCAAAAGACTATGCAAAAAAAATTAATGAAATACGCCGCATTGGCGCTAGTGTTGACCATCTCGGCTTGTGGCCTGTTGCCGGAGAAAGTCGACGAAACCAAAAACTGGTCAGCGTCCAAATTATACGCGGAGGCACGCGACGAACTGGCAACCGGTAACTACGAGACGTCAATCAAATATTTCGAGAAGCTCGAATCGCGCTACCCGTTCGGCACCTTTGCGCAACAGGCGCAGATGGAAGTAGCCTATGCCTACTACCGTCAGAGCGACCAGGCGCAAGCGCTGGCAGCGGTCGAACGCTTCATCAAGCTGCATCCGAATCATCCGAATGTCGACTACATGTACTACCTGCGTGGCCTGATCAACTTCAATGACAAACTCGGCCTGTTCGATTTTGTCTCGCGCCAGGATGCCACCGAACGCGATCCGAAAGCCGCGCGTGAAGCCTTCGAGTCATTCAAGCAGCTGGTCGAGCGTTTTCCCGACAGCGTGTACGCACCGGATGCGCGGTTGCGGATGAAGTATCTGGTCAACGCCATCGCGCAGCATGAAGTCCATGTGGCGAATTATTATTACCGTCGTGGCGCGTATATCGCGGCCGTCAACCGGGCCCAATTCGCTGTCAAGGAATACCCTGGCGCACCGGCCAGCGAAGAAGCGTTGTTTGTCATGACCCGGAGCTACGATGCGCTTGGCATGCCGGAATTGCGCGACGATGCCGACCGTGTCATGAAAAAGAATTATCCGAACAGCGTGTACTACAAGGGTGGCCGCAAGGCAGATGGTCCCTGGTGGAAGATCTGGTAGTCAAGTCGATGCAAAAAAAGATCCCTTCAAGGGATCTTTTTTTATGTGTTCGCTGCTGGCAAATCACGCTTCGATGCGACGCCGGAAAACCCACCGGGCGCCCACCGAAGCAGCCTCGTCAAAACGGTATCCGGCCGTGTCGAAGCTCTTGAGCTGCTCGACGTCCGTGATGCCCTGATGCGCTGCGTGGCGAGTCATCAGGCCACGTGCCCGCTTGGCATAGAACGAAATGATCTTGTACCTGCCACCTTTCCAGTCCTCGAACACCGGCGTGATAACCGGGACCGTCAAGCGTGCCGGCCGTACCACCTTGAAATACTCTTCCGATGCGAGATTGACCAGTGCCGTGGCCTGTTGCGCCGCCACCTGTGCATTGAGTGCATCGGTCACCGTGTCGCCCCAGAACGCGTACAGGTCACGCCCCTTCGCGTTCGCCAGGCGCGTACCCATTTCAAGACGATACGGCTGCATCAGATCCAGCGGGCGCAGTGCGCCATACAAACCCGACAGGATGCGCAGGCGCGCCTGCAAATAATCGAGGTGGGCCGGTTGCAGTGACGGGGCATCAAGTCCTTCGTAGACATCGCCGTTGAACGCCAGCACGGCTTGCTTTGCATTGTCGGTGGTCGCCGTTTTTACCCAGCCGGCATAACGGGTTGCATTGAGCTGGGCCAGCGGGTCCGAGATATTCATCAACGTACCAATATCGGCCGCCGTCATTTTTTTGAGGGTTTTGATCAGTACCGACGACCGGTCAGCGAAGTCGGGGCTACTAGACACGGTCGTGGTCGCGGGTGTGGCATAGTCGAGGGTTTTTGCGGGAGACAGGACGATGAGCATGGAACACAGACGAAGAAAAAGTGGGCAAGCCACATGATACCGAACCGCATCGTTATCGACACAAACGTCTGCCTGGACCTGTTTGTGTTCCACGATCCACGCTGGCACGCGATGCTGGCCGCGATGCGCGATAGGTCGATCGAGGCAGTCACGCGCACCGATTGCAGAACGGAATGGCTGATCGTGCTCGGCTACCCGCATTTGCCACTCGATCCGGAGTCGCGCCAGACGTGTACAGAGCAATTCGATGCGTTGATTCGCTGCTTGCCATTTGCGACACCCGCCGGAGATGTAGCCCGCCTGCCGGTTTGCAAGGATCGCGACGATCAGAAATTTCTCGAACTGGCACGTGATGCGGAAGCCGCCGTCCTGATCACCAAAGACAAGGCATTGCTGAAACTGGCGGGCAAGACGCGCCGCAACGGCCTGTTCCTGATCTTGACACCAGAGGCGTGGACGGCAATGTTTACCAACATTTCTGGCCGCGAAGAATAAACTCCGTACGGCATCCCTGTGCAATCAGGTCAACGGCTCAAGCACCACCGATCACAACGGATTTTTGTTCTGTTCCGCCATCAACGCCTGATTCGCTTTGCGGTCCGCATTTACCCGCTGCACATGCGGTCGCTGCGCCAACATGTCCAGATAGGCACGCACCGGCAAGCCGGCCAGCACGTCCTCGCCCAGCACGATCTTCGATGACAGCGCGACCAGCGGCAAGTGCACCAGCGCCGCGCAGTCCGCCATGCTGAACTCCGACCCGCCGACGTAGGGCCCGAAGCTGGCAAGAGTCGCGAAGGCCTTGACGTTGCGCCTAAGCGTCTTCTGCACGCGCGTTTTGGTCTCTTCGGAAACGGTGCCACCAAAAAAAGCCGCGCCGTACAGATCGCGTGCCACCAGCTCAAGATGCAGTTCAAGGAAGGCGATCAGTTCCCGCAGCTTGGCAGCCGCATACGGGTCTGCCGGCAACAACGGCACCTCGGTGTAGCGTTGCTCGAGATAGTCCACAATCACCTGCGATTCGCACAACGCGCCCTGCTCGGTTTCAAGAAATGGCACCTTGCCCAGCGGTGATTTCTGAAGCAGGCCGGCCGAGCGATCGGCCCACGCCAGGACCTCTTCAAAAGGGATGTTTTTCTCCAGCAGCGCCAGTTTGACCTTATTGTAATAATTGCTTAGTGCAAATCCGCCCAGCTTGATCATCGCATTGCCTTGTTGTCGTGTTGGGGTACGTTATTCAACCGAAAGCTGCCGCTTCGCACCGAAGGGCTTGGCATAATTCAATGGACCGAAGCCACGGGCAATCGATATCAGCAAGACGATCTCGCGGTACACGGCGATATCGAAACCTTCTCTCATCTCTTCGCGGGAATTGAGGATCAATTTTTCAAGGTAAGGAACGACCTCAGCGGTTTGCCATAATTCGCAAATGCGCTCGATAACGTGCGGAAAATCTTCCAGCGTCATGCCGGTGTCGCCTGCTTTCACATCTTCCCAGGTAGCGATCCGCGCATTGAACCGCTGTAATGTGCGCTCGCGCAACAATGCGTACTTGCCTTGGTTACCCGCCGCGACATACAGATCAAGCAGGAATAGCCAGGGCATCGGTGAGTCTGGCGAATCAAGTTCAGCATACGGCTCAAGTATTTCGATGGCCCTCGCCGAATCGTTGAGCGATATCCAGAACTCCGCCTCCTGCATGATGTCGGAGATCTCTTCGACCTTCAGGTTCTCTATTTTCGCTGAGTGAAACTGCAATGCTTCAACTGTATCTGCCGACATGACATCGGTCACTTTGGAGTCTGCGTAGTGAGTTAAGGCGGGCTTGCTTGCATGCTCGAATGCCAGAGGTTCATGCGCGGGTTGCTCAATCCGGTCTGGCTGCAAGGTGTCTGCCGGTCGCAAAAATTCGGGTACCGACGTCAGATTGACCGGTTCTTTTGTACCACCGGAAAAAAAGTGTGTCTCTTCTTCGTCAGGACTGTCTTGCATCTCTCCAACGGCTATCGCGGAATTGCCCTGCCCCGCCTTCTCCTCGAAGAACGACATATCCCATGGACGCTCGGCACCCTGCGTTTTCAATGCCCGATAGCGCAAGCCCAGCCAACCAGCGGCGGCCAGGCTTCCCAATAGCAGCACGCCGAGGCCAATGCCCCAGCTCAATGGCAAGGTGTTTTGCCGCATGTCTTCGAACGCCGCCTGTTCTGTCACACGCTGCGCCTGCGCCGCTGCAGCTTGTCGTTTGAGAGCAGTAACTTTTGCATCGTTGGCCAGTTCTGCATTGCGCAGCGGGTCTTCTCCGCGCAAAATCATCGCGAACTGATTTTGCGCAGCGCGGATCTCCTTTTGTCGCACCGGGTCTGTCACCGGGACATCATCCGCCAGCTCGTTGCTCAATCTAAGATGACCTAGTGTTGCGATGTCTTCTTTGGTCAGGCTGTCGGAAGATAACTTCAGGACACTTCGGCGCACAACATTCGGCGCTGCCTTGGCAGGAACAGGTGACTGCAGGGACTTGTCGGTACGCGCGCGGGCAACTGCGCCTGCTGCCCGAATTTCATTTTTTGCCGGACCACGAAAACTCGCTCCGGCGCCAGAACCAATGGCAGTCGTCGCAGGGCTACCGCTCCCGTTATCCCGAACCCTGGCAGTGGATGCTTGCACCGGTTCACTCAACAGCGCCTGGCTTTCGACCGGATCCATCAAAATCTGGAAGTCGCGATGTACCAGCGCGCCGCAGGCAAGATCGATCGACACCGACAACGCGGGTTCATTCATCGGGCTACGTGTAGAAAGCAAGAGCGATTGGTCTTTTCCGGCTCCGATCAAGTTAACCGTCGGCGTCACAAGAAAAGCACCATCCGCTGATTCGATCCGCGACCTGATGCAACTTGGCAGGAGAGTAGCGCTATCTGCGCCGATGAGCGGAATGGAAACCTTAAGTGGTTGACCCAAACCTGATTGCACACGAATCGATCCAAGACCCACCGAATGCGCTGAACCAGACCAGATTGCCAGCAATGCCAGTGCAATATGGCGAGCTTCAGGAATTGTCTTGATACGTTTCATTATTTTGAATTTCTTCACAAATGGTCTCCAAAGCCACCAACAGTCACCATTAACGTCGATTGATAATATACAGAAAACCGTCTGGAATGAAGCGAAATCAAATGGCAGTCATTTCAACAGCACAATTGTGACGCCGACACCTAACATCACGGTCTGCAATGATGCGCTGTCCAATCACGTAGTGCAGTTGAAAACCAAAAGGTTCCATGATGGACAAGGCTTAATACTCACTAATGCGAGCGGCGGGTTCCCATGCGTATATTCATGTAATGGCTGATTACCGGGAGCAGTTGCATTTTCAGTGATTTTTGTTTAGGTTGCAAGGCGACAACGATGCAGTTTTATTAATTCCATTGGCGATCTGCTGCCTGCTAATACTGCAAATACTGCGCGTTCAATGCCGCTGGTCCTCAAGCGTTGCTCGAGGACCGCCCTGTACTCAACCTCTTCCAGCGATCCCATGTCAGCAGACCTGCAAGCTACCCGCCACGATACGACGTTAATTCTTACCATTGCCAATCCGGGAAAGCGCAACGCGCTGCATCCCGACATGTCGACTGCTGCAATCGAAGCGCTGGCGACTGCCGACCGGGACCCGTCCATTCACGCGGTGATCCTGACTGGCGCAGATAATTTCTTTTGTGCCGGTGGCGATCTGAACCGCCTGATCGGCAACCGGGCGCTTCCGCGATCGGTCCAGTCCGACTCGATTGACAGTCTCAACGGATGGATAGAAGCCTTGCGGGATTGTACAAAACCGGTCATCGCTGCGGTCGAAGGCAGCGCGGCAGGCGCCGGATTTTCTCTGGCTCTCGCCTGCGACATGATCATCGCCGGCGCCTCCGCAAAATTCATCATGGCGTATGTCAATGTCGGACTCACTCCCGACGGCGGCGGCTCCTGGTTTTTAAGCCAGGCACTACCTCGGCAACTGGTCACCGAAATCCTGATTGGCGGCAAACCCGTGAGCGCGGAACGTCTCTATCAAGCAGGCGTTGTCAATCGGGTTGTCGCCGACGGCAGCGCGTTGGAGGCGGCCTTGCAATTGGCCGACGAACTTGCAACACGCTCGCCAAACGCAGTGCAACGCATCAAGGGATTGCTCAGAGATGTCAGCGGCAATGCGTTGAGCACCCACTTCGACGCTGAAAAACACAGCTTCGTCGAAAGCCTTCACCACCGCGATGCGCAGGAAGGGATTACCGCGTTCCTCGAAAAGCGCTCGCCGCGCTATCGCTAAGCCGGCCAGAAAATTCCAGCATGCAGTCAGGTGCGTATCGACCGAAACCCGCCTGATGCGATGGCGAAGAACGGAACAATCATGCCCCGGCACAGTCATTATGCGGAGGGCAAAGATTTGTCGCGGCGGCCTGTTCTTCGTGTAAATTACCTCCGTCGCCGCAAATAGTACGATCGTACGATTTGTTGCTGTAAAATCGAAAAAAACACGTTGTCAGGAGACCAGATGTACGAAGAATTCATGGGCACCATGCCCGTCGCCGATCGCCAGAAGTTCGACCTCGATGCCTTGAGCGAATACCTGAACCGGCATGTCGATGGCTTCTCGGGTCCATTCACGATCGCGCAATTCAAGGGCGGACAATCCAATCCGACCTTCAAGGTCAGCACAGTCGACCAGCACTATGTACTGCGCACTAAACCCGGTCCTGCTGCGAAACTGCTGCCATCGGCCCATGCCATCGACCGTGAATATCGCGTCATGGATGCACTGAACAAGGCCGGATTTCCGGCGGCAAAACAATACACGCTGTGCACCGATGAAGCGGTCATCGGGCGGGCCTTTTACCTGATGGAATTTGTCGATGGTCGCGTGCTGTGGGATCAATCGATGCCGGGCATGACGCCGACCGAACGCGCGGCCCATTACGACGCAATGAATCGCGTCATCGCCCAGTTGCACACGATCGACTACGCCGCCATTGGCCTGGGCGAATTCGGCAAGCCAGGCAATTATTTCGGCCGCCAGATCGACCGCTGGACGCGCCAGTACAAAGCCTCCGAAACAGAAAAGATCGATGCGATGGATCAACTGATCGCCTGGCTGCCGAATAATATCCCGCCCGGCGACGAGACCAGCATCGTGCATGGCGACTTCCGTCTCGACAACATGATGTTTCATCCGACCGAGCCACGCATCCTGGCGATACTGGACTGGGAGCTGTCTACACTCGGTCATCCGCTGGCCGACTTTTCCTATCACTGCATGAGCTGGCATATCGAGCCTGGCCAGTTCCGCGGGATTGCCGGACTCGATCACGCTGCGCTCGGGATTCCGACCGAAGCCGATTACATCGCCAGCTATTGCGCCCGCACCGGCAAGACGATACGTCCGGAAGATTTCAATTTCTATCTTGCCTACAACATGTTCCGCATGGCGGGCATCCTGCAGGGCATCATGAAACGCTACGTCGATGGCACAGCGTCCAGCGCGCAGGCCCTGAAATCGGGTCAGGCGGCGCGGGCAATGGCCGAAATGGGCTGGCGTTACGCATGCGCGCAATAACGACTTCCATCACCAGTATCAGTAGCAATACCGACACCAGCTATAGCAAACAATAATTCACTAGGAGACGACATGGAATTCGAGTATTCAGACCGTTGCAAGACCCTCCAGGCACAATTGCTGACCTTCATGGACCAGCATATCTACCCGAACGAGAAAGCCTACAAACAGGAAATCGATCGCAACGGCAAAGAAAAAGGCAATCGCTGGCTGGCCACCGAATTGATGGAAACCCTCAAGCCGCTGGCGCGTGCACAAGGTCTGTGGAATCTGTTCCTGCCGAAGTCGGACCGCGCACCGGAGGGTTTGTCCAACCTCGACTACGCGCCACTGTGCGAAATCATGGGCCGCGTCAGCTGGGCACCCGAAGTGTTCAATTGCAGCGCACCGGATACCGGCAACATGGAAACCATCGAACGCTATGGCGTAGAAGCGCACAAGCGCGAATGGCTGGAGCCGCTGCTGCGCGGTGAAATCCGTTCGGCGTTCGCGATGACCGAGCCCGGTGTGGCGTCATCGGACGCGACCAATATCGAAACCCGCATCGAACGCGATGGTGACGAGTACGTCATCAACGGCCACAAGTGGTGGATTTCTGGTGCCGGCGACCCGCGCTGCGCGATTTATATCCTGATGGGCAAGACCGACCCGGACGCCGCGCGCCACGCGCAGCAATCGATGATTCTGGTACCGGCATCGACCAAAGGCGTCACCGTGGTTCGGCCGTTGCCAGTGTTCGGTTATGACGACGCGCCGCACGGCCATTGCGAAATCCGCTTCGAGAATGTGCGCGTACCCGTCTCCAACATACTGCTCGGCGAAGGTCGCGGTTTTGAAATCGCCCAGGGTCGTCTCGGGCCTGGCCGGATTCACCACTGCATGCGCGCCATCGGCGTCGCCGAACGCGCCCTCGAACTGATGTGCAAGCGACTCGATCAACGGGTCGCCTTTGGCAAAAAGATTTCCGAGCAGGGTGTCTGGCGCGAGCGTATCGCCGAGTCGCGCATCCAGATCGACAGCGCCCGCCTGCTGACACTGAAAGCCGCCTACATGATGGATACGGTCGGCAACAAGCATGCCAAAGCCGAGATCGCCATGATCAAGGTGCTCGCGCCTACCGTTGCCCAGCAAGTGCTCGACTGGGCAATCCAGGCGCATGGTGCCGGGGGCGTATCGGATGATTTCCCGCTCGCATCGATGTGGGCCGGCAACCGGACCTTGCGTCTGGCGGACGGTCCGGATGAAGTCCATCGCAACGCCATCGCCAAGCTGGAACTGTCGAAGTACATTGCCTTGCCGGGTGAAGACCTGGAACTGCCAATCACGCGTTCCTGAAGCAGATGGTGGTGCAGGCTGATGGTCTGCACCACCATGCCAAACAACGGCATAATCATGGCTCGCAATTCATTTCGGGACGGAGCCTCCATGATCGATGTTTATTCCACCGCCACGCCAAATGGCCACAAAGTCCACATCCTGCTCGAAGAGCTCGCCCTGCCCTACCGCGTGCATCACATCGATATCAGCGCCGGTGACCAGTTCACACCCGACTTCCTGGCAATCTCGCCAAACAATAAAATCCCCGCCATCGTCGATGCAGACGGTCCTGACGGCTTGCCGATTTCGTTGTTCGAATCAGGCGCCATCCTGCTGTATCTGGCTGGCAAGACGGGCAAATTTATCGGGTCGACTGACCGTGAAAAATTCACCACCCTGCAATGGCTGATGTTCCAGATGGGCGGCGTTGGTCCGATGCTGGGACAGGCCCATCATTTCCGCATCTATGCGCCCGAGAAAATCGACTACGCCTACAACCGCTATACCAATGAGGCACAGCGCCTGTATGGCGTGCTGAATCGGCAATTGGCCGACCACACCTACCTGACCGGCAGCGACTACACGATCGCCGACATCGCCACATTCCCGTGGATCCGCTCCTGGAAAAATCAGGGCATTGAACTCGGCGAGTTCGTGCATGTGCAACGTTGGTTCGACGACATCAGCGCACGGCCCGCAGTGCAGCGCGGCGTGGAAGTTCTGGCCGATTTGCGCAAGCCGCTGACCGATGACAAGTCGCGCGAAGTGTTGTTCGGATCGGCACAATATGCGAAGAGATAATTGCAATAATGCAACACACTAGACCATAATAGGTTTTCTCCCCGTTATTACGTGTACAAAGGCTCGCCATGAAATCAGTCCAGCAAGAAGTCGACGAACGTACCAACCTGACCGGCTCGAACCAATTCGAATTGCTCCTGTTCCGCCTTGGCGGCGACGCTAATGGTGATCGCTCCGAACTGTATGGCATCAATGTGTTCAAGGTACGCGAGATCGTGGCGATGCCGGCGCTGACCGCAGTCGCCGGTGCCCATCCGAATCTGCTTGGCGTGGTCAACTTGCGTGGCCAGATCATTCCGGTCATCGACTTGCCGGCGCTCGTCGGCTGCAAGCCCAAGACCGGACTCAATATCATGCTGGTGACTGAATATGCCCGCTCGACGCAAGCCTTCGCCGTGGAAGCGGTGGAAGAAATCGTCCGGCTGGAATGGAGCCAGGTCCTGTCAGCCGAAGCCAGCGGTGTGGGTGGCATGGTGACCAGTATCGCGCGTCTGGAAAGTCCGAACGAACCGACCCGGCTCGCTCAAGTTCTGGATGTCGAGCAAATCCTGCGACAAACCATGCCGAATACCAGCAAGGATGTCGACCCCGAGACCATCGGGCCGAAGGTGCTGCTCAAGCCAGGCGCCGTGATTCTCGCTGCCGATGATTCGCAAGTCGCGCGCTCGCTGATCGAGGCTGGTCTGACGGCCATGGGTGTCCCATTCATCATGACCAAAACCGGCAAGGAAGCGTGGGAAAAACTACAGGCAATGGCCACTGTTGCCGAAGCCGAAGGGGTGGCAGTTCGCGACAGGGTCGCCATGGTATTGACTGACCTGGAAATGCCGGAGATGGACGGTTTTACACTGACCCGCAACATCAAGCAGAATCCGCGCTACGCCGGTATTCCGGTCGTGATTCATTCATCCTTGTCAGGCGCGACCAACGAGGATCACGTCAAGAGTGTGGGTGCCGATGCCTACGTGGCGAAATTTGTTGCCGAAGAATTGGCAGCAGCGATCAGGAAGGTGCTCAGCTAATGCAATCACGGGCGCGCTGCCACCAGACCTAATCTGGTGCAGCGGGCACCGGCAACAGAGACAACCCAGGCAAACGCCTGGTTTTTACCTGCAGCACGTCGCCACTCTCGCACCACTCCGCCGAAGTATCTTCCAGCACTGCCGATATCTGCTCAGATTGAAGCCCGAGAGCAGCCGCCGCTGCGACGATCAACGGCAGCATCCGCTCACGCTCTTCGTCGGAAGAGACACACATATCTGCAATCCCGGCTGCGACATTGAGTAACATGGTGATGCGGTACTGACGCCCACCGATATCAAAACCCGAGAGCTCTGGCGTCCTGTGAAACAGGACCGCATCGCAAAACAGGCGCGGAATGCTCCAGTCGCTCATCATCATTGCGGTCATGCTGGCATGCGTAACCCGAAATAACGGCAACTCGGCCAAAGCCAATGCGCTGTCGGTCTTTCCCTCGAACTGCTCCAGCAGAGCCGAATACGCTTCAGATCGTGCCGTTGCCAGACACAGCTTGCCGATACCGGCCAACAAGCCACATGTAAACATTTCGGCCACCGGTGCAATCCGAATACGTTCAGCCAGCGCCTGCGCGGCGCACGCCATCGCCACCGAGCGGGACCAGAACCGGTCGTAGTTAAACGCCTTGCACGCGCCACTCTGGTACGACGTAACCAGTGAAATTCCCAACGCAATCTGTCGCACAGAATGTATTCCGACCAGAATCAGCACATCCGTGGTGACTGCGGCGATCTGGCGCGTCCTGATCGGATTAAGCACATTGGCAATTTTGATGATGCGTCCGGCCAGTACCGGATCGGACTGAATTTGCCGGGCCAGTTCAGGCAGAGACATATTGTCGCGCTGGCACAGGCGAACAACGTTCAGCATCACGCCTTTGGGTGAAGGCAGCTGGTTCGATGCTTTCAATTCGTTGAAGTCGATTGCCAGATTCACGCGTCCGCCTCGTCCCGGTGTTTTTCGTAGATCGCCATGACGCTACTCCAGTCCTGAAAAAACGCATCGACGCACACTGGGTCGAAATGGCTCCCGGATCCGTCGCGAATCAATGCTACCGCGCGATCGATTTCCCATGCCGGTTTGTATGGCCGCGCAGAGGTCAGCGCATCAAATACATCTGCCACGGCGATAATGCGCCCATACAGCGGAATCTGCTCGCCTTTCAGACCGTGCGGATAACCGCTGCCATCGAATTTTTCGTGGTGCGTAAGCGCAATGGCGGCGGCCACCTGCAACAACGGCGATGTACTACCGCGCAGGATATCGGCACCAATCTTGGCGTGGGTACGCATGATGTCCATTTCCTCTGCATCGAGACGGCCTGGTTTGAGCAGGATATTATCCGGAATACCGACCTTGCCGATATCGTGCATAGGTGCCGCGTCGCCCAGCAAATCCTGCTCGGCGGTACCCATGCCGAGATTGGCAGCGATCAGGCGTGAATACTGGCTCAGGCGTAGCAGATGGGCGCCGGTTTCCGGATCGCGGTACTCGGCAGCGCGTGACAAACGCAAAATCGCTTCTCTTTCACGAGCAACGATTTCACTGGTTGCCTTGGCGACTTCCTCGGCCAGCCACACGGCCCGAGTGGAAAGCTGTCGTTGCGCAGCCCTTAGCGCCAGCAGATTGGTAACCCTGGCGCGCAACTCGGTTTTATTCACCGGCTTGGTCAGGAAGTCATTGGCGCTCAGTTGCAGTGCCCTGTGCCTTACCTCCGTATCAATATCGGCTGTGACCATCACTACCGGTATGGTCGTTTTACCGGGCAAATCACGAAAGTCCTGAATAAACCGCAGTCCATTCAGCTCCGGCATCATGTAGTCAACCAGCACTAGGTCAGGGTCATTGGATGCACACCAGGCCAACGCTGCGATTGGTTCGGCCATCGTGACCGGCTTGACATCAGGAATCGCCTTCAACATATGACTGAACAGAGCAAGGTTGGTTTGGTCATCGTCGACAATGAGGACAATCATGAGGTTTCTTCCATTTTGTTCACTAACTGGCAAAGCCGCGAAAACGCGCTCAGTAGTGCGGAGTGTAATTGTTTAAGAGTTAACAGCTCGCCGGCTTGCGCCGCCACTTCAATGGCACGGGCAAGCACTGCCAGTTCATCCATGCCGAGCGCGGCCGTTGAACCCACCAGACGATGTCCAAGCGCCTTGATCTGTACAAAATTTGCACTGGCGATGGCTGATTCGAACTGTTGAAACAAGGGCGGCGTGGTGGTGACGAACAGGCCCAGCATGCCGCGTTGCGCCTCCAGATCGTCCTCGAACATGTCATGCAACCGGCTCAGATCAAGTATCTGGGGAGTCACCGCAAAACCAGCGAAGACATCGGCTGCCAACGGCACGGTAACGGCCACCGGCGCGACGTCTGCCATCGCACTATCGTCAATGGCTAACCGCCGTGCCAGCATCTCCGCCAATTGCTCCCGCCGGATCGGTTTGGCCAGGTAATCATCCATGCCGGCATCAAGGCAGCGCTCGCGATCCCCCTGCATGGCATTGGCGGTCATCGCGATAATGTGGATATGGCGGCCGCTTCCCGCTTCTGTCTTGCGGATACGTCGCGTCGCTTCAAAGCCATCCATCTCCGGCATCTGGCAATCCATCAGGATTAGCGCATAGGTGCCGGTCGCCAGCGCGTCGATCGCCTCCTGACCGTTGCTGGCGATCTGTGCTGCATACCCCATCACGTTGAGCTGGTGAATCGCCAGTTTCTGGTTCATTGGATTGTCCTCGACGAGCAGTATCGGCGGATGCTCCTTGCGGCTATGCGTGACGGCGCTGTCGAGTCTGTTTTCGCGCCGTTCAACGACCGCTGGGAGACTGCCGCGACGTCGTTCCTGCGCTTCGCCCAGCGCATCGAACAAGCTGGATTGCCGTATCGGCTGCATTAGCACCGCATGAAAGCCTTGCGAAGGAGCGACGTCGCGCTCGTCCTCGCTGTTTGCCAACAGGATAAATCGGCTTTCCGGACCCGCGACCGACATCACGTTCAAGAGCTGCTCTGGAACCATGTCGGACAATCTCGAATCGATCAGTACGATTTTCCGACCTGTTGCAGGATGCGGCAACTCGAGTGCCTGCGATGCCGTACCAACCACATCGACCGGAAAGCCCCATGACTTGATATAAGACTGCAGGATATCGGCCTGAACACGGTGCGGCTCGACCAGCACCACGCGGACTGCCGAGCCTCGCGGCGGCGTCGCCAGCGGAGCGGCAGCAACCACCACAGGCAACGGCAACTTAAACCAGAACAAGGAGCCTGAGCCCGCCTCGCAATCTACGCCGATCGAGCCACCCATCAGTTCTACCAGGCGTTTGCAGATAGACAGGCCAAGACCGGTTCCGCCATATTTTCGCGTGACTGAACCGTCTGCCTGAGTGAACGGCCTGAACAGTTTGCTGACGATGTCGGGTGCGATGCCGATACCTGTATCGGATACCTCGAAACGTACCAGGCAATTGCCATTGTTCCCGCCAACCGGCCGCACGCGCACGATGATCTCGCCAGCGTGTGTAAACTTGACAGCATTGCCGATCAGGTTCAGCAGGATTTGCCGCAAGCGACCGGCATCGACCGACACCGTCATCGGCAAGCCGGGGTCGACAAAACACATCAGCCGCAGTCCTTTTTCGCGCGCCTTGACAGCGATGACGTCGACGCTACCCTCGATGACCGAGGACAGATGGCAATCGATCGGTTCGATGCGCATTTTGCCGGCGTCGATCCGTGAGAAATCGAGAATCTCGTCGATGATGACCATCAGCGCATTGGCCGACTCTTCCACTGATTTGGTGAACTCTTCCTGTTGCGCGTCCAATGGGGTCTCGCGCAGCAGTCCTGTCATGCCGATGACCGCATTCATGGGTGTGCGGATTTCGTGGCTCATGGTGGACAGGAATTCGCCACGCGCGGCATTGGCCTGTTCGGCGGCTTCTTTTGCGCTTTTCATTTCGATTTCAAAATTCTCGCGGAAGCGCATGACCCGCCACAGTATGGCGGTGTAGAGCAACACGACAATGGCGGCACCGATCCCGACCCAGGTCAGATTGCTTGACCCTCCCGCCCATCGCTCGACGGCATTGGCCTCCGACATCCCCACGACCGCCACGATAGGAAACTTGCGTGCCGCCTGAAAATTCACCAGGTAGCGCTCCGACCCGCCCCCTGCCGTCGCCAGATCGGATGAGAACTGTCCGTGTTCGACCTCTCGTTGCAATTGCGTAAAAATCGGTAGTGACACATAGCTCTGATCAACTGCGAACTGGGATTGCGGAGTCGCGCCGAGCACGTGACCGTCATAGTCAAACAGCGCGGCATAGCTGACATCGGCGCCCAACGCTGCCCGGTACACCGGAAAAAGTGCGGCAGGGTTCACCGTAGCGAGCATCGTCAAGCGTTTGCCCTGCAACTCCAGGGTGCGCGCAAACGGTACGATGTAATTCGCTGCCTCGTTCGCTGGCACTGGTTGACCCGGTTTCAGTTCGTGCAAGTCCCGCACGAACTGAGCGCGTCCAGGTTCGATCAAATCGGTCAACTCGCGCTCGAATCCCAGTGCAAGCAACGCATAGTCGCGTCCGATCATCAGCGGGTTAGAACTCAGCAAGACCTTGCCATCCTGATCCAGCAATGAAATCGAGCGCAATCGGGTCGATTGCTGAACCGCTTTGCTGATCAGCGCATTCATTCCTGCCGTGTCACCGGCCTTCGATCGGTTAAGTGCGTCATCAAGGATGGCAAGCGTGCTGTCAACTGCACGCAGTGCTTCCGACAGGTGGCTCTCCAGCGCACTGGCATAGAGCAGGCCGTGTTCTGCCTCGGCAGCGACAGCCTGATTGCGTTCAAAACGGACAAAGATCGCCGTGGCGAGCAGAATACCCGCAGAGAACAGCAAGCCGGACACCATGAAGAAATGCCGTGCGTTCCAGCGCGACAAGTACTCCTTCGTGAGGTTCGACCACCAGCGTGTCGCTTGCTCCACCAATCACCCCCCTGTCTGCGCCGGTTTGCGCCGATCCGCAGCCGGAATCAGGATCGGGTCAAGACGGTACTTCACTGCAAATTTCCGCAAGCGTCCGTCCGAGTTGATGGTCGCCATAAAACGATCAACCCTGTCCAGCAACGACCGATCTCCCGGTGCCAACGCATACGCGTAGTCGGTCAGGTGGAATACCTGCGGTGAAGCTACAACCCGCGCCCAGGTGGTCATGTCGAGCATGCGCTGGCTATAGGGATAATCGGTCATGAACGCATCGGCACGCCCGGACTCGACTTCATTTTCACGTTGCATTGGAGGCTTGACCACCAGCAGCGTGGCTTGTTTGAGCGCGCGCTGCATGACCGGTTCCATCACGGTACCTGCCTGAACGGCGATGACGCGGGTAGGCTTGTCGAGGTCCGCCCAGGTCGTGATTGCCGTGTTGTTGGCTGTGGTAATAGCGACAATATCGCTGCGCAGGTACGGCTGGGTGAATGCCAGCACTGCGGTGCGCGCGGGCGTGACACCAACGGCATGCATGGCGATATCGCATTTATCGCCGAGCAAATTGTCGACCAGCAGCGGAAACGCACTGTCGATAAAACGAACCCGCACGCCGAGTTCCTTGCCAAGCTCATTGGCAATATCGATGTCAATGCCATTGAGCTGGCGGGTTCTGGGGTTGCGGTAGGTAATGCCGTAGTAGTCAGGCCAGATACACACCCGCAACTCGGTGGCAGCGAGCACTCTTTGCAACTGGTTCGGTGACCCGGTCGGTGTGGCCGCCATTAGCCAGGAACCCGCTACCGACAACAACAGCGCGCAAACGGTGTGCTTCACAAAAAAAGATAGAGCCATGGAAACCCTTGATTTGCCCGAAAGAATTAGACGATCCATTTATTACTTCGTACAGTCAAACCAACCGGCAAGCTAAAAACCGAGGTCCGCCAGTAAGTCATCGACACTACCCTGGTCAAGCGCAATACTGCCCGGCGCACCTGGGCCAGCCGTGACCTCATTGCGCTGGATCTGAACCACGGTACCGGCCGGCGCAGCATCGATCAGCAACTTCAGCAAATCGTTCTCGGTGCGCTCCATCAACGCCACCACTTTATTGATCAACTGACCGGTCAGGTCCTGAAAATCCTGGGCCATCATAATATCCGACAGCGCTGCCCGGGTACCCCCGCAGTTCCCCTGAACCTGCAGAAGAAATCGCCGGGTGCTTTCCGCGAGCTGTTCCTGCTCGACCGTCATGCCAGCGGTACTGGCAACCGCACTCCAGGACTGCGACAGTGTCGCCGCGCCACCGACGAGCTGCTCCTGCACCGGAATGTTTTCTTCTACTTTTAGCAACACGATATTCGCCGCATTCTCGGTCAGATTCGCAATATGCAACAAGCGCTCGCGGGCTGACGGAAACTCGCTGGCAGCATCCGCCAGCACATCTTCGGCGCCCAGTTCGCTGAGGGTGTCGTGCAGCGCCCGCACGATCATGCCAAGTCGTTCGTAGACAGGCAGTGCACTACCTGCTGCAGGCAATACCAGTTCGCGTGGCAGATTGCGCGATTGCGCCTCGATAGCGGTGTTCATGCTGGCAGTCCTTTCTTGATCAGTATCTTGTCGAGCTTTTCTTTCAGTGTCGCGGCTGTGAACGGTTTGACGATGTATCCATCGGCGCCTGCTTGTGCTGCGGCAATGATGTTTTCCTTCTTGGACTCAGCGGTCACCATCAGTACCGGCAAATGATCAAAATTTTCGTCCGACCGGATTTTTTTGAGCAATTCCAGACCGTCCATCAGGGGCATGTTCCAGTCAGTAATCACAAAATCGATCGGCACGCCTTGAACATGCGCCGAATGCAATGCGTGAAGCGCTTTCTGACCGTCTTCGGCCTCATCAATCTGTTTGTAACCGATCTCCTTCAACAAGCCTGAAACGATACGGCGCATGGTCGAAAAATCATCAACGACAAGGAATTTGAAATCAGAAGTCATAGGAATCAAGAATTTCTTAAAAATAGAAAAAGGCGTGGTGCACTCAGTCATGACCGAATGCGGCCGGGAGGTGAACTTTGCAACTGCAAGTGATTACAGGAATAGCTTTCACCGAATTATTTCAGCACACTTGATTCTAACAAAAAATTCATTAAAAATATAAATTTGTTTTATTTGTTATAAATGAATTTTTAATTCAGGACGGGCTGTGAATTAGTTGCAGCAGATGGCCTCCGCCGACGTGGATAAAAGCGTCGCAAATCGATTCCGCTGCGTGATGAACCTGACGTTACTCACGGTGATGACGCGAGCACTTATCAAGGCCTGCTCGGCCGTCGTCGCCAAGTACGGACAAAAACTCGCAAGATGCCTCTGGCGCAGGACATCGCCTTGTCGCAAGCAAAATTCCTCAGCCCACCGATCAAAAATGCCAATGATCCTCAAGCGACTAATCATGATTATTAACAAAAACAACAATTAATCATCAAAAAATCGTTGTGACTTTTCCTAAAAACGAAAATTTTCTTTGGTTAAATTGGCAGAATTAATTAAAATAAGAATCTCAAAAAAATTCAGCGAACCTACCATGCCTCCTGCAGAAATTTGTACGACACAAAATGCAGCCCAGATCCTTGGCATCTCTGTCACGTCGGTACAGCAACTGGTGGAATCCGGCGTGATCGAAGCCTGGAAAACCAAAGGCGGCCACCGGCGAATTCCGCTCGCAGCGATCGAAGCCTACAAGGCCTCGCAAGCCACGGCGTCCGAACATAGCGCGGTTGGATCTTTCAAGGCCAGAAAACCCGCGATACTGATCATCGAAGACAACCCGATGCAGCGTGAGCTCTACGACAAAAAAATTGCCACGTGGAATATTGGTGCGACAGTGACGTTCTGCGAAAACGGTTACCAGGCGTTGATCGAGATCGCACGCCACAAACCGCACATCCTGCTAGCCGACATCATGATGGACGGCATTGATGGCTACGAAGTCATCATGACGCTCATGGGATATCCGGATCTGGCGGATATGCATATCGCCATCCTGTCCAGCCTGACCAGCCAGGAACTGGAAACCCGTGGCGGCATCCCTGACGGCGTGGTGTATTTCGGCAAACCAATCAATTACGATGAGTTGCGCGGATATTTGCGTGCTTGCTGCGCGCAACAGAATCGCAAGGCACCGGTCAGGGTTTAAAGCGGAACATCTACATGCTGAAAAAAATCGATATACGCATTGCCCTGTGCCTGTTCGCTGCTTTGATAATCGGAGGGATGTGGACGAGCGCACTGGTGCAACTGGATGACGCCAGGAAGCGCGATATCGAAATCGCCCAGCGCGATGCGCGCAGTCTGGCGCGCCTGTTCGATGAGCACGCCAACCGCACCATCGAATCGGCTGATCAGGCCGTGACCTATCTGCGCTTTCGCTACAACGCGGTTGGCGCCGCGCTCGATATAGCGCAGGACCTGAAAGTTGGTCTCAATCCCGACGATATCTACAACCTGTTTGCGATTGTCGATGACCGGGGCGATATTGTCCTGTCCAGCAAGGCATTCAAGCCGACCAACCTGGCTGATCGCGAACATGTACGGGTGCACATGGAGGCAGACACCGGTCAGCTATTCATCAGCAAACCCGTGCTGGGGCGGGTTTCTAATAAATGGGCGATTCAAATGACGCGCCGGATCAACCATCCCGATGGCAGCTTCAAGGGCGTGGTGGTGGTGTCGATGGATCCGCAATACTTTACGCAGCTCTATAACGATATTGATGTCGGCAAGTTCGGTGCGATTTCGCTCATCGGGGCCGATGGCGTGGTTCGAGTCCGCCGTATCGGTAAGGAAGACGCGATGGGAATTGATATTTCCGGAAGTCCTCTCTTCAACGCAATGACAGAAAATGGCCGCGGCACCATCACAGCCAGTAGCTCGATCGACGGCAGGCAACGGATCTACGCCTACGAAAAACTCAAAGACCATCCGATGTTTGTGTCAGTCGGCATTGATCTGGAAGAACGACTGGCCCCCTACTATGCGCAACGTACACAAACATTGGTGCAAGCCAGCGGGGTTACGCTACTGATACTGCTGTTCGTGGCGGGCATGATCGTCATGCTGCGGCGCCTGATCGAGAGCCGTGAACAGGCAATCGCTGCAAACCTTGCCAAGTCACGCTTTCTGTCAAACATGTCCCATGAATTGCGCACGCCGCTCAATGGCATTCTTGGCTTTTCGGAATTGCTGATCGACGAACTGGGAACAGCGCCGACAGCCGCCTTGGCAACATCAATCAACCAGTGTGGCGCTGACCTGCTGCGACAAGTCGATTCAGTACTGGGTTTGAGCGCGCTGGATGCCGATCAGGTCATCCTCGACAAGAGACCGGAAAACCTGCGCGATTTGCTGCAAGAGGCCATTCGGAATCACGCGGGCAAGGCGCTGGACAAGCAGATGACGCTACGTATCGACGTCGCCACCGATGTTGCGGATACTATCTTCTGCGACCGGGCCAGGTTGCTGAGCGTGCTCGACAAACTGCTCGACAACGCGATCAGATTCACCAGCGCCGGAACCATCAACGTCAGCGTCACTGCGTCGCAAAACGAAATGCAGTTTTCGGTCAGTGATAGCGGATGTGGCGTGACGATCGAACATCAGGCAGCTATTTTTGGCGACTTCTCACAAACCGATGATTCACCAGCGCGCCGCAACGGTGGACTTGGTCTTGGCCTGGCCATTGCAAGGCGACTGGTGGAATTAATGGGCGGAAAACTGGCATTGCATTCATTGCCCGGAAAAGGGTCCACGTTCTCGTTCAATTTGCCGCAACGAATCTGACAGGTTGGCGATCAACGCGGGCTTTGCCGCTCTCCTGTCCGATTACGTCGTTGCTGAAAAAGGCTGCCATGCGCTCTCACCAGTACCAATTTATCGACCCCTTGTTTCTGATGCAAATAGTTGCCGATGATCTTGACTTGTTCTGCGAGCTGTCGACCATCTTCATCAACACTGCACCGCCGATGTTCGATCGTCTGAGCCGTGCAATAGTGAAAGACGACAGCAAGGCCACCCGCTTTGAAAGCCATGCGCTAAAGGGCTCAACCTCACTGGTGGGCGCTAGCCAATTGAGCGCGATGCTCGAGGAAGTCGAGCGTCAATCCCGTCTGGGCGAGCAAGCACTGATAGGCCCGTGTCTTCCGGAATTGACGCGCCTTTTCGACGCGGTAATGCAAGAAATTCAAGCCAGCATCATTCGATGTTCCGGTGACGCAGAGCAGTCCATATCGAGCCAGCTTGAGCCATGAAAAAAATCAGCGCGGATAGGCGCGTTGCCTTACCCGCGGCGAGCGCACGTGTATCAGGGTCAGGTGAACGGACACAGCGCAGAATCGCCAGCGCACGCCGCACAGCCGCAATCATTGGCAGCCTGCTAATCGCTTTGCTGGTGATAGCAATTGTTGCGGCAAGCTGGATTTTGCGCGAGCGCGCCATCGATGACTGGCGCAATGAATTGGGCAACCTGTCGCTGGTGCTGGCAGAAAATACCGCACAGACGATGGCATCGACTTATCTGGTGCTCAACAGCATCGTCGAGACTGTCGATGGCGCTGGCGCCAAGGACCAGGATGATCTGATCAAGGCATTCCGAAACCCGCAAACCCAGCAAATGATGCGCGACAAGATCACCGCACTGCCGCAAGTGGATGTGGCGACCATCGTCGGCGCTAATGGTGATGTAGTGACCTTCACACGCGCCTTTCCGGCACCGGTGATCAACCTTGCGAACAGGGATTATTTCAAGCATCACCAGGAAAATGTCGACCCTGCCGTATTTCTCAGCCAGCCAGTCAAGAACAAGGGCAACGGCAAATGGACTTTTTACATCAGCCGCCGCATCAACAACCATGATGGAAAATTCCTGGGTAGCGTGCTGATCGGCATCTCGTGCGATTTTTTCGGCAATTTTTTCAAGAATGTCAGTCTGGGTGAACATGCATCCGTCACACTGATTCGGCGTGATTACACGGTGCTGGCACGCTGGCCAAGCGTGGATGAACTGATCGGTGAAAAAAATCTCAAGGGCTCTACCCGTGACGTCATGGATTCGGGCAAGAGCCACGACGTCATTCTGAAACAGGGTCCCCGACAGTCAACCGGCGTGCTGGATAGCAATCGCATGGGCGCGGTACGTCTGGTCAATGGCTATCCGCTGATCGTCAATATCACCATCACGGACGACTTGTACCTGAGTGGTTGGCAGCGCACCGTGCGTTTGCTCGGAGGAATCGTATTGGTCAGCATGATTGCCTTGTGCATCGCCTTCGTGTTGATCGCAGCCATTCTGAAGCGGCGCGAACAGGATGCTGAAAAATCACTGTCTCTGATCAAAATGGCCGAGTCAGCCAACGAAGCCAAATCGCGCTTCCTGGCCATGATGAGCCACGAAATCCGCACGCCCATGAACGGCATCCTGGGCATGTCTGAATTGATGCTTGAAACCAGTCTTGATCCGGTCCAGAGCGGTTACGCCCGGAACGTCCATGACGGTGCTGGCGACCTGATGCGGATCATCAACGAGATCCTCGATTTCTCGAAAATCGAATCAGGCCATATGACCATTGAAGCCACGCCGTTCGATCCGGTGAAATTACTGCACGATGTGATCGGCATGTACCGGTCGAGCATCGGTGACAAGCCGCTGACCATCGACGTGCGCGTTGCATCGGCGATGCCTTCCCATGTGATCGGAGACGCGGCAAGGATCCGCCAGATACTGGGCAACCTGATTACGAACGCCATCAAGTTCACGCCAGCGGGTGTGATCACGGCAACCTTCACAGGCACCATCGACAGCACCGATCCTTTCCTGCTGATACTGGACTATACGGTGACCGACAGCGGGATCGGCATCAGCCCGGATGCGCAGGTGCGCCTGTTCCAGCCGTTCATCCAGGCCGACGACACGATTAGCCGCAAATATGGCGGTACCGGACTGGGCCTGGCAATTTCACGGCGCCTGGCCGAGCTGATGCAGGGCGAAATTCTGTGTCATAGCGATGTCGGTATCGGCTCACGATTTACGCTGCGTATTCCATGCCGCATCGCCACGCAACACGCTGTCGACGCCTCGCTTGCGGAACTGCCGCCCATGCCGGCGACCGGCACCAAACAGGAACTTGCCGATGCCATGCCGCAGCCAATACCAACATTGATGGCGCCGAGTCCGTCTGTTGCAGCTTCCACAACAGCCGCCATCGCATCTCCGTTGCCGGAGCCGGCAATCGCAAAACGCATCCTGGTCGCCGAAGATACCGAGATGAACCGGCAGCTGGTGCGCATCCTGCTGACCAAGCGCGGTTACCTCGTCGAGGAAGCCGTAAACGGCCAGCTCGCGCTGGATGCGCTGGCGAGCAAACGCTATGACCTGGTACTGATGGATTGCATGATGCCGGTGATGGATGGCTACGAAGCGACGCGGCGCTGGCGCAGTGTCGAGGCCAGCAGTGGTACGACGCGTACACCCATCGTTGCGCTGACAGCGAGTGCGATCGAGGGCGACCGAGAGCGTTGCCTGGCTGTCGGCATGGATGATTACCTGACAAAACCATTTTCTGCGGTTGCTCTGGCGGCGATGGTTGTGCACTGGTCGAGCACGGAGTCGGACAACGGGAGTACTACTTAGACGATGGCCTGATCTGCTTCAAGCGATCAGAGGGCTAGCCAACCTTCAACCCCGCTCCGACTCACAGCACGCCACGCGGATGATGCAGCGCGTGCTCGACTTCTTCCATCATCTGGCTCGACTGACGCGGGTCACGCGTCAAACCGAACCGGCCATCACGTAACGCAACCGCCAGCGTTTGCGCCGCCAATGGCTGCTCCAGTTCGGCGGCCTGCCGAAACAACTGAACAGCACGGGTCTGATCCGCCACCACGCCATCACCGTCGAGAAAAGCGTTGCCGAGCATGAACATGGCATCCGGATTGCCCAGCGCCGCAGCGCGTGCAAACCAGTCTGCGGCGAGCGCCCGATCAATCGCTACGCCATAACCATTCTTGTAGATCAATCCCAGAAAATACGCGGCCTGCGGATGTCCCTGTTGTGCGGCCTTGTCAAACCACTGACGCGCCTGCGGCCGATCGGCGCGCTGCACCGACGTCCCGTCGAAGCAGGCTTTTGCCAGCAGATACTGGGCTGCGCTATCGCCACGTTGCGCCGCCGCCTGCGCGAACTGCAGGCCCTCCGCTACGCTGGCGGTATCACCCCGTGCCAGCAGCACGCTGGCAGCCGCCCGTTGTGCCGCCAGATTGCCGCGCCCGGCAGCCTGGCGCAATTGCGCTAACGCAGCAGGATCGTGCACTGCCGCAGCCCGCATCCGCAGACGGTCTACTTCGGCCGCCTGCAATGCACCGTGCTGCATCTGCCACGCCAGCGCCATGGCGCCAATCAGGCTAGCCAGCACCAGCACCAGTGCGATACGATGCCGGCAGATCCAGCCGGTTGCGTGCAACGGCATCACTTGCTCAGGTCGATCTGAAAGACCGACAGACCAGTGCCCGTGCCATCGTCGGCCGCCAGCAGCGAGACGTTATTGAGACCGGCCGCCTGCGCCAGCGCCAGCGTACCGACCGCCGATTTGAAGGTCACCGGGCCGGCGGTGCTGACCTTCGTGAAGAACCAGCTGCGGCTGCTGCCATTGGCGGCCAGCGTGAGGTTCTTCTGGTCCTTGATGAACGAAATCAGCACATCCCGGTTGGCATCGGGCGAGGCGTAAATGGTCTTGGTACCGTCGATCCCCGGGAAATTTCCGCCACCACTGGCGCGGTAGTTGTTGGTGGCGATGACAAATTCCTGTGTCAGCGACATCGGCGCACCGAGGTAGGTCAGATTCCTGATGCGACTGCCGAGTGGCTGCGTGACATCGATTTCATAACGCACATCGGGTGAAGTGAACATGTCGAAGTTATAGCCGGGAAAAGTGCTGATCAGCGGTTGCGCGGCAGTGGCGTTCGGGTCGATCAGGTTGAACCGTTTGGCGGCAGTTTCCAGCCAGTTCCTGACATCGTTGCCGGTCACCTTGACCGCATAAATCGTGTTCGGATACAGGTACAGATCGGCCGCATTGTTGATCGCCACATTGCCCGCAGCGACATCCGTGAAATCGCTGCCGCCGGCAAAGCCGCTCTTGAATGGCGCGCTGACGGACAGCACAGGCAAGGCTGCATATTGCGGCAGGCTGGCCTTGATGTAGGCGGCGACATATGCCGCCTGGGCCTGGTTCACGACCTGGATCGCAGAGACATCGCCGACATCGGCAAAATAGCTCGACAGCTTGAAATTGGTGGTGCCGACCGGCGTCTTGACATAGGCGATGGTGGCCTGGTGCTCGACATCGATGGCGGTGGCCACCGTCGGATCGGGATCAACAAAACTACCGTCGGCATTCTTGATGCTGCGCGCCTCGACCGTGGTCTTGCTCTTGTCGATCACCCAGGCCTTGCCGTCATACGCCATCTTCAGCTTGATCACGCCCAGATGCTGCCCCCAGAAATTTGCCATCACGGTCGGCACACCGTTGACCAGACCGGCGACCTTATCGACGCCTGGCAGGTTGAACTGGGCCACCGTGCTTTTTGCATTCGGGAAAACCTGGTGCGAATGGCCAATCAGCATCGCATCGATACCCGGGACTTGCGACAGATGCCAGTTGCCGTTTTCCATCGACGGCAGATAGGTCGCGTTATCCAGCCCGCCATGCGAAATCGCCACGACGATGTCAGCGCCCTTGGCGCGCATTTCCGGCACATATTTCGTCGCCAGTTCCTTGATGCCATCGGTACTGACATTGCCATCGAGCCAGCGTTTGTCCCAGCTCATGACGGTCGGCGGCGTGAAGCCGATTACGCCAACCTTGACCAGCGCAGTGGCGGCCTTGCCGTCTGGCCCGGTCACATTCATGGTGCGCGACAGAATCACGTAGGGCTTGAAAATCGGTGCGCCATCCTTGGTGCTCAGCACGTTGGCCAGCACCTGCGGAAAATTCGGTCCGGCGCAACTCTTCTGATTAGCCACGGCGGGCATGACATTGACATTGAACTTGCTACCGGTGACCTGCGCCAGATATGGCAGGCCAAAATTGAACTCATGGTTGCCGATCCCGCCGGCGTCAAAGCCGGCAGCGTTCATCACCTTGTACATCGCCAGCGTCTGGTCGCACGTGATGGGGTTGACCAGTGCCTGGTAATCCGACAGCGAAGTTCCCTGGATGGTGTCGCCATTGTCGAACAGCAGCGTATTCTTGCTCTCGGCACGGGCCGCCTTGATCAGCGTGGCAGTGCGCTCGAAACCGATGCTCTTGTTGTCGGCCAGCTTGAAGTAATCATAGCTGCGGATATTGGTGTGCAGATCGGTGGTCTCCAGTATCGTCAGATCGGCGCTGGTGCCGCTGGCGATCACGGCCGCCTGCAGTGGCACGGGAGACAGCGCCGTCACGCCGGAACTAGTGCCACCACAGGCGGCCAGAGTCAACACGGTGAGTAGCGATACAGCAAGGGGTATGCGGGGCATGGTTGTCTCGATAACAAGGGAAATTGGCGAGACTGTAGCCACGGTTTGTTACCCGGCGATGACGGGACTGATTTTTTGGCCGGCAGGTGTTCGGGTTGCGGCAGAATTCATGGATACCTGCCCTGCTACGAGCGGATTTCAACAGCGCGAAGGAGCGCCGGCCAGTCGATCAACGTTCCCGAGATTTTCCGACTGCGGAGCGTGCTCCTGCAATTTTCTCTGAAGTCGATACCGTTTGGTGACCGACTGTAGATCTGCCCGTAATATGGTTCGCTGAAGAATGTCGTAACACCAGGAACGCGGGTGTTACTATCAAAAAATCGTCAAGATTGCGTTGCACATCTGCGGTCCCTTGTGTAGCGATACACGAGTACGGAGGGTTCCATGATGCACAACTTCCTCGCGAACAATCGCGACGAATTAACCCGTCGATGTCGCGTCAAAGTGAGTGAACGCAATGGGCGTTCGGCGACCGAGCAGCAACTCAAGGATGGTGTCCCGCTCTTCCTGAATCAACTCATCCGAACCCTGGAAATCGAACAGACCTCGCGTCCCATGGACAGCCGGAAAATCTCCGGACCGGCCGGCGGCGGAAACGCGCTTTCCGAAGTCAGCGTTTCTGCAGCCCAGCATGGCAAGGACTTGCTGGATTTGGGCTTGTCGGTTGATCAGGTCGTCCACGATTACGGCGACCTGTGTCAGGCCATTACTGATCTGGCAGTGGAGAGAGATGCACCCTTCGAGGTGGACGAATTCCGCACATTGAACCGCTGTCTCGATAACGCCATTTCGGACGCTGTGACCGAATTCAGCTATCAACGCGACACCATGAATTCAGAGGCCAGTTCACTTGAATCGAACCAGCGCATGGGCTTCTTCGCGCATGAATTGCGCAACCATCTCGGCACGGCATCATTGGCTCTCGCCGCCGTCAAAGCGGGCAACCTCAGCCTGACCGGCGCAACCGGTTCAATCCTGGACCGAAGCCTGAAGTCACTGGAGAAGCTGATTCAAAGCTCGCTTGAAGACGTCCGGACAGTCGGAGAAAACAGCGTCATCCTGCAGTCGTTTTCTCTCGCTGATTTCATCGCCGAAATCTATGCGGCAGCCTCGCTGTCGATTGGAACCAGAGGGTGTACTTTCAAGGCTCTTCGCGTTGATCCTGACCTGGCGATCAATGGCACCCGTGACTTGTTGATGGCCGCAGTGGCCAATCTCTTGCAAAACGCGTTCAAGTTCACACAGCCGCATACCGAGGTTCTGCTGACTGCGTACGCAGCGGGAGACCGCATCCTCATCGATATCAAGGATCATTGCGGCGGCCTTGGTACCGGCGTTGCCGAGACCATGTTCCTGCCGTTTTCGCAGGCGAGCGAAAACCGGACCGGTATCGGTTTGGGGCTCACCATCGCCAGGCAAAGTGTCAATGCGAACGGTGGAATACTGACTGTTCAAAACATGCCCGACGTCGGTTGCGTCTTTACCATCAGCCTGCCGCGTCATGCCCTGCCGACCTGAGTCGCGTTAGCTGGAATCGCTATCGACGGCGGTGGCACTGAAGGATACGCCGCGCCACCCTCCGCTGGCGTCCGGCCTATGGGATACTTGCGCCCCACACCAACGACCGCCCCTGCGCCCTGCCCATGCACGATTTCTGGACCCATTCCGGTTTTAACCTGACCCAACGCCAAACCGATGGCCAACTGCTGGTGAGCGATGCGCTGTTACGCGCTTGGTGGTCGCGCCCGGAAGTCGCACCGGTGCCCGAATCCTGCAGCGCGGAACTGGCCTTGCACGACGCGCTACTCGCGACGCCGCGTCGTCCCGTTTCCGCGCAGGAGTTGGCCGCCCTGCAAGACCCTGATGCACGCGACAACTACGGCGTGATGCTGGCCTTCCGTGACCGTTTGCTAACAGCGCCAACGCTGGAAGCGGCCTATCTGGATATTTTCAGGAACGGCAGCGTGACCGTGCCACCGCTGTTCATCGATCAGCTCGCACAGATGATCGTGCGCGGCATTCTGGACGGGTCTGACGATGCACTGCTGGCACGCACCGCCGAATTGTTTTTCCGTCCGCAAAAAGTCGCTCTCGAAGACGGTCGCATCATGCTGGCCGATGCCGCCACGGTCGAACTGCATGAATCCGGCAGCAATTACGGCGACCTCGGTCGCCTACTGGTGGAGTCAAAAACCAAGCCGCGCCGGGTCGATCTGGATGTACTGTCGGACGACAACGCGGACCGCTACTGGCAACGCGACGAAGCCCATGACACTGTGCTGGCATTCCAGCAGGACAGCCTGGCGCTGGCGCGGTTTTGTCGTTTGATTGCGTTATGGGTGCGCCATTTTTACAGCGTCGATGTGGTGGTCGAACCGGTCGCAAAGATCAATGATCCGCATTGGGCATGGCATATCGGACTGGATGCCCAGGCCAGTGCCATCCTGAACGATCTGTACAAAGGAAAAACGCTGGATGCCGACCGCAACCGCCGCATCCTGTCGCTGTTCACAATGACGTTTGCCGATCCGTCGGTGGTGCGGCCGGACGTTGCCGGCCGGCCGGTGTATCTGGCTTGCGCGATGACAGAGCAGGATTTGCTGCGCATCAAACCACAGAACCTGCTGCTGAATTTGCCGCTGGCGTCGATTTCCTGAAACCGCTGAATCGGGCCAACTCGGCTCAGCGGAACGATGAAAACGACGACCGAGGTAACTGACTTTTCCTTCCAGCACACGCACCGCATCTGCGGCCCGCAACGATCAAAGCATGAACCCCAGGTTCTTGTTGCTGAAGTTGCCGATCGCCGGAAACACATCGGCAATTTGCGTCGCACTCAGACCAAACCAGCTGGCCAGCGTTGCACCGTACTGATCGACCGATGTCTGCGGCAGCAGACTACCGGAGCCGACATCGAGATCATGCTTGAGCCCGGTCACGGGGAAGGCGCCGTAGATGTCTTTTCCCTTGACGGCGCCACCCATGACAAAGTGATGCGAACCCCAGCCGTGGTCGGTGCCATCACCGTTGCTGGTGAAGGTCCGGCCAAAATCCGAGGCGGTAAATAGCGTGACCTGATTGCGCAGGTTGACGCCCTGCAGATTGCCCATGAGTCCATCGAAATACGCCAGCGCATGGGCCACCCGCGCCAACAAGTCGCCCTGGGACTTGCGCTGTCCGTCGTGGGTATCAAAGCCGCCCATATTGACAAAAAATATCTGCCGTTTCGCACCCAGTACGCTGCGGCCGGCGATGGTTCGGGCGATGGTCTGCAGCTGCACCGCCAGTGGATTCGTCGCCAGCTGACCGCTATTCGGGTTGGTGTATTGCGTCGGATTGGGAACACCTGCGGGACCGGCTGCCACCATGGCATTGGCGAAGGTCATCTGAGCCTCAATCCCGCGTCGGGTGACGGTGGCGTAATCCTTCTCGAACAGATTGGTGCGGTCAGCGCTGACGATGGCCTGCAGCGGGTTGGCCCCCGCACCGGACCCGAACAGCGATCCCGTCAGCGCATTGATGGGTATGGCGCCGGCGCTGCTGACCTGATACTGGTTCACTGTTAGTCCCGCCAGGAATACCGTGTTGCCGGTCAGAGAAATGGTCGTAAATAATGGCGACGAATTACTCGCCATCATCAGGTCGCCCATCCGTCCGCCCCAACCGGATCGGGCTCCTTCCGGCAACGACGATTGCCAGAACGATTGTTGATCGTTATGGGAAAACAGCTTGGGCGGCAAGCTCACACTGCGCGCCCGGTACTGGACCAGCGTGGTTGGCGTAATGAGCGTGCCGACATTGGCGATGATGGCAACCCGGTTCGCGTCGAAGACATCCTTGAGCGGTTGCAACGACGGATGCAATGCAAAGCTGCGACCGGCTTGTGCCGTTTTCGGCGTAATCGGCAGGACGCCGCCAGCGGCACCGACCGACGGCAAGGCAATCGAATCGGTATCGCTGGTCGTGCGCAGGCGCTGGTATTCCGCCCAGGAAGTCGGATCGGTCGCCAGCACCGTATTGACGTGGTCGTTACCACCGGCCATGAAGAGGCAGATGATCGCCTTGTAATCGGCGGGTGCGGTTTGCGCGGCAGCCGCGCCGATGGTTGCGAGATTGAGTGCGAATGGCGCTCCTGCGCTGCCAGCGAGTGACAGCATGGAAGCGGCGCGCAGGAATTCGCGGCGCGACGCGTTGGGCTTGGTAGTCATTTCGGTCTCCGGATTATTTCTGGACGAGGTATTCGGTCGAAGCGAGTGTCAGGAACACGGACAGCCAGACGCGATTCTTTCTGGCACGATCGGCCGCGACGGTATCGGTTGCCGAGATCGCGACCGAGTTCAGCGCCGCCAGAATCTGGGTACGCAGCATCGGTGTCATCTGGCCTGCCAGCAGCAGCAAATCGACCCGATCGATCAGTTTGTCGGGTGTGTTTGCCAGCGCAATCTCGGTGACATAACTGCTGGTGACATCCCGGTTCGCACCAGCACCATTGGGCACGATGTCACGCATCGTATTGAGGTAACCAACCACCGATGTGTTGCCGACCAACTGCATTTCCGGCGCAACCAGACCGGCACTGGCAATCGCCGTATTGGGCGGAACATAGCCAGGCCGATAAAAATTGAAGACCGATGGCGAGCGTAGTGGCGACTGGCCGAGCGACGATATCGGATCGTCCAGGTTGGTCATCAGGAAGCGGCCCGATGCCGAGGTCACGCCGAACGCCCGCATCCATCCGGCCAGGCGCAGGATCGGTTCACGCAGTTTGCCGTTGTCGATGGCACTCAACCGTGTCGCACTGCCGGCTTCCGGGTCCAGCAAAATCGCCCGGATCACGGCCTTCATGTCACCGCGTACGCCCTGACCATCGTTGGCAAAGGCGGCACTGACGCGGGCAACGTAAGCGGGACTGGGATTGCTCACCACCAGCCGCTGGATCAGTTGCTTGCCGATGAATGGTCCGACATTCGGATGGTTGAATAAGCGGTCCAGTGCGACCTTCAGGCTGGCTTCCGGATTGGCGGTACTTTGGGCGGGCACCGTCACGCCGAGGAAAGACTTCTCGGACGTCGAATGAAATTGCGGATAGCTCTGCATCGGCTTCCAGTCACGATCAGGATCCTGGGTGCCGTTGCCGGCAAAGCGGGCATTACTCTTGTCCGCACCGGCCCAGCTCCAGCCGGTAAAGACCTTGGCCAGGCCAGTGATGTCGGCACTGGTGTAGGTCTCGATCGGCGCGCCATTGGCTTTTTTCTGACTGCCGTCCGGATTCAGTTCGAGCAGTCCGATCGACATCAACTGCATCACTTCACGGGCGTAGTTCTCGTCGGGCGTGCGGGTCGCATCCTCTTTCTGGTTATGCAGCGAGGTCAGGTAGACGCCCATGGCCGGATGCAGCGAAACCGCTTCGAGCAATGACCTGAAATTACCGAAGGCATTCGCTGCCAGCGTGTCGTAGTAGCCCGCCACCATCACCGGATGGTCGGAAAGAAAAGCGTCCTGCAAGGAGACCACGAAAATCTGCGACAGCGCGAACGTGACGCGCTGCCGAAGTTGATCCTCACCGGTGGCTGCCTGCTTCCAGAACGTTTCGAATACATTGTTCTGGCCCAGCCTTGCGCCATTGGTCAGCGTCGCCGCAGTCTTTGTCAGATAGTCGCGATGCAATGTCTGCGGTTTGAGAAACTGGCGCTCGATCCAGTTACCTGTTCCACCGTTGACTACGTCGCCGATGCTGGCGCTGTCGGCACCGAATGAGGCCTGGGCCAGGAAGCGGGAGGCTTGCGCCGCTGTCGGCTTGATGTCGACAACTGGTGTTGGCGTCGATGGTGGTATTGAAGCTGGCGGAGATGTCGAAGCTGACGGAGGCGTCGAAGCTGGTGGTGTCGTTGAAGCTGACGGAGGTGTCGAAGCTGGTGGTGTCGTTGACGCTGGTGGTGTCGTTGACGCTGGTGGTGTCGTTGAGCTTGATGTTGGTGTCGCTGTTGCTATTGACGTTGGCACCGGTATTGGACTACCGGCATCACCCACGTCCGACGACGAACCGCCGCCCCCGCACGCACTCATCAAAACCAATATCAACAGCGAAATACCGGTGCTGAATTTCTTGTAAAGCATCTGTCCGCCCGATTAAAAAAATCAAGGTTTGCATCGTCGCGGAGATAGACTTTTAGTCTGAAAATTTTTTTTATTTGTGGCGTTTGCGTTGAACAAAAAGCCGTCTTTACCGATAGAAAACTTTGCCCTTACAAACTTTCTTCCGGCAAAAAAATTATCGGCATTTTTTCACTGTGCGTTGACGTATCAAACAGCCCTGCCCAGCGGCACCGCACGTCGTGCATAGCGCTGCGCCAGCACGGCGCACACCATCAATTGCAGCTGATGAAACAGCATCAGCGGCAACACCACCGCACCCAATGCGTGACCGGCAAACAATATTTTTGCCATCGGAATGCCACTGGCGAGACTCTTTTTGGAGCCGCAGAATACGATGGTGATTTCATCCTCCTTGTTGAAACCGAGCCAGCGACTACCAAAAGTGGCGATGGTCATAATCATGGCCAATAGCAATCCGTCGATCAGCAGCAATCCGACCAGCGAATGACTCGGCAATTGCTGCCACAAGCCCTGGTTCACGGCTTCGCTGAAGGCGGTGTAGACCACCAGCAGAATCGATCCCTGATCGACTACCTTGAGCATCGCTTTGCTGGCATCGACCCAGCCACCGATCCAGCGTCGCGCGATCTGGCCAGCGATGAATGGCAACAGCAATTGCAGGGCAATATTGCGGATCGCATCGAACGACGACAGCCCGCCGCTGTGCGCCACCACAACCAGCCCGACCAGCACCGGCGTTAGAAAAATCCCCAGCAAATTGGAGGCCGACGCGGCGCAGACTGCCGCCGGCACATTCCCCCGCGCCACCGACGTGAAGGCAATCGACGACTGCACCGTGGACGGCAAGACGCAGACGAACAGAATGCCCAGATACAGGTCCGGCGTGACCAGCGACGACATCAGTGGTTTGAGCGCCAGCCCCAATAGCGGCAGCAACACAAACGTGCAGACCAGCACGGTCAGATGCAGCCGCCAGTGGGTCGCACCGGCGACGACTGCCTCGCGCGGCAGCTTCGCGCCATGCAAAAAAAACAGCAGGCAAATGGCGGTATTGGTGATGCCGTTGAAGACCAGCGCCGTGGTGCCGGAACACGGCACCAGCGTCGCTGCCACCACCGTGGCGATCATCATCAACATGAAATTATCAGGCATGAAACGCGGCCGCTTGATCATCGTTCAGTACCCCGCCACGCCGCCATCCGAACGCGGATCGCTGGCACCTTCGAGCATGCCATCCGGATGCCGCACCAGCGCGCCGGCATGCCCCATGGTTTCGTCGAACGGCAGCAGCACGTCGACTTCATGACCACGGGCGATCAGGTCATCGACCACCGATTGCGGAAAGCGCTGTTCGAGCTTCAGCGTGTCCGAACTCTGGCCCCAGGTGCGACCCAGCAACCAGCGCGGCGCAGTCACCGCCGTTTGCAATGGCTGGCCGAAGACCACGTGTCGCGTGAATACGGCCGCCTGGGTTTGCGGCTGGCCATCGCCACCCATCGTGCCGTAGACCATGGTGCGGCCATCGCCGAGACGGGCGGCGGCAGGATTGAGGGTGTGGAATGGTTTCTTGCCGGGCTTGAGCGCCAGCAGTTTGTCACCATCGAGGCTGAACGAGGCACCGCGATTTTGCCAGTTGATGCCGGTGTTGTGCAGCACGACGCCGCTGCCGAACTCGTGATAAATACTCTGGATGAAGGACACCGCCAGGCCACTTTCATCGATGGTGCCCATCCAGATCGTGTCGCCGGGACCACGACCATTGCCCCACGGTGCGGCCTGATCGAGGCGGATCGTCGCCGCCAGCGCATCGAGGTTTGCGGGCGCCAGCAGCGCTTGCGGATCCACCGTCATGTCAGCCGGATCGGTGATGTACTGGTCGCGCAACTGGAAGGCGCGCTTGGTGGCTTCGACCACTAGATGGACATGGTCGGCACTGTCGGCCTCGACGTCTGCCAGACCGACGCGATCGAGCAGGCCAAGAATCGCCAGCGAGACGGCACCCTGCGTCGGCGGCGTCATGTTGAATACCTCGCCGGCCGAATGGGCCAGCACGAGTGGCGTCTTGCGTTGTGCGTGGCAGGCGCGCAGGTCGGCGCGGGTCAGCAACGTACCGGCAGCCTGCAGGTCGGCGGCGATATCGTCGGCCAGTGCGCCACGATAGAAACTGTCGAGGCCATCGCGCACCAGCGTCGCCAGCGTACGCGCCATGCGTGGTTGCCGGAAGCGTTGCCCGGCCAGCGGCAAGGCGCCATCGATCAGGAAGGTGTCGGTAAAACCCGGTTGCGCTGCCAGTTCCGGCAGCTTGGCTGCGGTTGCATTCTGCTGGCTGACCGTGACCGGCACACCGTCTTCGGCATAGCCGATGGCGTCCCGCAGCAGGCGCGCCAGCGGCAACTTGCCACCCAGTTCGGCGGCGACTTCGAGCGCGGCATTCCAGCCGCCTATGGTACCGGCCACCGTGTTGGCGGCGAGCGGTCCGCGCACCGGAATCGCGGCCAGGCCACGCTCGCGATAGGCTTCGATGCTCGCTGCCAGCGCCGCCTGGCCGCAGGCATCGATGGCAATCGGCGCGCCACCGGGCGGCACGATCACCCAGAACGAATCACCGCCGATGCCATTCATATGCGGATACACGACGGCGATGGTGGCGGCGGCAGCGACCATCGCTTCGATCGCATTGCCGCCATCGCGCATCACCGCAAGCGCGGATTGCGAGGCAAGATGATGCGGGGCGACGGCGATGGCATGGGTGGCGCGGGCAGTGTTAAGCATGGTGTTCCTTGTTCGGTGTAAGTTTTTTGTGTAAGTTTTTTGTATCAGGTTTTTGGTTTGCTGCAAGGTATCACGCATGCAGGCACAGGGGGCGCAGGCATCACGGTCGCGTCTGTTTTTCCGATCCTTCCGACCAACCCGGCGAGACGCGCGCCGCCGCACTGCGTGCCGACATCAGATGCGCGCGCATCTGCCGCTGTGCCGTCGTGACGTCATGCGCCAGCAAGGCTTCGATGATCACGGCATGTTCCTCGAACGAGGCACTCATGCGCTCGACATCACGGAACTGCGAGCGCCGGAAAGGCGCGATCCGGTGCCGCAAACCGAGTGCCATGTCGATCAGCACCGGATTGCCGCAGGCCTGGATGATGACCTGATGCAGTTCGTGATTGAGGCGGTCATACAGGTCGGCATCGCCGGCCCGCATCGCCTCGCGGGATTGCGCATGCAGCGCGCACAGGTGGTCGCGTTCGGCCATCGACATGCGGATCGCCGCATGCCGCGCACAGGCCGCTTCGAGCTCACCGATGGCCTCGAACATGCGGTCCCGCTGCTCCGGCGTCAGCGCGGCAACGATGGACCCGCGATTCGGGCGCGACACCACCAGACCCTGGATCGCCAGCTGTTTCAGCGCTTCCCGCACCGGCGTGCGGGACACGCCGAACAAGCCGGCCAGCATCGCTTCATCCAGCCGCGAACCCGGCTCGAAACGACCGAGCACGATGTCGTCGGCGATCTTCTTGCTGATCTCGTCGGCGCGAGCGCCACGAATGCGTTCGGTGGCACTCACGCCGCTGCCGCCAGCGGCAGCAATGGATGCCAGCACGCCAGCCGCGCCGCGCCATCGGCGACGACCGGCGGCACCTCGATGCGGCAGCGTTCGGAGGCCTGCGTGCAGCGCGGCGCAAAACTGCATCCCGCTGGCAGCGCAGCCAGGTTCGGCGGCGCACCGGGAATCGCCGACAGCGGCTTGCCGCGATGCTCGCCCGACACCGTCGAGGCCAGCAAGCCACCACTGTACGGATGACGCGGACGGTGCACGATGCCGGCGACCGCATTGTCTTCCACGATACGACCGGCGTACATCACGGCGATGCGGTCGGCGACTTCAACGGCGGCGCCGATATCGTGCGTGACAAAAATTACCGCCATGTCGGTCTCGCGCTGCAGCTCGCGCAACAGCAGCAATATCTGGATCTGGACGGTGGCATCGAGCGCGGTAGTGGGCTCGTCGGCCAGCAGCAATTTCGGTTTGCAGGCCAGCGCCAGCGCGATCATCGCGCGTTGCCGCATGCCGCCGGACAGCTCGTGCGGATACGCATCGAAGCGCCGCCGCGCCTGCGGAATCTGGACCCGTTCCAGCATCTGCAGCGCCTGTGCACGGGCGCTGGCATCGGAGATTTTTTCATGCGCGCGGATCGCCTCGGTGATCTGCTGACCGATGGTATAGACCGGGTCGAAGGCCAGTCCCGGTTCCTGGAACACCATCGACGCCACGCCACCGCGATACGCTTCCAGCGCCCTGCCCTGCAGCGCCAGCACGTCCTGTCCGTCGACCTGGATCTGGCCGCTGATGCGGGTGGTGCGGGGCGAATGCAGGCGCAGCAAGGTGCGCAGAGTCACGCTTTTTCCGGAACCGGATTCGCCCAGCAAACCGAGCACTTCGCCAGGCTGCAGATCGAAGCTGACCTGATTCAATGCGCTGGCGGTACGACTGCCATGGAATTCCACACTGAGGTTGTTGACGGAGACCAGAGGGGTAGTCATGCGGCGTGCTCCACAGTGAAAACGGTGTGACCCGATTGCGGATCGTTCATGTGGCAGGCGACCTGATGGCCGGGCAAATCACGCGCCGGCAACAGCGCCGGCGACGTCGCACAGACGGCTTCGGCATGCGGGCAGCGGTCGCGAAAGCGGCAACCGGGCAGCGGGTTGATCGGATTCGGCGGGTCGCCGGCCAGTGGCGGTTTTTCGGTGCGATGCGCCGGGTCCATCGACGGCACGGCAGAGAGCAAGGCGCGCGTGTACGGATGCGCGGCCTGTCCGTAGATTTGCTCGACCGGCCCGATTTCGACCACCTGTCCCAGATACATCACCATCACTTCATCGCACAGGTAATGCACCACATGCAGGTCATGCGAGATGAACAGGTAGGTCAGCTGATGTTCGGCCTTCAATTCCTGCAACAGGTTGAGGACTTGCGCCTGCACCGATTTGTCGAGTGCGGCCACGGCTTCATCGAGGATTACCAGACGCGGATTGAACGCCAGCGCCCGCGCAATATTGACGCGCTGGCGCTGGCCGCCGGACAGCTCGTGCGGATAGCGCGAACCGAACTGATCCGGCGCCAGCCCGACCCGGGCCAGCAGCTGGCGGGCCCGTTCGGTCGCATCGGCCGTGCTCAGGCCGTGGGCTTGCGGGCCGTAGGCGATGGTCTCGACGATGGTCAGGCGCGGGTTGAGCGAGGCGAACGAATCCTGGAATACCATTTGCAGACTTTGCCGGAAGCTCTTGAGTTCCAGCCCGCGAAATTCGCCGACGCCTTCGCCATCGAAAATCATGGTGCCGCTGTCGGGCTCCATCAGTTTGGCAATCAGGCGCGCCGTGGTCGACTTGCCGCAGCCGGATTCACCGACGATGCCCAGCGTGCTTCCCTTGGCAATCGAAAAGCTGACGCCATCGACCGCATGGACGAACTTGCGTTCGCGGTCGAGGACACCGGTGCGCACCGGGAAGTATTTTTTCAGGCCGCGCACGATCAGCAGGGGCTGGGCCGGACCGCCGCGATCGGGTGCGGTGGGAATGACAGGAATGGTCGTCTTCATTTGCGGATATCCATGGCCGAGCGCACGCCATCGGCGAGCAGGTTAAAAGCAATCGACGTGAAAAAAATCATCGCGCCGGGCAGTGCTGCCACCAGCGGATTGCGGAAGATGGCCGAGCGCAAGGTGTTGAGCATCAGGCCCCACTCCGGCTCCGGTGGCTTCACGCCCAGACCGAGGAACGACAGGCCGGAGCCGAGAATCATGCTGACACTCAGCAAGCCGGTCGCATACACAAACACCGGCCCAAGCACATTGCCCAGCACATGCACGCGGATGATCGAAAACGACGACGCCCCGCTCATGCGAGCCGCTTCGATGTAATCGAGCCGGCGCACCTGGGTCGTGACGCTTTCGGCCACGCGCACCATTTGCGGCACGAACACCAGCGTCAGCGCGATCAGGCTGTTGCTCATGCCGGGGCCGAGTGCACCGGCAATCGCGACCGCCAGCAGCACCGACGGAAACGCGTAAAACACATCCAGCATGCGCATCGTGACCATGTTGGCGCGCCCGCCGACATAGCCGGCAAAGAGGCCTATCGAGGTGCCGATGATGAAGGCCGCCAGCACCGGCACGATGCCCATCAGCAGCGACAAACGGCCACCGTACATCAGGCGCGTCAGCAAATCACGGCCGAGTTCGTCAGTGCCCAGCAGGTGACCAGGCGAACCGACCGGCAACAGCCGATTGAGCATGCTGGCCTTGAACGGATCAGCCGGTGCCAGCCACGGTGCAAAGATGGCCGCAGCGATAATCAGCAGCAGCACAAGGGCGGCAATCATGGCGACCGGATCGCGCCGTAACTGGCGACCGACCACGATCCAGAAACTGCGACTGGGCGCAGTTGCGGCTGTCATCGTCGCTTCCGGCGGCAGGGAATTTGTCATGGCGGTATTCATTTATTGGCGTCCCATGCGTGGATCGATCAACGGCTGCAGGATATCGACCAGCAGGTTCAGGGCGACAAAGAACAGGCACAGCACCAGGATGGTTCCCTGCAAAAGCGGAATGTCGCGCTGGAAGATCGCGGTGTTGAGCAGGAAGCCGGTGCCCGGCCAGGCAAACACGGTTTCGACCAGAATCGATCCACCCATCAGGTAACCCAGCTGCAGGCCAGCCACGGCCAAAATAGTCGGTGCGGTATTCTTGGCGACGTGGCGGAAGATGGCGCGGTTGCTCAGGCCGCGTGCACGCAAGGCGATCACGAATTCCTGTTCCAGCATGTCGGCCACCAGTGCACGTACGGTGCGGGTGATGATGCCCAGCGGGATCACCGACAGCGTCAGCGCCGGCAGCACCAGATAGCGCATGTGCTCGATGTCCCAGAGCCATTCGGACGAGCCGCCGGGACCGGCACCCATCGCCGGGAACCACGCCAGCTTGGTCGAAAAAATAATCGTCAGCACCAGGCCCAGCCAGTAGTGCGGAATGCTCACGCCAACCACGGACAGGACAGTAGCGATCCGGTCGATCCAGCCGCCGTGCCAGTAGCCGGCGAGCGCGCCGAGGATGCAGCCGGCCAGCACGCCAAGCAGTCCGGCGACACCTGCCAGCAGCAATGTGTTGCTGACGGCGCTGAATACTTCGGTGATGACTTCGCGGCCGGAGGCGATGGATTTGCCGAGGTCGCCCTGGACTGCACGCAGCAGCCATTTTCCGTACTGGACCGGGATCGGTTTATCGAGGCCGTAGGCGGCTTTTAATGCGGTAATGACTTCGGCCGGTGCATCGGCCGGGGCGATCGCATTGAGCGGATCACCGGGGGCCAGATAGACCAGCATGAACGACACCACAGTGACACTGAGTGCGATCGGAATTGTGTAGAGCAGGCGTTTCAACATGTAGGAAAACATCGGGACTTTCGTTGGTGCCTGGACGGTGTTGGTTCAAAGGTATTGGTGCAGCCACGGGCACCTGCCGAATCGGCAGGTGCCCGGCGCAATTACATCTTCAATGTCGTCAAATCCTGAAACCAGTGTTGCGCCTGAATGAAACCCTTCACTTTCGGCGACAGCACATGCGGATTCACATCATGGACAACCCACAGCATCAAGGCATCGTCGACCATGGTCTGATGCACTTCGGCCAGCAAGCTGTCCTGCACTTTCGGGTCGAAGCTGGTGCGGATCTTGTCGATCGCGGCATCGACTTTCGGGTTGTTGTAACCACCCCAGTTCACACCGTTCGGCGCGACGTAGCGGCTGTCGACAAAGCGCGTGATGCCATAGAACGGATCGGAAGTGACGTAGCCCAGATTGATCGCGCTGATGCCTTTGCCGGCGTTCATGTCCGACTTCACGCCGCTGCGCCAGTGCAAGTACAGGTTCTCCAGTTCGACCACTTCGAATTCGAGCTGGATGCCGACTTCGGCCAGGCTTTGCTGGACATACTCGTTCATCGGCAACGACAACATCTGACCGGTGCCACCCTGGGCGATGATGACCTTGGCCTTCAATGGCTTGGCTTGGCTGTAACCGGCTTGTGCCATCAGCGCCTTGGCGGCAGCCACGTCGTAAGTCAGCTTGAAGGTCGGTTTGCCGAACCAAGGACTAGTGGTGTCGAGCTGGCCCTTGGCAGGAACGGCCAGGCCATTGAGCAGCTTGACGATGCCCTCGCGGTCGATGGCCAGGTTGGCCGCCTTGCGTACGCGGATATCGGCCCACGGTGAACCGGGCTGGGTACTGAAGTGATACGGCCAGACATGCGGCGTGACATTCGTGACCAGCTTGAAGCCGGCGCTTTTGAGTTGTGGCACGACATCCGGCGGCGGCGTTTCGATCAGATCGACCTGGCCGCTGAGCAGCGCATTCGAGCGCGTCAGTGCATCCGGAATCGGGATCAGGACGATACGGTCGGTCTGCGCCATCCGTGTCTTGTCCCAGTAGCCGGTGTTTTTGACCAGATCGGCGCGCTCGCGCGGTACCAGCTTGTCGAGCTTGAACGGGCCGGTGCCGGACGGTTGCGAGGCGAACTTGTTCCAGTCGCGGCCGAGTTTTTCCCACTGCGCCGGACTCGATACCAGGAACCACGGCAGCTGATACGGGAACAGGGCATCGACTGCCTTGGTGGTGATTTCAACGGTGTAGTCATCGATCTTCGAATACGACGCAATCGATGGAATCCGCGGCCGCACTTGCGCACTTTGCTTGGCATCGAATTGCGGCGACTTGTCGTTCAGGACCTTGTCCAGATTCCAGATCACGGCATCCGCCTTGAACTCGGAACCGTCATGGAACATCGCACCCTTGCGCAACTTGAAGACCCACTTCTTGTTGTCTTTCGGATCGACTTTCCATTCCGTGGCAAGGCCTGGCATCAGCTTGCCCGGACGGGTACCGATGTTGGATTCCCACGCGACGAGCGGATCGTAAATCGTGTGACCCGTAAATTGATACGCGCCAGCACCGCGATCCGGCTGGCCGGTGGTCAGCGGAATATCGGCCATCGAAATCCCGTAACGGGCGACGGTTTCGGCATAGGCGCCGCCATGCAGGGCGAGCGCAACAGGAACAGCTAACAGCCAGCGAGGCAATTGCCTGGACTTGAACAAAGGTTGCATGCAGATCTCCGGTAGGTGGACAAGACCTGAGCTCTATTGCATGCAACGTGCCAGCTATTGCAGACTTTAAATTGTTTTTAGCAAGTGCTTGTTTTCAATTGGCTTATCACGCTTTGTGCTGCGGGCATCTGCTGGCTTTTGATAACGACGTGGATTTTTTGCACGCAAACTTACATGCAAGTGCACCACCGGCGTACAAAAATGTATGTAGTTGTATTTAAAGGGGCGTACGACAAAGGGGCATGTGCCAAAGGGGGATGCGCTCAGGCGGTCATCCGCCTTTTTTGACGAGCAATTTATCGACCCACCCTTCGCCGCGACTGGAGGTCACGCGATAAAGCCCGCCGCGTTCTTCGCCCATGTAAATCACTTCGTCGCCTCTGCCGAGCATGAGCAATTTCGGGCTGGACTTGCTGGGCTGCTGATAGACCTGGATACCGGCGATCCTGCCGACCAGTGCATCGCCCGACTGCAAACCGCCAGTACCACCACCAGCTGCTGAGCCGACACGATCCGGTCCGATGGCCGAATCTGGCATGGCCCGATTGTCGTTGCCCAGCGAGCGCTTGAATACCGCGTAATTCTGATCGAACGAGGACTCACTGAAACCCGACTGCGTCTTGGTGCCAAAGACCATGAACGGCACACCGCCGGTGCCACCGAGCCCCTTCATTTCGGCGCGGTAGGATGGATTGGCTTCGATGTCACGCTCAACGAAGGGTATGTTCTTTTGCTGCATGTACGATGCCGCCTTCTTGCAGTAGCCGCACCAGGCGGTGCGATACATGACGACTTTTCCTTGTGCGTCTTGCGGCATTTGCGCGCCATTCGTCACTCGTCCGACCGAGACGTCGGTAATCGATCTGATCGCATTGGAGAGCATGTCGCCGGACTGTCCCTGCCCGTAACCTTGCCCATATCCTTGCCCTTGCCCTTGTCCTTGCATCAGGCCTCTGAGCAGGCCGTTGAAGTCTTGTGCAATGGCAGATTGGGTCAGACCAATGCACAGCACGGACGAACTTGCTGTCAAAAGTGCCGTGAGGCGGATTATGTTTTTTGCCATGATGCTTTCTCGGGATGAGTTTAGTGAACGCCAGGCTGTGGTGTGGATGTCGATGTTGATACCGATGTAGGCGTTCCAGCTTGCGCAGCGGTGGGCCAGAGTCGCTGCCCGACGTGCAACCCGTAACGCGCGGCGCCACCGTCCGAGAGTTCCAGACAACCATGCGCCGCCCGCACCACAGCCGCCCTGAAAGGCTGCAGCTTCGGCACGATCTCCAGCACGACGCCGGCGCGGTCGATAAAGACGGCATCGATGGTGAAGCGCATGAACGCGGTGTGGATGTTATTGCACGGAACCAGCAGCAAGCCGGCGTCATCGGCCAGACGTCTTCGCCCGAGTAGCCCAATGAGGCGCTGCCAGAAACTGCGGGCAATCTCGATCTGCAAGCCGGGTATCTGCGGGGTGGCGACGGGTTTCATAGGTATTTCACAACGGAAAAAATTAGTCGGCCCAAGCAGGGTCAGCCGGGTAGAGAGATAGCGTAGCTAAAATTACGATAGGCAATTTGAAATGCATCAACAAGTTGCCACAGGATGCTAGTGTTATCCGCCATCCCGATGCCCAGCGTGAGCGCCAGCGCGCCGCAGACAACGATGTACTCGACCATCGACTGGCCCTGACAGAGTCGGCGGCGCAGTGGTGCTGGAATGCAGCGCGGTCTGAAATGCAGAGTGGAAAGCGATGTCGCATTCCATGCTGCATTGGATGTGACATTTGCCGTGCAAGGCGACGGACAACGCAAACGCTGGTTCATTGGAATCCTTGCAAAGTCACGGTGGAATTGAATACGACTGCGGTTTTGTCGCCGCTGCGGCTGATCACGGCCATCGCCTCTTTGCCCGGCGACTTGAAATACATCGTGCTCGCTTCGGCCATGTGGGCCGGAAGGCTGCGACGCATAGCCGCATCGGGACGAATTTCGCGTTCGAGGGCGAAGCCGTCTTCGGTCATCAGGCGCAGCAGTGCATCGCGGTTGGCCGACTCGCTATGGCTATTGAGGATCACCATGTGGCGCGCCGCCCGGCCGTTTTCCTGCGAGGTCATCTGGCTGCTGATGACCGACCCGGCCGGCAAACGGTTGCGCCAGCGGGTGTCGGCGTCTTGTTGTTGCGCGTGGTTGGACGACATGGCTGCAAGGTCGGTGACGGCCACCGTGCCTTTGCTACCGGCACCAGCTGCTTCGATCTGCACGGTGATGTAAAAGCCTCCCTCGGCGCGGCCCAGAACCTGCTTGCCGTTCACCACACTGTCTACCAGCGGCTGACCGAGCGAGCGACGGAAAGCATCGATCATCTCGGCCGGACGGCGGTTTGAGACGAAGCCTTTCAGGCGCATCGGCAACCCGTTGACGGTCATCTGGTCGGCGATGGAAAAAGTGTCGAGGTTGGCGGGCAAGACGGGCTGTGGCCAGCGGGTATCGGCACTGGACGGGCTGGCGATGGTGGCAGCGACGGTTACTGCTGCCACAATTTTCAGCACAGATCTGAACAAGGAATATGGAAGGCTCTTGATGACTTTCATGATTTTCTGCCCTCAGTTCGCCGGTCTCAGTCGGTCTTGAGGAACGACATCACGCCACGCCTGCAAATTACCGAACCGGGGTGCATCGACCTGATTCAAGTCAACGACCGTAATTGCCAGATCGAGGGCTGGCTGGATAGTTGCAAGTGCTGCTGTTACTGGTGCAAGTCGGCCAAACCGGTCTTCGGTTACCTGCGGCGACGACGCACTCCACGGCTCAAATAGCAGGCTGGTGTGACGCTGGATCGACAAATTGATGTTGTCAAAAGGCTCGACACTGCGAATTCCGGCCGGCAGGTTGGCCAGCGCGACGGACACGTTGGCGGTGTACACGCCCCGCGACTGCAGTCCCATCTGCGCCGCATTAGCGAGCGGCACGAGGTTGAAAGGCGCGCCATCTGCAGCGCTACTGAAACCGCTGGCATGGTTCGCGCCGCCAGCACCACCTGCTCCACCTGCGCCGAATGACAGGGCGACATCGCTGAACCTTGCAATCAGCGGATTACTGTATGGATCACGCCAAGCCTGATTACGATTGGCCTCGAAGTCGCCAGCGACATCATTGGTCTTGATCGGCGCATCGCTGTTACTGAAAAAGCGCCGTCGCACTTCGTCAGCCAACTGCGCTTCGGGCTTCCAGCCGTCGGGGCTCTGGATATCATTGCGCGTGGTCGCATCGAAGGCAGCGTAGCGACTGGCCATTTGCGTGGCGTGGCGAATGTCCTGGTATTTGCCGATCATCGGGAAGAGCAGGAAGAGCGGGATCAGGGCGACGGAGAGGACGATGAATTCGGTCATGGCCTGGCCGCGCTGGCGTGACCCGCAATGGCGCGCGTCGTTATTGACTACCGATCGTTTGACGGGCTTCATTGCGGTCAATCTCTGTTTGGAAGCTGGCTGGAAAATACTTTGTACTTGCCGGATAACTGTGGAAATAACGTAAAGAGCGGCACCATGATGTTCGTGTGTATTTCGGTTGCCTCACTTGAATGAAAGTTTTTTCCAGCACCGTCACCAATACTGAAATCGCGTTTGAGCTCCACGCCAATTTTAAAATCGTACATGTTTGTCACATTGGAAAAAGCACCAGTTCTGATGACACAAGATCGCGACGAAGCCATTAAATCAATGTTCAAAAAAGTGCAGGGATATCCCAAAATAACAGTGGATTCTCCGTTCAGAACTGCAGAGTTTCGCCCGAATTTTTTATCCGGGAGTCGCGATATTGATGAGATATCCACATCACAATATCCTACTGAGCGCATGTTCCACGGTGTGGACCTGCAGACGCCGAGCGATGTAATCGAGAGGATTTCCAGCTTGTCGTCACGTTTCATCTTGCAGTCAGCTGTCAGCATATAAACTTTTATTTGTTTGTAAATCGTCGTTGCCCCCGGTGCGAAATAGGCATCGTCGATACTTTCAAATAATTTATCGCCCGGTGGTGGCTTCTGAAGTGTCTTACCCATTTCGGCACAGAGCTTGGCGCTGTCTTCCAGTTGCTCCTTCATTCCTGCAGGCATGAACTCCCCTACCAATCGCACATGCTGAACTTGAATTAGAGTTTCCGCGTTAGCACTTGCTGTGAGTAGAACATTCGCCAATATCAAGAACGTGGGCCCGACGAAAAGCATTCGATATTTTTTCATGTTGATTGACCGCACAGCAGCTTTTTTGACATGTGCGGCAAGCATTTGCAGACTCGTCAACGTTGAGGTGGAATAAGTCATGGAGCGGCCAGAGCCAGACGAACCTGCCAGTAAGGATTGAACAAGCTGCCGATTTCGCGCCGGGAGACACTACCCAGAACAGCTTCCGCGTACTGGTTAAAATTGCCGCCAGCTACATTGCCGGGGTCAGTTAATGGCCGTTCGAAAAATACTTCGCCACTGGCAGTGGCTGTCATGACGCCATTGGCGAAGTTATTTGAAAAATTATTCAGGCGCGGCGTCGCAGTGATTGCAGATGAGCCGTCAGAAGTACGCGTACTCGCTGCGTTACGTGTCAATCGCACGCTGAATTTCATCACCGGATCGGCAGCAGTCAGGTCCGACAGGTCGTAGAAGGACGGCAATCCGGTATAGCCGTTCCATGCAGTCGATGTCGCACTGCCACTGGCTGCGGGGTTGGTTGAACGAGAGCCGCCCAACCACGCCCCTGATTCATCCTGATCCATTCCATCCGGATAGGCCTGCTGCATACCGACGCCTATGGGAGTTTCCCTCTGGTCGCAACTCAGAAAACCAAGAAAGCCTCGACTTTTACGCCAGGCCCAAAATGACTCGGTGTCTTCGGCTTTCCATTCATCCAGCCCGATCAACTCGGTACCGCCGCGACGTCTGACGGAATTCGTCCGAAGACTGTCAAGGCAGAATTGAGGTACGACTGCATTGGAAGTCCAGTTACGTTGGCGAACAAAGCTATCGGAGCTTGCTGCAATCCTGGCGACTTCTGCAAAGCGGGTACGGTCAGCATCGGCATATCGGCGAGTGAATCCATTGAGTAAATCGAGACTGCTTGAAGGATTGCCGGAAGAGGTTGGGCCAAGGGATGCGACAGTGACTGCACCATCACCAGCATAGTTACGATCAGCGACATCCTGCATGACACGCAGGCTGGCGGCCTGAAAGTAGACTGGCGCATGCAGTAGCGTTTGAGCGGTTCGGATTGCAGTTTTGCTGGCTTCTATTAATGGAATCATTCCGGCAGCGGCGTTTGTCACAGCTGCGCCTGCATCAGAGAGAACATTAATAGCAAAGTTAGCGGCCAGCAAACAAAAAGAGCCGTATATCAGATCAAAGTCAACAAATGCGGAGACTACGGCGGTGTCGATATTGAGGCAACTAGGGAGCACCAATAACAGCTTATTGCTATGCGTCGTCACATACTGCCCCCAAGAAGACAAACTAACCATCTGCGCCACCAGCACCTCATTGGCCACCAGCGCCCGATTATTATAAGCATCAAAATTCAACGCCCTCGCCTGCATCACGCCGGCGCTGTACGCCACCGCATCCGCCGTATTGACCAGCTTGGTTTTTTCGCTACTGAGCTGCCCGGTATTGAACAAAAAATGCAGCGCCGTCAGTCCGCCAATCAGGACAAATATGCCGTAGATCAGCGCTTGGCCGCGCTGGTGCTGACTGCCTCGGTACATGCGTGCTCCGGACGGAATGATGGGTTGAATGGGGGGCTTTTTGATGCGAGTTCAGCGATGGTAGCGGGCAGGAGGAAGCCCGCATCAACTCTGTATGCGCCGTGCAGATAAATTTGAGGTTGGCCGGGCTTCGACGTTTTTGGTGGCAAAAATGCCAACCCGTAACGCTTACACGAGGCGGGTCAGGGCAACTTGCTAATCCACCAGTTGCTGCAGCAGATACAACTTCTGATAAATCCCGTCCTCGATGTCCATCAGTTCGTCATGCGTGCCCTGCTCGGCAATCCGGCCATGATTGAGGACGATGATGCGGTCGGCATCACGGATGGTCGACAGGCGATGCGCAATCGCGATCAGTGTCACGCTGCCGCGCAATTCGTCGAGCGCAGTTTGCACGACCTGTTCGGTTTCGCTGTCGATGTGCGAGGTGGCTTCGTCGAGGAACAGGATGCGTGGCTGGCCTGCCAGGGCGCGGGCGATGGCGATCAGTTGCTTCTGGCCGGTCGACAGGCGCGCCCCGCCCTCGCCCAGCGAGGTGTCATATCCCTCTTCGAGCGCCATGATGAAGCCGTGCGCCTTGGCGGCGCGGGCGGCGGTTTCGATTTGCGCCTGACTGTATCCGCGACCCATGTCGATGTTGTCGCGGGCGCTGGCCGCCAGCAAGAACGGGTCTTGCGGGACCAGTCCGACATCGTCCCGAAACGCCGTGTCGCCAATCGTGCTCAAGGGAATGCCGTCGATGGCGATGCTGCCGTGTTGCGCCGTGTAGAAGCGCAGGAGCAGACTGAGCAGCGTCGATTTGCCGCTACCGGTGTGGCCGACGATGCCATAGAACGCGCCGGCCGGAATCTCCAGACTCAGGTCGTGCAACACGTCTTCGCCGGGCGCGTATCCGAAGCGCAGGTCGCGGATCGAGACTGCACCGGCGCTGATGCGAGCGGCGCTGGTGTTGGCAACGGCCTGGTGTTCGTTCAGCAAGATATTGACCCGCGCCGCTGCCACCACCGATTGCTGCAGCTGGCTGAACTGCAAGGTAATCTGGATCAGCGGATCGACGACTCGGGCGATGTAGCTGACGAAGGCGTACAGGATGCCGACTTCCAGCCCGCTGAATTCACGCTGGCCAAAACTGTAAATCACACCGACCAGCAGCAGCACATTCAACAAGTCCAGCGCCGGACGCAGCAGCCACGCATTGGCGCGCAGTTCGGCCACGCGGGCGTGGTATTGCAACTGGTTGGTGGCGCGGAAACGTTCACCAAATCGCAGTGCGGCATTGCTCGCCTGCAGCACCGTCATGCCGCCGATGGATTCGGCCACCTGTGCATTGATCTCGCTGCGCAATTCACGCGCCCGCGTGACCGCCGGCGCACTCATGCGCTGATAAAACCAGACAATCACGATCACCGCCGGGAACAGCATCAGCACCACCAGCATCAGGCGCCAGTCCAGCCAGGCCATCGCCAGCATGGCCCCGGTCAGCACGATGCTGCTGTCGAGCATGACAAACAGCACCTGGATATACAAGTTCTTGACCGCCTCGGTATCGTTGGTGACACGACTGACCAGCTGACCCGTGATGGCCTTGTCGAAGAACGCCATTGGCAGGCGCAGCACATGGCCATACACCGATTCGCGCAGGCGCCGTACCGAGCGCATCGCAAGACCCGACAGGCGCACCAGCTGCACGTAGCGCACCAGGCTGGCGACCCAACCGGTCACGAGGATGCCGGCCAGCAGCGCGATCATGCGCGGCCAGTCAAGCTGGTGCGGCAGCAGGTGATTGTCGATCAGCGACTTGCCCAGCAGCGGGCCGATCACTTCCAGACCGGCGGCCAGAATCAGCCAGGCCGTGCCGATGTACAGGTGTTTGCGATCCGGCGCGGCAGAGGTGCGCAGCAGATCGACGGCTTGCCGAGTTTCAGAGCGCATCGAGGCGAGCCTCCAGTTGTTGGTAACGCCACTGGCTGGCGTACCAGCCATCCAGATCAAGCAATTGCTGATGGCTGCCGCGCTCGGTGATATGGCCTTCGCGCAGAACCAGTATCTGGTCGGCATCGGCCACTGCACTGAGGCGATGGCTGGCGATGATCACGGTGCGGCCGTTGCGGGCCACGCGCAAGTGCTGCAGGATGCTCGCTTCGGTGCCGGTATCGACGGCCGACAAGGCATCGTCGAGCAACAGCATCGGCGCGTCGGCCAGCAAAGCACGCGCAATCGCCACGCGCTGGCGCTGGCCTCCCGACAACGTCACGCCGCGCTCGCCCACCGGCGTGTCGTAGCCTTGCGCAAAACGCAGGATATCGTCGTGCACCGCCGCCAATCCGGCCACGTGCTCGATTTCGGCACGACTGGCTTCGGGACGCGCCATCGCAATGTTGTCGGCAATCGACGAGGAGAACAAAAAGGATTCCTGCGGCACCCAGCTGATCGCCGTACGCAAAGTCAGCAAGGTGTAATCGCCAAGCGCATGCTCGCCCCAGGTCACCTCGCCCTTGAGCGGGCGGAACTGGCGCAGCAGCAGGCGCAGCAGCGTCGATTTGCCGGACCCGGTTGGACCGACCAGCCCCAGGGTCTGGCCGGGTTCCAGCTGCAGCGAGACTGCCTGCAAGGCCAGCGCGGTTTGTCCGGGATACGCAAAATCGACTTGCTCCAGTGCCAGCATGCCGGGCACGAACGTGTCGATGCTGCCGTGATCATCGACCGACAGCGGCACTTCCAGTACCGGCTCCAGCCGCTCCCAGGCAGCGCGTCCGCGCTCGATCAGCGACAGCACCCAGCCGGCGGCAAACATCGGCCAGATCAGCTGGCCGAGATACATCGTGAAGCTGGTCAGAGCGCCGATGGTCAATTCATTGTTCCAGACCAGATAACCACCCAGCGACAGCGTCAGCACACCGGCCATCGACAAGGTCATCCCGACCGCCGGTTCATACGCTGCTTCCCACCGTTGCGCGCGCAGGTTGGCCGCGGCGGCGTGTTCGGCCAGCGCGGCAAACTGCACGGCACTGCGCTGTTCCAGCCCGAGCGCACGCAGGGTGCGCACACCGGCCAGGGTTTCCTGCACATGGTCATTGAGATCGCTGAAGCGCTTCAGGGAATCGGTCGAGGCGCGGTGGATTTGATTGGAGATGCGCCAGAACGCAAACGCCATGACCGGGAACGGCACCAGCGCAATCAGCGTCAGCCGCCAGTCGACACCGATCAGCATCATCGCCAGCACCATGAGCAGGGTCAGTGACCCGTCAAAACCGGCCAGCATCGCCTCGCCGGCCGCCATCTCGATGGCATCGACATCATTGGTCGCCAGCGCCATCAGGTCGCCGGTGCGCTGCTTCTGGTAAAACGCCGGGCCTTGCAGCGACAGCCGCGCATACAGGCGGGTGCGCAAGCCCACGCCGAACAGGTACGCCGCCTTGAACAGCTGCAAACGCCAGCCCACCCGCAAGAAATAAATCGCTACCCCGATCGCCACCAGCACCGCCAGCTCCTGCAACAGCGCCACGCCACCCAGCTGCCCCGCGACCAGTGCATCGATGATGTGACCAACCTTGCGCGGCACCCAGACGGTCAGCAGCGCGACGGCTGCCAGCATGGCACCAGCGGCGATATACGACTGCCAGTGGGTGCGCACGAATGTGCCGATGAGTCGGAACAGGGTCATTCAAACTGCCTTTGCAAGGGATGGCTGGAAAGCGGGAATAGTGGATAGACGAGTCAGCGTTTCTGCGCCACGGCGGATCGCGTCGGGGCCGAATTTTACCGCAAGTCGGTAGATTGAATTGGCAACGGGAACGCGGGGCACGCTGATCGCGACCGAGGGTGCGGGTGCGCGACGACAGCGCCAGTAGCTAATTAGGGTCAGAGTCAATTAGATAATTAGGGTCAGAGTCAATTAATCACTGAAAGCCTGGTACTCAATCACCAGCACTCCGCAATCCGTTTGCGGGGTCAGAGTAATTTTCGCGGTGAAGCGTCGCGAAAAAAAACTCTGACCCCGGAAACTGGCTTCAGCAGCGTGCCGCCTCCGCACAACCACAACCACACCATCCGCTCATGCCAATGACCGCAAACCAAGGCACCCCCTTTTGCCAACGATCGCAAACCACGCCACCCGCTTTTACCAACCGCCGCAAACCACATCGGCAGCAACCAGAGTCAGAGTTTTTTTCGCAACGCTGCATCGCGAAAATTACTCTGACCCTGCTTGCGGATTCCGAAGCACGCTGATCGCGACCGAAACTGCCGACGCGCCCCAACGTCCTGTCATCGCGCCAAAAACTGCAAATCCCCATACCAGGCTGTCACCTGCTCACCGGTATTATCGGTATCCGTAGCCACCGCAACCACCACCACATCCGGCGCATCCTCACCAAACGCCGCCCGAAAATCAGCCGCCACATCACGCGTCTCCGTGACCCATTGCCCGGCCTTGTCGCTACCACTTTCAATTACCAGCATGCGGGCGCGATCGGTGTAGGTGTTGGCTTGCAGGGTGCCGATCGGCTGGCGATTATCCCAGACGTAGTTCAAGGCAGCAGTCGGGATTTTCTGGCCATAGATGGCTTCGCCTAGCTTCAATTTTGCGCGCGTGGCGAAGGATAGTTTGTCGACCGGGTAATCGAACAGGACATACACACGACCAGCATAATCATCGCCGGATTTTTTAGTCATGTCGGCGCTCTTTACGGGGCCGGAAATTTTCCAGCGCCAGCGCAACAGCGGCGTTTTTTTCAGGTCGACACGGATCGTGTGCGCCAGTACCGACATCGACTTGTCGGCCTCAGCCTTGAGGACCGTGCGGTCGTCGTCGCGCACCAGCGTATAGATTGTGTCGGGCGCTTTGGCCGAAGGCCGCACCGGTGCCCAGCCGGTGACCGCAGCGCCCGGCTGCATTTGCGAGAACGGCGGAATATCGGCAGCGTGCGCCCATCCCATCGAGAGTGGCAACAATATCAATCCGGCAATTTTTTTCATGAAAGCTCGCAGTGGATGGAACAGGTAATGCATGGCATAAAAAGAATCAAAAGAACTTGTGTATTCGCCCCGGCATGGTGCCCAGCTTCTTATGCAGGATGTGATACACGTCCCGATCAAAACTTGGCTGCCCCTGCTCGATCATCTCCCACGCAGCCACCTCGCTGTCGACCGTGCCGAGATAGCTCCAGTTGCTGATGATATGCATGGCGTCGCCTTCGCGCAGTCCGATCGGCCCTGCATACGGCCACGCCTTCATGCGCATGCCTTCCAGCGCCAAACGAAAACGTGCGGTATGCGACGCCGCGCTCTCGCGGCCGATACATACGCCCTTGCATTGCGCGACCTGGCTGCCAAAGCACGGTTTGCCGACCGCCACTTTTTCAAGCCCCAGTAGCGCGTGGCACAACTGGTGTTCGGTGGCCAGCGCCTTCAATGCGGTGGTGGCCTTGCGGATGGTGGCGAACGGGCCGAACAGGTCCGGCTCGTCGCCGAAGAACAGGTCCGCCGTGTTCACCAGGGCGATCTGCCACTCGTCGCCCTGCTGCACCAAACGCCATGCGCAGGACTGGTCATTGCGGCGCAGCTGGCGGTTATGGGCGGGTGACAATTTCTTGATCAGCGCCGCTTCACGCAACAAGGCGCCCAGCTCGCCAGCGGTTTCGATCCATTCGACACGGCGTATCTGCTGCGACAGCTGCATCTCTTTTGGCGACGCGTGGTCACCGCTGAAATGCGACAGCACCCGGCGGCGCAAATTGTTGGCCTTGCCGACATACAGCGGCAACTGGCTGTCATCAAAAAACAGATACACGCCATGGGTACTCGGCAGGTCATCGAGCAATGACGCATCCAGATACGACGGCAGGCTCGGGCGCGCGATCAATTCCTTGACGACGGCCTGAATACGCTCGTGCGGCAAGGTGGCATGAATGGTTTGCCAGAATTGCCAGATCAGCTGCGCGTCGCCCAGCGCACGGTGGCGCTCGGTGACATGCAGCTGATGACGCTCGGCCAGGGTATCCAGATTGTGTCGGGCGAATTCGGGATACAGCTTTCGCGACAGCTTGACGGTACACAGCACCGTGGGCCGGAAGTCGATGCCCACGCGCTTGAATTCATTGCGCAAAAAACCGTGGTCGAAGCGCGCATTGTGGGCCAGGAAAACCCGCCCTTCGAGGCGCTGAAAAATCTCGGCAGCCAGCTCGCCAAAACCCGGTGCCGTCGCCACCATCGCATTCGAAATCCCGGTCAGGCCTTCGATGAATTCCGGAATCTGCCGCTGCGGATTGACCAGGCTGCTCCACTCGCGCACGGTGCCGTCTTCATCGACTTCGACGATGCCAACTTCAGTGATGCGATCGATGGTGGCAGTCGCGCCAGTGGTTTCGAGGTCGACGAAAGCGAGGCGCGGACGCGCCGGATCATAAGCCATGGTGGGGATATCTCGGGAAGAGGTGTGGTGAGCTCCGGATTCTACTGCATGTGCGGTATTCGGCGCAGCGGCGAAAGTCGCCCCCGGCACGGTCAAGGGACGGAAAACGCTTGCCGGTTACGCCGCTTGCGTGCGCTGCCATTGCGCGATCATGTCGCCAATCTGGCGCAATCCTTCCGTGATGACCGATGGCCCCGGCGACAGGATGTCGGGTGATTTGATCTCGAAAAGCATGCCGTTGCGCACCGCCGGAATGGACTCCCAGCCGGACCGCGAACGCACCGCTTCGGGCTGGAATTTTTTGCCGCACCACGAACCGATGATGATGTCGGGCGCGCGTCGCACCACGTCCAGCGGATCGGCAATGATGCGCTGGCGTGCATTGGGGTGTGCCGACAACGCCGGAAACGCATCCTCGCCACCAGCCATGCCGATCACCTCGGCAGCCCAGCCGATGCCGCTCATCAGCGGGTCATTCCACTCTTCGAAATAGATCACTGGCCGGCGCGTCCATTGCGCTGCCCGCGCCTGCGCCGCATCGATCTGGCGCTGCAGCTCGGCGACGAGCAGCTTGCCGGCGTCCACGCGTTCGACCAGTGCGGCGAGCACCCGCACCATGTGCAGGATGCCGGCCACGCTGCGTTGATTGAACAGATGGGCTTCGATACCGGCAAGCGCGAGGTCACGGCAAATATCGGCCTGCAGGTCACAGAATCCGATGATCAGGTCCGGCTTGACGGCCAGGATACGTTCGATCTTGACCGAAGAAAATCCGCTGATTTTCGGTTTTTCCTGACGCGCCCGGGGTGGCCGCACCGAAAAGCCGGAGATACCGGCGATGCAGTCTTCGGCACCCAGTGCGTACAGCGTTTCGACCGATTCGGTACACAGGCAGGCGATGCGTTGGTAGTGGCTCATGGCTAGGTCTTTCGGTGTGGGCGTGCAGGGCCAGATCTGTCAAGGTAGGCTTTTAGAAGCCGGTGGTCGGGGCAGGAAAGTTTAACGTTGAACTTGTTGTGATGTGCGGTGCAGCTCTCCATCCATATCGATGACAACCAGCTCACCATAGGCAATTGCATGGCTGGTGCTGGCTGCCTGCAGTGCTGTCTCGGCCAGCGTCACGCCAGGCTGCAGCGCCAGCATCAGGCGGATCGTTCCGGCATGGCAGATAACGATGCAATCCTGATTCTGCCGCAGCAAGTCATCGCGCACGGACTGCACGCGCTGCGCCATCTGCAAGACACTTTCGCCACCGCCCGGCTGGTAGCCGGCCAGGTCGGCAACCCATGCATCAATTTCATTGCGTGCAATCGAATTCCAGTCGCGGCCTTCCCAGTCACCGAAGTGCATTTCGGCCAGGCGGGCGTCAATGGAATACTGGCGACCGTCACCAAGCAATTCGGCCAGTTCCCGGCAGCGCCGCAACGGGCTGGACACCATCGGTAACGATGACGGCAGTCTGGCGTGTAACGCAGCGGCGACACGTGCCAGCTCATCCTCTGCCACGGCGACATCGGTGCTGCCGTAACAGATCGTTTTGGCAGCCAGCGTTTGCGGATGACGCACGAGATAGAGTCGCATCGCAGGCCCCGTTCAGTGCCCGGCCAGCGCCAGCACACCCAGATAAAAACCGACTTCACTGGCCTGCTGTACCGCACCCAGGCAGTCGCCGGTATAGCCGCCGATACGGCGTACAAACATCTTTCCCAGCCACAGCATCGCCACGATCACCAATACCGCGCCCGCCAGAAAAGCGCGCCACGACATCCAGCCCGCCATCAGGCAAACCAATACCGGCACGGCAGCCGTGATCGCGGCAATCGCGAATTCGCCGTTGGACATGCGATGCGACAGCGGCTTGGCCTTGCCCTCTTCGCGCACATATTCCAGACGCCAGATCAGCGCACCCGACGCCAGCCGCGACAACGGATGCGCCACCAGCAATGCCGCGATGACCGACTGCACCGGCAGTTGCGCCAGCGTCGCGCATTTCAGCGCCAGCATCAGGCCGATACCGATCGCGCCGTAAGCGCCGATGCGCGAATCGCGCATGATCTCCAGCACCCGCGCCGGCGTCATGCCGCCACCGAAACCATCACACATATCCGCAAAGCCGTCCTCATGAAACGCCCCCGTCAGATAGATCCCGAATGCAGTCGACACCAGCACCGCCACCAACGGCGACCAGAGCCAGGCAGCACCGGCATAGACCACCGCCGTCGCACAGGCAACCACCGCCCCGGCCATCGGAAAGTAGCGCGATGCGTGCTGCAGCCAGGCTGGCTCGAAGCCGACCCATTGCGGAATCGGGATGCGCGTAAAAAATTGCAGAGCGATGAAAAACAACCTGACTTCGTGCAGGCAGGCATCACCGATTACGCGAATACTAGTCATCGCTTTTATCGCTGACCTGCGCCGATTCAAACGTCGCCATCTCGCACAGGAAATTGACCGATGCCTGCAGCAGCGGCAGCGCCAACGCACACCCGGTGCCCTCGCCCAAGCGCAAATCCAGCTGTAACAAGGGATGCGCTGCGAGGTGTTCCAGCATCTGCTGGTGCCCATGCTCGTTCGAGCAATGCGAAAAAATGCAGTAGTCGAGTAGTGCCGGCTGCAACCGCGCCGCCACCAGCAGCGCGCTGGTCACGATGAAGCCATCGATCAGCAGCACCATGCGCCGCTCGGCGGCGGCCAGCATCGCACCGGCGATCATGGCGATCTCGAATCCGCCGAAGTTGGCGAGGATATCCAGCGGCGCGCTGATGCTGGCGTGATGGGCGATGGCGCGTTCGATGACGGATTGTTTTTGCAGGATGCCTTGCGTGGACAAACCCGTACCGGCACCGACGCAGCGGGCCACCGGAATGCCGGTGATTTTGTGCATGATCGCCGCTGCCGCGGTGGTGTTGCCGATGCCCATTTCTCCGAAGCCGACCACATTGCCGTCGAGCGTGGCAATCAGCTCGGCGCCATGGGCCATCGCGCGGGCGCATTCGTCATTACTCATGGCGGGTTCGACGGCAAAGTTGCGCGTCCCTGCGGCGATTTTCCTGTCGATCAGGCCGTCGCGCGGACCAAAGTCGTGGTTCACACCGGCATCCACGATATGCAGCGCGCACTGTGCCTGCCGCGCGAAGACATTGATGGCCGCGCCTTGCGCCAGGAAGTTTTCCACCATCTGCCAGGTCACGCTTTGCGGGTAGGCCGAGATATTTTCCGCCACGATGCCGTGGTCGGCGGCGAAGACGAGGATGGCTGGCGCGTGGATGGCGGGGCGGGTGGTTTGCTGGATCAGGCCAATCTGGCGGGCGATCGATTCGAGCATGCCGAGGCTGCCGGGGGGTTTGGTTTTGTTATTGACGGCGGCGGCGAGTTGTTGCGACAGTGCGGTGTTGGCGGTGGTGAAGATGGTGGCGATTTGCATGGGGTGATCGGGAGGGTGGCGGGACTATGGGTGGTTCGGGTTGCCATCAGTGGCGTGGGTTGTGTACGGCTGGAAGATAGCACAGGGAGATTGCGAATTGGATGGGGAGCTTGATGCCTGACGTGATTCCCGGATATGGGATTTCGGGATTCGCGAGCGCTGACCGGTGGCGGGCAAGGGGATTGTGCTTGCACCAAAAAGCGCCACCTCTTGAGTGAAAGAACATGGCGTGCCGTGCTTGCTCGTATAGCGTTGGAAGCAACCGTCAAAAAATGAAGAAGCCGTTTGGTGTCACGGTAATGCGTGGGGAGGTATTGGAATAACCCGTCTGACGGTGCGCACAGCGAACAGTCAGACGGACAACGTCAATACAACGCCAGTGGCGTCAGACCTTCTTGACTGCGCCCGTGTCGAGCGCTTTCAGGACATCTGCTGGCCGCATCGGCAGGTGGCGCAACCGCGCACCAACCGCTGCGAAGATGGCATTGCCGATGGCCGGGCCAACGACTGTCGTTGGTGGCTCGCCCATTCCCATCGGGGTTTCGGCACTGGCGACGAACTCGATATCAAGCGCGGGTACGTCGGCCATGCGCAGAGGCGTGTATGCGCCGAGATTGGTGTCGCGGACCTGGCCGTTGACGAACTCGGTTCCCTCGTGCAGAGCCATGCTGACACCCCAAAGGCTGCCGCCTTCGGCCTGCGCCAGAGCGCCATCCGGATGGATGACCGTGCCGCAGTCGATGACCATGTAGAGCTGCTCGACCTTGACGTTGCCGGTCTTGCGATCGACCTTCACCCGTGCCACGCAGGCAGTCCAGGTTGGCATGTCGCGTTCCTGACCAAAGGTGCTGGCAATACCAAGGGCTGTATCTGCAGGCAGTGTCTTGCCCCAGCCCGCTTTTTCCGCGACCCGCTTCAAGACATGCGCCATGCGTGCAGCGCCACCCACTGCATTCGGTGCACTGCCGGCATTTTTTCCAGAGGCATCGAGCATGGTCAATCGAAACGCCAGCGGATCAAGTTTGGCTGCATGTGCTGCTTCGTCTACAAAGCTCTCAACGGCCCAGTTGGTCCAACCCGGTCCAACCGATCGCAGCCAGCCAGGACGGAAGGTGTTGCTGGCCAGATCATTGGAAATCGTGCGCACCCGCTGCGCGCCAACGTTGTACCAGTGATCGGCACCGCTGATGGCAAATGCGTCATAGGGCTGGCCATTTTTTCCTTTCGACAGAAACGCTGGAATCATCGCTTCGGTCGGCCAGCCGGCACTGGCATCGTGTTCCATTGCCGTTACCTTGCCGGTGGCGTTGAACGCCATGCGCAGGCGCTGAATCGATGGTGAACGTGGCGAATCAAAGCGGGCATCGTCAGCGCGGGTGCAGATCAGCTTGACCGGGCGGCCAAAGGCCTGCGCAGCAAGTGCGGCGGGTACCGTGTAGTCGCCGTTGAGACGGCGTCCAAACCCGCCACCAAGCAGATAGCTGTGCATGATTACCTTGGATTCAGGCACACCGAGTGCCTTGGCCAATGTCGGCAGGGCCAGTGACTGCCATTGATTGCCAGTGTGAATATGCCAGATGCCGTCCTTCTGCAACGCCAGGGCGTTGACCGGCTCAAGCTGGAAGTGCAGAACAGTTGATGTGGTGTAGGTCTGTTCGATCTTCAACGAGGCGGCGGCAAACGCGGCTTCTACGCCATCCTCGGCAACCACCGTCGCACCCTTGCTGGTGTCCTTGATGAGTTTCGCACCGTGAGCCTGTATATCGGCCTCCGATACGTTTGCGGCCGAACCGACTTTCCAGTCAACCTTGACCATCTCGGAGGCACGGATGGCGCCTGCATACGAATCGGCCAGCACTACGACCCAACCCGGCACGCTGCCGGAGGGATCATTCAGGGCAATAGTCTTGATGTAACCCTTGACCTTGCGCGCTGCATCGTCCTTGATGGATTTTACCGAGCAACCGTAGCGTGTTGGTGGCAACAGCGCACGTGCATAGACCATGCCGTCGACCTTGGCATCGATACCGTACATTGCACTGCCGTCGGTCTTTGCCTTCACGTCCATCGCCTGCACGTCGTGCCCGATCAGACGCCGGTCTGCCGGTTTTTTGAGGACGATGGCCTTCAATTGTTCTGGTGTGAATGCCTGCGCGATGTTGCCGCGTTCGACAATATTGGCGTAGCTGATGGTACGGCTACCCGATGTGACGTTACCACTGCGTGCGATACAGGATTCGACAGGCACGCCCATCAGGCGTGCACCTTCGGCCACCAGCGCGATGCGCCCGGCGGCACCGGCGCGCGCCAGTGGCTGGTAGCTCTGCCATACCGACCAGCTGCCGCCGGTAACCATGAGACCCCATTTCGGATCGGTGTCGACATAGTTGATCTTGACGCTGGCCCAGTCAGCTTCCAGTTCTTCGGCCAGAATGCGTGCCAGCGCAGTACCCACATGCTGGCCCATTTCCGACTTGGCGATGTTGACGGTGACAGTGCCGTCGCGATCGATCTGGAACCAGATGCTTGGATCGAACGCTGGCTTGCTCGTACCGGCAACTGATGCGGCGATGCTCTGGTCAAACGGCAGAAACGCCAGCGAAAAACCGGCTCCCAGCGCGCTGATGACAAAACCGCGCCGCGACAAGGATGTCGGCGCCTGGTCGGCATTGGCCAATCTTGCGAGCTTATGCATTTGGTTGCACTCCTTTTGACGGCACGCCATTGATTTCAGCAGCAGCTTGCTTGATGGCGCTGCGGATGCGGACATACGCCATGCAGCGGCACAGGTTGCCACTCATGAACGTATCGATGTTGGCGTCGGTTGGTTGCGGGTGATCCTTGAGCAGTGTTGCTGCCTGCATGATCTGCCCGGACTGGCAATAACCACACTGTGGTACCTGAGCGGCGACCCACGCTTTTTGCAGCGCATGCGGACCATTCTGGCCGAGGCCCTCGATGGTGGTCACGGCAGCACCTTCGACGCTACCGACAGGCGTGATGCACGAGCGAACTGCACGGCCATCGACGTGGACGGTGCAGGCACCGCACATGCCGATACCACAGCCAAACTTGGTGCCGGTAAGGCCTACTTCATCGCGAATTACCCACAGCAGGGTAGTCACGGCGTCGACATCCAGGGCGACTGGACGGCCGTTAATCGTAAATTTTTTCATGTAAACCTCGGTTCAACTAGGTAGGGAAATGTTCATGCGAGTGGCAACAATACTGGCTTGCTGCACCCGGTTGTCAGTGCCGAAATCTGGCGGACGGCTGGTTCAATTGAGGGCGCCAAACGATGCCAGGAAAACGTCTTTCATTCTGCGACCTCAACCTGTCGGCAGTTCAGGGAGGATTTGTACAACTGCCGGGCACAGGAGTATGACAGAGGAAATTTTTTTCATGAAAACCAACAGTAGTGCTATGTCAGGTACCTGACTGGTCTGGTCGTAGATTGCCGGTGAGTCGTCGTATTGGTTTAATGCAGTTCTAAAACTGTAGCTGGTCGACTGGTAGAAATCTAAGGTCAATGTGGTTGCCGCTATATACGTGCCACCACCCCCGCATTCCTCCGCCAAACCCAACCACTCCCTCTGCAGAAATCAATGTGAAAAACGCCTTGACGCGACATACCCCTCGTCATCTATACTGTTCATCCATACAGTGTTTATAAAACACCAGAACGGCAGACCTGTTCACATTTATTTACGGAGATTCCCATGCTCGCCTTGCCAACCCGCTTCACCACGCCACCCGCTGCTGCTACTGCTGCCCTGCTCGCGCAGATGCCCGATACGGTCTGGCGCGGCAATCAGATGGGGTCGCACCGGGCGGTGACGACGCCTTCCGGCTTTCGGGCGCTGGACCGTGAATTGCCGAACGGGGGTTGGCCGGCGTCGGTGCTGATCGAGTTATTGCTGTCGCAGCCGGGCATTGGTGAATTGCGCTTGCTGGCGCCGGTGATCGCCGAACTGACTCAGGCCAAAAAAACCGTGATCCTGATGGCGCCACCACATATTCCATTCGCTGCTGCGCTAGCCGAACTGGGCATCGACCTGACCCATATCCTGCTGGTCGAGGCAGAAAAGCCGGCCGACCGTATCTGGGCCATCGAACAAACCCTGAAAAGTGCCAGCTTCGGCGCCCTGCTGTGCTGGCTGCCGCAATGCCGCGCCGACCATCTGCGTCGTTTGCAACTGGCTGCCGGTGGTTGCGAGGGGCTGACGTTTGTTTTGCGGCCGGTCAATGCCCAGCATGAATCCTCGCCAGCGCCGCTGCGCATGGTGTGTCGACCGGCGCCATCCGGCCAGCTGTCTGTCGAAGTCATCAAGCGGCGCGGCCCGGTACAGAGCCAGCCCGTGATCCTGCCGCTGTCGGTGCCTGCGGTGCTGGATCAACCATTCGCCGAACGCATCCGGATTTCCCAAGTTACCCAAGTCACCCAAATCACTCACTTACCGGTCGCCCCTACCCATGCTGTGGATCGCACTCCATTTTCCGCAACTGCCGCTCGATACCGTACTGCGCTGCCGGCCTGACGCCGCGACCGCGCCGGTCGTGGTGGTCGAGCGCAAGCGGGTGGTCTGGTGCAATCACATAGCGACTGGCTCCGGCATTGCGCCGGGCATGTCGGAGGCCAATGCCTGGAGCATGAATGCGCAGCTGCTGGCACTGCCGCGCGCACCAGCACAGGAAAGTGCGGCGCTACAGGAAGCGGCGTTGTGGGCCTTGCATTTCACGCCACAAGTGGTGGTGCAACCGGCCGGGTTGTTGCTCGACATCGATGCCAGCCTGCGACTGTTTGATGGCTTTGAGAAGCTGTCCGGGCAGCTTGCCAGCGGCATCGTTGATCTGGGATTGCAGGCGCAACTGGCCTGTGCGCCGACGGCTGGTGCGGCCTGGCTGCTGGCGCGCAGTGCCGGCGACTGGTGCGACAAGACGCTGGTCGAGATGCTGGCACCGATTCCGCTGAACGTGATCGAGAGCGCGCGCAAGCATCTGGAGTCGCTGTATGGCATCGGTTGCCACACGCTCGGACAACTGCGGCGGATGCCACGCGCCGGCATCGCCCGGCGTTTTGGCAACGACCTGCTGCGTGAAGTCGACCGTGCCTATGGCGACGAAGCCGAAGCGCATGCCTGGTTCACTGCACCCGCCACCTTCGATGTGCGACTGGAATTGCCCGCGCCGGTGTCCCATACCGAAGCGCTGCTATTTGCAGCGCGCCGCTTGCTGCTGCAACTGACCGGCTGGCTCAATGCCCACCAGTCGGCAATCAACAGCATCACGTTGTGGCTGCATCACGAACCGACCCGTCAGCGCGATCATCGCAGTACGCCGGTACGTATTCAGCTGGCCGTTGCCAGCCGTGATCCGGATCACCTGACGCTGTTGCTGCGTGAACGTCTGGGGCAAGTCGCGCTGGTCGATTCGGTAATTGAACTGTCGCTGGCGGCTGACCAGATCGTTGCGCTGGCCACGCCCAACCAGGAACTGTTCGCTACGGCAGCGGCGCAGGCAGAAAGCGTCGGCCTGCTGGTCGAGCGTCTGCAAAGCCGGTTGGGTGCGCAGTGTGTACATCAGCTATCACTGATGGCCGATCACCGTCCTGAAAAAAGTTTCCGGTTGCTGCCGGTGGGAGCGCGACGCGAGCGCATCAACGCACTGCCAACCCAGCCAATTGCAGCTCGCCCGACCTGGCTGCTGACCAAGCCGTTGCCGTTGATCACACGCCAGCACAAACCGTTTTACCAAAGTCCGTTGACGCTGCTGGCCGGCCCCGAGCGGATCGAAGCCGGCTGGTGGGATGACGACCTGGCGCTACGCGATTACTTCATCGCCGAAAATGAAACCCACGCGCTGCTGTGGATTTTTCGGTTGCGGGCGGTGGATGCTGGTAGCGGGTGGTTTTTGCATGGGTACTTTGCGTGACGTACACGCACGGACATGGCTGGTGCACTGATGGCGAAGGCTTGTTGATATTGATTCACCAGCAGCCAAGCTTGCCATGGAGACTTAATTTATTTTTGGAAATAATCGTCACCAGAATGTCAATTTGCCATTACCCTGCACACTGCAACAAAACGGGATTTGAAACTAACGACGTTGGAATTCGCCAGTATGGAGAACGTAATTGAAAAATATTTACGTAATGAGTCTTGCTGGTCTACTGGCATTGATTGGCACTGTCGTGGGGATTACCGCCTATTTTGGACTGCCGATCTGGCTCACCCTGATTGGCATTGGCATGGTTAGTTTTGGCTGCTTGATGTTGCTAGCCGATATGAGTCGTCCGAATGGCGGCCCCCCCGATACCAAAACAATGGTCCAGCTATTTGTTTTGTTTCTTCCCGTTATGCCTGTCCTGCTGCCCATCCTGCTGATCCTGTTTATGGTGTTATTTGTAAAGCAAAAACTATTGCGGCGATAAGGTTGACTCCGCTGCGGTCTGACAGGTTGGGCTTGCAGCCCGGCGTTCGTCCTGTAACCGCAGGGTTGCAAGCCCAACGTGGGTCGGGTTATGGCAAGGGTCGCTGCTGCCAGCGCTTTCATTCACCATTGGGACGCAAACCTGAAAACCATTCAGGCTCGGCCATCCCGCTCACCCCACCCACTTGCGCGCATTCCGAAACATCCGCATCCACGGCGCATCCTCGCCCCACTGTTCCGGATGCCATGAGTGCAGCGACGTGCGGAACACCCGTTCTGCGTGCGGCATCAGCACCGTAAAGCGACCATCCGGCGTGGTCACCGAGGTAATGCCATCAGGCGAACCGTTCGGGTTATACGGATAGCTTTCCGTAACCTCACCCTTGTTATCGACATAGCGCAATGCCACCAGCGCCGTATCGATATCACCGGTCAGCGAAAAGTCGGCATAGCCTTCGCCATGCGCCACGGCAATCGGCGTCATGGTGCCGGCCATGCCTTCGAAGAAAATCGATGGCGACTCGGTGATTTCAACCATGCCGAAGCGGGCTTCGAACTGTTCCGATTTGTTGCGGGTGAATTTGGGCCACGCTTGCGCACCGGGAATGATGGATTTCAGGTTGCTCATCATCTGGCAACCGTTGCAGATACCCAGACCAAATGTATCGGTGCGCTGGAAAAACAGCGCGAACTGCTCGGCCAGGGCCGGATTGAACAGGATGGTCTTGGCCCAGCCTTCGCCTGCGCCGAGTACGTCGCCATACGAAAAACCACCCACCGCAATCACGCCCTTGAAATCGGCCAGCCGCGCACGACCGGCGATCAGATCGCTCATATGCACGTCGACGGCGGTGAAGCCGGCCTTGTGCATTACGTAGGCGGTTTCGATATGCGAGTTCACACCCTGCTCACGCAGGATCGCGACCTTCGGCCGTACGCCGGTGGCGATAAACGGTGCCGCGATGTCTTCCTGCGGGTCGAAGCTCAGGACCGGCGTGATGCCAGGATCGGTCTTGTCGGGGATGCGCGCATATTCGGCATCGGCACATTCCGGATTGTCGCGCAGGCGTGCGATGCGCCAGCTGGTCTCACTCCAGAAATGATGCAGGTCGATGCGTGGCTGCTGGTAGATCACCTTGGCGTCACGGGTAAATTCGATCATGCCACGCTCATTGAGCTTGCCGATAATGTGGCTGCAGGCACCCAGGTTGAAGCTGCGCAGCACGTTCATGGCATCGGATTTTTGTTCGGCGCGGACCTGGATGACGGCACCCAGTTCTTCGCTGAACAAGGCGCGCAAGGTCAGTTCGTTGCGCCGCTCGCCGACTTGCGAGGCCCAGTTTTTGGAGTCGCCCCAGTCGGCGGCGTGCTCGCTTTCCATGGCCAGGATATCGAGGTTGACGGTGATACCAGCGCGACCGGCAAACGCCATTTCGCACAGAGTGGCAAACAGTCCGCCATCGGAACGGTCGTGATAGGCCAGCAGAAGCTGATCCGAATTGAGTTGCTGGATTGCGCTGAAAAACGCCTTCAGGTCGTCTGCGCTATCGACATCCGGCGTGCTGTCGCCGAGTTGCTGGTAGACCTGCGCCAGCGCCGACGCGCCGATGCGGTTTTTGCCACGGCCGAGGTCGATCACGATCAGTGCGGTGTCACCAACGTCGGTACGCAATTGCGGCGTCAGCGAGCGGCGGATATCCTGCACCGGCGCAAAGGCCGAGACAATCAGCGAAATCGGCGAGGTCACCGATTTGTCGGCTGCCTCGTCTTTCCAGGTGGTGCGCATCGACAGCGAATCCTTGCCGACCGGGATGCTGATGCCGAGTGCCGGGCACAGTTCCATGCCGATGGCCTTGACGGTATCGAACAGCGCGGCGTCCTGGCCGGGTTGACCGCAAGCGGCCATCCAGTTGGCCGACAGTTTGATGTCGGAGATGTCGCCAATCGCAGCAGCGGCAATGTTGGTGATGGCTTCGCCGACCGCCATGCGGCCCGAGGCAGCAGCGTTGATCACGGCCAGCGGCGTGCGCTCGCCCATCGACATCGCTTCACCGAGATAGCCTTCGAAACTCATGGCCGTCACAGCGCAATCGGCCACCGGCACCTGCCACGGCCCGACCATCTGGTCGCGCACGCTGGTGGCGCCGACAGTGCGGTCACCAATCGTGATCAGGAAAGATTTGTCGCCCACGGTCGGCAAGCGCAACACGCGCTGGCCGGCATTGATCAGGTCGATGCCGGTCAGGTCGACAGGCGGGAATGTCTGCGCGACGTGGCGCACATCGCGATGCATTTTTGGCGGCTTGCCGAGCAGGACATCCATCGGCATGTCGACCGGATTGTTGCCATGCGCCGGATCGATCACTTTCAACTGGCGCTCTTCGGTGGCGGTGCCGACAACCGCAAACAGGCAGCGCTCGCGCTCACAGAAATACTGGAACAGCGCCAGGCTGTCGGGTGCAATCGCCAGCACGTAGCGCTCTTGCGATTCATTACTCCAGATTTCCTTTGGTGCCATGCCGCTTTCTTCCAGCGGCACTTTGCGCAAGTCAAAGATCGCGCCACGTTTGGCATCGTTGGTGATTTCAGGGAAGGCATTCGACAGGCCACCGGCACCGACATCGTGGATCGACAGGACCGGATTCTCGGCGCCCATCTGCCAGCAGCAATTGATGACTTCCTGCGCACGCCGTTCCATCTCCGGATTGCCGCGCTGGACCGAATCGAAATCCAGGTCTGCGGTATTGGTGCCGGTCGCCATCGACGACGCTGCACTGCCGCCCATGCCGATGCGCATGCCGGGACCACCCAGCTGGATCAGCAGGCTGCCGACCGGCAGGTCGTTCTTTTTGGTGTGCTGGTCGGCGATGCTGCCGATGCCGCCGGCGATCATGATCGGCTTGTGATAGCCGTACACGGTGCCAGCGACATTCTGTTCGTAGGTACGGAAATAGCCACCCAGGATAGGGCGACCGAATTCATTGTTGAAGGCGGCTGCACCGATCGGGCCATCGATCATGATCTGCAGCGCCGAAGCGATCCGGTCCGGTTTGCCGTAGGGGTGACTAACCGATTCGGGCGTAGTCACATCGTGGGCGTTTTCCCAGTTGTGTATGGCACCCGGCAACATCAGGTTCGATACCGTGAAACCGCACAGGCCGGCTTTCGGCTTGGCACCACGGCCGGTCGCACCTTCATCGCGAATCTCGCCACCGGCACCGGTGGCCGCGCCCGGGAATGGCGCAATCGCAGTCGGGTGATTGTGTGTCTCGACCTTCATCAGGATATGGGTCAGCTCTTGCGAAGGGGCGTATTCATTGCCCGCAGCCGCACCGCGCGGATAAAACCGCATCACGCTGGCGCCTTCGATGATCGACGAGTTGTCGCTGTAGGCCACGATGGTGCCCTGCGGATGCAGCTCGTGGGTGTTCTTGATCATGCCGAACAGCGTCTTCGACTGCGCCACGCCGTCGATGGTCCAGTCGGCATTGAAAATCTTGTGGCGACAATGTTCGGAATTGGCCTGCGCGAACATCATCAGTTCGACATCGGTCGGATTGCGACCGGCGCGGGTGAAGGCCTCGGCCAGATAGGTGATTTCGTCGTCCGACAAGGCCAGCCCGAGTTCGCTGTTGGCGTTGACCAGCGCGGCCTTGCCGCCGCCGATCAGGTCGATCGATTCGAGCGGTTTGGCATCGAGCTCGCGGAACAGGTCGGCGGCATCATCGGGATGTCGCAGCACCATCTCGGTCATGCGGTCATGCAGCGCATCGGCCACGCCGCGCACGCTGGCGTCGGCCAGATGCTTGACGCCGCGCAGCAGGCCGGCCTTGACACGGATGTGATACACGATGCCGCGCTCGATGCGGTGGATTTGCTGAAGGCCGCAATTATGCGCGATGTCCGTGGCTTTGCTGGCCCATGGCGAAATCGTTCCGAAACGTGGAATCACGACAAACTCGTCACCGTCGGCGACACCCGAAAATGGCTCGCCGTAGGTCAGCAAGCCTTTGAGCCGGTCACTGTCCTGATGCGACAGTTCGCTGCCGTTGCCGATGAAATGCAGATAGCGGCCCGTGACCGAAATGATCGCGTGATCAACCTTCTGCAGTTGCGCTAAAAGACGTTGGGAACGAAAAGCGGAGAGCGCGTTGGAGCCCGGCAAAATCAACATGGCATGAGGAGAGTTGTGGTGATACCGCAGACGGCATCACGGTGTGGAACGGAAAACGCGAATTATACCGTGCCGCATCAGTGCCGGTAATCCATGCAACGCTCGGGCATTGATCTTTTCCAATCCGCTGCCGGCTTCGCCATCATTGGTGACATGCCACCGACTTATGCCCGCTTTCTGTGAATAACATTGTGCATAACCGTGTGGAACGCTGTCGCAAGCCAGTCGCGGTGCCGGATTGCGGCGCTGCCTCTTTTATAGGCAACAGATCACGATGACCTGATCTGGTGGCAAGCCGACATGCATAAGGCTTGCGCGACAGAAAACTCGTGACGGCGAAATCGTTACTCTGTGCTATCTTTTTTCGACCGCTGATCATCAGAAAGATCCCGCCTTCATGCCCAAGCAACGCCTTTCCAGCATCCCTGCCCTCGGCCAGGAGAAGCGCCTGCCCCTGATCGAAGCCAGCCTCGCCGCGGCAACAAACAGCAGCGCCGTATTCACCCGCCTGTATCCCGACGCAGCCCTCGCCGCCGCACGCCATGCCGATGCGATGCATGTCGCTGGCGTGACGCCACTGTCGGCACTGGCCGGCTTGCCGGTGTCGATCAAGGATTTGCTGGACGTGGCAGGCGAAGCGACGCTGGCAGGATCGACGGTGCTGCGCGACGCCACCCCCGCCCTGCACGACGCGCCCGTGGTGCAACGCTTGCGGCGGGCTGGCGCTGCGATCATCGGCAAGACCAACATGACCGAGTTTGCGTTTTCGGGTGTCGGGCTCAATCCACATTACGGCACACCGGACAATCCGGCCGATGCACTGGTCGCACGGATTCCGGGTGGCTCGTCCTCGGGCGCAGCGGTCTCGGTCGCTGCCGGCATCTGCGTGGCGGCGATCGGCTCCGACACCGGCGGCTCGATCCGGATACCGGCGGCGTTTTGTGGGCTGGTGGGCTTCAAGTCGACCGCCCGGCGCGTGCCGACACGCGGCGCCATCCCGCTTTCCACCACACTCGACACGATTTGCGCGATGACCCGCTCGGTCGATGATTGCGTGCTGGTCGATAGCCTGATTGCCGACACGCCGCTGATCGTCAAATCCATATCGCTGGCCGGTTTGCGACTGGCGATACCGCAAGCCATCGTGCTCGATCAGATGGAGGACCATGTCGCGCGCAGCTTTGCGGCTGCGCTGTCAAGACTGTCGGCGGCGGGTGCCGTCATCCTCGATACGCCACTGGCAGAGCTCGATGAGTTCATCGCACTAAGTCAGTTTTCGGGGGCGGAAGCGTATGCATGGCATCGCGCTTTGCTGGCACGCTCCGGTAACGGCTACGACCCGCGTGTGGGCAAGCGCATCGCCTACGGCGCCGGCATGAGTGCGGCCGACTACATCCACCTGCACCTGGCACGCGACAACTGGATCGTGCGGATGGAACAGGCGATGGCGCCATTCGATGCGCTCATCCTGCCGACGGTGCCGATCGTCGCGCCTCCCACGGCATGGCTGGAAGCGTCGGACGAGGTGTACTTCCGCATCAATAATCTGGTGTTGCGCAATACCGCCTGGGTCAATTTGCTGGATGGTTGCGCCGTATCACTGCCGTGCCATGCGGACGGAACGCTGCCGGTCGGCTTGTCGGTGGTCGGTGCGGCGATGGCGGATGCACGGATTTTATCGATCGCCAGAGTGATTGCTGCGGCGCTGGAATCCGCGTAGTTCTCTCGCCAAATAATGATGTGCCCATGAGCCCGCTCTGCTCCCATGCAAAGGAATGAAAACGTGTTGAACCACTTGCTCCCCCAGCCTTTACGTACTGTGACCCTCGCCGCCACGCTGCTGATGGCCTGTCTGTCCGCGTCCGCACACACCGGGCCGGAGGACGTCATTGCCCCCAACCCGCACCTGACCGCCGAAGGCATTCCGCCGATTCCCGCCGCGATGGCGCAACTGGCCGGACGCTACAACGATTTCCGGTCACGCGTGCTGCTCGACTGGCATCCGACCCGGCGTGAAATGCTGGTCGCCACCCGTACCAGCGGCGTGGGCGTGCAAGTCCATCTGTTGCGTAAACCCATGGGCGAACTGGAACAGCTGACCGATTATCCGGACCCGGTGCGCGCCGCCTGGTTCGAGCCAAAGAACGGCAGCTACATCCTGTTTGAAAAAGACGAAGGCGGTAGCGAAGCCAGCCAGCTGTTCCGGATGGATCTGGCCACCCGCAAGGTCACGCTGCTGACCGACCCGAACGAAAAGCACGGTGCCGGCGAATGGAACCACGCAAAGGATCGTGTGCTGGTCTATTCCACCCAGCTCGACAAGACCGCCGGTGCCGCCCGACGCGCCGACGTCACCACCGAACTCTGGCTGCTCGATCCGCTGCAGCCTGGCGCCAAACGCAAAATCGCGTCGCTACCGGGCGGTGGCTGGAGCGAAGTACCAGCGCAATGGTCGCGCGATGACCGCCAGCTGGTGGCCACCAATTTTGTCTCGGCCAATGAAAGCACGGTCTGGCTGATCGATGTGGCCAGCGGTGCGCGACGCCAGATACTGCCTGCGCCGGGAGCCGTCAGCGTGCCGGTCTTTTACGGCGAAGTGCATTTTTCGCGCGATGACAAGAGCCTGCTGGCGACCTCGGATGCGGCTGGCGAATTCCAGCAACTGGTGCGCATCGACCTGGCCACACGCAAGCAAACCATCCTGTCAAAAAAGATCGCCTGGGACGTAACCCATGTCGAACCGGCCAGCCTGAACGATCGGGTTGCCACCGTCGTCAACAACGATGGCATGTCCGAGCTACATCTGTTCGATGCGGCACACGGGCGCGAATTGCCACACCCGGCGCTGCCATCCGGTGCGGTCTCGCGCATCAAATGGCGCACTGCCGATGAACTGGGACTGAGCCTGAATTCGGCCCGCAGCCCGGGCGAAGTGATGACGCTGAACCTGCGCACCGGCGCCACCGAACAATGGACCGCGCCCACTGCCGGCATCGATACCGGCAGCTTTCGCGATGCGGCCATCGTGCGCTGGAAGAGCTTTGACAACCGCATGATCAGCGGCATCATGTCGCGCCCCGAAGCACGCGCCGACGGCAAATTCAAAGGCCCGCGCCCGGTCGTGATCCAGATCCATGGCGGCCCCGAAAGCCAGGCGCGACTGGGCTTTTTGGGTCGCATCAATTATCTGGTCAACGAGCTTGGCATTGCCGTGATCCAGCCGAATGTGCGTGGCTCGACCGGCTACGGCAAATCCTTCCTGAAGCTCGACAATGGCATGCTGCGCGAAGACTCGGTCAAGGATATCGGTGCCTTGCTGGACTGGATTGCCACCCAGCCCGACCTCGATCCGACGCGGGTGGTCGTGATGGGCGGCAGTTACGGTGGCTACATGAGCCTGGCGGTATCGACCAATTATGCAGACCGGATTACCGGCTCGGTGGATGTGGTCGGCATCTCCAGTTTTGTCAGTTTTCTGGAACGTACCGAAAGCTATCGGCGCGACCTGCGTCGGGTCGAATACGGCGATGAACGTGATCCGGCGATGCGCGCTTTCATGGAACGGATCGCGCCACTGAACAATGCCCAAAAAATCACCAAACCTCTATTTGTGGTGCAGGGAAAAAACGATCCGCGCGTGCCGTTGAACGAAGCCGAGCAGATCGTCGAGCGGGTCCGCAAGAATGGCGTGCCGGTCTGGTATCTGATGGCAGACAACGAAGGGCACGGGTTTGCGCGCAAGCCGAATGCCGATTTTTACTTTTTTTCGCTGGTGCGGTTTCTGGAAGAGTACTTATTGCGCTGATTTTTTATTGTGCTGATCCGTGATGACAGACTGGTCGTGTGATAACTTGCGCGCCAGCCCTGTTTTTATGCCTGACAACCTGATCGCCTGACGCCATGCCCATCGCCAATCCGTCCCTGAACCACCCACTGCGCATGCCACTGGCCGCAGAAGCCCATTCGCGTCCGTTCCTGCAACTCGATGCGCCGGAAACCGTGACCCATTTGGCGCTGTATGACCGCACCATCGAGACGCCGGACTGGCAGCTGCATACCTTGCGCGAGCTGTGCGGGTATTTCGGCATGGCTGGTCCGGCGCTCGATGCCAAATATTTTTATCATGACTTCGGCCGTTTTCGTTTGAAGTGGGAATGCCATACCGAATTCGCCACCTACACCTTCGCCCAGAGCACTCCGGACAACGTACCACTGGCAGAGGCCTTCCAGCGGGTACCGTTGATGCAGATTCCGCAGCAGTGGTTGCATGGCCTGGGTGGCAAGATCATGGTGGCCGCCCACGTCGTCCTCGAAAAAGCCGACGGCCCCAGCGACAGCGCCAGTGCCGAAATACGCGACGCGTTCGAGGGACTGTCGCTGGCTGCCAGTACGGTGCTGCAAGGTGCCGAGGTATGGAGTGATTTCCTGATCCAGTCGGATGGCTTCAGCCGCTTCGTGATACGCGATGTCGGCTTGCGCCAGCAACAGCTGGGACGACTGGTACAGCGCGTACTGGAAATCGAAACCTACCGGATGATGGCTTTGCTCGGCCTGCCCCATGCGCAGGCATCGGCCCCCACCCTCAATGCCATCGAAGCCGAACTGGCGTTGCTGACGGCGACCATGGTCGACAGCGATGGTGCCGTGGCCGATGCACTGATCAACAGCACCGCCGAAGAACAGGACGACGGCGAACGCACGCTGCTACGCAGCATCACCAGCCTGGCTGCGCGTAATGAAAAAATTTCGGTCGACAACAGTTACCGGTTTTCGGCCTCGCAAGCCTATTTTCAGCTGGTCAAGGCACGTATCGACGAATTGCGCGAAAGCCGGATCGACGGCATTCCGACACTCGGCGAATTCATGGAACGCCGGCTGGCCCCCGCCATGAGTACCTGCGCCGCCACCGCGCGTCGCCAGGAAGCACTGGCCGAACGCATCGCGCACTCGAATGATTTGCTGCGCACCCGCGTAGGCATCGTGCAGGAACTGCAAAACCGCAAAATCCTGCAATCGATGAACGCCCGCGCCGCCCAGCAACTGCGCTTGCAGCAGGCGGTCGAAGGATTGTCGGTGGTGGCGGTGTCGTATTACATGGTGGGTTTGTGCGGCTATGGCGCCAAGGCGGCCAAGGCGGCCGGCCTGCCGATCAATGCCGATGTCGTCACCGGGCTGATGGTGCCGGTGGTGGTGTTCGTGGTGTGGATGGGGTTGCGGCGTATGCATCGAAGCATGCATCGGAGCATGAAGCATTGATTGGTGGGATGCCGGGAATGCAGGGTGATTGCATTACGCATGGATGGGGTTACGGTTGCGGTAGGTGCTGATTAAACAAGCCCGACCACTTGCGTGCCGGGCTTGTTGTTAGATCAAGGTATCAAGGTTTCAAGGGGTTCAATATCACCGGAAAATTGATGTAACGCGGTCGGCGCTTGCCCGGTGAATAACCAACAGGTGACGCCCTCAACTCACTCCCACTCAATCGTCGCCGGCGGCTTGCCCGAAATATCATAGACCACGCGATTGATACCGCGCACTTCATTGATGATCCGGTTCGACACCCGTCCCAGCAGCTCATGCGGCAAATGCGCCCAGTGCGCCGTCATGAAATCCTGCGTCTGCACTGCACGCAGTGCCACCACGTATTCGTACGTCCGGCCATCGCCCATCACGCCAACCGACTTCACCGGCAGGAATACTGCGAACGCCTGGCTGGTACCTTCGTACCAGTTCTTGACGATGCCTTGCTGGTCGATACCGGCTGGCAAGTCAATCGTGCAATTACGCAGCTCTTCAATGAAGATGGCATCGGCACGCCGGAGCAGGTCGGCGAATTCCTTTTTGACTTCACCCAGAATTCGCACACCCAGGCCCGGACCCGGGAATGGATGGCGGTACACCATGGTGGCCGGCAAGCCCAGCGCAACACCCAGCGCCCGTACTTCGTCCTTGAACAGTTCGCGCAACGGCTCCAGCAATTTCAGGTTCAGGGTTTCAGGCAGGCCGCCGACATTGTGGTGGCTCTTGATCGTGTGACCCTTCTTGCCTTTGCCAGCGCTTTCGATGACGTCCGGGTAGATGGTGCCCTGAGCCAGCCATTTGGCATTCTTCAGTTTGGCCGACTCGACCTGGAACACTTCGACGAATTCACGGCCGATGATCTTGCGCTTGACTTCGGGATCGGTGACGCCGGCCAGATGTCCCATGAACTGGTCGGTGGCATCGACGCGGATGACTTTGACGCCGAGGTTGTTGGCAAACATGTCCATCACCATGTCGCCTTCGTTCAGGCGCAACAAGCCGTGATCAACAAACACGCACGTGAGCTGGTCGCCGATGGCGCGATGGATCAGCGCTGCTGCAACGCTGCTGTCGACACCACCCGACAATCCGAGAATGACGTCATCGCTGCCGACTTGTTGACGGATCGATGCGACTGCTTCGGCAATGTAATCCGGCATGTTCCAGTCCGATTTGCAGCCACAGATTTCATGCACGAAGCGGCCGATGATGGCTTTTCCCTGCAGGGTGTGGGTGACTTCCGGATGGAATTGCACCGCGTAAAAGTGGCGTGTTTCATCAGCGATCGCGGCGATCGGACAGCTCTCGGTGGACGCCATCAGCTTGAAGCCGGCCGGCATCTCGGTGACCTTGTCGCCGTGACTCATCCAGACCTTGAGCATGCCGTGACCTTCAGCGGTGGTGAAGTCGCTAATGCCATCGAGCAGCGCCGTGTGGCCGCGCGCGCGTACTTCCGCGTAACCGAATTCGCGCACCTTGCCGTTTTCGACCTTGCCACCAAGCTGCTCGGCCATGGCTTGCATGCCATAACAGATGCCGAATACGGGCACGCCCAATTCGAACACCGCTTGCGGAACACGCGGCGTATCGCCATCGGTGACCGAGTTCGGACCGCCAGAAAGGATGACGCCGGCAGCACCGTAGTTGCGCACGAATTCATCGCTGACGTCATACGGGAAGACTTCGGAAAACACGCCGGCGTCGCGCACGCGGCGCGCAATCAGCTGGGTCACCTGGGAACCGAAATCGAGAATCAGAATTTTGGAATGCATGGCCATGGTCGACTTAAAAAAATACGGATCAATAAAACGTCAGCAGGGCTGCGCGGAGTTCCGGCAGCCCTGCTTGTCGATAATTTCAGAGTGCTTATGCTACTTATTCGGCGCGATAGTTCGGCGCTTCCTTGGTGATTTGCACATCATGGACGTGCGACTCGCGCATGCCGGCCGAGGTGATTTCGACGAACTCGGCTTTTTCGCGCAACTCTTCGATGGTCGCGCAGCCGCAGTAACCCATCGAGGAGCGCACGCCGCCCACCAGTTGATACAGGATAGCCAGCACGCTGCCCTTGTAGGCAACACGACCCTCAATACCTTCCGGCACGAATTTGTCATTGCCGCTACCGGCATCCTGGAAATACCGGTCAGCCGAGCCGTCCGCCATCGCAGCCAGGCTGCCCATGCCGCGATACGACTTGTAGCTGCGACCCTGGAACAGGATCACTTCGCCCGGTGCTTCTTCGGTACCGGCAAACATGCTGCCCATCATCACGCTGGAGGCTCCAGCCGCGAGTGCCTTGGCGATGTCACCAGAGAAACGGATACCACCGTCTGCGATGCACGGAATCCCGGTACCTTTCAAGGCCTGTGCGACATTCGAAATGGCAGAAATTTGGGGCACGCCGACGCCGGCGACGATCCGTGTCGTGCAGATCGAACCCGGGCCGATGCCGACCTTGACGCCATCGGCACCATGGTCCGCCAGCGCCTTGGCGGCGGCGGCTGTAGCGATGTTGCCGCCTATGACATCGACATGCGGAAAGTTGGTCTTGACCCATTTCACGCGGTTCAGTACGCCTTGCGAATGACCGTGGGCAGTATCGACCACCACCACATCGACACCGGCAGCTACCAGCAATTCAATGCGCTCATCGTTGTCGGCACCGACGCCAACGGCGGCGCCGACGCGCAATTTACCGTGTTCGTCCTTGCAGGCAAACGGATGTTCGGTAGATTTCTGGATATCTTTAACGGTGATCAGACCGCGCAGTTCGAAGTCGTCGTTGACGACCAGGACGCGCTCGAGACGGTGCTTGTTCATCAGGCGCTTGGCTTCGGATAGCTCCGCCCCATCCTTGACGAAAACCAGTTTCTCGCGGACGGTCATCTTGGCGCGGACTTCGGCGTCCAGTTCTTCTTCAAAACGCAGGTCGCGGTTGGTGATGATGCCGATGACCTTCTTGCCTTCGACGACCGGGAAGCCGCTGATGCCGTGCTGCGCCGACAAGGAAATGACATCGCGGATCTTCATGTTCGGTGGAATCGTGATCGGGTCGCGCACCACGCCGGACTCGAACCGCTTGACCCGGGAAACTTCACGGGCCTGCTCTCGCGGAGTCAGGTTTTTGTGGATGATGCCGATGCCGCCTTCTTGCGCCATTGCAATCGCCAGCCGGGATTCGGTCACGGTATCCATCGCAGCAGACAACAGCGGTATGTTCAGCGTGATATTGCGCGAAAGGCGCGTTTGCAGGATGGTGTCTTTGGGAAGGATGTTCGAGTAAGCCGGGACGAGCAGCACGTCATCGAATGTGAGTGCCTTTTGAAGAAGACGCATAGTTTTTCCTATTGGCGCAAAAGCGAATTATACAGAAAACCCCTCCGAAGTCATCGTCAGAATGCCATCTGCCAACAGAGACTGCGGCATTGATTGACAGACCAGCGAAAGCATGGCGAAATCATTGCCATACCTCAATGCCATTCCCGAAAGAGATCATGAAAAACCGATCAATCGCCTGTCTGCAACTCGCTGTGCTGTTGGCCCTGTCCAGTGCCGCTAGCCTCGCGGCGGCTCAGTATGCGTGGGTAGACGCAAGTGGCAACAAGCAGTTTTCCGATATGCCGCCACCGCCATCCGTCCCGCGAAAAAATATCCTGAAAGAACCCGGCGCAAAGCCGGCAGAACCGATTGCAAGAACGGCAGACAAAGCCGACACCAATCAGTCCAGGTCGCCCCCGCCAGACGCACCGATGACGACCGCGGAGCGCAATGCCGATTTTCAGAAACGCAAAATGGAGCAGACCGAGAAAGACCAGAAAGCTGCCGATGCTGCCAAACTTGCTGCCAACAAAACCGCCAATTGCGAGAAGGCACGTTCGTATGCCCGCAGCCTCGACGACGGCATCCGCATTGTTACCACCGACAAGGATGGGGAACGCTCCACCATGTCCGATGAACAACGCGTCGTCGAAATGCGCAACGTCAAAAAGATCACTAGCGATTGTCCGTGACCCGTCGTGCAGACGGCTATTGTCTGGCGCGTTTGCGGCGCGACTCTTTCGGGTCCGCTAGCAGCGGACGGTAGACTTCGACCCGGTCATTGGCGCGCAACAGTGTTTCTGGCGTTTTCAGCTTGCCGAAAATACCAACGCGATGATGATCCAGCCCAATCTCCGGCATTGTCTGGCGCACGGCATCGACAATGGTGCTGCCAACGGGCATCGCAATCGAGATCATGCGCTGTTCCGCGGGTGTCGCAAAACACACCATGACGGGAATCATTGCCTCGCCCGCATCAGCCATACACCACCTCGGCACGCTTGCAAAAAGAATCAACGAAGCTGTTCGCAATCATGTTGAACACTGGCCCGATGACGCCTTCGATCAGGCGATTCGAAAACTCGTACTGCAAATCAAATTCGATCTTGCAGGCGTCGCTGCGCAACGGTTTGAAGGTCCATGCACCATGCAGTCGCTTGAACGGACCATCGACCAGCTGCATCGTCATCGACGACGATGGCACGTTGGTGTTTTCGGTGGTGAAGGTTTGCTTGATGCCGTGATACTTGATGTGCAAGGTCGCAGTCAGCGTATTGCCTTCGCGCGAACGGACATCAACGCCGCCACACCACGGCAGGAATATGGGATAGTCTTCGACTTTGTCTACCAGCGCGAACATTTGCTCTGCGCTGTAGCCGAGAAAAACGGATTTGTGAACGACTGCCATTGGAGTTGAACCGTTTGATAAAATCAGAAGTCCGAAATTCTAACCGACCGCACCGATCTTTACCTCATGACCATAGTTGATAACAGAAAAGCTTTTCACGATTACTTCGTCGAGGAGCGCTTTGAAGCCGGTCTTTCCCTGCAAGGATGGGAAGCCAAGTCGATCCGCGCCGGCCGGGTCCAGCTCAAGGAAGCGTATGTGATTGTGCGCGGCAATGAGGTTTTCCTGTTCGGCGCGCACATCAGCGCCCTCACCTCAACCTCAACCCACGTTCACCCGGAAGCAACCCGCACCCGGAAGTTACTGCTGCACGCCGCCGAAATCAAGAAGATGATCGAAAAGGTCGAGCGGTCCGGCTACACGCTGGTACCGATCAACCTGCATTACGTGGGCGGCCGCATCAAATGCGAAGTCGGTCTTGCCAAGGGCAAGAAGCAGCACGACAAGCGCGCCACCGAACGCGATCGCGACGGTCAGCGCGAAGTGGCATCGGCGATGAAGCAACATCGCCGCTAGGCCTGCACCGCAAAACACTTTGTGCCGGACCGGATGACTCCGGAGGCGATGGACCGTCGTTGCACGGCGCCACCGCGATCAATTGCAACGCCGCTTAGCGCGGCTTTTCCGGGAATGGCAGCGGCTTGTCCGCCGGTGACGATTCCCCGCCCAATTCCAGCAACATGGCAACAGTGACGTAGGTGCCGCTCACCGCCACCAGGTCGACCAGCTGCTGCTCGCCGAGGATGGCCACGCCGCGCTTGAACAATTCATCGCTTACCGTGTGCTGATTTGCCAGCGCCATGCTGATGTCATAGACGATTTCTTCGTCCGGTTGCATGCCGCGGGGCCGGATGTTGGCCTTCAGGTCATCGGCCACCGATTGCGGCAGACCGGCTTTCAACGCCAGCGGGTAATGCGCATACCACTCGACCTGCGAAGTCCATAGCCGGCCCTGGATCAGGATGGCAAATTCGTTCAGGCGTTTCGGGAGTGAGGTATCGAAACGCAGGTAGTCGAGCAAGCGCTTCATGCGCTCGGCAAAGACCGGACTGCGCAACATGACGTTATACGGACCCGCCAGGCCCACGCTGGAAATCTTGACGATTTCCTCCGCCAGCGCGCGCGACTGGGGCGGTACATTTTCCATGGTGAGCTGCGTCATCCGCTTGGGCTTAGCCTCGGCAGGTGCCTGGGCGAACGATATGGAGGCAACTCCCGCCAGCGCTAAGGCGGCTACTGCCACTGCCACTTTGCGCAGCGTGATTGCCGGGCAAGTTCGTTCATTCCTGTTTTGCATTGATGGTCTCCGTTTTTATTATGTCGCCCCGGCTGCGAGCATGGCTGCCCGCGCCGAGGCGCATGGCCTGATGGCCGTCGGGGCACTGTCCTGGCGATAGCGCCATGACGAATGTTGCTCCCCGGCGCAATCTTCGCATATTACGGTGCAGAAAGTATCGGCGAGCAGGCCAATCCGTCAGCACTTCCGGCGGTCATCAGACAAACGTTACCCTCGCCACTTTCTAGACCTTTTGCTGTGACTTCACGACTTGCATGGCGCCCGCAATCAGCCCGCTGATGTCGCTCAGGTTGGCTGGCACGATAATCGAATTATTGGTCTTGGCCAGCTGCGCAAAGGCTGCTACATACTGCTCCGCCACCTTCAGGTTCACCGCATCCGAGCCACCCGGTGACAGAATGGCGGAGGCGATCTTGCGCAGCGCTTCGGCGTTCGCTTCAGCCAATGCAAGAATCGCTGCAGCCTGACCTTGGGCGCGATTGATCGATGCCTGCTTCTCCCCTTCCGACTTGGCAATCGACGCCTCACGCTCACCGGTCGCGATATTGATTTGCTCCTGCTTGCGTCCTTCCGACGCGGCAATCAATGCCCGTTTTTCGCGCTCTGCCGTGATCTGTGCCTGCATCGCATGCAGGATTTCTTTCGGTGGCGTCAGATCCTTGATCTCGTAACGCAGCACCTTCACACCCCAGTTCGCCGCCGATTCATCGATCGCATTGACGATGGTGGTGTTGATGTGGTCGCGCTCTTCGAAGGTCTTGTCGAGCTCCATCTTGCCGATGACCGAGCGCAGCGTGGTCTGTGCCAGCTGCGTGATGGCGTTGATATAGTTCGATGAGCCGTACGATGCGCGCATCGGATCGGTTACCTGGAAATACAGGATGCCGTCGACCTGCAGCTGTGTGTTGTCCTTGGTGATACATACCTGCGGCGGCACATCGAGCGGAATTTCCTTGAGGATGTGCTTGTAGGCGACCCGGTCGATGAACGGGATCACGATATGCAAACCCGGCGTGAGTGTGGTGTGGTACTTGCCCAGCCGCTCGACGACCAGTGCATGCTGCTGTGGAACGACGTTGATGGTCTTCATCACAAACACGACTGCGAGGATGAAGATGATTAGCGAGACACTACCGAAACTGAATTCCATGGATTACCTCATTGGTTGTGGATCGGATGCGGTGTGGGGAGCCGGATGAGCCTGCAATACCAGCAAGCAGCTACCGCGAATTTCGATGATGTGATGAACGCCGGCGGCAGGCGTGCCGGCACCGGCATATTCGACATCCCACATGGCACCGCGATACATCACGCGTGCCATGGGCTTGCCCCCCGTGGGGGTATGCCACGCGTCGATGGTGACCGATTGGCCGATATCCAGACTGGCATTCGGGTCACGCGAAGCGTGAGCACGACTGGCCTTGCCAAGTTTGCTGCGACTCAGTGCCACGGTGGCAATCACCCCCACGACTGCAGCTACAACGAACTGGACCGGAGCAGACAACCCCAGGTATCCGGCAAGTGCGCCGGCAGACAGGCCGACAGCGATCATCAGCAAGTAAAACGTACCCGTAAAAATTTCCAGAATCACCAGCGTCCCTGCTGCTGCCAGCCACATCATCCATTGCGCCACGGCTTTTCTCCCCCGAAAATAAGAAAACCCCCGGCGCCACGAGTGCCCCGGGGGTTTGTTTCATATTAAGGCAATTTCCAGAATTGGTAGTTGCATTAACCTGACTGACACTTCAGATTTTCAATCCGCTTTTTTCAGCAACGCCAGTTTTTGCCAGGTATCGATGACCGAATCAGGATTGAGCGAAATCGATTCGATCCCTTCCAGCATCAGCCATTCTGCGAAGTCAGGATGGTCGGACGGCCCCTGGCCGCAAATACCAATGTACTTGCCTGCTGCACGGCAAGCCGCAATCGCTTTCGAGAGCAAGGCACGCACGGCCGGATCACGCTCGTCAAAGTCGGCCGCCAGCAGTTCCATGCCGGAGTCACGATCCAGACCCAGCGTCAGCTGAGTCAGGTCGTTCGAACCGATCGAGAAACCGTCAAAGAATTCGAGAAACTGTTCGGCCAGAATCGCATTCGATGGCACTTCGCACATCATGATCAGGCGCAGGCCATTTTCGCCGCGCTTCAGCCCATTCTTGCCGAGCAAATTGACGACCTTTTCAGCTTGCCCGAGCGTACGCACGAACGGCACCATGATCTCGACGTTGGTCAGGCCCATGTCATTGCGCACGCGTTTCATGGCCAGGCATTCCATTTCGAACGACTCGGCAAAATCGGCCGACAGATAGCGGGCTGCGCCGCGGAAACCCAGCATCGGGTTTTCTTCGTCCGGCTCGTAGCGCGATCCACCGATCAGCTTCTTGTATTCGTTGGACTTGAAGTCCGACAAACGCACGATCACTGGCTTGGGCCAGAACGCCGCGGCGATGGTCGCCATGCCTTCAGCCAGCTTGTCGACATAAAACGCCTTCGGCGACGCGTGACCGCGCGCGACGGACTCGACAGCTTTTTTCAGGTCGGCATCGATGTTCGGATACTCGAGGATCGCTTTCGGATGAACGCCAATGTTGTTGTTGATGATGAACTCAAGACGCGCCAGGCCAACACCGTTGTTCGGGATCGACTGGAAATCAAACGCGAGTTGCGGGTTACCGACGTTCATCATGATCTTCAGCGGCAGCTTCGGCAGTTCGCCGCGCAGCACTTCGGTGATTTCGGTTTCGAGCAGGCCGTCATAGATCTTGCCCTCGTCGCCTTCTGCGCAGGACACCGTCACGAACGTGCCGTCTTTCAGGATCTCGGTCGCATCGCCGCAACCGACCACAGCTGGTACGCCGAGTTCACGCGCGATGATCGCGGCATGACAGGTGCGACCACCGCGGTTCGTGACGATGGCTGCAGCGCGCTTCATGACCGGCTCCCAGTTCGGATCGGTCATGTCGGCGACCAGCACATCGCCCGGCTGGACGCGTTCCATGTCTGCCGCATCGTGGATCACACGGACCGGACCGGCGCCAATCTTCTGACCAATCGCACGACCGTGAACGAGTACTGTGCTGCTGCCCTTGAGCTTGAAGCGCTGTTGCGCGTCAGTGGCTTTCTGTTGTGATTTGACGGTCTCCGGACGCGCCTGCAGGATGTACAGCTTGCCGTCGCGACCATCCTTGCCCCACTCGATATCCATCGGGCGACCGTAGTGCTTTTCGATGATGACGGCATATTTGGACAGCTCGACGATTTCGTTGTCATCCAGCGAATAGCGGTTACGCATTTCGATCGGTACATCGACGGTCTTGACCGAGCGGCCAGCCTTGGCTTCGCCGGTGAATTCCATCTTGATCAGCTTCGAGCCGATATTGCGGCGAATGATAGGTAATTTGCCTTTTTCGAGCATCGGCTTGTGCACATAGAATTCGTCAGGATTGACGGCACCCTGCACCACGGTTTCGCCCAGGCCATAGCTGGAGGTGATAAACACCACATCACGGAAACCGGATTCGGTATCGAGCGTAAACATCACGCCGGCAGCACCGAGATCGGAACGCACCATGCGCTGAACGCCTGCCGACAAGGCGACTTCAGCATGTGTGAAGCCCTTGTGAACACGGTAGGAAATGGCACGGTCGTTGTACAGCGATGCGAAGACGTGCTTCATGGCTTCGAGCACGTTATCGATCCCGACAACGTTCAGGAAAGTTTCCTGCTGACCGGCAAATGAGGCATCCGGCAAGTCTTCTGCGGTTGCCGATGAACGCACGGCGAACGACATTTCGCTGGACGAATCCGCCACCAGTTGCTGATAGAACGTATCGATCTCGGCGTGCAGGCGTGGCTGGAAAGGTGTGGCGACGATCCATTCGCGGATCTCGTGTCCGGCAGCTGCCAGTGCACGCACGTCATCGATATCCAGTGACACCAGACGGTCGGCAATGCGCTGAGCCAGCGTAGGATTACCGTTCTCGCTATAGGATAAAAAATCGCGGAAGGCTTGGGCCGTCGTTGCGAAACCACCAGGGACGCGGACGCCGGCACCAGCGAGCTGGCTGATCATTTCACCCAGTGACGAGTTTTTGCCACCGACGGAATCCACATCCGTCATGCGCAAATTTTCAAAAGAGACGACGTAACTTGTCTCTGCAGATGCTCCTGTTTGTGATGCGTTGGACATAACTACCTCTACTTGATGATAAGAAATCTGCACGCGTGCCGGGTTGGCCTTTACACTTTGTCGTTATTGACAAGACCAGCCGGCATTCACTCTGGCGGCCATTTTACCCGCTGCAACTTGATTTGACCTTCGCCACCCTGACTTTTTCGCACCTACAGACTATGAACTCACCTGAACTTACTGCACACCAACTTACGGCAATTGATCGCACCGTATTTTTTGTCTCCGACGGAACAGGAATTACGGCAGAAACTTTTGGTCACGCGGTCCTGACCCAGTTTGACCTGCGCTTCAGGCAAATCCGCATGCCGTTTATCGACAGCGTCGACAAAGCCCATGATGCGGCGCGACGCATCAATGACGCATTCAAGGCGGAAGGCAAGCGGCCCATCATTTTCTCTACATTGATCCAGGCCGAGTTATCAAAAATCATTGAAGCATCGAATGGCATGGTAATGGACCTGATCCATACCTTCGTCATCCCGCTGGAACAGGAATTTGGCGTCAAATCGACCCACACGGTTGGCCGCAGCCACAATATTGCGGATTCCGATGACTACAAGAACCGCATCGAAGCCATCAACTTTTCATTGGCGCACGACGACGGCCAATCTCACAAGAATCTGGCCATGGCCGATGTGATCCTGGTGGGTGTGTCGCGCTCCGGCAAGACACCAACCACGCTGTACCTGGCCATGCAGTACGGCATCAAGGCCGCCAACTACCCGCTGATACCGGAAGACTTCGAGCGGGGCAAGTTGCCCAGCGGTTTGCTGTCATTCAAGGACAAGATCTTTGGCCTGTCGATCGCACCGGACCGCCTGTCGGAAGTGCGCAATGAGCGCCGTCCTGGCAGCAAATATGCGTCGCTGGAAAATTGCCGGTACGAGATCAACGAAGCCGAAGCCATGATGCGGCGGGAAGGTATCCAGTGGATGTCATCGACCACCAAGTCGATCGAGGAAATTGCCACCATGATCCTGCAGGAAATCAAATCCGACAAACGCGCCTATTGATAGGCTGGCTCTCGGCAAACAGCAGATACCCCCACCACGCCAACGCAGCGATGCCGCTGGTGAATCCCGTCACTCTTCTCCGAAAGACCTGAACCGATGGCCTACGATTACAGCTCAGAGAGTCAGCGCCTCGAACTGCCCAACCCGTATCGGGTAGAAAATGTATTTCAGTTCACCATCAGCGTTGTCTATCTGGCGTGCGGCGTGCTCGCGTTATTGGCGGCGCGCAGCAACCTCGAAGGCATGAGTGCGAAATTCGTCGTTCCGCTGATCGCCGGAGTATTACTCATTGGCTACGGCATTCGCTGTGCCGCGATCGGCATGACCCGTTTGCGCTTTTTCTTCGGACGGGCACTCCCGGTCGGGCTTGCACCCGAACTGGCCAACGGCGTCATCGGAAAATCGCATCAGATTGAAGTGGTACAAGAAGACCTGCGGCGCGGCACCCTGAGTTTTCCGGAACCGGTAGGCGCACTGAACGGATTACTGTACGACCGTTTTCCGCGACTGATCCTCGCGCCATTACCGGTTCAGCAACTGGCCCAGGTGCAGTTCCGCAATGGCTTGCTGATCGCCTTCACGCTAATTTCGTTGCTGGTGGCATGGCTGGGTTTTGCACGACCGCAAACAGCGGAATGGGTCGGCTTGTTCTACTTTGTGTTTGCCTCCTGGCTGGTGCTCAGGCCCATGACATCCGACCAGAAAAAACAGTCAGCGGTGAACGAAACCGGCATCATCGTGCTGTTCGTGGCCTCGATCCTGGGCCCGGTCATCGTGGCTTTTTTTGCCAGCTCGCTGCCCCGGCTGTCGTGGCTGACGCTGCATTGGCAGGCGCTGTTTCTGTTACTTGCATCGCTTTGTTCGGTTGCCCTGTTTTTTGCTGCATTGATCCGCCAGCTCTCGGTGCCGCCAGCCACCAACATGACCTGCGAAGTGATGAGCCTGAACATCAATACGCATCCGGCCCAGATCATCAATGAATTCGACCGCGTGATGCAGCAAAAATGGGTCGAGAAAATTCCCAACCGACGCTATGGCCGGATTGATCCCGTGATCAACTCTGATACGGCGACCGGCAGTTTCACAGGTGAAATCGTCGAAGAAACCCAACCAATGCCTTCACAGACAATGGCACCACTCTCCTTGTCGAGCGCGTTGGCCGGCGCACGCAGTCGATGGCTGGTCTACCTCAATCTATTTGGTACGCTGCTGCTGTGCGCTGGCGCAGCAGCCTTGCTGTTGCTGGTCTATCGCTTCGAAAGCGAAACCCTGGACATGTCGATCAGCACCAATCTGACGTTTGCCCTCGTGGCCTTCTCGGTCGGGCGTTTTTGCTTCCAGGCGTCGGAAAAACTCTGGGGTCGGTTTGACTTTGTATCCGAGATTATCTGGCTGGAATTGTCTGGCCAATACACCACTGCGCGCAATCGACTGGGCAATGACTTTTCCAGCACCGTCCGCACCGAAAGCAATGGCATTCATGTCGATTCAATGACCATGCGCGTGTGGACAGCGCGGGTTGAATCGGTGGTATTCGGCAAGGATGCGAAGCGCTGGATTACCGGCATGAATGGGCAAAGTGAAACCACCAAAGGTCTGGCCGATCACCTGTCGGCCTTTGCCCGGGCGCGGTCGATGTTTGTGGCACCGACCAATCCGGAGGACCTGAGCAAGATCGCGGCGATGCAGGTCAGTCAGGGTGCAGATCAGGCATCGGTGACGCAGACGCTGCAGAATTTGATGCCATCGGCCACGCAAACTCCAGCGGATAAATTTTGCAGTGAGTGTGGGGTGCCGCAATTGTCGGCGGCCAAGTTTTGTTCGGGGTGTGGGAGCAAGTTTGCCTGAGAAACTAGGTGGTAGGGATGTAACGGTTCGAGGCTGAGACGGGTGAGCTTTTGATGTCGTTGCGTCAGATGGCGATGACCTTCGGTGGCGTGCAGGACGGTGGGTGATACGGCCCATCGATGTGCAACAGAACTTTATTGCACGCTATCGTCGAATGGAAATCCAGATCCGGGATTCAACCCAGCAAATGCCGTTGTGACTTCGCCGAACCAGCTTCCCGCTGCCGCACCTGCTCAAAAAAACACACCGCAGCACAAGCCGCCACGTTCAGCGACTCCATCGCGCCAAGATGCGGAATCGCGACCCGATGCGTGGCGAGTTCCAGCAACTCGTCAGCGACGCCCTGCCCTTCGTGACCGAACAGCCACGCAACCGGTTGTGTCAGGTCGACGTCGTAGACGCGCTCTTGCGCATACGAACTGGTCGCCAGTACCGTGACGCTGGCGTTACGAATCACTGCAGCCAGATCGGTGTTCTCAATGATCTTCAGCAGAAAGTGTGCCCCCATTCCGGCGCGCAAGACTTTGGGTGACCACGCAAACGCAGTGCCCGGACTACAGAACACATACTCAATACCGGCCGCGGCGGCGCTACGCAGGATCGATCCCAGGTTGCCGGGGTCCTGCAAATTATCGAGCAGTACGGCCGACCCTGTGAGAGTGGCTGGCACTTCGATAGCCGGCGTGTCGATGACGAACATCAGGCCAATGCCATGCTCGACCTGGCTCACCGCCTGATATAACGCCTCCGGCAAGACGATGCATTGCACGCGTCCGGCTTCGCATTGCATCAGCAGTGGCACCACTTCCGGATGCACGGAAGCGCTTTCGCTAACGATGCACATCGGCGGCAGGCCAAGATGCTGCAAATACGCTTCGCACAAATGCACGCCATCGAGCAAGGTACGCCCTGCTTTGCGTCGCGCCTGTGAACTCGTGGCAAGCAGCTTGAGTTCCTTGAACAGCGGGTTATCCCGCGAGCTGATCGGCTTCATGATTTGCCCGCCAGCAGAATCCGGCGTACCGGTGCATACGAGCGGCGATGAATCGGTGTCACGCCATGCAACTGCAGCCGTTCCAGATGCAGTGCGGTCGGATAGCCTTTGTGCCGGTCGAATCCGTACAACGGATATTGCGCATGCAACACCATCAGAGCGGCGTCGCGCGCCGTCTTGGCCAAAATGGAGGCCGCCGAAATTGCATCGACCTTGTCGTCGCCGCCGACGATGGCTTCGGAGCGCACCGCCATGACCGGGCAGCGATTACCATCGATCAACGCCAGCGTCGGCACGATCGACAATCCTTCGACCGCGCGTTTCATGGCCAGCATGGAGGCCTGAAGAATATTGATCGCATCGATTTCTTCATGCGAAGACTCTGCAATCGACCACGCCAATGCATGCGCCTTGATCTCCAGCGCCAGCGCATCACGACGCGCCTCGCTCAGCTTTTTCGAGTCGCGCAGGCCGATGATCGGGTGGGCCGGGTCGAGGATGACGGCCGCCGCGAAGACCGGCCCGGCCAGCGGACCGCGACCGGCTTCATCGACGCCACAAATCAACTCAGCACCATGGTCGAACAAGGGCAGCGCAGCGGAATTCATGATCACGGTGGCGAACGGTATGTTGATGACGATGGCGTGCGCGACTGGTCAATCAACGTCAGCACTGCGTTGGCGCTTTCTTGTGCAGTGTCGCGCAACAGCGCGTGATGCATCGCCGTAAAACGCGCGACCAGGGTTGCACGACCGGCATGATCATCGAGTTGCTGCCACAACGCCTGCGCCATCGCTTCCGGCGTTGCTGCCTGTTGCAGCAGTTCCGGCACGATGAATTCTTGGGCCAGGATATTCGGCAAGCCGACCCACGGCTGGTAACCCATGTGCCGCATGATTTCCCAGGAGGCGCGCAACATCTTGTACGCAATCACCATCGGTTTTTTAAACAGCGCCACTTCCAGCGATGCCGTACCCGACGCCACCAGCACGGCGTCGGCTGCGGCCATCGCCAGATGGGACTGCCCCTGCAGCAGATCAATGGGCACGTCCGACAAGCCCGCTGCGGCAATCACTTCAGTGAAATAACGCGCCTGCGCTTCGCCGGCCATCGGTGCAATGATGCGCATGCGTGGTTCGCGTTTGAGCAGCAAGGCAGCAGCAGCGACAAACGCTGCGGTGTTGTACTTCAGTTCCGACATCCGGCTACCCGGCAGGATCGCGACGACCGGGCCGGATACCGGCAACGACAGCGCCGTGCGAGCGGCCGCAACGTCGGGCTGCATCGGAATGATTTCTGCCAGCGGGTGACCAACATAGGTCACCGGTATGCCTGCATTGCGATAAATGGCTTCCTCGAACGGGAACACCACCAGCATGTGCGAGACGGCACGTTCGATTTTTTTGATCCGGCCACCGCGCCAGGCCCAAATGGAGGGACTGATGAAATGCATGGTCGGGATGCCGGCTTTTTTCAGGTCGGTTTCCAGGCCGAGATTGAAATCCGGTGCATCGACACCGATGAAGACAGACGGCCGCTCGACGACCAGGCCGGCGCGCAGCGAATTGCGGATGTTCGTGATTTCACGATAGTGAGCCAGCACCTCGAACAGGCCGCGCACGGAGAGTTTTTCGATCGGCCAGTCGCTCGTGAAACCGTATTCGGCCATGTGCGGGCCACCGATGCCGTGCATGCGCGAAGTTGGCAGTTGTGGCCGCAACCCGGCCAGCAAACGACTGGCGAGCAGGTCGCCGGAGCTTTCGCCGGCAACCATTGCAATGATGGGTGCGCTCACGAGGTCAGCGGACGATGCCACGGCTGGTATTTTCCAGGAAGGTACGCAGCAGCGCCAGCGCCGGCAGGCACTCCGGCTCTGCACTCGCCTCTTCGGCGAGCAGCGCGGCTTTGGCCTGCTCCATTGTGAGTCCGGATTTATAGATCAGTTTGTACGCATTGCGAATCGCGCTGATTTGCTCGCGGGTATAACCGCGTCGCTTCAGACCTTCGGCATTGATGCCGTGGGCAGCTGCCGGATTACCAGACAACATTACAAACGGTGGCACATCCTGCGTCAGGCTGGTGCTCATGCCAACCATCGCATGGGCGCCGATCTTGCAGAACTGATGGACGTTTGAAAATCCGCCCATGATGGCCCAGTCGCCAACCTGCACGTGTCCCGCCAGCTGCGCATTGTTGGCAAAAATAGTGTGGTTGCCGATCTGGCAGTCATGCGCCAGATGCACATACGCCATCATCCAGTTATCGCTCCCCAGACGGGTCACGCCAACGTCCTGGGAGGTACCGATATTGAAGGTACAAAATTCACGCACGGTATTGCGGTCGCCGATTTCAAGACGCGTCGGCTCACCCGCATATTTTTTGTCCTGCGGCGGCGCACCGATCGATGAAAACTGGAAGAAGGTGTTGTCTTCGCCGATCGAAGTGTGGCCATCGATGACCACATGCGGACCAATTTTGGTACGGGCTCCGATCCGGACATGGGGACCGATGATCGAAAACGCCCCCACCTCCACTGTACTGTCGAGGTCTGCCAGCGGATCGACCAATGCCGTCGGATGAATCCTCACTCCCATTACGGCACCGCTGCCTGGGTGGCATCACTGGCGCTGCGCATGGTGCACATCAGCTCGGCTTCGACCGCCAGCTGGCCATCGACGGTGGCACGGGCCTTGTATTTCCAGATGCCGCGTGCGTGGCGCAGGATTTCAACATCCATGCGAATCTGGTCGCCGGGCACGACCGGACGCTTGAAACGCGCACCATCGATCCCGAGGAAATACACGACACTGTTTTCGTCCGGCTTCTGACCCAGCGACAGGAATGACAGCAGCGCGGCAGTTTGTGCCAGCGCTTCGATCATCAGTACACCAGGCATCACCGGCTTGTGCGGAAAATGCCCGCTGAAAAACTCTTCGTTGGCTGTCACGTTCTTGATTGCCGTGATGGTCTTGCCCGACTCCCAGGTCAGCACGCGGTCCACCAGCAACATGGGATAACGGTGCGGAAGGTACTGTTTGATTTGATTGATGTCGAGGCTATTCATTGTTCTTTTCGGTAATCGATTTGACGGTTTTTTCCAGCTGGCGGATTTTCTCACGCATCTTGCTTAAATTACGCACTACGGCTGCAGTTTTTTCCCAATCGGCATTCTTTGCCAATGGATAAAAGCCGGTGTATTGGCCAGGTTCGAGGATCGATCGCGTCACCATGCTGCCGGACGAAATATGTACTTTATCAGCGATAGTCAGGTGACCCAACACCATCGCCGCACCACCGAAAGTACAATATTTTCCGATTACTGCACTGCCGGCAATACCAACGCACCCGGCCATCGCGGTATGGGCGCCGATATGGCAGTTGTGACCGATCTGGATCTGGTTATCGAGCTTGACGCCCTCTTCGATGATGGTGTCGGCCAGCGCTCCACGGTCGATACAGGTGTTGGCACCGATCTCGACATCGTCGGCAATCATGACCCGTCCGGTTTGCGGAATCTTGATCCAGGCGCCGCGTTCGTTGGCGAAACCGAAACCATCCGAGCCAATCACGGCACCCGAGTGGATGATGCCGCGTGCGCCGATTTCGCAACCTGCCTGAAACGTCACGCGCGCATGGAAATGCGTATCGGCACCCACCTTTGCGCCGCGCCCGATGAAGCAGCCGGCTTCAATCAGCGCGTTCGATCCCACGACCGCGTTATGTTCGATCACGACATGCGCTCCGATACTGGCACTACTGGCAATCATGGCAGAGGGAGCAACGCAGGCGCTCGGATGAATGCCGGGCATGACTGCGGGTGCGTTTTGCGCTGCGAATAGCTGGGCAACGCGGGCGAAGTAGGCATACGGATTGTCGTCCACCAGACGAGCGCCGGCGTAGACGTCACCCAGCAGCGCATTCTCGGACACAGAAAGAATGATCGCTGCCGCCTTTGTTTGCGCCGCAGCGGCACGTAGTTTCGGGTTGGTCAGAAAAGTCAGCTGCGCGCTGCTCGCCTGATCGAGTGGCGCAATGCCACTGACCAGCAGGTCGGCATCACCAATCAACTGGCCACCGAAGCGTGCGACCAGTTCAGCCAGTCGAATACTCATGATGGCTTTCGTGAAAATTATTTGTTGAGCGCCTTGAGCACTTTGTCCGTGATATCGATGCGCGGACTGGCATACACGGCATCCTGGAACACGATGTCGTATTTCTCGGCTTCTGCAATTTGCTTGATGACACGCGTCGTGCGCTCAAGGACCGCAGCCAGCTCTTCGTTCTTGCGCTGGTTCAGGTCTTCACGGAATTCACGCTGCTTGCGCTGGAAATCCTTGTCGAGGTCCGTCAGTTCACGTTGCCGCTTGATACGGTCCGACTCCGCGATAACCGCCACGTCCTTGTCCAGTTTTTCGGACAACGATTTGAGCCGCGCCGCGACATCCTGCAACTCTTTTTCGCGCTTGGAAAATTCCTGGTCGATCTTTACCTGAGCCGACTTTGCCGGCGTCGCTTCCCGAAAAATGCGCTCGGTGTTGACAAAGCCGATCCGCGCTTCCTGCGCCTTTGCCGGTGCTGACGCTGCGATGCACAGGCCCAAAGTTGCGACGAGCCGCATCGCAGTCGAAGATGATATCGGTAACTTCAAGGCGTTTCTCCGGATTACAAATAGATGATTATGCCACTCTGATCAGAAGCCCTGACCAAGCTGGAACTGGAAGCTTTGCAGGCGATCTTCCGGCTTCGCATTCAATGGCTTACCGTAACTCAACCGCAGCGGACCGACCGGAGATATCCAGCTGATACCGATACCGACCGAATAACGCAACGCCGAGACGGTGATGCGTTCGCGGTCCGCGTAGACATTACCGGCATCGGCAAAGGTGTACCAGCGCAAACTGCGATCCGCGCCCGAACCCGGGAACGGGAACTGCAGTTCGGCGTTCAGGATCAACCGCGACGAGCCACCCAATGGATCGCCATTCAGTGCTTTTGGTCCAAGCGACGAGCTGTCGTAGCCACGTACGGACCCAATACCGCCCGCATAAAAATTCTTGAAGATCGGATACGCCTTGCCACCGAAACCCCGACCGTAATCGAGCTCGCCGTTGGTCGCCAGCGTGATCGTCCGGAACAATGGCAGGAAATACTGGTGCTGATAAATCGCACGGTAATATTTCAGGTCGCCGATTGGTGCTATTTCGAGGTTGGCGCGCTGGTAACGCCCGGCCGACGGGGACAGCGCACTATCTCGGCTGTCACGCTGCCATGCGATGGTCAATGGAAAGCTGTTGGTTACGGCATTGGTGCCATCGCCAAAATTGCGTACGTAGGTCTTGTAGAGCTCCGGGCTGTCGTTATGCAGCGGATCGCCCGTGAACGTTTCGACACGGGTACGCTCGACGCCAGCACCGAAGAAGACAGTATCGGATTCGGAGAACGGCACACCGAATTTCATGTTCGCGCCCAGCTGCTGGACCCGGTAATCGCCGGTATTGATGTCCGGCGGACGTGTGGTACGCAGGAACGTCTCGTAGCTGCGGCTCACACCGTCATCGGTGAAATACGGGTTGGATTGCGACAGCGCAATGGTGCGGTTGCGCTTGCTGGTGTTGACATCGAGACCGATGGTCGTGCCGCTGCCGAATGCATTGGCTTGCTGGATCGATCCGGTCAGGGTCAGCTTCTCGCTACTGGAAAAACCGGCGCCGATCAGGATGTTACCGGTCGGCTTTTCGGTGACGGCCATGTTGATGTCGACCTGGTCGGTGGTGCCCGTGACTTCCGGCGTGTCGATCGTGACTTCCTTGAAGTAACCAAGACGGTCGACACGGTCGCGGGAGAGGCGGATTTTTTCACCGTCGTACCACGAGTTTTCAAACTGGCGGAACTCACGACGCACGACTTCATCGCGGGTCTTGGTGTTACCGGCGACATTGATCCGGCGCACGTAGACGCGCTTGCCCGGGTCAATCAGGATGGTAAATGCGACTTCTTTTTTCTCGCGATTAATCTGGGGATTGGCATTCACATTGGCGAAGGCGTAACCGAAGTTACCCATGCGCTCCGAAATACGCTTGACGCTGGCAGTAAGCTTGTCACCTGCATACAATTCGCCCGGCTTGAGCAACAACAAACTTTGCAACTCTTCTTCGCGGCCGAAGGTTTCGCCCTCGATCTTTACAGCCGAGACGGTGTACTTCTCGCCTTCGCTGATATTGATCGTGATGTAAATGTCTTTTTTGTCTGGCGAGATGGAGACTTGGGTCGATTCCACCTGAAACTCGAGGTAGCCACGATTCAGGTAAAACGATTTCAGCGCTTCGATATCACCGGTCAGCTTTTGTTTGGAGTACTGGTCGGACTTGGTGTACCAGCTGAACCAGCCCGGTGTGGACAACGCCAACCGACTGCGAATTTCGCTGTCACCGAAGGCCTTGTTGCCGACCACATTGATCTGGCGAATACGGGCGGTTTCGCCCTCGTCCACCGCAAAGGTGATGTTGACGCGGTTGCGCTCGATCGGTGTCACTGTCGTCGTTACCAGCACACCGTAGAGGCCGCGGCCGAGATATTGGCGCTTGAGTTCCTGCTCTGCACGATCTACCAGCGACTTGTCATAGGTACGTGACTCGCCAAGGCCAATGTCCTTGAGTGCCTTGTTCAGTTGATCCTTATCAAACTCCTTGATGCCGGTAAAGTCGACAGCAGCGATTGCCGGACGCTCTTCGACCAGCACCACCAGTACATCGCCATCGGCTTCGATGCGGACATCCTTGAAGAAGCCCGTGGCATACAGAGCCTTGATGGCGGCAGAGCCTTTTTCATCAGTGAAGGTTTCGCCGACGCGAACTGGCAAATAACTGAATACCGTACCTGCCTCGGTACGCTGGATACCCTCAACCCGGATATCCTTGACGGTGAATGGCGCCGCAGCCAGCGCCTGCCCGGAACACAGGGCGAAGGCAGCAAGGGCGACAAGGCGACGAGGTGAGACTGGCAGGAGGTGACGCGCGGAATGTAATTTCATTGGCTATAGTTAAGTTCAATGCAAGTTCGATGCTGGGCCGGGCACTCGTGGCACAAAGCAGGTCGAAAGTCAGGAAATGAGACGGGCAATATCGTTAAAAACAGCGACCATCATCAACGTCATCAAGAGTCCGATGCCAAGACGCTGGCCCAGTTGACCGACACGCTCGGAAACAGGACGACCGGTAAAAACTTCCAGCGAATAATACAGCAAAAGACCCCCATCCAGAACCGGTATGGGGAGCAGGTTCATCACGCCAAGACCGATGCTGATGGCAGCAATAAAACCCAGATACGTGATCAAGCCGATACGTGCGGTCTGTCCCGCATAATCGGCAATCGTGATCGGTCCTGAAATATTCTTGATCGACGCTTCACCGGTAATGACCTTGCCGAGCATCTTGAGTTGCAGGATGCTGCTATCCCAGGTGCGGACCACGCCTTGCGAGAGTGCCTTGATCGGCCCCGCCTGCAACGTCACCATTTCGACGCCGCTGGCAATCTCGACCTTGATCTGGCCAATGCTGCGCCCCTCCCGCACAATCTTTGCTGGCGTAACAACCAGCACCAATTCCTGTCCTGCGCGTAGCACCGCCACTTGCAATGGCGTCTCGGGCGAGGCCTGCACAAGTTTGACAAAGGCATCGCCATCGGCCACCGGCGTGCCATTGACCGCGACGACCGTATCACCCGTTTTCAAACCGGCTTGCTGGCCGGCGCCGGCCGCGTCGACCTGGCCCAGCACGGTTTTTGATCGGGCCAGCGCCAGGCCCAGCTTGCCCATGAAATCACCTTCCAGGTCATCGGTTCCCAGGGCACTGGCCGGAATCGTGACGGTGGTGATACGCGAGCCACCGGACGGGCCATCATTGGCTCGCTGCAGGTCGAGTTTTGCGGAGGATTTTTCAACCGACAGCTGCACCAGTTTCCAGCGCACGTCTGCCCAGCTGTTGATGGCGGCACCATTAATCGCGGTCACCATTTCACCGCCACGCACGCCCGCCTGATAGGCCACCGATTGTTCGGCCGGTGCGCGCAACTTGGCTGCGGGCTCAGGAACGCCGTACATATAGAGTCCGGCAAAGATGGCGATCGCCAGCAGGAAGTTGGCGATCGGACCGGCTGCGACGATGGCGATGCGACGCCACACCGACTGATGGGTGAATTCGCGCTTGAGCTCTTCGGGACTGAGTTTGATATCGGGCTGTTCACGCTGGTCCAGCATTTTGACGTAACCACCGAGTGGCAATAGCGAAATGGCCCACTCGGTCTGATCCGGGCCGACCTTGCGCGAGTAAATGACTTTTCCCATACCCACCGAAAAACGCAGCACCTTCACGCCACACAGGCGCGCGACCGAGTAGTGGCCCAGCTCGTGAATGATCACCAGCGAGCCAAGCGCCACCAGAAAAGCCAATATCGTTTGTATCAGTGTCATGTTGTCAGAAATGCGTTGGCCAGTTGGCGGGCATGCCTGTCCTGCTCGAACAGACCCGCGATATCCGCCACCGCCTCCGGCGTAGCGGCATGCATGACACGGGAGATCAGCTGATCGATCTGGCGAAAGCCGATGCGACCATCCAGAAACGCCTCGACAGCGACTTCATTGGCAGCGTTCAGGATGGCCGGTGCACTTCCGCCAGCCGCCAGGGCATCATACGCCAGCCGCAGACAGGGGAAGCGCTCCAGGTCGGGTACGTGGAATTCGAGATTGGCGAGCTTGGTCAGATCGAGCGGTGCAACGCCGGAAGCGATGCGCTCCGGATACGCCAGCGCATGGGCAATGGGCGTGCGCATGTCGGGATTGCCGAGTTGCGCCAGCACGGTGCCGTCCAGATACGACACCATCGAATGGATCACGCTCTGGGGATGGATCACCACCTCGATCCGGTCGGCACTGGCCCCGAACAACCAGTGCGCTTCGATCACTTCCAGACCCTTGTTCATCATGGTGGCGGAGTCGACCGAAATCTTGCGGCCCATGACCCAGTTCGGATGCGCCACGGCCTGGTCGGGTGTGACGCTGTCGAGCGTGGCCACATCACGATGCAGGAAAGGGCCACCGGATGCGGTCAGCAAGATTTTGGCAATACCATGGTGGTCGGGATCGCGCTGATACGGTTGCGGCAGGCACTGAAAAATCGCATTGTGCTCGCTGTCGATCGGCAACAAGGTCGATCCACTGGCGGCAATCGCATCCATGAACAGCTGCCCGGCCATGACCAGCGCTTCCTTGTTGGCGAGCAGGATTTTTTTTCCGGCACGAGCCGCTGCCAGCGTGGGTGCCAGGCCGGCGGCACCGACAATGGCTGCCATGACCGTGTCGCACCCGGCGCTGCTGGCGACGGCGCACAAGGCCTCTTCGCCATGGCTGACTTCGGTTGGAACACCCAGATTTTTGAGTAATGCCGTCAGGGTTTGTGCCGCTTCTGGCGAACCGACCACCGCAGCGTCAGGGCGAAACCGCACGCACAGCGCAGCGAGTTCGTCGACCTTGCTATGCGCTGTCAGCGCATGAATCCGATAGCGGTCGGGATGACGTGCCACCACATCCAGGGTAGAAATTCCGATGGAGCCAGTTGCGCCGAGTATCGTTATGCGTTGCATCCGCGCCCTCTGCTTTTAATGTTGATTAAAGCCAGTAGCCGATCAGCACTGCCAGTGGCAGTGTCGGCAACAAGGCATCGATCCTGTCAAGCACACCGCCATGTCCGGGTAGCAGGTTGCTGCTGTCCTTCATGTTGGCGCGTCGCTTCAATTGCGACTCGAACAAGTCACCCACAATACTTGCTGCGACAAACAGCACCATGACGGCAATCAGCCCGCCCCAGCCCCAACGGCCTTGGACATGTACCGCAAAGGTATCAGCAAAAACAGGAATCACCACCGAGACCGATGACAGCAACAGGACGGCGACACCACCACCAATCGCGCCTTCCCATGTTTTTCCCGGCGAAATCGACGGCGCGAGCTTGTGCTTGCCAAAGGCCTTGCCCGAAAAATAGGCACCGATGTCGGCAATCCAGACCAGCGCCATCACCGACAGCAAATACAGCGGCGACCAGCTGTAGAGTACGGCAATCGACAGAAAGCAGCCCAGGATGGCAATACCGACCACCAGTCCGAGCAGTCGGTTGGCGAATCCGTCCATGGCCGGCAATCCAAGTTTCAGGGAAGGCACGAAACGGATCAGCCACAGCGCAACGCAGATACCGAAAAAAACCTTCTGGTTGACGAAGCGCGCATTGAACATCAGGAAAATAAATAGTCCGGTCCATAGCGCAGCGCCGATCAGTGGCCGCTTGCTACCGAACAAGCGCAACATTTCCCAACTGGCGGCGGCAAAAAACGCGGCTGCCGTCAGCAAAAACAGTTCCGAAGAACGGGACCACACCACCAGCAGGAGTACCGCCAGCAAGATGACTGCCGTGACGACACGGGTCTTAAGCATCAGGATGCCTTTTTCTGATCGACGAGTTGCGCGCTGGTGCGTCCGAAACGGCGCTCGCGCTGTTGGTAAGAGGCGATGGCAATGTCAAGCTGGTCGCCATCGAAGTCAGGCCAGTAGGTCTCGGTAAAGTGAAATTCGGAATAGGCAAGTTGCCACAACAGGAAGTTCGATACCCGTTCCTCGCCACCTGTGCGAATGAACAGATCCGGCTCTGGCGCATACGACATCGACAGGAAGCCGGCGAGTTCTTCTTCGGTGAAGTCAGCCCGGCCCGGAAACCTGGCAACCAGCTGGTTCATCGCCTGCGTGATATCCCAGCGACCACCGTAGTTGGCGCAGATCGTGACCGTCAGGCCCGTATTATTGGCAGTGCGGCGGTGGGCGCTGTCGATCATTCCCTGCAGCTTTTCGTCAAAGCGGGACAAGTCGCCAACCACCTTCAGGCGGATATTATTCGCATGCATTTTTGCCACTTCGCGGTCCAGCGCCGTGACGAACAGGCGCATCAGCAGCGACACTTCATCAGCGGGGCGCCGCCAGTTTTCGGAACTGAAGGCAAACAGGGTGAGGAATTCGACACCACGCCGCGCACACGCTTCTACGGTGCCGCGCACCGCATCGACGCCCTTGACGTGCCCTGTCACACGCGGCAGGAACCGCTTCGTGGCCCAGCGCCCGTTGCCATCCATGATGATGGCAATATGGCGGGGCACGACAGAAACCGGTGGCACTGCGGCGGTAGAACTTGGATGCGTCATGGCGAAATTAGATGGTGGAAAAAGATGGCTGACCTGGCCAACGGCTATACCGTCAGCACTTCCTTTTCCTTGTCGACGACCAGCTTGTCGATCTCGGCAACGAACTTGTCCGTCAACTTCTGGATATCGTCCTGGGCACGACGCTCATCGTCTTCCGAACAATCCTTGTCTTTCAACAGCTTCTTGAAATTCTCGTTGGCATCGCGACGGATATTACGAATGGCAATCTTGGCGTCTTCCGCTTCGCTCTTGACCAGCTTGACCATTTCCTTGCGACGCTCTTCGGTCAGTGCCGGCGTCGGTACGCGGATCAGGTCACCCTGAGTCGATGGATTCAGACCGAGGTCGGCGTCACGGATGGCTTTCTCGACGACCGAGACCATCTTTTTTTCCCATGGCTGCACACCGAGTGTACGGGCGTCCACCAGAGTCACATTGGCGACTTGCGTGAGCTGGGTTGGATTGCCGTAATAATCGACCATGATGTGGTCGAGCATGCCGACATGGGCACGTCCGGTACGCACTTTCGCCAGATCCGCCTTCAGGGTCTCTATGGATTTGTGCATCCGTTGATCGGTACTTTTCTTGACGTCAGCGATGGTCATGCTGCTCTCCTGTGATTTTTTCGGGTAACGACTAAATTAAATATGGACCAGCGTACCTTCATCTTCGCCCATGATGACGCGTTTGAGCGCACCCGGCTTGATGATGGAAAAGACTTTGATCGGCAGCTTCTGGTCGCGGCACAGCGCAAACGCCGTCGCATCCATCACCTGCAAATGCTTGGAGATCGCTTCATCGAACGTGATGGTGGAATACCGCGTTGCGGTCGGATCTTTTTTCGGATCGGCGCTATAGACGCCATCGACCTTGGTGGCTTTCAGAACGATCTGTGCACCGATTTCCGAACCGCGTAACGCCGCTGCGGTATCGGTAGTAAAGAACGGATTGCCGGTACCGGCGGCGAAGACGACGATCTTGCCCTCTTCCAGATACTGCAGAGCTTTCGGACGCACGTAGGGCTCGACCACCTGCTCGATGCTGATGGCAGACATGACCCGGGCAACAATACCGGCCTGACGCATCGCGTCGGCCAGCGCGAGTGAATTCATCACGGTTGCCAGCATGCCCATGTAGTCGGCAGTTGCGCGATCCATGCCTTGTGCACCGGGTGCGACACCGCGGAAAATATTACCTCCACCGATCACGATGGCCAACTCGACACCCAGGGCGGCGACTTCGGCGACATCGGCGACCATCCGCTCGATGGTTGCACGATTGATTCCGTATGCATCGTCACCCATCAGGGCTTCGCCGGAAAGTTTCAGCAACACACGCTTGTAAGCAGGTTGGTTCATGAACTGGACTCCTTGTAATGACCTCGTCGTCGAGATCATGAATGGGAAAGCGGGCACAATCGCCCGCCATTTTCAGGCCAAACCGGCTGGAAATCCAGCTTGCTTTTGGCAAGCGATCCGAACCGGTCTGCTTGGAGACTTTTCAATCAGCTCCTGGAGCATCTGACAAAAGCCGCTGACGGGATAACGGTCAGTGGCATTTGTCAGGCGTTCCATGCTGCAGATAACTACTCCGCAGCCGGGGATAGCGACACCACCCTGTACATGAAGAAGCGGGCCTTTCGGCCCGCTATTCAGTCTTACGCCTGCTTGGCGGCAGCAACTTGCGCTGCCACTTCTGCTGCGAAGTCGTCCTGTTTCTTTTCAATGCCTTCACCGACCACGAACATCTTGAACGATTTAATGGAAGCGCTATTGGCCTTCAGCATCTGTTCGATCGTTTGCTTGTCATTCTTGACGAAGGTCTGGTTCAGCAGAGACACTTCTTTCAGGAACTTCTGGATCGATCCTTCAACCATCTTCGTGACGATCTCAGCGGGCTTGCCCGATTCAGCGGCCTTCAAAGCAGCAACCGAACGCTCTTTTTCGATCAGGTCGGCCGGCACTTCGTCCGACGACAGCGAGACCGGCTTCATGGCGGCGACGTGCATGGCAACGTCTTTGCCTACCTGGTCATCCGCAGCGTCAAATTCAACCATCACGCCAATACGCGTACCGTGCAGATACGAGGCCAATTTGGCGCTGGTATCGAAACGCTCAAAGCGACGCACCGACATGTTTTCGCCGATACGGCCGATCAAGGCAGCGCGTTGCTCATCGACGGTCTTGCCATCCAGCGGCAGGGCCAGCAATGCGGCGACGTCCGCCGGATTGTGCTCTGCAACCAGCTTGGCGCAGGCATTTGCCAGCGCGATGAACTCGTCATTCTTGGTCACGAAGTCGGTTTCGCAATTGACTTCAACCATGGCGCCGACTTTGTCGGTAATGAAGGCAGTCACGACGCCTTCGGCTGTTACCCGCGATGCGGCCTTGGAGGCTTTGCCGCCAAGTTTGACACGCAGAAGTTCTTCCGCTTTTACTGCATCGCCACCGGCTTCGGTCAGCGCTTTTTTGCATTCCATCATAGGCGCATCGGTCTTCGCGCGCAGTTCACCAACCATCGCTGCTGTAATTACCGTCATCACAATCTCCTTGCATGAGGGACGCCTGTTTGGCCATCCACAATCAAATACCGCTTAAAATTTTGCTCGAAAAAAAGGAGCAAAACACGTTGCCCCTTTTCTGAAGCTCACACCATCAAACCGACTATTAAGCCTGCTCGCTTACTTCAACGAAATCATCACCGGACTTGACGGCCTCGACGACTTCGTTCAACGCGCCGGCACGGCCTTCAAGGATGGCATCGGCAACACCGCGTGCGTACAACATGATGGCTTTTGACGAGTCATCGTTGCCTGGAATGACATACGTCACGCCTTCCGGGCTGTGGTTGGTATCAACCACACCGATGACAGGAATACCAAGCTTGGCAGCTTCGGTGATCGCACCTTTGTGGTAACCAACGTCGACCACGAAAATTGCGTCAGGGATGCCGCCCATATCCTTGATACCGCCGATGGATTTTTGCAGCTTGATCATCTCGCGCTCAAACATCAGACCTTCTTTTTTGCTTAGCTTTTCAACGGAACCGTCTTCGATCGAGGCTTCCATTTCTTTCAGGCGCTTGATCGAGGTCTTGATGGTTTTGAAGTTGGTCAGCATGCCGCCGAGCCAGCGCTGGTCGACGAATGGCATACCGGCGCGTTGCGCTTCTGCAGCCATGATTTCGCGCGCCTGGCGCTTGGTGCCAACCATCAGGATGGTGCCGTTGTTGGACGACAGTTGCTTGATGTACTTCATCGCGTCCTGGTACATGGCCAGGGTTTTTTCGAGGTTGACGATGTGAATCTTGTTGCGGTGACCAAAAATGAACGGTGCCATTTTTGGGTTCCAGAAACGGGTTTGGTGACCAAAATGGACGCCGGCTTCCAGCATTTCACGCATTGTTACTGACATAGTTTTCTCCAGGGTTGGGGTCTGGAATCCGCCCGGTGACCGGCACTGGCGATGCAAACATTGCATGCTGTAGTACAGGCACCCTTGTCGAACGGATTCGCGATTTTTACTGCACTGCCTTGAATTGCTTTTCTAGACAGCCTGCGATTGTACTCGAAAACCTGCCGCTGATTCAAGCATGCTTCGCGATCGCGATGATGCGATGCGGAATGCCGCAATACCGGCGGTGCAACCGGGTCGACTATAATCGGCACCTGAACCAGTATTATTTGCGAAAGGCAGAGTATTAACATGAGCACCATCTCCATCAAGACCGAAGCCGATATCAAGGGCATGCGCATTGCCGGCCGCCTGGCTGCTGAAGTACTCGATTTTATCGCTCCCTATATGAAAGTCGGCATTACCACCGGCGAAGTCGATCGCCTTTGCCACGAGTACATGGTCAATGTGCAAGGCACCATTCCAGCGCCGCTCAACTACTGCCCACCCGGCTACACACCCTACCCGAAAGCAATTTGCACTTCCGTCAATGACGTGATCTGTCACGGGATTCCCGGCGACAAGGTACTCAAGAACGGCGACGTCATCAACCTCGACATCACCGTCATCAAAGACGGCTACCACGGAGACACCAGCCGCATGTACTACATCGGCGAGCCATCGATCATGGCAAAACGCCTCGGGCTGATTACGTATGAATGCATGTGGCTCGGCATTTCAAAAATCCGGCCAGGTGCGCATCTGGGCGATATCGGTTACGTGATTCAGCAGCATGCCGAAAAAGCGGGCTACAGCGTGGTACGCGAATTTTGTGGCCACGGCATCGGCACGATCTTCCATGAAGAGCCGCAAATCCTGCACTACGGTCGTCCGGGCACACTGGAAGAAATGAAAGCCGGCATGATTTTCACGGTCGAACCGATGATCAACGCGGGCCGCAGGGAAATCCGCGAAATGGGCGATGGCTGGACCATCAAGACCAAGGATCGCAGTTTGTCGGCGCAGTGGGAACACACGGTGCTGGTCACCGAGACCGGCTACGAAGTCCTGACCGTATCAGCAGGGATGCCGCCACCACCGGAGTTCATCAAGACCTCCGCCGAACAGATCGCGGCTTCCTGACAATGGCATCGCTTGCGCTTACGCTGAAAGAAAAACTCAAAAGCGAACGGCTCAAGCTGATTGCCCAATTCGAACTGGACGGAAAACCGGAAGCGCTGCTGACGAACCTGTGCAAAAGCGTCGACGCCGTGCTGGCGGAGGCGTGGACCGGATGCGGCCTGCCGGCCAGCGCTGCGCTGGTGGCCGTCGGCGGCTACGGGCGCGGCGAGCTGTTTCCGCATTCCGATGTCGATGTCCTGATTCTGCTGGAGTCCGCACCCGGCCCGGCGCTGCAAGCGAAGCTCGAAGAGCTGGTACAAACGCTATGGGACATCGGCCTCGAAATTGGTCACAGCATACGCACGATTCCGGAATGCCTGTCGGAAGCGGCGGCGGACATCACGGTACAAACCAGTCTGCTCGAAGCGCGCCTGGTCACGGGGAATCGCAAGCTATTCCGCTTCTTGCAGGAACGCTGCTCGGCGGCGATGCAACCGCTGGCATTTTTTCAAGCCAAAATTCTGGAAATGCGCCAGCGCCATGCCAAGTATGACGATACGCCCTACAGCCTCGAACCGAATTGCAAGGAAAGCCCGGGCGGCTTGCGTGACCTGCAGGTGATTCTGTGGGTTGCCAAGGCTGCCGGACTCGGTGACTCATGGCGCAAGCTGGCGCAGCGTGGCCTGATCACCAGCGTTGAAGCACGTCAGCTGGTACAAAAGGAGCGCGCCTTCAAGGATATCCGGATCAGGCTGCATATCCTGACCAACCGGCGCGAAGACCGGCTGGTCTTCGATGTCCAGACCGCCATCGCCGAAAAGTTCGGATTCAGCACTACCGAAACCCGTCGCGCTAGCGAGTACCTGATGCAGCGATATTACTGGGCAGCCAAGGCGGTCACCCAGCTCAACGCCATCCTGCTGCAAAATATCGGTGCGCAATTGTTGCCGATGCCTTCCGTGCCGGTGCCGATCAATCCGCGCTTCAATGAGATCAACGGATTTATCGATATTGCCCGCGAAGATACCTTCCTGACGACCCCATCATCGATGCTGGAAGTCTTCCTGCTGCTGGCCGAAAACAGTCTGTTGCAAGGGATGACCGCACGCACCATGCGCGCACTGTGGCACGCCCGCCTCAAGATCGATGCGGCATTCCGCCGCGACCCGGTCAACAAGGCGCTGTTCCTCGACATTTTGCGTTCGCCGCAGGGCATCACGCATGCCCTGCGCAACATGAACCAGACCAGCATCCTGGGCCGCTACCTGCCGAATTTCCGGCGTATCGTCGGCCAGATGCAGCACGACCTGTTTCATGTGTACACGGTCGATCAGCACATCCTGATGGTGGTGCGCAATGTACGCCGCTTCACGATGCCGGAGCACTCGCACGAATATCCGTTTTGCAGCCAGCTGATCGCCAATTTTTCACGTCCGTGGCTGCTCTACATCGCGGCCCTGTTCCACGATATCGCCAAGGGCCGCGGCGGTGATCACTCCAAACTGGGCATGGCCGATGCCGAGAAATTCTGTCGCGATCACGGACTATCGAAAGAAGACACCGAACTGATCGTGTTTCTGGTCGAGCATCACCTGACCATGTCGCAGACGGCCCAGAAGCAGGATCTGTCCGATCCTGCGGTGATCCAGACTTTTGCAGCTTTGGTCAAGGATGAGCGGCATCTGACCGCACTGTATCTGTTGACGGTGTCTGACATACGCGGCACCAGCCCCAAGGTCTGGAATGCGTGGAAGGGCAAATTGCTGGAGGATCTGTACCGGATTACCTTGCGCGTGCTTGGTGGCGAGGCCCCCTCGGCCGATCGGGAACTGAAAAATCGCCAGCAGGCGGCACTGGCGACATTGCGCCTGTACGGCCTTCCTGCCGATGCCCATGAACAGCTGTGGAACCATCTGGATGTCGCCTACTTCCTGCGTCACGATGCCTCGGATATTGCCTGGCAAACCCGCGCGTTGTACGGTAAGTTCGATAGCCCGGTGCCCGTCGTCAAATGTCGCCTGGCCACGATCGGCGAAGGCCTGCAGGTCACCGTCTACCTGAAAGATCAGCCGGACCTGTTCGCACGGACCTGCAGTTATTTCGACCAGAAGAACTTCAGCATTCTGGATGCAAAAATTCACACCACGCGGCACGGTTATGCTCTGGATACGTTCCTCGTGACCGAGCCCAATTTTGCCAATAACTACCGCGATATCATCAGTCTGATCGAGCACGAACTGACGCAGTTTCTGACCAGTGCGGAACCGTTGCAAGCGCCTACCCGGGGGCGTTTATCGCGCCTCTCGCGCACGTTCCCGATAACACCGGCAGTCGACTTGCGCCCTGACGAACGCGGCCAGTATTATCTGCTGACGATTTCGGCCAACGACCGTAACGGCTTGCTGTATTCCATCGCCAGCGTGCTGGCCCGCTACCGGGTCAGCCTGCATACCGCCAAGATCATGACGCTCGGTGAGCGAGTCGAAGACGTTTTCCTGGTGGACGGCCCGACGCTCAATAATGCGCGCAGCCAGATTCAGCTGGAAACCGATTTGCTCGACGCCCTGCGCGTTTGATCCCACCCATTTTTTGACACACTACGATGACCGAACCTCTCCGCCTTTCCAAACGCATGTCCGAACTGGGTCTGTGCTCCCGCCGTGAAGCTGATGAATGGATCGCCAAAGGCTGGGTCAGAGTCGATGGCCAGGTCATTTCCGAACTTGGCAGCAAGGTCTTGCCCAGCCAGACCGTCACCATCGAACGCCAGGCAGCCGCGCAACAATCCAAGCTGGTCACGGTCCTGATCAACAAGCCGATGGGCTATGTCAGCGGCCAGGCCGAGGACGGGTATCAGCCGGCGGTAACGCTGGTGAAAGCCGAAAACCGCTGGAGCGAAGATGGTGCACCGCTACAGTTTCATCCGACCCAGCTGCGCAGCCTGGTGCCAGCCGGGCGACTCGACATCGATTCGATCGGCTTGCTGGTACTCACGCAGGATGGCCGCGTGGCCAAGCAGCTCATCGGCGAAACCACCGACGTGGAAAAAGAGTATCTGGTGCGCGTGCAGTACGACCGTCCCGGACGCCTGCCCGACAATCAGCTAAAGCGCCTGCAACATGGCCTGACCATGGATGGCAAGGAATTATTGCCCGCCAAGGTGCGCTGGCAGAACGACGATCAGCTGAGCTTTATCCTGCGCGAAGGCAAGAAGCGCCAGATCCGTCGCATGTGCGACATGGTGGGTCTGAAAGTGCTGGGCTTGAAACGGGTACGGATAGGCAATGTCAAGCTGGGCGATTTACCGGTCGGCGAATGGCGCTATCTGGGCGCGGATGAAGTGTTTTGAAGTCAATGAAGACAGGATGTTCACGCATGGCCAGAGTGCCAGCGTGAACGGCCGGGTCAGTCGTCTTCGTCGCCGTCCAGCTCCGGAAACAGCACGCTGGTATAGCCGAACCGACTGAAATCCGTCACCCGCATCGGGTAAAGAATCCCATCCAGATGGTCACATTCATGCTGCACCACGCGCGCATGAAAACCGTCGACATCGCGGCTGATCACGCCGCCAAACTGATCGACTCCTTCGTAATGCAATTGCGTCCAGCGCGCCACCACACCGCGCAGTCCCGGCACCGACAGACAGCCTTCCCAGCTTTCTGCGGTGTCGTCCGACAGCGGTGTCAGTACCGGATTGATCAACACGGTTTCAGGCACTTCCGGCGCCTCCGGGTAACGCACGTTCTGCTTGAAACCGTAGATCACCACTTGCAGGTTCACGCCGATCTGTGGCGCGGCCAGACCAGCACCATTGGCCGCATGCATCGTGTCGAACATGTCGGCAATTAGCTCACGCATCGCGGGGGTGTCGAATTCGGTCACCGGTTCGGCTTGCCGCAACAAACGCGGGTCGCCCATTTTCAATATCTCTCGGACAGTCATCGTTGCGTCTCCAGCAATGTCTTCAAATAAGCAGCAAAGGCCACCCCGGTTTCGGGATGTTTCAGTCCCATCGCCATCGAGGCTTTCAGGTAGCCGAGCTTGGACCCGCAATCGTAACGCTGGCCGTTATAGCGATACGCCAGCACGCGTTCCGATTCGATCATGGCCGAGATGCCATCGGTGAGCTGGATTTCGCCACCAGCGCCCTGCCCGAGATTTTCCAGATAATCAAAAATCCCGTTCGTCAGCACATACCGCCCTACCACTGCCAGCGTCGATGGCGCGCTGTCCGGGGTGGGCTTCTCGACGATTGCATTCACCTGTTCCAGCGATCTGGCATACGGCGACACACTGACGATGCCGTACTGCCGGGTTTCGGCACGCGGCACGTCCTGCACGGCAAGAATGCTCGACCCCTGGCGCGAAAAAATATCCGTCATCTGCGCCAGCACCGGTGCCGTGCCATCCGGCACATCCATGAAGTCATCCGCCAGCAATACCGCGAATGGCTCCAGCCCCACGACCGGACGTGCGCACAACACCGCATGACCGAGCCCCAGCGGCGCGGACTGGCGGATGTAAATGCAGCTCACGTGTTTCGGAATCACGTTCTGGACAAACTCCAGCAACTGCGTCTTGCCGGCGGCTTCGAGTTCGGCTTCGAGTTCATACGCCTTGTCGAAATGGTCTTCGATGGCACGCTTGTTACGGCCGGTAATGAAGATCAATTCAGTGATGCCGGCAGCGACGGCTTCTTCGACGGCGTACTGGATCAAGGGCTTGTCGACGATCGGCAGCATCTCTTTCGGTTGTGCTTTCGTGGCCGGTAAAAAGCGGCTCCCGAGACCGGCCACCGGAAACACGGCTTTCTTAATTTGTCGCATCGACTTGTCCTTTCAAAAGTTGCAGTAAGCCGGCTTCATCGAGGATGACCAGACCGAGTTCGGTGGCTTTGACGAGCTTGCTGCCGGCCTCGGCACCGGCGACGACATAGCTGGTTTTTTTGGAGACCGAGCTGGCGACCTTGCCACCAACTGCCTCGATCAATGCCGCGGCGTCATCACGGCCGAGCGTGGGCAATGTTCCGGTAAGCACGAAAGTCTTGCCGCTTTGTGGCAAGGCCCGGACCTGCTGTGGGCTGCCTTCTTTCCAGTGCAACCCGGCGGCACGCAACTGGTCGATCAGTTCGCGATTGAGCGGGTCGCCGAAAAAAGCCAGGATCGACTGCGCGACCACCGGGCCGACATCGGCCACCTCCAGCAATTGGGCTTCGGTCGCTGCGATGGCGGCGTCGAGCTGGCCGAAGTGGGCGGCAAGCGCTTTCGCAGTGGCTTCACCGACATGCCGGATGCCAAGCGCATAGATAAAACGGGCGAGCGTGGTGGCCTTGGATTTTTCCAGCGCGGCAATCACGTTGCGCGCCGATTTGTCGGCCATGCGCTCCAGCTCTGCCAAGCCGACCAGTCCCAGCTTGTACAGGTCGGCGGGGGTACGGATGACTTCGCGATCCACCAGTTGCTCGATCAGTTGTTCGCCCAGTCCTTCGATATCCATCGCGCGACGCGAGACAAAATGCTGCAGGCCACCCTTGCGTTGCGCGGCGCATGTCAGCCAGCCGCCCGAACATCGCGCAATGGCTTCCTCGTCAAGCCGGACAATCGGCGATCCGCACACCGGGCACGCCGTCGGCATCACGAATTCGCGCGCATCGACCGGACGCAATTCGGCGATGAACGACACCACCTCCGGAATCACGTCACCGGCACGCCGCACGATCGCCGTATCACCAATCCGGATATCCTTGCGGCGCACTTCATCCTCGTTGTGCAGCGTGGCATTGGTGACGGTGACGCCGCCCACCGAGACCGGCGCCAGCCGCGCCACCGGCGTGATGGCACCGGTACGACCGACCTGGACGGTGATGTCCTGCACCACGGTACTGGCCTCCTCGGCCGGGAATTTATGCGCCAGCGCAAAGCGCGGTGCGCGCGAGACGAAACCGAGTTGCTGCTGTTCGGCCACCGCGTCGACCTTGTAGACCACGCCGTCGATTTCATACGGCAAGGCGGCGCGGCGCGCGCCAATGTCGCGATAGAACGCCAGCAAGCCCTGCGCGCCGCTGACGACCCGGCGCTCCTGACAGACCGGGATACCGAGTTGGCGATACCAATCTAGCAACGCGGTATGCGAGGCCGGCATCGGCATGCCGTCCAGGGCACCGACGCCGTACGCAAAAAATCGCAAGGCGCGACTTGCGGTAATGCGGGAATCAAGCTGGCGCAAGCTGCCTGCCGCGGCATTGCGCGGGTTGGCGAATTCCTTCAGGCCGGCGGTGCGTTGGCGTACATTCAAGCTGGCAAAATCCGCTTTGAACAGCAATACCTCGCCACGCACATCGATGACCGCCGGAGGATGTTCGGTCTGCAACCGCAACGGAATCCCGCGGATGGTACGGACATTGGCGGTGACGTTTTCGCCGGTGGCGCCATCGCCACGGGTGGCCGCTTCGACCAGCACGCCTGCCTCGTAGCGCAGGTTGATTGCGAGGCCGTCGAACTTCAATTCGGCGGCGTAGGCCACTTCTTCAGTTGCCTGCAGGCCGTCCCGAACACGGCGATCAAACGCAAGGATGTCCTCATCGGCGAAGCCATTCCCGAGCGAGAGCATCGGTACCGAATGCCGCACCTGGGCAAACTCCGGTAGCGGTGCAGCGCCGACCCGCTGCGTCGGCGATTGCAGCGAGATCAGCTCCGGGTGGGCGGATTCAAGCGCTTCCAGTTCGCGAAAAAGCGCGTCGTAATCGACATCGGGAATGGTCGGGCTATCGAGCACGTAGTAGGCGTGGGCGTGGCGATCCAGCAAGTCACGCAGCGCAGCGACACGCACGGCGAATTCCGCCGATGACACTGTCGCCATGGTCAGCTGAACAGGCGCAAGGCCCGCATTGATCCTGCCGGAATGTCGGCCGACTCCATGTTGGCGTAAAAATCGTCTACCTGGCTGGCGATTTCACTGAGTGCCTGATCCGATAGTGGCTGGTTGCCATCATCAACGACGGTACCGTCCATGCGCAGCGCCAGAGAACGGGCACAGGCGACCAGTGCGCCGAAGGCATTGTGTCCCGGCGCCACGCGCGGCACATCCAGCAGCAGCGTCAGACGCGAGGTCGTGTCCGCAGCCAGCGTGACGTTGGTCGAGAGCGAAAACAACACGCCGCCCTCACCGTCAGACATCACCAGACGACCTTCCGGACGCAGGTCAAATCCCTGTTTTTCCAGCGCGGTGAGCAAGGTATTGATGGCCCACGGTGCACCATTGGACTGGATGTTGACGCTCAGTTGCGCATCGAATTCGGAGATGAACTGGTGCAGTGCGCGCGCGCTCTGCATCACATGGGTCATGTCCGGCACATCGGGTTCGGCACCAAGCTCGTCGGCCACGGCGCGCAGGGACATGATCAGTTCGGAGTATTCGATTTCATTGAGAGCCGTCGCGCGGTTGGCAAGCTGTACCCCCGCTTGCAACGCGGTATACACATTGGCATGGGTAATTGCCTCCCAGTCGCCACCCTCGCGCAGGCCGATGTAATGCACGGCCTTGCTGCCGACATGGCGCAGATTGTGGATCGGGCCGAGTATCTTGTCGCCCCGCAGCGGGTTTTCCAGTGTGAGTGGAATCAGGCAGTCGACCAGATCATCGACTGGCAAATTGCGCACCATCGGGCGCGCAGTGGCCACCGTTTCGGCGGATGCCGCAGCGCCTTCCGGAAGTGGCGCGTCGTCGCTGGTGACGATGCCGTCAGGAGTACTGGCCACATCCGGCTCGGCAGCAAAAAAGCCGGGTTCCTGGCGCGCTGGTGCCGGCGTGTCACTGCGGCTGGAGGGTGTCATCAGGACATCGTCACTGGTCGATGAAAAAGCCCGTTCGACACTTTTTTTGGCCTTGTACTCCTGCCATTTGTTGTAGCCGATGACGCCTGCAACGATGGCACCGCCAATGGCGATCAGGCTGGTCTGAAGATCGGTCATGCCGTAGCTGCCTTCACGGCCGGAATGCGCGTCGCCGCGCAGCTGGTTTGGAGATTCCCGACAGGCTTGTCAGAAAAAATTGCAATCATTGATAAAGGAGGCACAGGAGTCTTTGAAAGTCAGGCGAAACAGTGAGCGATGGAAGCGGGCCAGAGCGCAAAAGCAGGTACGAGCAGGGCCATCCGGAATTGGTCCAAGGGTAAGTGTGGATACCTGAAGTTGTCAAGCTGGCCTCTGCGCCGGGCACCAATTTTGCGCCTGTTTTCCGTCCCGGTGGTGGTGGTCCACGAGACGGGTTCGGCAAAGTTGCCATTATTCGTCAGTGTCGACACCAATCCGGCTTGTCGCATCCGGCAAGCCACCCGCCCTCCGCGACAGTCATTCTGGTCCTTGCCGCGAAATCACCGCGATCTCACCGTAGGACGGGAGTTTTCACGGTGTTCAACAAAAGTATCTCGCGCGACGGAACGCATAGTTGCCAAACAACAAAACTCAAAATAATTCCCACAAGAATACTTACTATTGGTTATTATTAAATCGGTACTTTAGATTCGTTTTGTTCAACATGACCACATAGACGTCCCATTTATTCAAGGCTAGACGATGCATACTCGCCCCATGACCGCCCGCTGGATAGCTAGCACTGCAATGCTGGCGTCATTGAGCGTGCCGGCTGCGGCACAAATGCAGATACCCAATCCGCTGATACGTCCGCGCAGCATCAGCAATCCGGTGCCGTCCGACATTCCTCAGCTGCCGGGCGCCAACGCGCAACGTGGCACGACCAATCCCGGCGCAACAGCTGCTTATCCGCCCATATCCGGTAATCCCGGCGGTCCGCAGTATGCCGATGACGCCGCTGCCCGGGAACTCAACGAATTGAAAGAACGCTTCGCTACCTTTTACGTATCGGCCATCAGCGGCAAAGAGGCCGTGCTGCGACGCTCGCAGGCACAGCGCATCGGCCTCAATCCGGCTGCTGCCGGACTACAACCTGTGGGCAGCAGCATGGCGCCCGTGCCATTCGGCGCGATATCGTCGCAGAGCCAGCCAACCGCCCGCAATGAGGCACTGATGCTCAGGGATGGCGAGTCATTCGAGGCAACCGGCAACGTTGGCAGCCTGCTGGCACGTATCAGCAACCGACAGGTCGTTATCTATCGGGTTCAGGAAAACACCCAACGCCGCGCGATTATTTTCGTTGGCGAACTGGAAACCTCCGGCAGCCCGGCACAGCCCGCCATCGTTCTGGAGCGGCCCGACCCGGCCTACAAACGCAGCATTTCCGTCGAAACCAAAACACGCAGCGCATCAGCGCCACAAACCGACAGCACCAATGTGCCTCCCCTGAATCCGCCAGCGTTGCCACCGCAATAAGCACAGGGACCGCCATGAATACGCTCATCACTCCGGACAACAGCCTGCAAGGACAAATCGGCAAATACCTGGTGACAACCGGCGTCATCACGCCGCAGCAACTCGATGTTTGCCTGCGTCAGCAAAAGTCGTCACGCGACAGCGGCCAGCCGGCACTGCTGGCGGAAGTCATTGCGCGTAATAAATTCGCCAGCCAGGAGCAAATTGGCTTCGCCGTAAAACGGCTGGACAGCGAGCGCGATTCGATCCTGTTTCGGCGCCTGCTGCCATTGTCATTGTGTAAGCAGTACAGCGTTTTTCCGATTGATGTCGAGGGTGGCATTCTGATTCTCAAAGCCGCCCGAGTCATGACCGCCGCCACCAAAGCTATCCTGATCAGCGCCTGTGAAGTCAGCGTCACGGCCCTGCGTGTCATGCCGACCGACATTGGCGACATTCTTCGCTCGCTGGCCGGCATCTATCGTGAAGAACATACCTTTGAATCGATTGCGCTACGCCTGCGCAACGAAGAGATCAATGGATTGCTGTTGAAGCAAGCCCTCAATGCGCTGCTGGGTGAAGCCATCGTGTTGCGCGCCTCCGATATCCACCTGGACAAGCTGCGCGATCCGAATGCCTGGATCAGCTATCGCATCGATGGTGTGTTAAAGCCGACCCACCTGGTTCCCGAACGCATCATGGCGGCGCTGTTTTCGCGGATCAAGAATGAGTCCGGCATGGATGCATCGGATACCAGGCGGGCGCAGGATGGCCGGCTCTCGCTAATCAATGCCGGCGCCGGGGTCGAATTTCGGGTCGCCACTCAACCGATCGCCGGTGGCGAAACCATCGCCATCCGCGTGCTTGATCCGGCCTCGATGATCGGTCTTGATGCGTTGTTCCCGTTTCAGCTGCAAATGCATGAGCTGTTCCGGCAACTGGCCAACGTGCGCGGCAAAACCGGCGGACTGGTGCTTATTTCGGGGCCTACCGGTTCAGGCAAAACGACGACGCTGTACGCACTGGCGCAGAACTTCAGTCGTGACCGCATCAATGTGATTACGGTCGAAGAACCGGTGGAATACATCCTGCCGTTTGCCCGCCAGATTCAGCTCAACCAGCTGCTCAACGAAAAATCCGCCGATCTCGAACGATCGGTACTGCGCCAGGACCCGGATGTCCTGATCCTCGGTGAAATCCGCGACAACGACACCATGCGCGCCGCGCTGAAATTTGCCGAATCCGGTCATCTGGTGCTGGCCACCGTGCATGCCAAAAACGTTGCGCAAACCTTCGAACGCGTGCTCTCGTTTTGCGACGTTGCGACCAAGCAGGAAGCCTTGTACGTACTCGCCAACCAGCTCAGCGTGGTGGTCAATCAGGGCTTGATTCCAAAACTCTGCGCCTGTGCCAGCGAGGTCGATACCGAGTCGGCTGCCGAACTGCACACTGCACATGCAATGACCTTCCATGGCCATGCGCAGTTCCTGCGCCGTCGCGGGTGTCCTGCCTGTAACCAGACCGGCTATCGTGGTCGTGTCGCCATCCACGAGACCGTCATCATCCCGACCAGTACGCAGTTGCGCGACGGCATAACGCGCCTGCTGTTCGAATCGATCCATCATTTCCAGGCCGTGCTCAAGATGGACGGCGTCACGCATATCGACAAACACGCAGTCATGGCGCGGCTGCTCGAATGCCATGTCGTCGATGCGGAAACCGTCACCCAGGCCATCCGGGCGGGCTTCTGACATGGACGGCCTGAAAAATTTCTCGGTCACCTATCTGCTGCCCTTTGCTGCCGATGCAGAGGCCGTGCGCGACCGCAGTGCCCGCAAGTACTTTCGGCACCGCAGCATCGTCGTCGCGGTCACCACCGAACAGGTGGTGCACGAGGTACGGCAGAACGGCGGCATTCCGGTCGATATCCGCGTCATCAAGCCGACACTGGCGTTCCTGAATCCGGTGTCGCGCGACTATAAACAGCAATTTCTGCTGGCGATCTACTTCAATACGCAGGCCGGACTGAGTGCCGGGCAGGCGCTGAAGCTGGTTATCGAAGCCGAAAACGGTCCGTTGCGCCAGCGCCTGAATTTCGCCAATCTGATCCTCGATGGTGGTGGCAGCTTTCTGGAGGCGATGGATGCGCTGGCATTTTTCGACCAGACCACATTGGCCATACTGGAGGCTGGCGAAAAAGCCGGCACGTTGTCCAAGGCAATCAACACGGCCATCGACTACTACAAGGCCAGAGCTGGCACCCTGAAAATCCTGATGGCGACAGCCATATTCACGACCGTCGAAGTAGCGTTCTCGGTCCTGTCACTGATCGGCAACCGGATGGCCGTGCTACCGGCCATCGAAAAGGAAATGGCCGACAATGCCACGCCCGCAAAAATAGAAGGCATCAAGCGCGGCATCGCGATTGCCTACTTTGCCAATGACCTGATGCTGGTGGTGTCGCTGGCACTGATGGCGTTTGCCGCTGCCTGCCTGTTTGCCTATCTCAATGGCAGCCGCGACTACCGCCAGAAAATAGATGATGTGATACAGCGTATCCCGCAACTCAAGGACATCGTCCTGCATGGCGGCATGGCCAACAGCACCAAGGTGGCGGTGTCGCTGATCCGGGGTGGCGTCGACCTGATGGCGACGTTTGCGATCGCCGAAAAAGCCTCACAGGTGCCCCGGGTGCTGAACTTCTGGCGCAACGCCGTCAAGCGCATCGAAGACGGTGAGGACGTGGCTCATGCACTGGCGCAGGTCCCGCTTGAAAACTCGGAACGGACCCTGATTCGTTCGCATGCCGATCGCCATCAGCTGGCGCGCGCCTTCGAAGTCATTGCCGAGCGACGCGAAGTACTGGCACAGCGCGCCGCCAAAAAATTCCAGGTCTTTTCCTTTTTTGCCACCCTGGCGTTTTCGCTGGCGGCAGTGCTGATCGCACTGTTCGTCGCCCTGCTTCAGAGCGAGGGCAGCCTGGCCTCGATGACCTCTTTATAGGACTACCAGACAGCCATGCTCAATCTTAGTCCCGTCAACTTCGAGAGCGCCTACTCCGGCATGATCGCTGGCGCGATTCCGCTGCACAGTGACGATATCGACAAAAGCATCTTCATGGTTGCGCAGGATGTGCTGGACACTGCACGCATGCATTTGCTGGTGGCGGTTGATCGTGAGAACAAGACCGTGTATTACCTTGCCGCGCCATCGAGTGCCTTCACCTCGATTCCTTCATTCAACACGCCACTGGCCGCTGCCCTGCCCGGCCACCCGCAGCATCGCGGCGACGGTATTTATTTTTTGCAGGATGTCACGCTCGCTGTGGCCATCGAAAAATCGCGCGACCATATCCGGTTGATCGCCAACACACCCGACGTGATGGCCAGCTGGCTTGCCGAACAGTCGGACGTTGCCATCCATGCGGTAGAGAACGACGAGCCGTGGGCGATGGAATCGATCTCCGGCGCGTATCGCCGGATTGCCGACAATATCTCGCTGGCGACGACGAAATATTCGCTGATGGTATCGGGCATTGCGCTGCTGCTCTACATCGCGGCGGCAATCGGTGTGTCGGTTCAGAATGCCTCGGCCGACAAATCGAGCCAGGCCCACATGAATGCCGTCAGCGATGCCGTGACGCGGATCGATTTTGTTTCGCCGCTTTCACAGCAATTGGCGCGCGTGCAAAAAGTCTCTGCGCTGGTGGTGCGCGCAGGCGGCTGGATCGATGAATACGACATGAAAAGCGGCGATGAAAAATTCATCCTGATGATGCCCGCCTGGATTACCAAAGATTATGTCGATGCGCTCGGGGCAAAGGTCGAAGCCGACCAGACTGGCGATGAAAACCTGATCCGCCTTTCGATGGGTACGCCGCTGGCAGGCACCACACCGGTTGCGCGCCCCCTGAAGAACAACACTCCCGCCAAGGCACTCCGCTGATCATGAAAAATCCATTCGCCTCCCTCGCACCGGCTGACGTTGCCGGCACCAATCAGCGGCAAGCTCCGCGCGCCCATGCGTTCGGCAAACCGGCCCACCATGTCGCGCCGTTCATGGCGGCGGCGTACCAGAATTTCACGCTAATTGCGCCGTTGATGTTCGTTGCTGCAGTAGTGCTGAGCATACTTGCCGCCAACCAGAGCGCGGCCTTCATTACAGCCGTCACGCGTGATATCAAAAGTTCGGAAGCCAACAAAATCGCCCCGCTACTGGACAAGAAACCGCTCGGCCCTGCCGATTACCAGAGTGTTGCAAACGTCATGGCAAAGAACAATGCGGCAGTCACCATCTCGTTACCAGTCAATCGCAGTTCGGTACAGATCAGCATCAAGGACGCAGCCCTGTTGCCGGAGTTCATGTACGCACTGGCCACACTGCAGTCGTTTCGTCAGGGCGTGGCCTGGAATGCCAGCAGGATTTGCCTCGCCAAATGCGATGGCGGCGTCGCCGCCAGCGCGGACATCACGGGCTACACACAGGCGATTTCATTCAGCGGGCTGAGCGCTCGATGAGTCACTCACATCTGTCCAAACATTTTGAAGGAAAAACCATGAACAAGTCGTCCGGTTACAGCAAGCCTTTGATCAGCAGCATCGTTGTCGGCATCATGGTTCTGGCTGGTGGCGCCTACTTCGGTCTCGATATCCTGCGCTCGGCCGCCGCCAAAGAATCACGCAACGACATGAACACTGTCAAGCAGGGCAGCAACCGCATTGTCGCCGTCGTCGATGGAGCCGAAATTGCCGAAGCCGAATTGCTGCCCTTCCTCAATGCCGGACTCGATAAGGCCGTCGCGGTCGACCGCGCCATCAACAAGGTGGTCGCCGCAAACAGCGCCGACAAGATGTACCGCCAGGCCGCAAAGACCGCGTTGCAGAGTGCGCGCAATGAGGTACTGGCCAGCGTCTTCATCAACCAGCGCTCGCAGGAAGTGCGTAACGCAGTGACCGACAAGGACGTCAAGACGTTCTACGACACGCGCGTCAATGCCGAAGACTTCACCACCTTCAAGCTGAAATTTTTTGTCTCGGTCGATGGCAAGGAAGCGCAGGACGTCTTCGATGGCGTTGGTCGCGGCGAGAAGGACGCCATGGCAAAACTGACCTGGGTGCGCAAGGATGGCGAGCACTACCTGACGGCCGCCGAAGTGCCCTACGGGCTGGGCATCGCGGTCAAGAAACTGAAGGCAGGCCAGCGCCTGCAACCGGTCACCGTGCGCGAAGGTGCGCTGGTGCTGTACGTCGACGACGTCAAGGCCAATCCGAAACCCGAACTGACCAAGGTCGAAGGAGAAATCAAGGATTTGCTGGTAGCGGAACGCTTCAACGACGACATGAAGGCACGCAGGGCGGCAGCAAAAATCGAATTGCATAGCTAGTCTCGGTAACTCGTTTTTCCACGGACATTTCTTTAACAGACAAACGGAGCACGATCATGACCACATCATTTCAACGGCACCACCTGTCCGGCCAGCGCGGCATGGGTGCCACCATCATCCTGTTCACGATCGCGCTGATCGTACTGGTCGGGGCGGCACTGGCCTATGGTAGCCGGGGTAATTCAAAAGCCTTCTCGAACGAAAGTGCCAAAGTGTTCAGCTCGGTGCTGCTCAAGCAAAGTGCCGAATACCGCGATGCCTACAACCGGTATATTTTCGATGGCGGCATCGCTGCAAACATGACGTTCGATACCGCGGCGACAACCGGATTATTCAACAACATCAAGCAATACGGCGTCCAGCAAGATCCGCCGGTGAAAGCATTCGCCACCCCTTCGCTCTGGCTTTACAACAATAGCGTCGTGGTCACCGGCATAGGCACCGCTGGTGCCGATAGCATCGTCTACGTGACCGGGCTGATCAAAGAGGTGTGCGAGCAGGTCAACTCGCAAATGTATGGCGTGATTACCGTGCCGGTGGAGACCGCATTGGCCGACGCTGCGGCGATGGCCACGGCCGGAGCGACCATCCTGTCTCCGACATTTACTGGCAGGGCAACCGGTTGCATCAAGTTGGTCGATAACAGCTACGCGTTCTACAGCACTCTCGCCGAAAATTGATCCGTCATGACAACCGTTCCCCACCCCACCCTCTGGAGCCCCGACCTCGCCGTCGGCAGTGTCGCGCTCGACCGTCGCAACCGCAATGTGTTCGAGCAGCTCGCTGCCGCCGGCAACCGGATCGAGCGTCTCGATGCGCCGGACCTGACGCGCTGGCTGCGCACGGTCTACACGCAGTTCGAGACCCTGCTGCTGGAAGAAGAAGCCGAACTGGCCGAAATCGCCTATCCCGAGCTGCCCTTCCATTGCAAATTGCACGAACAGGCTCGCAGCATCATCCGCACGGCGCGCCTCCAACTGGCCCGCTCGGACAGCACTGAACTCGTCCCAGCATTGACACGCGACAGTTGCACGGCGCTGTCGTTCTGGCTGATGCGTCACGTGATCGATGTCGACAAACTGTTTTTTCCGTACATCGATACCCGTTACCGGGTCGCCTGAAAAGTACTGCGATGACCCGCCACCCGCCCCGACCCGCAAACGGTTTTGCCGCCGCCACGGCGCTGTTTGCAATCGCGCTGTTCGTACTGTTGGGCTTCGTGGCGACCAACACTGCACGCAACAACGCCCGGGCGGAAATTTTCCATGCAACCAAGGACCAGATGGTGGCGCAGCGTGACCTGATCGCCAACATGCTGGTGCTGTGCCGGGCGGTCTATCCGGATGGGAATAACGGCACGGGTTTTCATCCGTCGTATCCGGCCACGCCGGGCGATAGCCTGGTCGCTTCGCTGCTTTGCCCGAAGCCGATGCTATCAATCTGGTCCGGCGACGCCAGCGCAATGAAGCCGCGGCCGCTGGCGGGCTTCACGCCGTGGACCTATGTCAACGATGCCACCAGCATCCGCATTGCGGTCACGGCCCTCGACGCCGGGTCGACGTTCTACCGCAATCTGCTCGATGCCGTCATTGCCAAGGTTGGCGACCAGGCCGTGCGTAACAACGACACGCTGACCATCACGCTGGTGAGCCCATGAGTACGTTACCGGCGCGCATGCACCATCACCGCGGGCAAGCGTGCCCGCCACCCATGAGGATATCGCCATGAAGCCGCCCCGCCTGCTCATCACCACCACCCTGCTGCTGGCCTTGCCAGCCCAGGCGGTGCGCACCAATGAACTGGTCGGCTCGTTCAAGATCGCCGCCGACCTGTCGCGCCGCTCGTCGCAAGAGCTGGCAGTCAAGCAGGCAGCAACCATCATCACCACCTATATTGCGTCGTCCGTGGATACCGACGGCGACCCGTTCCCGGAACCGCCACCATTCCGGACCGGCGCCGGCCCGGCGGGTGGCGGACTGGTGCCGCTCAACCTGGGTGCGCCGATCACCGATGGCTACGGCGCCAACCTCGGCTATTGCGCATGGGATAACGGCAGCGTGACGGTCAGCACCAACCGCCTTCCCGGCAGTACCAGCGACACCGGCGCGGTCACGTTCGCGGTCGTGTCGGCCGGACTCGATGGCGTGTTCAACCGCACCTGCGCACAAATCGCCAGCGGCGCGGTGACGACCGACGATGACTTCGTCGCCAGCTATTCCACCGCGCAAATTCGCCAGGGTGTCGGCGGCACCGTGTATTTTGGCGACCCGGTGGCGGACATGACTGCGCTGGGCGCGCTCACCAGCACCAGAGATGGCGAACTGCGCCTGGTGAAATCGGACAACACGCTGTGGCGCTGGAACACGGCCGGCAGCAACTGGACCAGCGCCAGCAACACCTATACCGCCAACAACGTCATCATCACCGGCGGCACCATCAACGGCACGGCGATCGGCAACGTCACGCCATCATCTGGCGGGTTCACTACCCTGGCTGCCAGCGCTGGCATTACCGGCAACCTGACCGGCAATGTCACGGGCAACCTGGTCGGAAATATCACCGGCAACGTCATCGGCAATGCCGATACCGCGACACGGCTAGCCGTCGCGCGCAACATCGGTATGACCGGCGACGGCAACTGGTCGGTAGCGTTCGATGGTTCCGGCGATGCCACGGGCGCACTGGTGCTGGCCAGCACCGGGGTGAACCCCGGCAGCTACGGAACGAACGTGTCGGTACCCACCTTCACGGTCGATGCCAAGGGCCGCCTGATTGCGGCCGCCAATATCGCCATCACGCCATCGCTGTCCTCGCTGACGGGGGCGGCAGCGGCTAACACGATCGGCAATGGCGCGTATGCGCAGAGCTGGAACTGGCAACTGACTGGCAATACAAGTGCGTTTTCGATCGGCGAAACTGCCGCATCGACGGGCGGCAGCGGCACCCAGTATTTGATGAACGTCGGTACGCTGGCAGCCTCTACCGCGATCCCGCTGAGCGTTTCCGTGCGTGGCATCGAGGCCTTCCGGGTGGACAGCGTCAATCCGCAACTGGTGGCTAACAATGGCACCGTCGCTGCGCCCGGCTATGCATTTGCAGGACAACAATCGACCGGCTTTTATTTGCCGGCCACCGGCCAGCTTGCTGCCAGCGTGGCAGGAACGCGCAGCCTGTGGCTCACCGCAGGCAGTGCATCGTTCGGCAGTGGCGCATTGCTCAACGATACATCGGCCACCGCCACCGCGATCGGTGCCAGTGCGCTGGCTGCGAACACGACAGGTGCCCAAAACACCGCGGTCGGTGGCAATGCCTTGCTTAGCAATACGACAGGACAATACAACACCGCGGTCGGATACCAGGCCATGCGTTCAAACACGCTAGGGGTAGAAAATAATGCCTTCGGCAGAGAAGCGCTCTACGACAACAACTCTGGTAACAGCAACGTCGCTGTCGGCACCCGTTCGCAACGCTTCAATATCTCCGGAAACAAGAACATTGCTGTCGGTGGCGGCAGTCTGCTGTCCAATAACACAGGGTCAAGCAATGTTGCGGTCGGCGATGCGACACTTTTTTTTAATACCGCCGGTGATAATGTCGCCATCGGTGACGCCACATTGTTTAGCAATCTGGGTGGCATGAACAATGCCGCGCTTGGGAGTGCAGCGCTGTATGCGAATACATCAGGGAATAACAATACGGCCTTGGGCGAAAATGCCGGATATCGGGATGCTACTTTTTCAATCGCTAACGCCAACACCACCGGCAACAACAATACGTTCATTGGCGCGAACGCGATGTCGGGCAGTGCCACACAGCTGAACTACGCCACCGCCCTCGGGTCGGGTTCGCTCGTGAGCTCACCAAATACCATCGTGCTGGGTCGTGCTGCTGATGCCACCGTGATTGGCGCGACTGCCGATGATCTGTCTGGCTACAAATTGCAAGTTACCGGCGGCATCCAATCCACGATTCCCGGCAGCGGCACGGGGCTCAATATGATCCAGACGGTTGGTGGTTTCGGTAGCTACCTGGATATCGGGGCATCGACTTATCCGGGTGCAACCAACAGCAATGCCGCGACGATCCGCTTTATCGATGCTGGTTTCTGGACCGATCACATTACGTTCCGTACAAAAAACACTGGCGCTGCCGCCAACCCGGATACCGAGCGCATGCGCCTGACTTCCGATGGCAAACTGCTGATCGGGTCTGCGACGGATGACGGTAGCGGTAGCTTGTTGCAGGTCACCGGCGGCATCAAGGCATTGACCGGCGGACTCAGCGTGGCTGGCGGCGACTTGGTACTCGGCAGCGGCACGGTCAGTGGTCTGCTGTCGGCACGCCCTGCTTTCGGTGTCGCCAACCGAATATATATCGGCACCGACACCAACACCATTTATCGCGATACCGGCTCTGCCTGGGTTGCGCTCGGCAGCGCGGGAGCCGCATCGCTGTCATCCCTGACGGCAGCTACCACCGCCAACACGATCGCCAACGGTGTCAACGCACAAAACTGGAACTGGCAACTGACCGGCAATACGAGTGCATTTTCGATCGGCGAAACGGCGGCATCGACGGGCGGCAGTGGTACCCAGTACCTGATGAACATCGGTACGCTGGCAGCCTCTACGGCGGTCCCGATGCGCGTTTCCGTGCGTGGCGTCGAGGCCTTCCGGGTTGACAGCGTCAATCCGCAACTGGTGGCCAACAATGGCACTGTCGCCGCACCCGGCTATGCATTTGCGGGACAACCATCGACCGGCTTTTATTTGCCGGCCACCGGCCAGCTTGGCGCCAGCGTGGCCGGCACACGCAGCGTGTGGCTCACCACTGGAAGCGCTTCGATCGGCCAGGGCGCCCTGCTCAATGACACCTCAGCTAACGCCACCGCAGTCGGTACCAACGCCATGACGGCCAATACGTCCGGCATCGAAAATTCTGCCTTTGGCTTCAATGCACTGACCAGCAATACCACCGGCATCAAAAATACCGCCACCGGCTTTGAAAGCCTGAAGTTCAACACCACCGGCAATGAAAACACGGCCTTTGGCCGCCAGGCACTGCTGTACAACACTACGGGCAATTCCAACGTTGGCGCCGGTCCGAATGCGTTGCTCTTCAATACGACTGGTAACAGCAACGTCGCTGTCGGCGGCGGCAGCTTGTTCAGCAATGTCAACGGAAGCAGCAATGTCGCCGTCGGCAATGCGGCACTTTTCTTCAATACCGCCAGCGACAACATCGCCATGGGTGACGGGACGTTGTTCAGCAACAATAGCGGTGCGGAGAACGTCGCCCTCGGCGGCAACGCATTACGAGCCAACACCACGGGTAACGGCAATGTCGCCGTGGGACGGTTTGCCGGTTTTCAGGATGCGGGTAATGGGACGACCAACGCCAACGTCGCCGGCAACTACAACACCTTCCTCGGCAACCGTGCGATGACCGGGACGACGGCGACCATTAATTACGCCACCGCGCTGGGCGCCGCGGCCCTGGTATCGAGTTCCAACACGGTCGTGCTCGGCCGCACCTCCGACGTGACTGTCATCGGCGCGACTGCCGATGATGTGTCGGGTTACCAGTTGCAGGTTACCGGCGGCATCAAGGCCCTGACCGGCGGGCTCAGGGTGGCCGGTGGCGACCTGGTACTCGGCAGCGGCACGGTCAGCGGTTTACTATCTGCACGCCCGGCATTCGGCGTCGCCAACCGGATCTATGTCAGCACCGACACCAATGAAATTTACCGCGACACCGGTGGTGCCTGGAACAGGATCGCCGCCGGCGCTGCAGGCGGCATCCTGGCATCGGCTGATTTCGCCAATCAAGGCACTACCACCACGGTCTTGCACGGCAATGCGGCGGGCAATCCGAGCTGGTCTGCGGTCAATCTGACCAGCGATGTGAGCGGAGTACTGCCGATCACTTCAGGTGGCACGGGAAACAGTACAGTGCCGGTTTTTGGCAACATATTCATGTCGGATGGCAGCAAGTTGTTGCCGACGACGTTAAGTTTCGTGAACGGTACTCTTGGCACTGCTAGTAACGGTACTACGGCCACAATTACGTTCACCAACCCGCAACAACTTGGATCAGTAAATTCGCCTACCTTCACAAACCTGACCCTTTCCAGCGTTTTGAGAACCGCGAGCGGTACAGCTGGCGCACCTAGTCATACCTTTTCATTCGATTTGACGACCGGCCTGTATCGTCCGGCAGCGGGGCAGTTCGGCGTCAGCGTAGCAGGTACCCGCAGCATGTGGATTACAGCAGGCAGCGTCAGTCTCGGATCGGGCGCCCTCGCGTCGGATTCTGCACCGGCCACCAACTTTAACGTCGCCGTGGGTCTGAATGCACTGAATGCCACTACGACAGGAGTCAACAACACGGCGGTTGGCTACCGCACGCTGGCGCTCAATGTCAGTGGAGCTGACAATGCCGCATTCGGCGCGAACGCCTTGCGCCTTTCAACAGGCAGCTCCAATACCGGATTGGGCAGTGGCACGCTGTACTCCAACACGACCGGAAGCTTTAACACTGCGGTTGGCCGGGATGCGCTCAACCTGAACGTGGGGGGCACGTACAACACGGCACTCGGGAATGAGTCGATGTACAACAACACCTCCGGCACTTACAACGTGGCGACCGGCTATACCGCCCTTAGAAACAATTCCACCGGCAGTTACAACGTCGCCAATGGCTATCAGGCAGGGCTTACGACCACAAACGCGATCACTGGCAGCAACTCGACTTTCATCGGAACCAACGCCACCATCGCCGATACTGCCCAGATGGCATCGGCAAGCAACATCACGCTGTTCGGCGCTGGCGCGACTGCGTCGGGCATTACGGGTGCGAACGGCCAGGATGTCCGCATGACGGCCATCGGCGCTGGTGCTTCGGTTACCAGCATCAACACTGTTGTGCTCGGCCGTGCCGCAGACAGCACCGTCATCGGCGCGACTGCCGATGATTTGTCCGGGTACAAGTTGCAGGTGACCGGCGGCATCAAGGCATTGACCGGCGGACTCAGCCTGGCCGGTGGCGACCTGGTGCTCGGCAGCGGTACGGTCAGTGGCTTGCTGTCGGCACGCCCTGCTTTCGGTGTCGCCAACCGGATTTATATCGGCACCGATACCAACACCATCTATCGCGATACCGGCTCGGCCTGGGTTGCACTCGGCAGCGCGGGCGCAGTATCGCTGTCATCGTTGACTGCCGCCACCGCCGCGAACACGATCGCCAACGGCGTCAATGCACAGAACTGGAACTGGCAGCTGGTTGGCAATACGACTGCGTTTTCGATCGGCGAAACGGCAGCATCGACGGGTGGCAGCGGCAATCAATATCTGATGAACATCGGCACGCTGGCATCGTCTACCGCGATCCCGCTGCGCGTGTCTACCCGTGGCGTCGAGGCATTCCGCGTCGATAGTGTCAATCCACAGCTGGTCGCCAACCTTGGCTCGGCGATCGCCCCCGCTTATTCATTCAACGGCCAGCAGGGAACGGGCCTGTACTTTACCAATTATGCCGGCGGCAATAGCCGGCTAGCGGGCAGCGTAGATGGCACCCAAGCCATGGTCATTACCACTGGCAATGTCGGGGCTGGCTATCAGGCGCTGATAAACGATGTCTTCTCGTCCGGAAATAACAGTGCGTTCGGTGCGCAGGCACTGCAATTCACCAATGGCGGCACCAACAATACGGCGGTCGGAGCCGGAACACTGACAACTAATCAGACAGGAAACAACAACGTCGCAGTTGGCGTGAACGCACTTAACAAAAGCACGGCCAGTTCCAACGTCGCCATCGGTCCCGACGCCATGGCAAAAAACACGTCAGGCACATTCAATGTCGCTGTCGGTAACACAGCGCTATATAGAAACCTCACTGGCAACAACAATGTCGCCAACGGCTACCAGGCCTTACAAGATAATCTCGGCAGCAACAACGTTGCGACTGGTTACGGCGCGCTAAGTAACAGCACTACCGGAACAAACAACGTCGCTTACGGATACATCGCGGGCAACACCAACAGCAAAATCGTTACTGGTAGCAATTCCGTTTTCATAGGTGCAAATAGCGGAGTGGGCAACGACAACTTCACATCAGCGTCCGGCGCCATTACGCTGCTGGGATCCAACTCCATCGCCGCGCTCGGCGCGACATCGACAAACGCGTTCATGACTGCAATCGGGTCCGGCGCGTCAGTGACGAGCATCAATACAGTGGTACTGGGCCGTGCCGCAGACAGCACCGTCATCGGCGCGACTGCCGATGATTTGTCCGGGTACAAGTTGCAGGTGACCGGCGGCATCAAGGCTGTCAGCGGCGGGCTCAACCTGGCGGCAGGCACCACGACGGTGGCGCCACTGCGATTCAATAGCGGCACCAATCTTACTGCGGCTGTTGCCGGCGCGATGGAATTCAATGGCACCAACCTGTTCATGACCATCACGGGACCAACCCGCAAAACCATTGCCTTTACCGACAGCGCAATGACCGGCGATGGTTCCGGCATGACCAACCTGAACGCAGCCAATATCGCCAGCGGCACGCTCGCCGTCGCACGCGGCGGTACCGGACTGGGAACGACACCGAGCAACGGCCAACTGCTGATAGGCAATGGCAGCGGCTACACGCTGGCCAGCCTGACCGGCACGACCAACCAGATCACGGTGACGCCGGGGGCCGGCAGCATCACGCTGTCGCTGCCACAGAACATTGCCCCCACCAGCGCCCCGACCTTTGCCGGCATGACCCTCACGGGCGCGTTGAGCGGAACAACGGCAACCTTCACCAGCGTGGCAACCGGCGACGGCACGGTTGGCGCACCGGGTTACGCTTTTTCGGCTGATGCGACAACCGGCCTCTATCGCCCTGCCGCCGGGCAGCTTGCTGCCAGCGTGGCGGGCGTGCGCAGCATGTGGATTACGGCGAGCAGCACAGCCATCGGCACGGGAGCCCTGGCGTCGGGTTCCAGCTCGCCTACCAGCTATAACGTCGCCGTTGGGCTCGGTGCACTGAATTCCAATACGGCAGGTAATGAAAATACCGCCATCGGTTCCTATGCTTTGTACAACAACATCGGCGTTACCGGCGGATATAGAAACAGCGCCAGTGGTATGTCCGCGTTGAACCAGAACACCACCGGTTACGAAAATACGGCGTCCGGCGCCTATGCGTTAGAGAAAAACACCATTGGCACCTCGAACGTTGCCAGCGGTGCATATGCTCTGCTAAGAAACACTACAGGATCGAGCAACACGGCACTAGGGGCTAGTGCAGGCTACACGGCCACCAATTCCATCACCGGCAGTAATTCGACGTTCGTCGGGGCCAGTGCAAGCGTTGCCGATACAGTACAAATGGTATCGGCCAGCAATATCACGCTGCTCGGCGCCGGCGCAACGGCTTCCGGTCTTGGCTCGTCGAATCTGGATGCGCGCATGACCGCCATCGGCGCCGGTGCGTCGGTCACCAGCATCAACACTGTCGTGCTCGGCCGCACGACCGATAACGTCGCCATCGGCCAGACCTTCAACGGTGCCTACAAGCTGACGGTCAACGGCACCGCCGGCGGCACATCGGCTTACGCCGTGTCGTCGGATGCCCGATTCAAGATGAATATCACGCCCGTCATCAATGCGATCGGCACCATCAGGAATCTGCAAGGCGTGCACTACGAATTTAATCGTGCCGCCTTCCCGGAAAAGAATTTCGAGAACGGCCGCCAGCTCGGCTTCATTGCCCAGCAAATCGAACCATTCGTACCCGAAGTCGTGCGTACCGATCGCGATGGATTCAAGGGTGTCCAGTACTCGCAACTGGTGCCGCTGCTGGTCGAGGCCATCAAGGAACAGCAACTGACCTTGCAGCACCTGGTCAAGAAAGATCCCGCCACGCTGCTGGTCGACATCAAGACTTTCCAGGGTAACGACGCCGTGTTCCAGAACATCAAGTCGACCAATATCAAGACCGCCAATCTGGAAGCCGAAAACGCCCGCATCAAGAAACTCGAGGCCGATCGCATCGATACAAAATACCTGCGCTCGGACGTCATGAAGACCGGCGAGACCGAAGTATTCGTCAGCCTGGGGTCGTTCCAGCCGATCTTCGTGCCGTTGGCCGACGCGCAATATATCGTCAATGCCACTGCCGACGATGGCAGCAGCGCATTTGCCTCGGTGGCATTCATGGGCGGAAAGATCACGGTGACGCCGATCAGCGGCAAAGGCGTGGACGTGACAACGATGGGGTCGCAGGTCGGGCTGGTGGCTGCCAGTAAAAAGATCAAGGCGACCTGGATCAGGATGAGTTGACGGATGGGATGAGGCAGCACCTGGTTGCCAATGCAGTTGCACGTTAGAAACCGGAAAGAGGACCATGAAAGTTAAATCGCGCGTTCCGCATCGCATCTCCTGCAACACCCGCCGCCCAATGCTGGCGCTGGCGATATTGCTGACCTTGAACGGCTGCGCCAGTTTTCCGCGGCCCTTGGCGACGCCGCAAGATGCGGCACTGAAGGCGCTGGAAAGTCGCACCATCGACGATGCCGGTACCGAGGCCAGCCTGGATATCGATGCCGGTTTTGGCGCCGACGAACTCTTCATGCTCAAGCCGATGGTGGACAGCGGGCGCCTTCCCAACATCCAGCTGCGCGGCCTGAGCCTGACCGAGTCGGGCGTGTATGACGCGTTGCGCCTGGTGCTGAAAGACACCGGCATTTCGCTCAATATCGAAGGTGGCAGCAAGGGCAGCGAACGCTTCGGCCCGATTTCGGTGTTCGATGTCAAAGGCAGCCTGGCCGAGGTGCTGGACAACCTGTCGGAGTCAATCGGCTTTTTTTATCAGTTCAGGAAGAACACGCTGTTCATCCAGCCGGAGCAGCAATTCGTCGTCGAACTGCCGCCGGCACTCTCGGAAGACAACGCGGCCGGGCTGACCAACACGCTGCAATTTCTGGGCGCGAAAGATCCGTACATCGATCGTCTGAACCGGTCACTGGTGTTTCGCACCAACCGGCCATCACTGGCCAAGATCGAAGGTTATCTGCAGAAGATTCGCGAGACGCGCTCGCTGATCATTTATGACGTGAATATTTTTCAGGTTGACCTGAAGGACAACTCGGATACCGGGATTCAGTGGAACAAGCTGGCCTGGGCGGGTACGCCGGGATTGGCCGCCAATCCGGTGGCAGCGACAACGGGCACCAATATCCTGCCTGCCGGAACTGCAGCACCGACAGCGACCAAAAATATCGGCAATGCCGTCAGCGGCGGGATTGCCGGATTGGGGCTGGGACTGGTGCTGTCGTCATCACGCTTTTCGATCGACATGCTGATCAATTTCTTGCAGACGCAGGGCAATGTCAAGGCGATCTCCCGGCCTCGTCTGGCCGTCATTTCGGGTACCAAGGGTAGTTTGCGCGTGGGTCAGTCGACCACGTATGTGTCGAAAGTCGGAACCAATTTTTCGACCTCGGTGAATCAGGTGACGACCGAGACCAAGGATCTGAAAACCGGCCTCGACCTGGCGCTGTTCGGTGACTTCAGCGATAACACGGTGTACACCCGCATCGGGTTGTCGATCTCCGAAATCGTCAGCCTGAACAAGTTCACGGCGCTCGGCACGGACCTGACCCTGCCGACCACGGCGGACCGCGAAATCAACACCGTCATTCGCGCCCGTCCGGGCGACATGATCCTGCTCGGCGGAATCACCATCAATCGCGATGCGACCGAAGTGCGGCGCGGGATTACGCAGAACGGCACCAGCGATACGGTGTCGCGTTCGGAACTGGTATTGGCACTGAAATCGAAGGTAGTGTATTTCCGCGGGAAGGGGTATCAGCAGGCGCAGCAGAAGGTGGCCTTGCCGGAGGTGGAATTGGTGGTGCCGGTGGTGCCCGTGGTGCCGGTTCAGCCAGCGAAGCCGGAAACCATGAAGTCGACCGCCGCTGTGGGATCAGGCGGCTTGAAACTATCGTATTCGTTACCTGCATGGGAGCCGGCCGCTGCGGTTGCGATTGCCATTGCCGAAAGGTAGGCACGCTCGCAGGTGGTCGGGCTTGTGCCATCGGATATCGGTGCGTTGATGAACGGGTGTACATCGCAGCGCGCAAGCCATCCCGGCCTGCGCGCCTTTTTTTACTCCAGCTCTTCCAGACGAATCCGCGTGACCTTGCCAATCACGGTGGACAAGGCTTCGATACGCGCAATCGCTTCGTCGACAAATTTCTCTTGCGTCTGGTGCGTCAGCATGATGATGTCGGTCTGGCTCTCGCCTTCGGCCGGTTCCTTTTGCAGCATCGCGTCGATCGAGATATTCGAATCGGCCAGAATGCGCGTGACCGCCGCCAGCACGCCCAGCTTGTCCGCCACATGCATGCGCAGGTAATAGCTGGTGGTGATTTCGGACATCGGCAGGATCGGCGTATCGGCCATGGCATCCGGCTGGAAGGCCAGATGCGGGACGCGGTGACCGGGCTCCGCGGTGAACAGACGCGTGATGTCGACCAGGTCAGCGATGACGGCCGACGCGGTCGGCTCGGCACCGGCACCTTTGCCGTAGTACAGCGTCGCACCGACGGCATCACCCTGCACCAGCACGGCGTTCATCGCGCCTTCGACATTGGCAATGAGTCGTCTGGACGGAATCAGTGTCGGATGGACGCGCAGCTCGATGCCGTGTGGCGTGCGCTTGGTGATACCGAGCAGCTTGATGCGGTAGCCGAGTTGTTCGGCGTAGCGGATATCGGTGGCCTGCAATTGCGTGATGCCCTCGATGTGGGCCTTGTCAAACTGGACCGGAATACCGAAAGCGATCGACGCCATCAGCGTGGCCTTGTGGGCAGCGTCGACGCCTTCGATGTCGAAGGTCGGATCGGCCTCGGCATAACCCAGACGTTGCGCTTCTTGCAGCACGGTATTGAAATCGAGGCCCTTGTCGCGCATCTCGGACAGGATGAAGTTGGTGGTACCGTTGATGATGCCGGCAATCCACTGGATACGATTGGCCGTCAGGCCTTCACGCAGCGCCTTGATGATAGGGATGCCGCCAGCTACCGCCGCTTCGAACGCGACAATGACGCCCTGCTCCTGCGCCGCCTTGAAGATTTCATTACCATGCGTCGCCAGCAAGGCCTTGTTGGCGGTGACCACGTGCTTGCCGTTGGCGATGGCTTTCAGGACCAGGTCTTTGGCGATGCCGTAGCCGCCAATAAGCTCGATGACGATATCGATATCGGGATGCGTGACAACCAGGTTGGCGTCGCTGACGACCTCGCATTCGCCGTTGGTCAGTTCGCGGGCACGCTCGACGTTGAGGTCGGCCACCATAGCGATCTGGATGCTGCGACCAGCGCGACGGGTAATTTCTTCGGCATTGCGCTTGAGAACATTGAATGTGCCGGCGCCTACGGTGCCGATGCCTAACAGGCCTACTTTGATGGGTTTCATATGCTTTGTGCGTGACAGCCGGCACCGTGGCCGGCCTTGTGGTTCAAAAAATTCAGGAGGTACCGTGCCGTTTCCGATAGCCGTCAAGGAAGCGGGCGATCCGCCCCATTGCATCGGTCAGGTCATCGGTGTTGGGCAGGAACACGACTCGGAAATGGTCCGGGCTCGGGCAATTGAAACCGGTGCCTTGTACGATCAATACACGCTCCTCGGCCAGCAACTGGTAAGCAAAATCCTGGTCATCGGCAATCGGATACATCGCCGGGTCCAGACGGGGAAACATATACAGCGCCGACTTCGGCTTGACGCACGTCACGCCAGGAATTGCGGTCAGCAGCTTGTGCGCCAGGTCGCGCTGGCGCAGCAGCCGCCCGCCGGGACCGACCAGGTCGTTGATGCTCTGGTAGCCACCGAGCGCAGTCTGGATCGCATACTGGCCGGGGGCATTCGCACACAGGCGCATCGAGGTCAGCATGTTCAGGCCTTCGATATAATCACGGGCGTGCTTCTTTTCGCCGGAGACGACCATCCAGCCGGCCCGGTAACCACACGAGCGATAATTCTTGGACAGGCCATTGAAGGTAATGAACAGCACATCGTCGGCCAGCGAGGCCAGCGAGGTATGCGTGGCGCCGTCGTACAGCACCTTGTCGTAAATCTCGTCGGCGAAGACGATCAGCTGGTGCTGGCGTGCCAGTTCGACGATCTCCAGCAGCAGCGCATCCGGATATAGCGCGCCGGTCGGATTGTTCGGATTGATGACGACGATGGCGCGGGTATTGGCGTTGATCTTGCGCTTGATGTCCTCGATGTCAGGAAACCAGCCGGCCTGCTCGTCGCAGACATAGTGCACCGGCGTGCCACCGGACAGACTGACGGCAGCGGTCCAGAGCGGATAGTCCGGTGCCGGAACCAACACCTCGTCGCCGGTATTGAGCAGCGCGTTCATGCTCATGACGATCAGTTCGGACGCGCCATTGCCGAGGTAGACATCCTCGATGGTGACACCGGCGATCTTCTTTTCCTGGGTGTAATGCATGATCGCCTTGCGCGGCGCAAACAGGCCTTTGGAGTCGGTGTAGCCCGACGCGTTCTGCATGTTGCGGATCATGTCCTGCACGATTTCTTCGGGCGCATCGAAACCGAACACGGCAAGATTGCCGATATTGAGCTTGATGATCTTGTGGCCTTCGTCTTCCATCTGCTTGGCTTTTTCCAGCACCGGACCACGGATGTCGTAGCAGACATCTGCCAGCTTTCTGGATTTTTGTATCGGACGCACGGTAGCGATTCCTTCAAAGTTCAGCATGGCGCAGTCTATGTTGCACCGCGAAAAATCCTATTTTGCCGAATGCGGCGGCTTTTATCAATCCTTAAGGCGCGAGTGCCGCTACAATGCAGGCTCACTATACCAACCGCCAGCCCGCCTGCCCGCCCGCGCCGTATGAAACTCCATCACACGACTACCCAGCAATACCAGACCGTCACGTCGTATGACGCTGACGGTGTCGACATCAACCTGAAGCACTACTCCACCAGCCTGCTGGTCTTGCCGGAGATGGCGCCGATCGATTGGCCGGTGACGTCGTTCGAGGCATTGACCAGCGAACACTTCGATCATCTCGATTCGCTAGGCCCCGACGTGGTCATTCTTGGCACTGGCGCACGCCAGCGGTTTGTCCACCCTCGCCTCACTGCCTCACTTACCGCGCGCCGCATCGGCGTCGAATGCATGGACACTCAGGCCGCATGCCGCACCTACAATATCCTAATGGCGGAAGGCCGCAAGGTCGCTCTGGCGCTGATTTTCGATGCAAAGTAACCTGACATGAGTGCCCTGCATGATACGGCCAAATCACGTGCATTCATCTGGATGCTTGCCATCGGCTTTTGCCTGCTCTGGTTGTACGGTCTGGACGCCCGCGTTCTGGTGCCGACCGATGAAGGTCGCTATGCCGAAATGGCGCGCGAAATGTTCAGCACCGGCGACTGGATCACGACCCGTCTGAACGGGATCAAATATTTCGAAAAACCGCCGCTGCAAATCTGGATGACGGCGCTGACCTTCAAATTGTTCGGCCTGGGGGAATGGCAGGCGCGCCTGTGGACCGGATTGTGCGGGTTGATTGGCGTCGCGGCGGTGGCGTACACAGGACGCAAGGTGTTCGGCCAACGGGTTGGATTCGATGCCGCTCTGGTGCTTGGCTCGTGTGTGCTGTGGGCCATGCTGGGCCACATCAATACGCTCGACATGGGTCTGTCAGCCATGATGACGCTGGCTCTGTGCGGCTTGCTGGTAGCCCAGCGAGATGCGGCCAGCGCGACTGAACGACGCAACGGCATGCTGGTGTGCTGGGCCGGCATGGCGCTGGCCGTCATGTCGAAAGGCTTGATCGGCGCGGTGCTGCCGGGCGCAGTACTGGTCGTCTATACCTTCGTGGCGCGTGACTGGTCGATCTGGAAACGGCTGCACATGGGACTCGGGCTGCTGGTCTTTTTTGCGATTACGACGCCGTGGTTCGTGCTGGTGTCGCTGCAGAATCCGGAGTTCCCGCAGTTCTTTTTCATCCACGAACATTTCCAGCGCTTCACGAGCAAAATCCACCATCGCGCCGGACCGATTTATTATTTTGTACCGCTACTATTGCTGGGCATGGTGCCATGGCTAGGTGTGCTGGCGCAGGGACTGTGGCAAGGCGTGCGCAATCGCGGCACTGGTTTTCAGGCCGAAAAAATGCTGCTGGTCTGGGCTGGCTTCATCTTCTTCTTTTTCAGTATCTCCAGCTCGAAACTACCGTCGTATATCTTGCCGATCTTCCCGGCGCTGGCCTTGCTCGTTGCGTGCTACTTGCGACAGGTGTCGCAGCGTGTGCTGGTCGGCAATGCGGCGCTGCTGGTCGTACTCGGCATCATCGGACTCGCGTTACTGAACCGGATGCCACTGCTGGCAAAGAACGAGGTCGACCTGCCGCTGTACCTCGCCTACATGCCATGGGCTGCGGCCGGCGCAGCCATTGCGGTCTGTGGCGGCGTGCTGGCTATTCTGGCGCGCCGGCATACTGCGCGATCGCTGGTACTGATAGCAGTCACCGGCTTCCTTGCCGGACAATGCCTGATGTTCGGTCATGACGGCCTGGGACGCTACGCCGCAGGCTACAACATGGTGGCGGCGGTCAAGGCCGAACTGACACCGCAAACCAGACTGTTTGCCGTCAACCGCTATGAACAATCGCTGCCGTTTTATCTTGAGCGCACCACCACGCTGGTCGGGCATGCCGATGAGATGGACTTTGGCCTGTCTCAGCAACCAGAACTATGGATTCCCGATGTCGAGGTCTTCGTCAAGCAATGGAAAGAAGGCTATGCCGGCACCGTCCGTGACATTGCCATCATGCGTCCTGACACGTACGCCGACCTGAAACAGCGCGGCGTGCCGATGCGCGTCATCGGCAGTGACCCGCGCCGGGTGATCGTCTCGAACCAGCCGCACCCCTGATTGCCACTCAAGAAATCGTCCATGAACCTCTCCACTTTCGGTTTTATCCTGACCGGCATTTGCCTCAATGCAGTCGCCCAGCTCTTGCTCAAAGCCGGCACCAATGCCGTCGGCGCAATCCATCTGACTGCAGACAACTGGTTTGGTACAGGCATCAAGCTGGCCACGCAATTACCGATCCTGGGCGGGCTGACGTGCTACGTGATTTCGGTACTGGTCTGGATCATCGGCCTGTCACGTGTTGACGTCACGATTGCGTATCCGATGCTGTCGCTCGGCTACATCATCAACGCCATCGGTGCGTGGTACTTCCTTGGCGAGCTGGTGTCAACCCAGCGCATCCTTGGCATCGGCGTCATTATCGTTGGCGTGATCCTGCTGGCCCGTTCCTGATACGCGGGCCGGACGTTCAGCACCGGCCCTACTCTTCCATTTTTTATCGCGACCCCATGACAACCACGTTCCTGCCGTTTTCCCGACCCACCATCGATGAAGCCACCATAGCTGCAGTCAGCGACGTGCTGCGTTCCGGCTGGCTCACCAGTGGTCCGAAAGTGCAAGCATTTGAAGCGCAGCTGTCCGAGTACTTTGGCGGTCGCCCGGTACGGACGTTTAATTCCGGCACCTGCACGATGGAAATTGCCTTGCGCATTGCCGGCATTGGTCCCGGAGACGAGGTCATCACCACGCCAATTTCCTGGGTGGCAACCGCCAACGTGATCCTCGAAGTGGGCGCGACACCGGTGTTTGCCGACATCGATCCGGTGACGCGCAACATTGATCTGGACAAGGTCGAAGCTGCAATCACGCCACGCACCAGAGCGATCATCCCCGTGTATCTGTCGGGTCTGCCGGTCGACATGGATCGTCTGTATGCGATCGCCAGCAAGTATGGCCTGCGCGTGATCGAGGATGCGGCCCAGGCCATCGCATCGAGCTGGAACGGACGTCGTATTGGTTCGTTTGGCGACTTCGTGTCGTTCAGCTTCCAGGCGAACAAGAACATCACCACGTCCGAAGGCGGATGCCTGGTGCTCAACGATGCTGCCGAAGCACGGCTGGCAGAAAAATACCGTTTGCAGGGTGTCACCCGCACCGGATTCGATGGCCTCGATGTTGATGTCCTCGGTGGCAAATTCAACATGACCGATATCGCTGCAACGATCGGCCTCGGCCAGTTTGCCCATCTCGATACCATCACTGCAACGCGGCGGCGGCTGGCCAGGCACTACTTCGCACTATTTGGCGCCGACTTCGAAGCGAACACCGGTGCACAGTTACCGGTAGCCGACTTTGAAAATTCCAATTGGCACATGTTTCAGCTGGTGCTGCCTGAACGCATCACCCGTGCAGTCTTCATGGAAAAAATGATGGCCTTGCAGATCGGCATTGGATACCACTATCCGGCCATCCACCTGCTGTCGCTGTATCGCGCTCGTGGCTTCGGCGACGGCATGTTCCCGATCGCAGAACGCGTCGGCCAACGTATCGTGTCTCTGCCGATGTTTGCCGCAATGAACGAGGCCGACGTCGAGCGTGCTGTCCGCGCGGTAAAATCGGTCCTTCAATAAATTCTGGTCGCTGATGAAACCTCTCCTTTCCGTTGTCATTCCCATTTATAACGAGGAAGCTGGCCTGGCCAAGCTGTTTGCCCGTTTGTATCCGGCACTCGATGCGCTCGGCTATCGCTATGAAATCATTTTCGTCAACGACGGTAGTCGTGACGCATCTGCCGCCATGCTGGCAGACCAGTTCCGCGCACGCCCTGATGTGACGCGCGTCGTTCTGTTCAACGGTAATTATGGCCAGCACATGGCGATCCTGGCCGGATTCCATGCGACTCGCGGCGAGATCACGGTTACCCTCGATGCAGACTTGCAAAATCCGCCAGAAGAAATCGGCAAACTGGTCGCCAAGATGCAGGAAGGTTTCGACTATGTCGGCTCGATCCGTCGGGATCGGCAGGATTCGGCATTTCGTACCTATGCATCGCGGGCAATGAACCGGCTGCGCGAAAAACTGACCCATATCCAGATGACCGACCAGGGCAACATGCTGCGCGCCTATGGCCGCAACGTCATCGACCTGATCAACCGCTGCAGCGAAGTCAACACGTTCGTGCCTGCACTTGCCTACATGTTTGCACGCCGTCCGACTGAAATCATTGTCGAGCACGAAGAGCGTTCCGCCGGCGAATCGAAATATTCGCTGTACAGCCTGATCCGGCTGAACTTTGATCTGATCACCGGATTTTCACTGGTACCGCTGCAATTTTTCTCGATTTTTGGTATGGGCTTGTCGCTGGTATCGGCGGCACTGTTTGTTATATTGCTGGTGCGACGCTTTCTGCTTGGGGCGGAGGTCGAAGGCGTATTTACGCTGTTTGCGATCGTCTTCTTCATGATTGGCGTGGTGCTGTTCGGCATCGGGATTGTGGGTGAATATGTCGGACGGATTTACCAGCAAGTACGTGGCCGGCCACGCTACGTGATCCAGGCCATGTTGCAGGACAAGACCGATCACCAGGTCGAAGTCACCGACGATTCCACGGTAGAGGTCTGACCCATGCGCGCTGTCGTCTTCGCCTATCACAACGTCGGCGTTCGCTGCATACAGGTTTTGCTGGCGCGCGGCGTGGAGGTCGCACTGGTTGTGACGCATCAGGACAATCCGACCGAAACCATCTGGTTCGACTCGGTTGCCGCACTGTGCGCAGAAAAGAATATTCCAGTCATCACTCCCGACGACCCGGCCAGTGCGGCGCTGTTCGCGCAGGTCGCGGCAATTGCTCCTGATTTTATTTTCAGTTTTTATTATCGCAACATGCTGCCGCCGGCCTTGCTGGCGCTGGCAAAGTCGGGCGCGTTCAATTTACATGGTTCATTGCTGCCGAAGTATCGCGGTCGTGTGCCGATCAATTGGGCCGTTCTACACGGAGAGCAGGAAACAGGTGCGACCCTGCACGAGATGGTCGCCAAGCCCGATGCCGGTGCCATCGTCGCGCAAACCAGCGTCCCGATTCTGCCCGACGATACCGCCTTCATGGTGTTCGGAAAAGTGGTCGTGGCGTCTGAACAGACTCTATGGAATGTGCTGCCGGACATGCTCGCCGGTCGCACGCCGCGATTGCCAAATGATCTGAGCAAGGGCAGCTATTTTGGCGGCCGCAAACCGGAGGATGGCCGTATCGACTGGTCCCAGCCGGCGCACACCGTCTATAACCTCCATCGCGCGGTGGCGCCGCCCTACCCGGGTGCCTGGACGGTGATGGACGGCACCACCTACGTCATTGGCAAGGCACGTCTTGCAGAAGGTGACTATGCACGCTTTGCACCCGGGCTGGTGGTAGTGGATAATCGCATTTTCGGAATTTGTGGCGACGGTCGCGCGCTGCTGATTTTGTCGCTACTGACAGGTGAAGAACCCGTCACCGCTGCGCAGTTACAGCAACGACTCGACCAGTACGGGAAAAACTGATTTCACTAACCGGTATCAGTGCAGGCACATAAGAACATCAAAAGAAAGAATTACCCATGAAAAAAGTCCTCATCCTCGGCGTCAACGGCTTCATCGGCCATCACCTGTCGAAGCGCATCCTCGAAACCACTGATTGGCATGTCTACGGCATGGACATGATGAGTGACCGGATTACCGAGTTGCTCGACAATCCCGAGTACACGGCGCGCATGCATTTCTTCGAAGGCGACATCACGATCAACAAGGAATGGGTCGAGTACCACGTCAAGAAATGCGACGTCATTCTGCCGCTGGTCGCGATCGCCACGCCGTCGACCTACGTCAAGCAACCGTTGCGCGTATTCGAACTCGACTTTGAAGCAAACCTGCCGATCGTTCGCTCGGCGGCGAAATACGGCAAGCACCTGGTCTTCCCATCGACCTCCGAAGTCTATGGCATGTGCCACGACGACGAATTCGATCCCGAAGAATCCGAGCTGGTATGCGGCCCGATCAACAAGCCACGCTGGATTTACTCGTGCTCCAAACAATTGATGGACCGCGTGATCTGGGGCTACGGCATGGAAGGCCTGAACTTTACTTTGTTCCGCCCTTTCAACTGGATCGGTGCCGGACTCGACTCCATACACACGCCGAAAGAAGGCAGCTCACGCGTCGTGACGCAATTCTTCGGTCATATCGTGCGTGGCGAGAATATCTCGCTGGTCGATGGCGGGCAGCAAAAGCGCGCCTTCACCTACATCGATGATGGTATCGATGCATTGATCAAGATCATCGCCAACAAAGATGGCATCGCGACTGGCAAGATCTATAACATCGGCAACCCGGTCAACAACTACTCGATCCGCGACCTTGCACACATGATGCTGGAGCTGGCCGCGGACTATCCGGAGTACGCCACATCGGCCCAAAAAGTCGAACTGATCGAAACCACGTCGGCGGCTTACTACGGCAAGGGCTATCAGGACGTGCAAAACCGCGTCCCGAAAATCACCAACACGTGTACCGAACTGGACTGGAATCCGACCACGACCATGGCCGATACGCTGCGGAATATTTTCGACGCCTATCGCGGACAGGTAGCAGCTGCCCGTGCATTGATGGACTAGGTTTCAAGTTGCCAAAACTCATACTGAAAATCGATGTCGACACCCTGCGCGGAACCCGCGAAGGCGTGCCGAATCTGGTGCGCATGCTGCAGAAGCATCAGGCCAACGCCACGTTCCTGTTTTCGCTCGGACCGGACCACACGGGCTGGGCGTTGCGTCGCGCGTTTCGCCCGGGTTTTTTTCAGAAAGTCTCGCGTACCTCGGTCCTCGAACACTACGGATTGAAGACCCTGATGTACGGCGTATTGTTGCCAGCGCCTGATATAGGTAAATTGTGTGCGACTGAATTGCGTGCTGTCCGGGATGCCGGCTTTGAATGCGGTATCCATACCTGGGACCATGTGGTCTGGCAGGACAATGTGCGGAATCAGGACGCTGCCTGGACCCAGAGCCTGATGCAGCGTTCTTTTGATCGCTTCAAGGATATATTCGGGGAAGCGCCAGCTACGCATGGCGCCGCTGGCTGGCAAATGAACCCGCATGCATTCGCACAGCTGGATACGTTTGGAATACGCTACGCCTCCGACGAACGCGCAGCGCTGGCGGACGACGGAACTCTGTTGAACGCGAACGCAGGACCGCATCGGCTAAGTGTTCAGGGCAGGACTCTGGACTGTATCCAGATGCCAACGACACTGCCAACCCTGGATGAATTGCTTGGCCGAACCATCAATGCCCATGTCATCACCACGTCAACGATTGCCGCCAGAATCCTTGAGTTGACGAAGGCGACGCGCGATCACGTTTATACCTTGCATGCTGAACTTGAAGGTCAAAAACTTGCCCCCATCTTCGACGAGTTACTGACCGGATGGCGTGCACAAGGTTACGACCTGGTGGGGATGAATGACTACCATCGTGCGCTGGAAAGCCAGACATTGCCGGTCAGTCCGACCGCGTGGGGCACACTGCCCGGCCGCTCGGGCGACCTGCTGCTGCAGGCTGCATAACGACACAAGATCGCACAAGAGCGAACACGAAACGACCAGGAGAATGACGTGGCTGACAGCCCCTCTGCACTAAACAAAATCGCTCCCGACTTTTCAGCACTGATTACAGGTACGCAGCCGTTCACTTTATCGAGTTATCTCGGAAAAAAAGTGATCCTCTTTTTCTACCCCAAAGACAACACGCCTGGATGTACGGCCGAAAGCATGCGGTTCCGTGATTTGTATCCTGAATTCGAGCAGGCAAACACCGTGATTTTTGGAATAAGCCGTGACAGTTTGCGCTCGCATGAAGGGTTCAAGGCCAAGCTCGGCATGCCTTTCGAATTGATATCGGATCCGGACGAAGCCGTTTGTCTGTTGTTTGATGTGATGAAGATGAAAAGCATGTACGGCAAAACCGTGCGCGGTGTCGAGCGCAGTACATTTGTCATTGACGCGTCCGGCACATTGGTGAAAGAATGGCGTGGAGTGAAGGTTCCCGGTCACGTAGATGCTGTCCTAGAATTTGTGAAGGCTTTAGCCTAGACCCGCCCAACAATTGAATCCAACTGAACCCTACATCGCAAAGCCGTTTGAAGTCAGGACACTCGTTCTGACTTCAAACGGCTTTTTGCATTTTGCGCCCGCTTTACCTGTAAGACCCCGTTCGCCATGGTATGACACATGGCATCGCTCAACCGCTAACAGATCGAGGTCCTGATGCCACTGCCCAAACTTCCGACCAAACCCGCAGCATTGCTGTCGCCGATCGATTATCCAAAGGCGGATAAGAGCAAGATCGTCAAACCATTCGTTGTTCCTGCCGAGATCGCTCCTGAAAAAGCAGCATCGCTGCCGGATTTACGTCAGCGCGCGCCGGCGCCACCTGTTACAAGTGCCAAAGTGCGCGAGCTCAAGCCTGCCAAACCGGCAGCACTTAAACCAAAGTCGCAGGCAAGCCGAGTCGCTGACAAGGGAGGGCTGACCAAGCTGTTCGTTCTTGACACCAATGTACTGATGCATGATCCAAGCTCGCTGTTCCGCTTCGAGGAACACGATGTGTATCTGCCGATGATGACGCTGGAAGAACTCGACGATCACAAGAAGGGCATGTCCGAGGTCGCCCGCAATGCGCGCCAGGTTTCGCGTTCACTGGATGCGCTGGTTGGCAATATGAACGGTGCCAGTATTGAAGACGGGATTCCGCTGTCAAAACTGGGCAACAAGGATGCGAAGGGACGCTTGTTTTTCCAGACCAAACTGCAGAACATCAGCTTGCCGGAAGGACTGCCAGTTGGCAAAGCCGACAACCAGATTCTTGGCGTGGTACGCGCTCTGGAAGCGCAGTTTCCGGGACGCGCGATCGTGCTGGTATCGAAAGACATCAACATGCGCATCAAGGCATGCGCGATGGGCTTGCCAGCAGAGGAGTACTTCAATGATCACGTGCTGGAAGACACAGACCTACTCTATTCAGGCATTCTGCAGCTGCCGGATGATTTCTGGAACAAGCATGGCAAAGGCATCGAATCCTGGCAAGAAAACAAGAACGGTACCGGCTACACGTTCTATCGTTTGACCGGACCACTTGTGCCGTCCATGCTGATGAATCAGTTCGTGTTCATGGAACCCAAAAACGGGGAACCAGCATTCTACGGTCAAGTGCGTCAGATTAACGGCAAAACAGCGGTACTGCAGACTTTGCGGGACTATGCCCATACCAAGAGCAATGTCTGGGGCATCACCGCCCGCAACCGGGAACAGAATTTTGCGCTGAATTTGCTGATGAACCCGGAATGTGATTTTGTTACTTTGCTGGGACAAGCTGGTACCGGAAAAACCTTGCTGGCGCTTGCAGCAGGCCTGGCACAGGTGCTCGAAACCAAGCTCTACAACGAAATCATTGTTACCCGCGTAACTGTGCCGGTCGGTGAGGATATCGGGTTCCTGCCAGGCACAGAAGAGGAAAAAATGTCACCCTGGATGGGCGCCTTCGATGACAACCTCGAGGTACTCAACAAGTCCGACTCGGACGGCGGTGAATGGGGCCGTGCCGCGACACAAGACCTGATTCGCTCACGGATCAAGATCAAGTCACTCAACTTCATGCGTGGGCGTACCTTCGTCAACAAGTTTCTCATCATTGACGAGGCGCAAAACCTGACACCGAAACAAATGAAAACACTGGTCACACGCGCCGGACCGGGAACCAAGATTATCTGCCTTGGTAATATTGCCCAAATCGACACACCCTATCTGACAGAGGGATCGAGTGGGCTGACCTACGTCGTCGATCGCTTCAAGGGATGGGCGCATAGCGGCCATGTAACACTGGCACGTGGTGAGCGTTCACGACTGGCGGATCATGCCAGCGAAGTGTTATAGACGGAAGGAATCATAGTCAGTAGTGCAAAACGGCATTCGAGGTTTGAATGCCGTTTTTTTACGCAGCAAATTGTCTGGGAGGTTTTGGTGGGAGCGCCAGGTAACTATCGCCATTTCCATGTCTGAATGGCGACTCCAAATTGAAGCCTAGCTATCTACAGATGACAGCAACACTTACCGAGGGCCACGCGGGATGTCGCTAAAAGCGCGAATGAAAAAAGACGCGGTTGATCTTGCAACTGAACCAGGCAATGTCACTGAAGTCGTTGGGCAGACATTCATTCCGCGTAAACGCAAACCGCCCCGACAGCGAA
>NZ_BAAAZE010000012.1:248924-249228 GCF_039536745.1 Actimicrobium antarcticum
ACGTGTTGACGCACTATCATCGGCGCAACGTCGTTTCACGGTCCTGTTCGGGATGGGAAGGGGTGGTACCGACGCGCTATGGTCATCAGGCTAAAGGGTGAGGTTCGCTGTGGAGGCCGTTGAATTGGCCGCCGCAACAAACGCAATCTGGAAGAAGTAAAGTGTGATACTGGTACAACATGGGTAGCAGTGTTTATAACAACAACATGCATACGCGGTACTCGTCGTCTATACCGGTCAAGGTTATAGGGACAAGCCTTACGGGCAATTAGTACTGGTTAGCTTAATGCATTACTGCACTTCC
>NZ_BAAAZE010000013.1:0-270830 GCF_039536745.1 Actimicrobium antarcticum
CGGCTGCCGGGCCGCCCCCGGCTTGCATCAACGGAGCGCAACCCGTTTTAGCTACCGACGACCGCACAACGACCTGACAGGACGCTTGACGCATGTTGGGCTTGGCAGCCCAACGATTCGGCAACGTAATCGACGCTTTGTTTGACGCCCGAAACCCACCTTGAAAGAGTTGGCTTGGCGGTCCAACCTGCGATGCAGTGATTGCGGTAACCATGCATCTTGGGCTTTGCCGCCGGGCCAGGTTTACGGCGCCGTAGCCACCGCCAGCGGCACCATCACTTCATTGCGCCGCATGAACCACGGCGTCCATGGCGGATCGTAGCGGGCCAGCGACGCGGTGCCGATGGCATGCAATTGATGGCTGGTGATGAACGCGGTCAGCTCGGCTGTTTTTTCGGTGATGCTGTCTTCGCCTGCCAGTCCGGAAAAACGCACCACCGCAAAACGCGTCGGCGGCAAGGTCACCAGATGCACTTTCGGATCATTCGGCGTTGGCAGCGTATCGAGGGTGTAACCGGCCGGCATCATGAACCGGATTACCCAGCCACTGCCGGCGGCGACCTGCGTGACAGGTGCCGTCATGGCGATCGACTCGCCGCCGGATTTTGCCTGCACCACCGGGGCCGTCATGGCAATGCTCTGCTTGCGCACATTGCCGCCAAAAATATACCCGGCCAGCAAACGGAAGCCGGCGCTGACCGCCTCGCTACGCTCGCCACCGACCGTGACTTCGGCGGCAATCAGTGCCGGATAATCGCGTACTTCAAACGCCTCTTCTTTCAACGAGACGGTGTGGACGGGTTCTTCGGTTGCCATGGCGGTTGCTCCGGTGAGGGTCAAGGTGAACAGGAGCAGCAGGCGCGGCAGTATGTGGCGTGAGGTCATGCCAGTCTCCGGTAACAGGTTGGGGGGATGTCGAGATACGGTCGGTTGATCATACCCGGCTTCGGTGCGCCGATTTTGATGCGGCCCGACAGTGCAGGAACATGCCGTACATCGTGTGCATAAACTTAATTCGTGACAGTAAGACGTTTTTGATCTGCATCATTTTTTTTGCCGCATTGCATCGTTAGACTCGGTTGCAATATCTCAACTACCGATGAAAGCAGTGATCATGAAAAAAGCAGTCGCAGTCCTTGCAGTCAGCGCATTGGGCATGTTTGCCGGCCAAGCAATGGCACAGCAGCAAAGTCCGTGGCTGGTACGTGCGCGCGTCGTCAATCTGGCTCCGGCCGATAATTCGGATCAGGTCGGCGGCGTCGGCGCGACGGACCGCCTGTCCGTCTCCAAAAAAACCATTCCGGAAGTCGACATCTCGTACTTCTTTACACCCAATATCGCGGCCGAACTGGTCCTGACCTATCCGCAAAAGCATGATGTCTATCTGGATGGCACCAACGTCGGCAGCTTCAAGCATTTGCCACCGACCCTGCTGCTGCAATACCACTTCACCCCGGCCAGCCAGTTCAGTCCGTATGTCGGCGCCGGTGTCAATTACACCCGCATCTCCAGCGTGAACCTGCTGGGTGGCGCGGGTAGTCTGGAAAACAGCAGCGTCGGTCTGGCGCTGCAGGCTGGCGTCGACTTCAAGCTCGACAAGAACTGGTCGCTGAACCTCGATATCAAAAAAGTCCAGATCCGCAGCGATCTGATGGTCAATGGCGTCAAGGCCAGCGCGTTGCAGGTAGATCCGCTGATGGTCGGCGTGGGCCTGGGTTACCGCTTCTGAGTCGGCTTGCCTGATCGAATGACCGGCCTGCGTGGCCGGTTTTTTTTCGTCCCGGAGACCGGCAAAACTGCATCGCAGGTCGGGTCAGACCTTCTGCCCACCCGCCACCAAGGCATCCAGCCCGACAATCACGGCGTCTTCGCCGGTCGCATTGTTGGCAATCAGCACGCTCCATTCGATCGCATCGTCACGCCGGTCTTTCGCAAAGAACCGCAGCAGGTAGTCGCCATTCTCGACCGTGTCCAGCCCGCGACCATCACTGCGCTTGAGCTTGCGGACATACCAGACCGCATAGCCATTGACCTCTTCGCAGCAGTACACCTCGACCGAATGTGCTGCCGAGAGCGGATGTTCGTCGGGGTTGGTGTGCCAGACGGTCTTGCGCCAGACATGGTTCTTTTTTGATTCGGCGATGAAGTCCATAACGTTCCTTGGTGGGGGTGGTGTTGCGTGTTGTCGATTATTCCTGCAGCGGGCTGCGGTCGATGCGCTTGGTCAGGATGATCGAGGTCGAGGTCTGGCGCACGCCGTCGGTGGCGCCGATCTGGTCGAGCAGGCGATCGAGTTCGGCGGTCGAGCGGCAACGCAGCGTCAGCATGTAATCCACCGAACCACTGACCGCGCAGAGGGTTTCGACTTCCGGCATTTTTTGCAGCGTCCTGACGAAGCCGGCGGCGCTGCGCGGATCGAGCGAGATGCCGACATAGGCGCGCACCGCCGGCTGGTACAGCGCGTCATTGAGCCGCACGCCATAGCCGGCGATGATGCCGCGTTTTTCCAGCGCGCTGATGCGGGCGATGGCGGTGGTACGCGCAATCGATACGTGGCGTGCAATCGACGAGGTCGGCATGCGTGCGTCATCCATCAGCAGCGCAAGAATTTTATTGTCGATGTCGTCGAGGTGCGCAGTCATCTGGTCAATCTGTCGGAAGTGGTCGTCGATCTGTCGGAGTTTACACCGCAGTGACGACAGCTTGGACGCTATTTCCTGACATCACTTGCCTCTACACTTTTGGCATCGGACGCAGTGTTTCGGCAGTGCTCCACGGGCAAGGCTGCGGCCGCTCCATCTTCATCACCAACATCAAGAAAGTTCGTCATGACCACCAGACTCATCCTGCTCGGCGCCGGCAAAATCGGCGATGCCATTCTCAACCTGCTGTCGCATACCGGCGATTACATCGTGACCGTTGCCGACCGTGATCCGGCCCGCATGGCGCATGTGCAGCAGGCCGGATTTGCCAACGTGACCACGGTCGACGCCGACCTGTCCGATCCGGTGGTGGTAGCCAATCTGATCAAGGGACATGACGTGACCCTGTCGGCCTGCCCGTACTTCCTGACGCCGCTGATTGCGGCGGCGGCCAAGCAGGCTGGCTCGCACTATTTCGATCTGACCGAGGACGTCGAAAGCACCCGCATCGTCAAGCAACTGGCCGAAGGCGCAGCGACGGCGTTCGTGCCGCAATGCGGACTGGCACCCGGCTTTATTTCGATCGTCGCCAATGATGTGGCGCGCCGTTTCGATTCCCTGCGCGACGTCAACATGCGCGTCGGCGCGCTGCCGACCTACCCGAGCAATGCCTTGAAATACAACCTGACCTGGAGCACCGACGGCCTGATCAACGAGTACTGCAATCCGTGTGAAGCGATCGTCGATGGCCAGTTGCGCGAGACTTCGCCGCTAGAAGAGATGGAGCATTTTTCGCTCGATGGCGTCGACTACGAAGCGTTCAACACCTCGGGTGGCCTCGGCACGCTGTGCGCCAGCCTGGCCGGAAAAGTCCAGAACCTGAACTACAAGACGGTGCGCTATCCGGGGCATCGCGACATCATCAAGATGCTGGTGCGCGACCTGCAACTGGGCCAGCCCGAGCGTCGCCACATCCTCAAGGAAGTCATGGAGGCGTCGATACCGATTACCAAACAGGATGTGGTGCTGGTATTCGTCAGCGTGGTCGGCATGCGCGAAGGACGCCTCGAACAGCAGACCTATGCCAAGAAAATCTACAGCCAGACCGTCAACGGCCAGCTGCTCTCGGCGATCCAGCTGACCACCGCGTCCGGCATCTGCGCGATGGTCGATCTGGTGGTGCAGGGCAAGCTGCCGCAGCACGGATTGGTGCGGCAGGAACAGGCCCGGCTGGATGACTTCCTTGCGAATCGCTTTGGCCAGTATTATTCGGCTTGAATTCAAACCGAGTTCAACCTGAATTCAACTTGATGCTGCCGACACAGGCAGTGCAACAACAGGAGACATGAATGCAATCGATACCCCACTTGCTGGCCGGATTCGGCGTCGACATGACGACGTATCAGGGCCAGGACCTGCCGTGCCGTACCCCGGTCACTGGCGCGGTCCACGCTACCCTGCGCATGGATACGCCACAACAGGTCACGCAAAAAATCACCGATGCCCGGAGCGCATTCGAGCGCTGGCGCACCGTGCCGGCGCCACGTCGCGGCGAACTGATCCGCCTGTTCGGCGATGAACTGCGCACCCACAAGCAGGCGCTAGGCCAGGTCGTGACACACGAAGCCGGCAAGATCCTGCAGGAGGGGCTGGGCGAGGTGCAGGAAATGATCGATATCTGCGACTTCGCGGTGGGTCTGTCGCGTCAGTTGTATGGCCTGACGATCGCCTCGGAACGGCCCGGTCACCGGATGATGGAAACCTGGCATCCGGTGGGTGTGGTCGGCGTGATTTCGGCGTTCAATTTTCCGGTCGCGGTGTGGGCCTGGAACGCGGCGCTGGCGCTGGTCTGCGGTAACAGCGTGGTCTGGAAACCGTCCGAAAAAACCCCGCTCACCGCGATCGCCACGCATGCCCTGTTCATGAATGCCGTAGCGCGTTTTGGCAGCGATGCGCCCCCCGGGCTGGCCCAGTTGGTCATCGGCGACGCCCGCTGCGGCGCCGCGCTGGTCGCCGACAAACGGGTGCCACTGATCAGCGCCACCGGCAGCACGCGCATGGGACGCGCGGTGGCAGCCGCTTGCGCGCAACGTCTGGCACGCACGATCCTGGAACTGGGCGGCAATAACGCGATGATCGTCGCGCCCAGCGCCGACCTCGACATGGCGCTGCGCGGCATTGTTTTTTCAGCGGTCGGCACGGCCGGACAGCGCTGCACCACGCTGCGCCGCCTGTTCGTACACGACAGCATTTACGACGCGCTGTTGCCGCGCCTGAAAGCCAGTTACGGCACGCTGCCGATCGGCGATCCGTCCGACCCGGCCACGCTGGTCGGGCCGTTGATCGATGCCCAGGCGTTCGAGGCGATGCAGGCCGCGCTGCAGCAGGCACGCGACGAGGGCGGGGCGGTGTTTGGCGGCACGCGGGCCGAAGTCGCTGGTGGCGAGGGCGGTCACTACGTCCACCCCGCGCTGGTCGAATTGCCGGCGCAATCGGCCATCATGCATCACGAAACCTTCGCGCCCATCCTATACGTGGTGCGCTACCAGAGCCTGGAGCAGGCGATTGCGCTGAACAACGCCGTGCCGCAAGGACTGTCATCGAGCATCTTCACGACCGACCTGCGCGAAGCCGAAACCTTTCTGAGCGTGGTCGGCAGCGATTGCGGTATCGCCAACGTCAATATCGGACCCAGTGGTGCCGAAATCGGCGGTGCGTTCGGTGGTGAAAAAGAAACCGGCGGCGGTCGCGAATCCGGCTCGGATGCCTGGAAGGGTTACATGCGACGCGCCACCAACACGATCAACTACAGCCATTCCCTGCCGCTGGCGCAGGGCATCAGTTTTGATCTGTAAGGCGGACCGACCATGCGTATCGACTTTCCCGCCATCGGCGAAGTACTGGTCGACCGGGGCCGCCGCGAATTGTCGCGCCGTCGCCTCGGTCACTGTCATTCCGGCTGCGAGACCACTGGTCCCGCAGACTGTCATTCCGTTACACAGGAACTCTTCATGAGCACCAACAATACCAATCTCGCCAACCTGGTCGAGAAGGTCATCGGCGCCGATGGCGCAGCGCAGGTCAATCGGCTGATGACGATACCGGCGCTCTTTTCGAACTGGGAATGCGGCCAGGTCTCGCGCAAGGAAATGGCCCAGGCCCTCAACATGGTGCTGTTCCACGATCTGTTGTTGCGGGTGCCGACCGGTCGCCGCTACACCGAAGAAGTCGCAGCGCGAGGCGGCAAGGTGTTCCACGACCACGGCGCCTTGCGCACGGTGCTGTGGCAGGACAACGGTGCGCTGCCGCCGGGCGAGACTGCGTTCACGCGGATACTGGAGCCGCTCGGGTACCGCCTCAATGGCGTCTTTCCGCTGGATCGCATTGGCATGACGGGGCGCTCGTATGCGCAGCAGGACAGTCCGGAACAGATTGCGCAGTTCTTCGTCAGCGAACTGCATCCGGAGAAATTTTCGGCAGCTTTCCAGGCTGCCGTGACGCGCGTGGTAGCGAGTTCGCAGGAACCGCTGTCGCCGAAAGCGCAGGCGCTGTTGCAGGACATCGGCCGTAATGACCGCTTGTCGGTGACCGATGCGATCACCTTACTGACGGCGTTGCGTGGCTGTTTTGCACGTCAGCACGCCACGCCGAGTCTGGCCGACTACGAGATCCTGCGGGCTGAATCGGCTGAAATGGCGTGGATCACGACCGAGGGCAACATGTTCAATCATGTGACCGACCGTGTGGCGGATGTGGCGCAGGTAGCGCTGGCGCAACAGGGATTGCGGCGTCCGATGAAGCAGAGCGTGGAAGTGTCGGCCAATGGCCGGGTCCGCCAGACCGCGTTTCTGGCCGATAGCGTGACGCGGCAGTTCATTGCTGCCGACGGCACGTTGGTCGAGCGCGACGTGCCGGGCAGCTTTTATGAATTCATCAGCCGCGACCTGATTCACGATGCGGCGGGTACGCGGCTAGACCTGAGTTTTGATACCGGAAACGCGCAGGGTATTTTCAGAATGACTGCCGCCGGGTCCTGAACGCTATTGCAGCGAGACTGCCTGTGACACGTCTGCGCCCCATCTGGCCGGCAACTTGAAGTACGGGTCGGGCATGCCCAGCGAGGTCACGAACAATCCGGCGATGCCACGGGTGCTGTTGAGTTTCATGACCACGGCCATTTGCGTCCTCGGGCTGGTGTGGACGATGCTGGCAAAACGGCTGGCCGGATGGCGCGCCATCCAGGCTGGTGCGACATACCGCTTGAAATTTTGCAGGCTGTCTTCGAACACCACGAATTTATCGGCCAGCGGCAACGTGGCGTATTGTTCCGGCACATTGGTGCCCGGATTGCCGGTCACCGTGTAGGTCGGCGACAGCGCTTTGACGTAGTTGTACAGCGATTGGTAGTACTGCAAATGGGCCCGGCTACTATCGTTGGTCATCTCATCAATGAAAAAGCCATCGACCTTGTAAAACGCCAGATAGGTATTGATGTCCTTCGTGACGTCCGACAGGCGGCGATTGCCGTACGACGTCGAGACATAGGCAATCACTTTGCCGCCAGCGACATGCAGCCGTTCAATCGCCGTGACATAGTTCGGATCGAGCCGGGTGCCGGGACCGCTGTTCGGATTCATGATCGCGGTCGTTGGCATTTGTTTGGCCAGCAGGTTCAGGCTGTGCCACGCCGTGCTATTCGGGCTGGGATAGAAATACGCCGGCACCAGTGCCTCGCGATAGATTGCCGCCTGGGTGCCGGTGGCAAACAACATCAGGCAGAGCGCCGAATAGACAGCGCGGACAATGCGATGCAGTGGTGTGAAGGAGCGGGAAACGGAGGTCATGACTTTGCCTTTTTTCGAGCCGTCCCATGGACGCGCTGAAGGTTGGCCTGGCAGCGGGATGCTGTCAGGTAGCTGGCTGACTTCCGGAGAAGCCCCTGTAGCTTTGCGTCGCTGGATTACTCCAGGTTTGCCGGTGTTACTTGATCGCTGTGTTGTGTGACGACGGTACTATCTGATCAGATCACTAAACATTGCATCCATGAAATATATCATAAATTTCTTTTGAGAAATTATTCTCTTTGTTTGATTTTATGTTTGATCATCATTAGCTGATTCCCTTCGGTCATTTTCGCCAGACATTGATGTCTGAAGTGCATCTCCGGATGCATACTTCCCTCTTTTTGAAAAAATCCAACCACCATGCTCTTCCCACATCGCCTGCGCGGAATTCTGGCTCTGCTGATCGTCACCCTGGTATGGGGCACCACATTCCCCGCCATGAAAGACCTGACGCAGCATTTTTCTGCGGTCTGGATCATCCTGATCCGTTTTGCGATGGCCGGCCTGTTGCTCTCGCCTTTCCTGCTGCGCGCCAGCCTGCGCGATTGCGCGCTGGGCGCGTTGCTCGGCGCGACCTTGTTCCTGTGCTACATGTTGCAGCTCGAAGGACTGGCGCTGACCAGTTCCAACCGCAACGCCTTCGTGACCGGCTTGAATGTCCTGGTGGTGCCGATGCTGGGACTGCTGGCCGGCAAAGCGCCCGAGCGGCGCATCGTCATCGCCATCGCGCTGGCGATTCTCGGGTTGTTTGCCTTGTGCTGGGATGGCGGCGCATGGAGCGCGGGCGATACGCTGGCGCTGATCGGCGCATTTTTTTTCGGGGTCTACGTCAAGCTGCTCGAAGTGCTGACCCGCCGGGCCAGCAGCCTGATGGTGCTCACGACGGTACAGATCATGGTGGTCGCATTATGTTCGCTGCTCTGGTTGTCGGTGTGGGAACTGCCACGCAATCCGGTCGCCTGGCCCGTCATGGAGGCGGCCATGCGCGACAACGCCGTCAATTTTATCTATCTCGGGGTACTCGCCACGGCGGCAATCATTTCATTGCAAACCTGGGGACAACGCCACAGCAGCGCCAACGAAGCGGCGGTCATTTACGCTTTCGAGCCCGCCTGTGCTGCGATCGCCGCGTATTTCTGGCTGGGTGAAACCATGACCTGGCGTGGTCTGGCGGGGGCGGCGTTGCTGATTGCCGGAATGATCGTCAGCCAGTGGATGCCTGCGCGTCCACGTGGGGTGGTAACGGCCTGATCTACTATGCGTTGTCCGCATATCAGATATGGCGAAAGAAAATTGGCGGTGATTCATCGCAACCCCTATAGTTTGTTCGTCTCCTCTATGTCTACCCAAATTGATGTAGATTCAGCCCGCTTTCTTAGCGGGCTTTTTTTTGGCTGTTGCAGTCGCTGGCCGCTGGGTGGCAGGGTTCAAGCAAGGTGGTCGCGTCGTTATCCTGATCGTTGCTGTCATTCGCAAAGCATATAACTGATATTGCAAATGGAAATTAGCATTGCCCCGCCTCAACCCTTATAGTTTGCCTGTCTCCTCTATGTCTACCCAAATTGATATAGATTTTGCCCGCTCTCGTAGCGGGCATTTTTTTGCCTGTTGATATTGTTCTCCTGACGCCAGCACGCTCGCCCGAAATTGCAGCGCAACTCAATGCCGTGGCACCACATCCAGATAGCGCCATGTCGTCAGCATCACCGGATGGCGCTGGTAATTCTGCAGCCACGGGTGATGCACATCGGCCGCCAGCGGATAGGTGCGCAGCACCCACGGGGCATACGCTTGCACCAGCTGGTTCATCTCGCGATACAGCGCATTGCGTGCCGGCGAGTCCGGCAGCAGCAGTGCCTGTTCGTACAGCCGGTCAAATGCCGGCAATCGAAAGCGCGCCCGGTTCGCCGAACCACTGTTGGGGCCGTACAGCAGCTGGTAAAAATTCTCGCCATCCGGAAAGTCCGCGATCCATTGCGATTCCAGCATCTGCACCTTGCCCAGACGCGCCGCTTTCAGCAGGTCGGTAAATTTGCCACTGCTGAAGACCACCCGGATACCGATCTCTTTCAGGCTGCGTTCCCACAGTTCGTCGCGCAGGCGTCCGGTGCTCGATGCCAGACTATGCATCGTCAGGATCAGCGGTGTGCCGTCCGGTTGCTCGCGCCAGCCATCGCCATTGCGGTCGCGGTAACCGAAGCGGTCGAGCAGGGCGCGTGCCAGTGCCGGATTGAATTCGCTCGCGCTGGCCGGGGCCGCGTCGTGGCCAAAGACATTGGGTGGCAGTGGCGACATAGCCGGAATCGCCAGCCCCTGCGACAGCACACGGATATCTTCGGCGCGGTGGTAGCTCAGGCTGATGGCGCGGCGCAATGCAATCTGCGGCAAGGCATAGCCACCGAGCACCGGGTCTTCCATGTTCATCCACAGATAATCCAGTGCCATCTCCGGAAACAGCGCCAGCCGGATGCCTTGCGCGATCAGTTCGGGCTTGAGCTTGCCATCCTCCAGCACCAGCTTCGCCAGCGCTGCCGGCACCGGCTCCAGATAATCCACATCACGGTTCAGGAACCCGAGTACCCGCGCTTGCGGTTCTTCGATCACCTTGATGTCGATACGACCGATCAGCGGCAGTGACTTGCCTGCCAGCGCACGCGCAATTCCGGGATTGGCGGTGCCGCTGTCGCCAAATACCGTCGGGCGAAAATCCGGATTGGCCTCCAGTACCAGGCGGCTGCTGCGCTGCCATTGCGTCAATCGATACGGTCCGGTCCCGACCGGAAGCGCGGACTTCGCTGCGATGGTTTCGTGCGCCACCACCGACAGCGCCGGCATCGCCAGCAGGTACAGGAAATTGTTGTCTGGCTGGTTCAGGACGATCTGCAGCGTGTAGCGATCCGGTGCCGTCAAGCCGGCGATGGCGCGGTCGGGATCGAACTTGCCCTGCTTGAGTTGGGTATCGCCGGCCAATTTTCCGTCAAGTAAAAACAGCCAGGGTGACTTCAACGCCGGATCGTAATGTCGCTGCAGGCTGTAGATCAGGTCAGCTGCCACCAGCTCGCGCGGCTGGCCACCGAAGGCGGGGTCGGGCGTGAAACGGATGCCGCGCTTCAGTGTCAGCGTATAGGTCTTGCGGTCGGCGCTGATGGCGGGCATTGCCGTGGTCAGATTCGGTTGCAATGTCAGCGGTCGCGCCAGATAGTCGTAGCGCAGCGGGGCATCGAAAATGTTTTCGATCAGGCTGAGCGTGCTGATATCGGAGGCTTGCGCGGGATCGAGCACGGTCTCGCTGTTTTGCAGCACCACGTGCAGGGTTTTCGACGGGTCTGCGGCGCTCGCGGGGACACACAGCGATAGCAGGCACGCTGCAGCGAAGCAGCGCAGGGAGGTGAGGCGCGCAGCGATCATGGTATGGTTTTCAGGGCAGGGGATGAAGGTCGTAGCGCGTTGTCGCGGCTGCGTTATTTTCGAGCCAGAATCTTAGCCCGAATTCAGGCGCGGCTTGGCGAATCATTCTTCGACCATGACCGTCCTGATCGGGAGAAATCAGGTCCTTGCAAAAAATCATCGCGGTCAGACTCGAACAGCGGCGCTGAGAAATCCGACTGCGCGAAGCGTGCCTGATGTCTCGCTCAAGCGCCCGGTCAAAGCCATGTCTGATCGAACACATACCCATGTCCGCCAGAACAGGTACTCTTGTGCTCCCGACAATATTGTCTTCAATGGCTGACGCTGCCTGCTTATCCAGCGGCAGCCACCTTCCATCCTTGAGGATCTCCTGATGAAAAAACTCCCTGTAGTGAACCCCCTGTTACTGGCAGCTTGCTGCACTCTGGCCATGTCGATGGCGAACGCCGCCGACTCAGCCACTGTCAGGATCACGCCGCTCGGCAGCCACGACGGCGAATTCTGCGCCGCCGACCGGGCGCTGATTTTTGAAGATCCGGATGGCACGCGCATTCTTTACGACGCTGGTCGCACAGTGCGTGGCGGCAGCGATCCGCGCCTCGGCAAAATCGACGCGGTCCTGCTCAGCCACGTCCACGGCGACCACCTCGGCGACATCCACCAGGCCGCGGCCAATGCCGGCACCTGCGCTGCGCCGGATTTTTCGGTGAAGAGCACGCCATCGTCGGTCAGCGAAGAAGTGGTACTGGCAAAAAAAGCCAAATTTTTTGTCGGCGGCGAGATGGGCAGCTTTTTCAGCAACCGGATCAAGGCCGCAGGCGGCACTGCCGATCAGGTGCGTCTGGTCCGCTTCGGTGGGCAAAGCAAGATCGGTGGCGTGAGCATTGCCAGCGTGCCGGCCGCGCATTCGAACGGCCTCGATCCCAAATTCCTGCATGGCCATCTGGCCGACGAACTGACCGACAATGCGCTGACTGCCTACGTCGGTCCGCCGGGTGGTTATGTGCTGACGTTCTCGAACGGACTGGCCGTGTATCTGTCGGGTGATACCGGCATCATTGCCGATCAGGATATGGTGGTGCGGCGTTTCTATAAAGCGAAACTGGCCGTGCTCAATATCGGTGGCACGTTTTCAACCGGTCCGGTGGAAGCGGCGTACGTGATCAACGATCTGGTGCAGCCGAATGCCGTGCTGGCCTCGCATGCCAACGAAGCCGCCACCAAAGACGGAAAACTGCTGCCGGGAACACGCACCATGATGTTCAAGGCAGCCGTCAAGGTACCGACCTACCTGCCGGTCAGCGGCAAGTCGATGGACTTTGATGCGGAAGGAAAGTGCGTCGCGGGTTGCTGATCGTTGATGGTGTGACAGAGGAGTACGGAAAACCGTACTCCTCTGTCAGCGCCGTTCCATCGTCGCGCCGAAGCGTTCCTCGGCTTCCTGGAACATCAGTTTCACCTTCTCGACATCCCACGGTCCTTCGACCAGCGTCTCGTGGTCCCAGCCGCTGCGCGGTGCATGCGACGCAAAAAAATCACCGGCGTACACATGGATCGCCGACGTCATTTTTCCGATCGGATTGAGGACCGAGTGAATGATGTCGCGACCGAGCGTCGCCACTTCGCCCTCACCAAGGGACTTGGCGCCGGCGGCTTCGATGGCGGTGTCGGTACGGCGCCAGAAGATATTGTCTTCGCGTCCGGAATAGATGCCGATCACCGCCGTCATCTGGTGGTTGTGCGGCATCAGGCTCATGTAGGGCGCCCAGACAAAATTGATGATCGTCAGGTCTGCCGATCGGTACAGCGGAACAATGCCGGCGTGTTCCGGTTCGCCGAGTTCGGCCATGATGCCTGCGCGGTCAGACACGGCTTCTGCCACGACTTCCCTGATGGCTGCCTGACCGTCAGCCAGCGCGGACTGGCAATCCTGAATAAAGCGTTCCTTGTCAAACATGATGTTCTCCTGTTGCGTTGCAGGCGGGGGCAATGATTGCGCTATCGGGCAGGACTTGCCGCCCGCTTATTTTGCCAGTCGCGGCGCATTTTCCAGCAACGTCGCCAATTCTTTTTTCCACAACTTCGCCTGGAATCCGGTGCCGTGACCAGCCGTCATGTCACTGCCCGGTATCAGCAGCAGTCGTGCATTTTTAATGCGGCGCAGCTCCCGTTCCATCACTCCCAGCTCCGGCGGATTGCGTTCATCGTCGGCCGAGTTGATGGCCAGGAGCGTGGCGGTGATGCGTTCGAGTCCGGCCGACGGGTTGTAGTCGCGCGAGGATTCCCACTGATACAGCACATCATTGGCATCAGCCGGGAAGGGCGCGGCCAGGCGCTGATTGAGCAGGGCGTCGGCTTTTTCGCGGGTGGGTGCGGCTTTTTGCAGCGCCTGGTTACCGCCATTGGTGGCCAGCCCAAAGAACACCGACGCAAATTGTGCGCTGCGTGGCTGGGTCGTGTAATTGCCATGCATCCAGGACGGATCGTTGCGGATCGTGTCGATGATGAGGCGTCGCAACATCCAGTTGCGGCCCGACATCTCGATTGGCAGCGACGCCATCGGCACTGCGACATCCATCATGCCGGGATATTTTTGCGCGTAAATCCAGGTTTCCATCCCGCCCATCGAGTACCCCAGCACCATGCGCAAATGCCGCACGCCGAGATGCTCGGTGACCAGCCGGTTTTGCGCATCGACCATGTCTTCGGTGCTGTATTTCGGGAAGCTGGCGCGCATGCCATCGGAGGGCTTGCTGGATTTACCGTGACCGATGGCGTCGGGCAGGATGACGTAATACTTGCTCGCATCCAGCGGCTGGCCGGGCCCGAACAGTTCGCCACCGAACAGCGGCGACAGCAGGCTGCTGCCCGACTGCGTGGTGCCATGCAACAGCAGGACCGGCTCGCCGGTGGGCGCGCCGATGGTGGTGTAATGCAGCTTCAGTTCGGGCAGCACTTCGCCGGAACGAAAGCGGAAGTCGCGCACGATCCAGTCACCTTCGGTGGGCGCAGGGAAGTCGGCGGCCAGCACCGGCATGGCGGTCAGGGTCATTGTCAGGGCGGCGCAGAGCAGTGTGGCGGAGGGTTTCATGCGGGTGCCTTTCAGGATGCGCGGAAAGGGCAGCGTACTGAGAGATGACGATTGTGTCCAGAGGACAATTGCACTGCGAGGATGAGGGCGTCTGGCCGAGTCGGTGAGGGAAGCGTTTTGGACATCGTCGGAAGAGGGAGGCGCGCCTGATGGTTGAGAACGCCGACTTGTCGACGGGAATGCGAGCGGTGTCGCACTCCCTATCGTTCTTTACAATGTCGGCAGGCCTAAAGCGCCAGCCCCATCCCCATCATCGCCCTGATGTCTACACTCACGTATCAATGTCGTTTTCGAGAGCGGTGTCGGGTGTCGTTTGGAAAAAGCGGTAGTACCATTCAGTCGGCTTCCCTTGCTTATCAAGCAATCCAAAATACTTGCCAACATTTCTTCCCATGCTGATCAAGGTATTTGCAGCGTTTGGCGTACCGGCCCATCCCCTGCTGATCAGGTAAGTCTGTTGTTCGGCCTTAGTGAGAGAGGCGACAGCTCCGGCAATCCGCACATCGACCAGGCACACTTGCTCTCGCTCTGTCATCGAGTGAGACCAGGGTTCTCCATGCGTTGCAGCCAATAATCCTGCCTCTCCGCCGACAGTAATTTTCTTCAGAGTGGCCAGATCACGGTTGAACAAATCAAATTCATTCTCACTCAAAGGAAAACATGCGCTGCGCGCAGCTGCGCGCCGATTCTTGTCTCGCAGTTTCTCGTCGGTGGGCGACGCGGCCCTCTTATCCTTGGCTTTACTCAAAATTTCGAGGCTCAGGTAGAACTTTTCAATGCTTGCTGCACCGTGCATTCGACGAAATTCGACAAGTCTGGGGAGCACTATCGATAACGTGCTGCCGGTGGGAACCCACCCTCTCGACGCGATCTCGGCTGCAGCAGCAATGCCGTCAACCGGCGCCGCCTCAACTTGTTCGGGCACCGCTCCGAAGCAGCGCAAGTCGTACCCGATCATGAACAGACTCGCTTCAAACGCATGGCAGCGCGCGGCAAGGCTGGCATCGTTACCAGGAGCCTTGAACCACTCGCATGACCCCAGCACAGCGCGCATGATCCAGCCCAGTTGTACGGAACTGCGCGCCCAGCTTTCATGACTGACTGCCCTGGTGTAAAAGGTCGGTGCCATTTTCAATTCGCCGCCAAACTCCCCTGGATTGCGGATCTGCTTGCCGCGTGCAGATCCCGTAGGAAATTTCAGGGCACGCTTGACGGTGGTCGCCGTTTCGCGCCGATACAGTTCGTACAGCATGGACACGGCTGCGCCAACGCGGCTATCGACGATGGGTAATCCATCGTTACTCAGGATCGCGTGGATCTTGGTCAGACCGGCATCGAACCGTTTTACCGTGGTGGCATTCAAGTCGTTCAATTCTTGCGACGGATGCGCGTCGAGCGCCATCAATGTGCCGATTTCCTTCAGGTAGCCGGTCAGGGCTTTTTTGCCGTGCAGGCGATGGATGAATGGGACTGCGCCGCGCACACCGCCCCAGCGCAGGATAGCCATGCAGGTGGCAAGTGCCGCATCTTCATCGCCGGCCTGAACGGCAGTGTCAAGCGCGATGTGGAACGATTGAAGCAGTGCCGTCGTACTGGCCCAATTTCCAGCGTTGTTGTCCGCGTCATCGGTGCCGGTGACGCTGGTTTTCCAGCGGTACTGCTCCAGTACTTTTTCGAGTCCGGTCAGATTCATTTTCAGACCGCCCGGTACATAGCGGCTGCTTTTCATGTTTAACTGAAACTGTCTTTTCGGCAACGTGTCGCGTAGCCAGGTAACAAAAGCAATCACATCGGGTTGTTGCATGAATGTATCGCGCTTCATCGTGTTCCTTTTCAGTAGGGCGCCGACTTGTCTAACGTTAATTTTTTTCGTTCAGTCGTTCCAAAAAGCGGGATCGTCGTACTCGGTACATAAAGGCGTTGAAACTTGGCCGCTTGACCTCGAAACAGTGCTGCGCTCACATTACCATGAAGAAACTTTGTGTTCTGCTATTTAGTCGTCTTCCTGTACTGGCAGGACACGCAGTGCCGCAAACCGTTAACCAGCGTCTGGTCGAATGGGAACACCGCACCGCAAATTCCTTTCCGAAACTATCGACCACCTCGCAAAGTGCAGATGTCATTATTGCGGAGTGATGCGACAAATCGCGTCGCAGGCCCGGAATCCGACGAGTCCGGGCGTTGATCGCCTCCGATGTTGCGAGAGTCAATTTGCGTCGTTGACCGATCCCTGCGATAAGGTTGCGCCTCGCGTCACCGTCGACTCCGGACATCCGCCTTGACCATTGCGACACAATTTGTCGCATCGAACGCGACACTGTGGTGCGACACCTTGCAATCCAAATACACCAATGCAGAAAGCCACCATGCCAGACCTCCCAGCCAGCCTCGATCTTGCCGCCAGCTGGATTCACGATGCCGATGCCCTGCTGATCACGGCCGGTGCTGGCATCGGGATCGACTCCGGCTTGCCCGACTTCCGTGGACCACAGGGATTCTGGGGTGCGTATCCCGGATTGCGCCAGCCAGGCCTCGGCTTCGAAGACATCGCCAATCAACAGGCCTTCGAGCGTGACCCCAGGCAGGCGTGGGGTTTTTACGGACACCGGCTACAGCTGTATCGCAGTACCCGACCGCATGAAGGCTTTGGAATTCTGCGGGAGTTGGGGAGGCGCATGCCGCACGGCGTGTTCGTGTTCACCAGCAATGTCGACGGGCAGTTTGAGCAGGCCGGTTTTGATGCCGCCCGCATGGTTGAGTGCCATGGTTCGATTCACCACTTGCAATGCCTGGCAGCCTGTTCGACCGCTATCTGGTCGGCCGATGACTTTCATCCGGTAGTCGACGAGAAGAACTGCCGTCTACTGTCGGATTTGCCGGTCTGTCCACAGTGTGGTGGCTTGGCGCGCCCGACTATTTTGATGTTCGACGACTGGACCTGGCTGCCGGAACGCACCGAGTTGCAGCAACGCCGAATGGCGCACTGGCTGCAAATGATGGCCAGACTGGTGGTGATCGAAATCGGCGCGGGCACGGCCATCCCCTCGGCACGCCGCAAAGGCGAATCGCAACATGCAAGGCTGATCCGCATCAACTTGCGTGAAGCCGAGGTACGCGGACCGCAGGAAATTGGGATTGCACTCGGCGCACTGGACGCCTTGCAGGCGCTGCAGAGTCGGGTTGTGGCGCGAACTTGATTCGACAAAAAAGGCGCTATTGCGATTAGAGAAAAAAATTGCAATAATGCAACATAATCCACCTAGCAAAGGCGTGCCGTGAACGTTCAACCTACAGGCTATCCTGCCAAACACTGGCCGCACACACGCTGATGGCAACGAACCAGCAAACCCTGATGCGGCAATGGAATATGTTGCGATGCATTCCGCGCGCTCCGGGCAAGATCACGACGCAGGATCTGTGTGAGCGATTGCGTCAGGCTGAATTCACGGTGACGCTGCGTACGCTGCAACGGGATCTGAATGAATTGTCTGCCGTCTTTCCGCTGACGGTCGACGACCGGAATAAGCCGTTCGGATGGAGCTGGCAGCGGGATGCGCAAAGCTTCGACCTGCCCGGGCTGCAGCTCGATGAGGCGTTGATGCTGACAATGGTTGAACAGCAACTGCAAAACCAGCTGCCGCCATCAACGCTTGCCGCGCTCACACCGTACTTCCAATCGGCTGCAAAAACGCTGGCCAATACGCAAACCCGGGGCAACGCGAAAGCCTGGCTCAACAAGGCGCGCACCATCCCTGCAACGCAGCCGCTGCTGGCGCCTGTCATTGCGCCGGTCTGCCAGCAAACGATTTATCAAGCCCTGATGTGCGACCAGCAACTCTCGCTTCATTACCGCAAGCGCGCGGCCAGGCAAGTTACTGTGTACGGCACCGTACATCCCCTTTCGGTGGTCCAGCGCGGCGGAGTCGTGTATCTGGTCTGTCTGTTTGCGGACTATCAGGACATCCGCTTCCTGCCGTTGCACCGGGTGGAAAAGGCAGAAATGCTGCACCTGCCGTCGCGGGTGCCGAAAGGGTTTTCGATCGATGCGTATATCGCCACAGGCGCGTTCGGGGTCGGTGCGGGGGATACCATTTCATTGACAGCTATTTTCAGCGCGGCTGCAGGTGAGCACCTGCTGGAAAGTCGCTTGTCCACCGACCAGACGGTGACGGAACTGGATGATGGCCGACTGACGCTGCGGGCAACTGTGCCGAATACGAAACAGCTGTGCTGGTGGCTGCTCGGGCTCGGTGATGGCGTCGAAGTCATCGGTCCAAAGGCACTGCGGCAACAGATGAAGGAATCAGCCGAGCGCATGCATGCCTTGTACGCCTAGCGTGGCGGGGCGGGTTTGACATGGCCGGGTTTCGTTCGCTCCAGCCCAGACCGGCTGCCTGTTTTTTCTGCGACACCGGTTGTCGGACCAGCCTGTAAAGGTGACTCTCTCTCGACAGCCTTCGAGTCCGCCCTGCGCATCGATGGGTGCCGATAACGAAAAATAGGGGCAAGCGATCATGGATTTTCATCAAAGCATTCTTCAGCTGTTCAACCCTGCCGAGATACTTCGAATTATTGAAAAGTCAGCTCTCCAGCCTGCCATCGGCAGCGACGGAAAAGTGAATCAGATCCTCGTGCTGACCGATACGATCGACGCGGACATTTATGTCAGCTCGCAATCAGGTGAGCCGGCGCTGATCTACAGTTTCAGCGAGGGACCAATCCATCGTGACCGGTTTCTGCAACTGCTCAACGACAGCGCAACGCGTTCGGTGCTGGAAGTCTGGCACGCAGATGCCTGAGCGCATCGGCATGATTGTGGCGCAGCGTGGAGTTCAAACCGATTTTGCAGACATCAGAAATGGACAGACATGCCGCAAGAAATAGAGCACATCGATGCGATTGCGCGTCAAAGCGGTCGCGATGCCCTGTACGTGATTTTCCATGACGATCTCCGTCAGCGGCTGGACTGGGCGGCACTTCCTGTTCGACAGCAAATCATTACCTGGCTCGATCTGAACGGTATGCACTGGCGACCGTGCGGTCATGTCGGAAGTACGACATTTTTCGGACGCTACCTTGGCGAGATTTATATCGACGTACCGTTTGATCTGGCAAATCCGGACTATATGACCTTATGCGCGTTCCTGGAAAACCCCGATGGTTCCTGCAAATTTCCAGGTGCGCGGTTCTGCTATTACACGCTGGCAGAGGCGATGAAGAATGCCGAACATGATGCCCCCGGGTTCTGGGAGAAGGTATGGGAGGATTTTTAGCCCGATCAGTTCGGAAAAAACATCTCCTCGCCATCGCAGTCGATGAGCGTCTTCCCCATGGTTGACGCGACCCAGTAAAGCAAGGCACATCCCACCAGAGCCAGACCTGCGTCTCCTGCGACAGCGTCGTGGTGCCCCACCTGTCCGATCGCACCGTGGTCGGTCCAGTTGGCGCAAATTGCAGGCCAATAGGTTGCGAACCAGTCACCCGCCAGCAGGAGCATCAAGCTCACGACGAAGGCATACCCACCGAGGCAGCAAGCGTAGAGCTTGCATTCAAAATAGTTCCGTTCAGCTTCCGATGTGGCATCACGACGCCTGCGCCAATGGAACGGTATCCGATACAGGGTATATAAACCGATCATCACCAGGCAAACAAGTCCAGCGAGGTTGACCAAGAAACCAAGACGCTTGAAAAAGCGGTCGAGCGTATCCATGACTACCTTTTATTAAAAGTGCAAACCCTGAAGAACCGACACTGCGGGCGCGATGTAGATGTGCCGTGTTCACAGGCTAAACGCACCGTGCGTCAGGATGCGTCGCTTGCACTTGCTGTTGGCACGCCAGTTACTATTGGAATCGAATCATTTGATCGTGCAGGCAGGACTTCACCGGAACGGAAGCGAAAATCGCGCAATCCAGTCACCACTCCGCGAGCGCAGGGGAGTGGGCCGCTATTGTCGGCAGGGTGGTCAGAGCGAGTGCGGCGCAGAGCGTTGCGTCAGAGGTGTTCATGCGCGTGCCTTTCAGGATGCGCGGAAAGTCAGCCTACTTGCAGATCGTGTTTGTGTCCACAGGGTAATGGCAGGTCGCGGGTCAGTGCGACGTGCCGGTTGGCGATCAACTTACTGTAGAAGAGCCGGCTGATGTGCGGAAAGCCGCATCTGGCCGCCTTGTTTGCCAGCGGCTTCGCGCTCGCCAGCCAGCTTGAACACAGCCATCAGCTCTGTCAGTCCACCCGCCTGGTCCTGCAGGGATTCCGCGGCAGCGGCGGCTTGCTCCACCAGCGCGGCATTTTGCTGGGTGACCGAGTCCATCTGTGTGATGGCCTGATTGATCTGCGTGATGCCGGCGGTCTGCTCGCTGCTGGCAGCCGTAATTTCGCTCATGATGTCGGTCACGCGGTTGACGCTGGCCACGATCTCTTCCATCGTCGCACCGGCCTGATCGACCAGTTTCGAACCGGCGTTAACTTTTTCTACCGAATCGCCGATCAGCGTTTTGATTTCCTTGGCGGCAGCGGCCGAGCGCTGCGCCAGCGTACGCACTTCGGAGGCCACTACCGCAAAACCGCGCCCCTGTTCACCGGCGCGGGCCGCTTCGACGGCGGCGTTGAGTGCCAGGATGTTGGTCTGGAAGGCGATGCCGTCGATGACGCCGATGATGTCGACAATCTTGCGCGCCGACGCATTGATCGAACTCATTGTGCCGACCACCTGCGCTACGACCGCGCCACCTTGCTGTGCAACTTCGGCAGCAGTCACTGCCAGCTGATTGGCCTGACGCGCATTATCGGCATTTTGCGTGACGGTGCCGGTCAGCTCTTCCATCGACGAAGCGGTCTCTTCGAGTGAGCTGGCCTGTTGCTCGGTACGGGAAGACAGATCAAGATTGCCAGCAGCGATCTGACTGGACGCGGTGGCGATCGTATCGCTATTGGCCCGGACCCGGCCGACCAGGTCGGCCAGACTATCGCGCATGGATTTCATGGCGAACAGCAGGCTGGAGCGATCATTTTTTTTGAGTTCGATCGACACGGCCAGACCACTAGCCGCGATCCTTGCAGCAATGTCGGCCGTCAAGTCTGGTTCTCAACGATCTCGCGTCGAATGCCGCGCACGGTCGGAACCGCGACGTTGGATTCGCTCGCGGCTGACGTAATTGATGCGGCAAGCGTCAACCGTGATACAGACGCCGTTTATTAAAAAAATGACCTGAGTCAGCGTAGAGCCAGCGCGAAAATATCAGTTGGAATGCGGCCGAATCACATTGTCCAGCTTCAAACAGCGATGGTGTCATCGCGCATCGCGCACCTTCGTCATTTAGGCCGCGGTCTTTCCAGCCCGTGGTCCGGCACCGAAAGCTCGCCCCGCCGCAATGCAGCCACCGCTTCGGCCACTGCGCGCGCAACATTGCGTACTTCCTCCTGAACGGCAAAATCCTTGTCCAGCGTCTCATGGCTTTCTGCATACGATTCGTAGTAGCCGATGAACCGATCCAGCCGCGACTGGACCCCGGCATCGATCAGCCCCATCCAGTCCAGCCAGTCCGATAATCCGCGCCGTACGCCTTCGATACCGGCCACGTCGCCGTGTACCACCAGACCGTACGTGCGACCAGCCAGATGTTTCGGATACGGCCAGCCAGCCAGTTCCAGTTCCTTTGCCTTGGCCGCATTTTTGCCGTGCGTCGCGGTCGGATCGGGGTTGCCGCCGTCGGCACAGACCAGGCGGTCGATCATCAGCTTCAGGACGGCCGGGGTCTGATACCAGTAGACCGGCGTGAGAATGATCACGCCGTGCGCCGCGACCCATTTTTCGTAGATCTCCGCCATCCAGTCATTGGTCTGGCGCTGCCCATGATTCGGGTAGCAGCTGCACGGCCAATGGCACAGCGGCATGGCGGTTGAGACGCATCCCTTGCAGGGATGAATATGGTGATCGTAATCGGATGTCAGTCGGCTCAGGTCGAGCAGATCAACTTCGATGCCGGCCTGCTCAAGAATTTCCTGCGCCATTACGGACAGCCGCCAGGTCTTGGAAATCTCGCCGGGGCAGCTACCGTCGTTGCGCGCAGAACCGCAGACAAGTAAAACGCGTGAGCGGGTCGCGTGATCTTTCTGTACGGTCTCTGCGGCAATTAAGCGGTCGCGGGTTACTTTCCATTCGATCGACAGATCGTAGTCAGGATCGGAAAATTCGCTCCCGGCTTTTTCGGTCAGCGGTGCCTTGTGGCCACTTTCATAATTGTCCCAGGCGATTTCTTCGACTGCGGCCAACTGTTTTGCCACGCTGTCAAACGCGGGGTCGAGGAACGACTTATGAAATTCGAGGTGGAATTCGTTACGGGCCAGCGGTGCCGCCGCTTGCCCTTTGCGCGGTGCAGTCATGAGGATTCCCATCAGATGCTGGCCTCGCGCGCGGGTGCGCAACAGTCGAGTAGGGACAGCGTACTTCTTACGATAGTCCTTTGCGTGGATTGGGTATGTTCGCTGTTTCGCTTTCCGGTACTTTTTCAGCAACAGTTCAATAAACTACGCATTCCCACTGGAATGGCTGTCGAGTAGCACACCACTGTCTGATGGTGCGATACTCAAGCCCCGATCATCCCGCTGCTCCATTAACCGCCCATGCCGTTTGCCGACCTGTCGCGCCTGTCGAGTCACGTGCCCCTGCGCATCCAGCTCATCGCCGTCGGTGAGCCCGGCAGCATCACGCTCTCCGGCCTGCTCCACCCTTTGCGTCTGGCCGAAAAACTGCTCGGCGCGACACGCATGATCCTCACCATTACCAGCCCGCAGACAGCGTGTCCCAGCGATGGCCTGACCCTGCTGGTCGCGGACGATGAAGTGCATCCACCCGCCAACCTGCGCGACCTGATTACACTGTGTCGTCAATCCGATTGCTGGGGCGCGGTCGGTAGTGCCGTGCTGTGGCTGGCGCGTGCCAGCGTCCTCGATGGCGTGCGTACCGCGTTACCGTGGGCGCTGTATCCGGAGACCGATGACGCCGCCGAGCGCGCCATCCTGACACCGCAGTTGTTTGAATGTGATGGCCGGGTGCTGACCTGTTGTGGCGGTACCGCCAGCATCGATTTTGCGCTGACGCTGATCGAGCAGATCTTCGGTGTGGCGCTGGCTGCGCAGATCAGGGAAGCACTCTGTATCGATCGCGTACGCGGCGCCAGCGAGCGCCAGAGGGTAGCCTTGCAGGCGCGCTTCGGTGCCTCGCAACCGAAGCTGACCGAAGCCGTCACGCTGATGGAAGCCAATCTGGAAGAGCCGCTCGGCACCGACGGCATCGCCAGTCTGGTGGGACTGTCGCGACGCCAGCTGGATCGCCTGTTCAAGCAGCATCTGGGCAGCGTGCCATCGCGCTATTACCTCGACCTGCGCTTGCAGCGGGCGCGCCAGTTACTGCTGGAATCGAATCACTCGATCGTGCAGGTCGGGCTGTTATGCGGCTTCTCGTCGGGCTCGCATTTTTCGACGGCGTATGGGGGATTGTTTGGCATGACGCCGCGGGAACAGCGGCAGCGTCGGACTTGATGGGATGGCGTGAAATTTCAGCGGCACGATTGAACGCAGACATTGCGCACGACTGAAATTTCCCTCATTGCCCGATCGTCGTTCAATGTTTCGCAGTGCCCCAGACTTCCGCCACCCGCGCATCCCGGCCACAGCCATTGCGGTAGTACGCATAGCGGATCGGATTCTTCTTGTAGTAATCCTGGTGATAGTCCTCGGCCATGTAGAACTTCGTCAGCGGAATGGTTTCGGTAAAAATCTCCTTCACCTTGCCAGCCTTCAGGATGGCTGCCTTGCTGGCGTCGACAGCGGCGCGTTGTGCATCATTTTCGACAAAGATCGCACTCCGGTACTGATTGCCGACATCGCAGAACTGGCGATCCTTGACGGTCGGGTCGATGTGGTGGAAGAAGTAGTCGAGCAGGGTGGCGTAGCTGACCTTGGCCGGGTCGTAATTCACTTTGACCACCTCGATATGGCCGCTGTTACCGGCGCTGACCTGCTGGTACGTCGGATTGACCACCTTACCGCCGCTGTAGCCGGATTCGACCGTCAATACGCCCGGCAATTTTTCGAAGTCGGCTTCGATGCACCAGAAGCAGCCGCCACCGAAGACGGCGCTGGCTGGTGCGGCCGCGACCGCTGCTGGCGGTGTCTGCGCATGGGCTGTTGCGCTCAGTAGCAGCATGGAAAGAAACAGGGATAGACGGTTCATGAACGTAACTCCGGAAGTGGTTGGTCGGCAGCGACAAACGTCAAGGCGACGCCGTTATTGCAATAGCGCAGGCCGGTCGGTTTCGGGCCATCATCAAATTTGTGGCCCTGATGACCGCCGCAGCGTGCGCAGTGGTATTCGGTACGCGGCAGGATGATCTTGAAATCCCTTTTTGTATCGAGTGCCGTCGGGATGAAGTCGAAAAAACTCGGCCAGCCGGTGCCGCTGTCAAACTTGGTGGTGCTCTTGAACAGTGGGTTGTTGCAGGCGGCGCAAACGAAGGTGCCAGCGCGCTTTTCGGCATTCAGCGCGCTGCTGCCGGGACGCTCGGTGCCTTCTTCGAACAGGACATCGTAGCTGGCAGCCGGCAGCAAGGCCTTCCACTGGGCGTGGGTTTTGTTGAGCGGAAAAGTGGCGGCGAACGAGGTCGCGCCGAATTGCAGTAGTGCTGCGCCGCCGAACAGGCCGGACAAGCGCTGGATGAGTTGACGTCGATTCATGATGACTCCTTGAAACAGGTTGGTACGGACAGAGTGCAGCAACGGATTCAGACCAAGTTTAACTGCGATGCCGATTCGTCGTCGGCATGCCAGCTTTGCTTACATTTCTTTTTGTTGGCCTTCTTGTCGGCCCATTCGGCCCATTCCGGACCTGCGTTTGCGCAGCAGGAAATACACGGCCGGCACCACGAACATCGACAACAGCGGCGCCGTAATCATGCCCCCGACCATCGGTGCCGCAATGCGCTGCATGATTTCGGAACCGGTACCGGCGCCGATCAGGATCGGCAGGAGGCCAGCGATGATGACCGCTACCGTCATCGCTTTTGGCCGCACCCGTTGCACCGCGCCGGCCCGGATGGCGTCGAGCAGGTCGGCGTCGGTATCAGCGCCGCGTGCCAGACTGGCATCCCACGCCTGCCGCAAATACAGCAGCATGATCACGCCAAACTCGCTCGCCACGCCGGCCAGTGCAATGAACCCGACACCGCTGGCGACCGACACATGCTGACCCAGCAACCACAACAGCCAGATGCCACCAGCCAGCGCGAACGGCAGCGTCGCCAGGATCAGGATCGCCTCATCGAGGCGACGAAAGGTCAGGTACAACAGCACCGCGATGATCAGCAGCGTGACCGGCACCACGATTTGCAGGCGGGCGGTGGCGCGTTCCAGATACTCGAACTGGCCCGACCACGAGATCGATACGCCAGCCGGCAGGACCACCTGTTGCGCCACGGCCTGCTGCATCTCGTGCACCGCAGAGCGCAGGTCGCGCCCGCGAATGTCGACATAGACCCAGCCGGAGAGCCGGGCATTTTCGGTCTTGATCATCGGCGGGCCGTCGCTGATCCGGATTGCTGCCACATCGCCGAGCCGGATTTGCGCGCCGCGTTCGGTCAGCACCGGCAAGTCCCGCAACGCACCGACCGAGTCGCGCAAGCCTTGCGGATAACGCAGGTTGATCGGAAAGCGCTGCAAGCCTTCGACGGTTTCGCCGATATTGTCACCGCCAATTGCGGCGGCGACGATGCTCTGGACATCGGCGATATTCATGCCGTAGCGTGCGGCGGCCGCGCGGTCGATATCGATGTCGATATAGCGCCCGCCATTGAGCCGTTCGGCCAGCGCCGACGACACGCCCGGCAGCGGTTTGACCACGGCTTCGATCTGTTGCGTGATGCGGTCGATTTCCTTCAGATCCATGCCGGCGACCTTGATCCCGACCGGGCTCTTGATGCCGGTGGCCAGCATGTCGATGCGGTTGCGGATCGGCGGCACCCACAGGTTCGACAGGCCGGGTACGCGCACGATGCGATCGAGTTCGTCGACCAGCTTGTCCGGCGTCATGCCGGCGCGCCACTGGTCGCGCGGCTTGAAGCGGATCGTGGTTTCGAACATTTCCATCGGCGCCGGATCGGTGGCGGTTTCGGCGCGGCCAGCCTTGCCGAAGACGGTGGCGACCTCGGGTACGGTCTTGATCAGGCGATCGGTTTGCTGCAGCAGTTCAGCCACTTTGCCGGCACCGATGCCTGGCAGTGCGGACGGCATGTAGAGCAGATCGCCTTCGTCCAGCGGCGGCATGAATTCACTGCCCAGCTGCAGCGCCGGCCAGATTGTGAGCAGCGCGATGCAGGCCGCGCCGGCCACCGTGGCTTTCGGAAAACGCAGCACGCCATCGAGCAGCGGCCGGTACACGGCACTGAGCCAGCGGTTCAGCGGATTGCTGTGCTCGGCCGGAATCCGTCCGCGGATCAGGTAACCCATCAGCACCGGAATCAGCGTGATCGACAGCAGCGCCGCCGCGCCCATGGCATAGGTTTTGGTGAAGGCCAGCGGCGCGAACAGTTTGCCTTCCTGCGCCTCCAGCGTGAAGACCGGAACGAACGACAGCACAATGATCAGCAGCGAAAAAAACAGCGCCGGCCCGACCTCGGCGGCGGCATCGGCAATCACCTGCCAGCGCTGCTGCGGTTCCAGTTTTTCTTCGGGATGATCCAGATGCCAGGCCTCGATATGCTTGTGCGCGTTTTCGATCATTACGACTGCGGCATCGACCATCGCGCCGATGGCAATCGCAATCCCGCCTAGCGACATGATGTTCGCATTCACGCCTTGATAATGCATGACGATGAAGGCCATCAGCATGCCGATCGGCAACGTGATGATCGCCACCAGCGCAGAGCGCAGATGCCACAAGAAGATCCCGCAGACCAGCGTCACCACCAGGAATTCTTCCAGCAATTTTTCTTGCAGATTGCTGACGGCGCGTTCGATCAGTTGCGAGCGATCATAGGTCGTGACGATCTCGACGCCGGCGGGCAGACTGCGCTTGAGCGTGGCCAGTTTGGCTTTCACGGCAGCGATGGTGTGCGAGGCATTTTTACCGGATCGCATCACGATCACGCCGCCGGCCACTTCGCCTTCGCCATTCAGTTCGGCGATGCCGCGGCGCATTTCCGGGCCGAGCTGGATGCGCGCCACGTCACCCAGTCTGACCGGCACGCCGGCCTCGGAGGTGGAAAGTGGAATCGCCCGGAAGTCGTCCAGCGTGCGCAAATAGCCGGAGGCGCGCACCATGTATTCCGCTTCGCCCATTTCCAGCACCGCACCGCCGGCTTCCTGGTTGGCGCGCCGCACCGCCTCGATCACCTTGCCATGCGCGATGCCATAAGCGCGCAGTTTGTCCGGGTCCAGCACGATCTGGTACTGGCGCACCATGCCGCCGATGCTGGCGACTTCGGCCACATCGGGTACGGTTTTCAGTTCATATTTCAGGAACCAGTCCTGCAGCGCGCGCAGCTGCGACAGGTCCATCTTGCCGCTGCGATCGACCAGCGCGTATTCATAAATCCAGCCGACACCTGTTGCGTCCGGACCGAGCGCGGTTTTTGCCTGTGCCGGTAAACGCGCCTGCACCTGGCTCAGCGATTCCAGCACGCGCGAGCGGGCCCAGTACGGATCGGTGCCATCCTCGAACAGTACATACACGAAGGAGTCACCAAAGAACGAATAGCCGCGTACCGTCTTCGCCCCCGGCACCGACAGCATAGTCGTGGTCAGCGGATAGGTGACCTGGTTTTCGATCAGTTGCGGGGCCTGGCCGGGGTAGGTGGTGCGGATGATGACCTGCACGTCTGACAGGTCCGGCAATGCATCGAGCGGGGTCTGGTTCAGCGCCCAGACGCCCCAGCCGGTGACGAACACCGTCGCCAGCATCACCAGCACGCGGTTGAAAATCGACCAGCGAATCAGCTGCGCGATCATGGCGCGGCCATGCGTGCGCCGACGCCTTTCAGGCTGGCATCGGAGTCGATCAGAAACTGGCCAGATGTCACCACTTTCTGTCCAGCCGCGAGGCCTTTCAGCACCACGGTCTGTCCGTTCGATTCGGTGCCGGCCTCGATATCGACCGGCGCGAATTTGCCATCACCTTGGGCCACCATCACGACGGTGCGCGTACCGGTGCGGATCACGGCTTCGGATGCCACCAGCAGCACTGGCGCAGTGGTCGTGGCTGCAAACTGCAGCGTCACGAACATGCCGGGGGCGAGCTGGCCGGACGGGTTGGCCAGTTCGATACGGGCGATCAGGGTGCGCGTGGCCTGCGTGACTTGCGGCAGGAGCGCACTGACCGTGCCCTTGAAAACCACCGCTGGCAGCGCCGCCGTGCGCGCCTCGACTGTCATACCCGGACGCACCTGCGCCGCCTGGCTTTCCGCAATCTCGGCATTGATCCAGACCGTGCCGGTGCCATTGAGCCGCATCAGCGGTGCGCCGGCCATCACGGTACTGCCTTCGCGCACCGACAGTTCGGTCAGCACGCCACTGCGCGGGGCCTGGATCGTCACGCGCGCCTGGACCTTGCCGGTCGACTCGACCTGGCGGATTTGCGCCGCGTTCATCCCGGCCAGTCGCATGCGCTGGCGGGCGCCATCGACCAGCACATCGGTATTGGCGCCGGTCATGCGGCGCACGGTCAGGAATTCTTCTTGCGCTGCAACCCAGTCCGGGACATACAGCTCGGCTAGCGCCTGGCCCTGGCGTACCGGATCGAGCACGGCGCGCACATACAGCCGTTCAACAAAGCCGGCGGCGCGCGCCTGCACCAGCACCACGTCGCGCTCGTTGTAGGCGACATTGCCGACCGCGCTGAAGCCCGATGGCAAGGTGCCGCTCGTGACCTCGGCCGTGCGTACGCCCAGATTTTGCTGCATGCGCGGACTGATGACGATCTGGCCGTCGTCGCTGCCGGCATCAGCGTAGACCGGCACCAGTGCCATGTCCATGAACGGCGACGGTCCGGGTTTGTCGAAGCGCTGTCCCGGCACCATCGGATCGTGCCAGTACAGGACTTTCTTTTCGGCGGTGGTGGCCGCGACCGGCGCTGGCGGTGCCATCGACTGGTGCTTGCCGAGCAGGTACAGGCTTGTTCCGGCAGCGACGGCGACAGCGATCATCGCCATGATCAGGAGGTTGCGGCGGGTTGTCATGGTGTCTCTCCGAGCGATGCTGCCGGCGCATCGGCCAGCAAGAAATTCAGTTGTGCCCACAGGCGTGCGGTTGCGGCTTCATGGTCCAGCGTCATTAGCGCAACATCGATTTCATTGCGCCGCGCCAGCAGCAGCTCGGGCAACGTCGCTTTGCCACCGCGCCATGCGGCCAGCGTGGCTTCGGTACGCTGCTTTGCCAGCGGGATTAGTTCGTCCTGATAGCGCCGATGACGAGCGCGATCGGTTTGCCATTCATCGAGCAGGATACGGGTCTGGGCGATGCGTTCGCGCAGCGCTTCGTCGCGTTCGGCGGTGGCCTGGTCGGCAGTCGCCAGGCGCGCGGCCAGCGTGCGATCCTGCCGGTTGGCCTGGTCCCACGGCAGCGGAATCGACACGCCGACCGAGAGCATGTTCGAGTACGCCGGGCCGCGCTGGGCGTAGCCGACTTCGATGGTCCAGTCGTTTTTTTTCTCGGCCTGTGCGAGCAGGGCATCGGTGCGGGCCACCTGTTCCTGTGCCGACAGCACGGCGATCTGCGATTCGCTGGCCAGCGTGCGGTCCAGCGTGGCCGGATTCCAGGACAGCTGATGCATGTCGGGTGAGGCGGCCAGCGTGGTCGGTCCGAGCGGACCGGTCCAGCGTTCCAGCATGGTGCCGGCGTTGCGCACCTTGCGCGACAGATCGCGCTGCTGGTCGTCGATCAGTATCAGCGTGCTGCGGGCTGCCAGTACATCGGCCAGGCGGCCGCCATTGCTGCGGTAGGCGCTTTCTGCGGCGCTGATTTCCTGGCGCGCCTGCTCCAGTTGCGCATCGACGAGCGCGAGCTTCTGCTCGGCAAATGAGCGCTCCAGCCATGCCATGGCGGTAGCCCGGCGCAGCTCGGCGGCAGCGGCGAATTTTTGTGCGGTCGACTTATCGGCCTGTCTGAGTTGCACGTCGCGGCGCAGCCGGCGTTTGTCGGCGCCGGTGAGTTCCTGCATCACGCCGACGCGCCGCATGGTCATGAAATCGCGGGTCAGGCTGAAGCGGTCTTCGCCGTTGGCGGGCAGGTTGTCGATACCCAGTTTGAGGATCGGGTCCGGTAGCTGACCCGCGGCGACTGCGAGGGATTGCGCGGACGAGGTGGCCGCATCGAAGGCGGGCAACTGGCGCGAATACAGCAGGGCACGTTGCTGCGCTGCCGGTAGCGTCAGCGCCAGATCGGCTGCGTGCAGCGGACTGCTCCACAACAGGGGGACAAGCAGGATGGAACACAGGCGCGAGGGCGCCAGAAAACGAACAGACATGATGTATTTCTCCGGAAGACAGGGCACGTGGTCGTACAAAGTACGCCGCGACAGAGGCTAGGTAATGCGGAGTATCAGATCAGGAAACAGCAGTGCAGGATGGGTTTTGGTGGTGCCGTCGTGCGCACCAGATCCGTGGCGGGAAGCACGCCCGGTTGCGCGTGCAGGTCCCTTGGTACCAGTGTCAGTACCAGCTGCGTCGGGAGAAACAGCGCGACGTACGGTACGTCCGGTTTATCCAGCGATTGATGGCCGTCGTGCAAGTGGGCATGGCATAGCGAAGGTTGCACCATGTCCATTCCTGCGCAGTCCGACATGGATTGCATTGCGACCGCAGTGGTCTTGCCGGGACACGCATACGATGCCAGCGCCAGCTGTGCAAACAGCAGGGCAACAATGGCAACGAAGGCGACCAGCAAGCGTCGCAGCGGGGATGTTTTCATGGCGCGAGTCTACCTGATCTGTTGTTTCGTGCTTGCAGGCAAATTTGGGGTGCGCCGGCCGACAGGGCAATGCCAATTGCGAGCGTGGTCATCAGCGCCTGGCGTTAGCCTTCGATGTATAACTTTTTTGCGCCGACAAATGCTCCAGAACCTCGAAAATGACCATCCCTGCGAGCATCGCAACGCCAAAAATAATCGGCTTCGCGCTGCCGCTGGCGAGCGACGCCAGCGCCGGACCGGGGCAATAGCCGGCCAGTCCCCATCCGGCACCGAACGCCAGCCCGCCGAGTACCAGACGGCGGTCAATTTGGGTCGACTTCGGCAAGCGCATGACATCACCCAGCAGCGATGTCTTGCGTCCCGCAGCGACGCGAAACGCCAGCAGGCTCACGGCAATTGCGCCGCCCATGACCAGTCCCAGAGAGGGGTCCCAGTTTCCTGCCAGATCGAGAAAGCCGAGCACCTTGGCGGGATCGGTCATGCCGGAGAGGATCAGCCCGATGCCGAAGAGCAGGCCGACGAACAAGGAAACGAGTACGGAAATAACAATGTGCATGATGGGCTCCTTAGGCGATGAGGTGACGGACCACGAATACGGTGGCGAAGCCGGCTGCCATGAAGGCGACCGTTGCGACCAGCGAGCGCGGCGACAAGCGCGATAGTCCGCATACGCCATGCCCGCTGGTGCAGCCGGAGCCGTAGCGGGTGCCAACGCCAACCAGCAACCCTGCCACGATCAATGTGCCGGTGCCGGCATCGATCTGCACCACGGGTAACGCTCCACCGAGGCCATACACCAGCGGGGCGGCGACCAGTCCGGTCAGGAACGCAACCCGCCAGGCCATGTCGCCGCGTACCGGACGCAACAGGCCGCCGAGGATGCCACTGATACCGGCAATGCGGCCGTTGAGCAGGATGAACAGCGCAGCCGACAGGCCGATCAGTGCGCCACCCGCCAGCGATGTCCACGGGGTAAAGCTCGCCCAATTGATCATGATGCCTCTCCTTGTTGACAGTAAAGCTGGTACAGCACCTGCAGGACGGCCATCGCTTCGGCGCTGGCGATGCTGTAATAAATCTGCTTGCCGTCGCGGCGCGTCAAGACCATATTTTCGTCACGCAGCACACTCAGTTGCTGGGATAACGTCGGCTGCACGATCCCGAGCGCGGTCTCCAGTTCGCTGACGCAGAGTTCGCCCTGCGTCAGCTGGCACAACAATCGCAGGCGGTCCGGATTGGCCAGCACTTTGAGCAGGGCGCAAGCTTTCGCCGCGCCGTCGCGCATGGCGTTCATGTTTATGGGTTCGATAGGGGAGTTCATGAATCGTTTAATCCTTACGTTGAATTATTTTTAATATTATATTCTTAAATAAACTATTTTAAGATAATATGTTTTTAATGATTTTGGCTGGACTGATGCAACGCACATTGCTTACGCCCGGAGAAATCATCCTGTCGGCAAGGCGCAGGTGTCGACCGCCCAATCACAGAGGCAGTCATCAACAGAATAGAGATCAGGAGAGACATGATGAAGAGAGACATGATGAAGAAAAACATGATGAAGAAGAACATGATGAAGAAGAACATGACGACGAAAATGACCGTGATTGCCAGTGCGCTGCTGGCCTGCATGACCTGGAATGCGTTTGCGCAGGCACCGGCACCGCTGCTGGTCGCACCGGCCGACGCGACGATACCGTCCGGGCCGAAGGGCGTCGCGATTCAGGAAGGGCGCAAGCTGCTCACCGAGACGCACCAGCGCTTGCCCAACAACGTCGGCAACGGACTCAACTGCACTAGCTGCCATCTGGCTGGCGGCACCACCGCCAACGCATCGCCATGGATCGGTATCTGGGGCGTGTTCCCCGAATACCGCTCGCGCAGCGGCAAAGTGATCTCGCTGCCGGAGCGCGTCAACGACTGCTTCGAGCGTTCGATGAACGGCAAGCCCATTGCCTACGATTCGGCCGAGATGAACAACATTCTCGCGTACATGCAATGGCTGTCGACCGGAGTTCCTACCGGCACCAGCGTCAAGGGTCGGGGATTTGGCGCTATCGATCAGAAACTCGTCGCTGATCCGGCGCACGGGAAAGAGGTTTTTGGCGCCAAGTGCGCCAGCTGTCACGGCGCAGCCGGCGCCGGCATCGCCAATCCGGCCGGCGGATACCTGTTCCCGCCGGTGTGGGGCAAGGATTCCTTCAATGACGGCGCCGGCATGGCGCGCACCTACACCGCCGCTGCCTTCGTCAAACACAACATGCCGCTCGGACAAGGGGGAAGCCTGACTGATCAGGAGGCACTCGATGTGGCGGAATATTTTACGCATCAGCCGCGGCCGGTTTATCCGCACAAGAACAACGACTGGCCGAAGGGCGACAAACCCAGGGATGCCCGCTCCTGAGCGGGACCGCCAAGCCAGAAACCACCGTCAGAGCACCATCATGCATGCACGTATTTCGATCGGAACCTTCTTTGGCCTTGCCACATGGATCATGACTTACGTGGTGTCGGATAACGCCACTGGCCGGGCCGCCAGAAACTAACCCATCGCACCCACCGTACAAGGATCACATGACCACCTCATCCACCGATTACCACGCGTTGACCACGTCGGTGTCGACGCAGCTGGGCACACTGCGCACCGACATGCCCGAGCTCATGAAAGGCTTCGCGGATATGGCGCGCGCGGCGTCGCGCGACGGCGTGCTCGATAAAAAAACCAAGGAACTGATCGCGCTCGCGCTGGGCGTGGCGGCGCACTGTGACGCGTGCATCGGCTTCCATGTCCAGACCCTGGTCAAGCTGGGCACCAGCAAAGCCGAACTGGAAGAAGCGCTGGGCATGGCGATCTATATGGGCGGCGGCCCGTCGCTGATGTATTCAGCGAATGCGTTGGCGGCATTCGAGGAGTTTTCTGCTCCTCGTTAAGGTCCGGTGCAGCAGGTCAGGGTGATACACAAATGCGCTTGCGCGCCCGCTTACTGATCCTTGGCTGTCGAACACCAGCCAGCACCAGAATGCATAGACGACGACCCTTCGTAGACCGGTGCAAAGCCGCCGCCCGGCGTGCGGAAATTGGTGGTCTGGCCCTGGTACAAACGCGCCGCCACCCATTGCACGCTGCCGTCATACGTGTAGGCGCGCAGGTCGAACTTGAGTGGCTGTGCCGTGGCGTCGTTCGAGGTGGCCCGTCTGCCGGGGGCCACCAGCGCCTGTGCCACATAGTCGCCGGCGAGGATGTCCTGCCAGACCCGCTGGGTCAGCTTGTCGCCCCGGTACGCCGCGCGCCCGCCGAATCCGGCGTAGGGCTTGAAAAACAGCTGGCGCCGCTCGCGCCAGAGGCGCTCGGCATGCTGCGCCTCGACCAGTTCGGTATGAGGAATGCCGGCCAGCAAAATGTCCTGCGTGGCCTGTGCTACACCCAATGCCTGCAACCGCGATGCATCGCCGAGCAGGGCCAGATTGCGTTTGTCGGCGTACAGCGCGTGTGCCTGCGGATGCGGCGTGAGCACGACCGCGTCCAGCAGATACGCCTCGCGCAGCGTTGCGCTGGCAGGCTCGGCCAGCGAAAAATCGGTCAGGCGGTTGTAGACCAGATCGATGGCCAGTTCGCCGTGCCAGAGCGCGCCGTCGCGCACACTGAATTCGGACGGACCGGCAATCACCGCCGCCAATCCGTGTCTCTCGAACAGTCGCTGGAACAGCAGGAATTCGGGATACAGATACTGCTGTTCAGGATTCTCGTCGACGATGGCGATGCTGCGTAGCGGCCGCTCATGCCCGCCAAGTGACCACTCGCGACGAAACATCGCCATCAGATTGGCTTCGAATGCATCGGCGCTCGCCGGTGGCGGCTGCACGCTTTCCAGCGCTGCGCAGCAACTGCGCTGTGCGCGCGCCAGCACCGCATTGAGCATCGCACCGCCCGCATTGGTATTGATCTCGATCAGGCCAAAGCCATCCTCGGTGACGTGAAAATCGTAGCCGAAGAACACGCTCCTGACACCGCCGGGTTGGTGGCGCGCAATCGCCGGGGCCGTCGCCAGGACTTCCTCGCGATAGGCTGGCAGCGCGACCACCGATTCGATGGCCTGCACCACCTGCGCCATGCGCGTCATGTGCGCGTGCGACAAAAACACCGGACGTGTTGCGAACAGGTAGGGGCAACGCTGCTGCAGCAAGGCAAACAGACCGGGCTGACCGATCTCGGACTCCAGCGCCTGCCGCAGCGCGGTGTCGTCCAGGCTGATGCAGAAGCATTCGCTGTTGAGGATCTCGATCGAATCGAATTCGCCGTCGGTCATTGGCGACCTCGGGTGATGATCCATGCGACGAGAGCAATACCGGCGATGACCAGCAGCATGCAGCCCATGCCCCAACCCCAGCCGTATCCACCCATCCAGCCGCCGCTCATTCCACCACCGTTCATCATGTGTCCGTTTTGTGCCAGCGAGATGCCAGACTTGAATAGTGCAGTTGCACCAACGGCCAAAGCAGGCAGGGTCTTCATCAATATTCTCCGATAGCACATGGCAAATTAATGGACCACCGTGCGCTTCCTCGCCGCCAGTGTCTGCGCGGTAGCACACGCAGACCGCCAACGCAGTCACTTTTCGGCGAGGGCTGTCGACAGCGAGTGATGCCGGATCGCGGCTGGAATGACCGTCATCTGTACCGCAACAGGATCGTTGGCACCTTAAAGTTATCCAGCAACGGATCGTGGCCACTGCGGGTACGATTTCCTAAGTTCGGTAGCGCATAGAAAAACATCCGGCGTTCAGGTAGCGTGCTCGAAAAAGTGACGGCGGGCGTCGCCGCCCGCTACCAAGGAAAATCGCATGAATACAAGATTTCGAGTGGCAATATGTAGTGCTGCTGCGTTCACGCTGATCGGGCTGGGTGGGTGCAACAAGACCCCGAAAGTAAGCGGAGAGGCGTCGTCGGGCTCCGTCAACCTCGCCGATGCCGACGTCACGACCAATGTCAAAACGGCGCTGCTGCACGACGCTATCCTGAACGGCTTCGATATCCATGTCACCACCCTCAAGGGCGACGTGCGGCTCGATGGCATTGTCGACACCCAGAGCAGGATCGATACAACGATCAAACTGATTCGCGGAGTCGACGGGGTACACACCATCCACGACGGACTGACCATCAAAAAATGAACCACGTCACAGGATCAATACCGCAACAGGCCCGCACCGAAGCATGATCCCGACGCCTTCAGGGCGAAGCCACGCGTCCCGTTCCAGTTCCCCAGCCGGCGTTGACAATGCGTAGCGGCCTGACCGATACCGAAGCGCGGGCGCGCCTGACGCGTGATGGGCCGAACGCGTTGCCGGTGTCACGCCCGCGCAGCGTGCTGCGGCTGCTGGGCGATGTGGTTGCCGAGCCGATGTTTTTGCTGCTGGTGGCGTGTGGCGTGATTTACCTGGCATTGGGCGACCGCAATGAAGCCCTGATGCTGCTGGGTTTCGTGTTCGTGGTGATGGGCATTACCTTCGTGCAGCAGCGGCGCACCGAGCGTTCGCTGGAGTCGTTGCGCGACATGTCCAGCCCGCAAGCACTAGTCCTTCGTGACGGCAAAACGCAAAAGATCGCGGGCCGTGATCTCGTCTGCGGCGACATCGTGCTGCTCGCCGAGGGCGACAGGGTGCCGGCCGATCTCGACCTGATCGAGGTGTCCAATCTGAGCGTCGATGAATCGATGCTCACGGGTGAATCGGTGCCGGTGAGCAAGCAGGCCGGCACGACTGCGGGCGCGGTCGATCCATCCTCATCAGCGTCAGCAGAAAGTCAGGCGTTTTCCGGGACGCTGGTCACACAGGGCACGGCGCAAGGCTGCGTGATGGCTACCGGCGAGCGCAGCGCGCTGGGCCGGATCGGCAAGTCACTCGCGGCCCTGGGCGGCGAGGATACCCCCATCCAGAACGAGACCCGCACAGTCGTCAAGCGCGTCGCGATCGTCGGCCTGATGCTGGCGTCGGGCCTGGCGGTGGCCTACTGGTTCAGCACCGGCGACTGGCTGCATGGTTTGCTGGCCGGTCTGACACTTGCCATGGCGATCCTTCCCGAGGAACTGCCGGTGATCCTCACGCTGTTCCTGGGTCTTGGTGCGTGGCGCCTGTCGCGCGAGAAGGTGCTGGCGCGTAGCATCCCGGCGGTCGAGCTGCTGGGGGCCACCACCGTGTTATGCGTCGACAAGACCGGCACGCTGACCGCCAATCGCATGGCGGTTCGCCGACTCTGGACAGAGGCGGATGCTTATGACAGCGCCAAAGCCGACGCGACACCGTTGCAGGAAGCCCTGCACGGTGTCCTCGAATTCGCCGTGCTGGCCAGCCATCGGCGTGCCTTCGATCCGATGGAAACGGCCATCGCCGAGTCCGGCAAACGACTGCTTGCCGGTACCGAACATCTGCATGACGACTGGACGCTGGTGGACGACTATCCGCTATCGCGCGCGATGCTGGCGATGTCCCGGGTCTGGCAATCGCCGGATCAACAGGCGCTGATGATCGCCGCCAAAGGCGCGCCGGAAGCCATTGTCGACCTCTGCCACATGGATGCAACACGGCAGGCCGCGATCGCTGCGCAGGTTGCGATCATGGCCGGCGATGGCTTGCGCGTGCTGGGCGTGGCGCGGGCCACATTTGCCGCGGCCGCGCTGCCGGACCAGCAACACGATTTCGACTTCGTGTTCCTCGGACTGGTCGCGCTGGAAGACCCGGTTCGCCCTGACGTACCCAAGGCCATCGCCGAGTGCCGAGCCGCCGGCATCCGCGTGGTGATGATCACCGGCGACCATCCGGTCACGGCGGTGTCGATCGCGCGGCAGGCGGGGCTGACTACGGACGGCGAGGTCATGACCGGGTCCGAGCTGGCGACTCTGAACGACGACGAACTGACAAAACGGCTTGCCGCCACGCACGTCTTTTGCCGGGTGCAGCCGGAGCAAAAGCTGCGGCTGGTGCAGGCGTTCCGTGCGCGCGGCGACATCGTCGCCATGACCGGCGACGGCGTCAATGACGCACCGGCGCTCAAGGCCGCCCACATCGGTGTGGCCATGGGTGCGCGTGGCACCGACGTGGCGCGCGAAGCTGCCGCGCTGGTGCTGCTCAACGACGACTTCTCGTCGCTGGTGACGGCCGTGCGCTATGGCCGCCGCGTCTTTGCCAACCTGCGCAAGGCGATCGTTTTTGTGGTGGCAGTGCACGTACCCATCGTCGGCCTGTCGATCCTGCCGGTGCTGCTTGGCTGGCCGATGCTGCTGATGCCGGTGCATATCCTTTTTCTGCAGCTGATCATCGATCCGGCATGCTCGGTGGTGTTCGAGGCGCAACCGCTGGAAGCCGATGCGATGACCGTACCGCCGCGCCGGCAGGATGCGCGCCTGTTCGACCGGACAGTATTGATTCGCGGCCTCTGGCAAGGCATGGGATTGCTGGCGTTGCTGCTCGGGGTGCATGCACTGGCGCGCCAGTTTTCCGGTTCGGATGAAGTGGCGCGTGCGCTGACGTTCACGGTGCTGGTGCTGTCGAACCTGGCGCTGATCTTTGCCAACCGGTTCTGGAACCAGCCTGCGTTGCTGGCACGCGGTGGATCGAACCGTGCCTTCGTCTGGATCGCCGTGGCGACCGTCACCATGCTCGGCGCGATCATCGGCGTTCCGTTTCTCAGCGGCTTGTTCCTGTTTGCCACGCCGCCGCCGTGGATGCTGCTGGCAGGGGCCGGTGCGGCGGTAGTGAGTCTGTTGTGGTTCGAGGTGGTCAAGTGGGGGCTCAGGAGCCGTGTTGCGGCGTAATGCGCTGCGCTGGCTGCGCCCCAGGAGTCGGGTGGGGTTGTCGGCATCGATGACCGCGTGATTGTGGTCATCGATGCCGACGCGGCTGTCATGGTGCGCTAGCCAACATGCTGTTTCACGCTGGCAGGAAAGCCCGGTGCGCGCCGATGCAGTGTCGATTGCTCGAACGCATACGCCAGTTTGATCAGCATGCCTTCGGCATACGCGCCGGCGACAAACGAGACGCCGACCGGCAGACCGGCGACATAGCCGGCCGGCACCGTGATGTGCGGATATCCGGCAACCGCTGCCGGCGTTGAAAAACTGTCGCCGAAGTGATCGGCGTTGATGGTGTCGGTCAGCCAGGCCGGACCGCCGGTGGGGGCGAACAGCGCGTCGAGCTTGTACTCGGCGAGCACCTGGTCGATGCCTTCGGTGCGGGAGTATTGCCGATTGTTGGCCAGTGCCGCCAGATACTCCGGGCTGTCGAGTCCGCCCTTGGCCTCGGCGCGCAGGAACAATTCCTGGTCAAAGAATCCCATCTCGGTAGCGCGGTGCTGCTGGTTGAACGCGATCACGTCATTGAGCGTGCGCACCGGCGCGCCGGTGGCGAATTCGGCCAGGTAGGTATTGAGGCCGGTCTTCAGTTCGTACAGCAGCACCTCCAGTTCGGAGTCACCGTACTTGCTGATGTTGGGCAGTTCGACGTCGACCAGAATCGCGCCTTTGGCCGCCATCACTGCCAGCGCGGCGCTGGCCAGTGCCTGCACCGCCGGATGGGAGGCGGTGGCATTGCGCACCACGCCGATGCGCGCGCCGCGCAAGCCATCCGCGTCGAGAAAGCGCATGTAGTCCTGCCGCTTGATCCCAGCGGTGGCGCTATCGTGCGGGTCCGTGCCGGTCATGGCGCCCAGCAGCACGGCGGCATCGGCCACGCTGCGTGTCATCGGTCCGGGAGTGTCCTGTGTGTGCGAAATCGGAATGATGCCGTCGCGGCTGATCAATCCGACCGTGGGTTTCAGACCGACCAGACCGCAGATCGAGGCCGGTGACGTGATCGATCCATCGGTCTCGGTGCCCACGGCAATGGCCGCCAGACTGGCTGCGATGGCTGCCGCCGAGCCGGAACTGGAGCCGCTGGTATTGCGGTCCAGCGCATAGGGATTACGGGTCAGGCCACCGCGCGCGCTCCAGCCCGAGGTCGAGCGGGTCGAACGGATGTTGGCCCATTCGCTGAGGTTGGTCTTGCCGAGGATGACGGCGCCGGCTTCGCGCAATTGCGTCACCAGAAACGCGTCGCGTGGCGCCTTCGCACCGACCAGTGCGAGAGAGCCGGCCGTGGTCTGCATGCGGTCGGCGGTGGCGATATTGTCCTTGATGAGTACCGGGATGCCATGCAGCGGACCGCGCGGACCCTTGCTTTTGCGTTCGGCATCGAGCGCTGCAGCAATGGTCAGTGCATCGGGATTGCGTTCGATGACGGCGTTGATGTGCGGACCGGCCTGGTCGATGGCCTTGATGCGGGCCAGATAGTGTTTGGTGAGTGCGGTCGCGGTCAGCGTGCCGGCGGTCATTGCTGCCTGGAGTTGGGCGACGCTGGCATCGATCAGGTTGAGTTGGCCAGACGCAGCGATGGCGCTGTTGGCGCTAATGGCAACGGTGCCGAGTGCGCCGGCGGCGCCCAGCTTGATGAAATTTCTGCGATGCATGCGAGCTCCAACCTGTGTTTTGGTGCCAAGACGTTAACACAGGTTGACGAACCATGTTTGCCGGAAGGCAAGCAGCGACGGTCGTCGCAGGCCGGGCTTCCGGCGCGGAACGGGTTTTAGCCCAGCAGCTTGAGCAATGCTTTTGCGGCAGGCTCTGACGACGCCGGATTCTGGCCCGTAATCAACATTCCGTCGGTGACGACGTAGGGCTGCCAGTCCCCCAGTTTCGAGTACGTGCCGCCGTTTTGCCTGAGCATGTCTTCCACCAGAAAAGGCACCACGTCAGTCAGGCCCACGGCCTGCTCTTCGGTATTGGTGAAGCCGGTGACGGCCTTGCCATGGACTACCGATGTGCCGTCCGGATTTTTCGGATGACGCAGAATGCCGGGAGCGTGACAGACCGCCACTACCGGTTTGCCGGCCTTGAGCATGGTCTCGATCAGTGCGATGGAGTTCTTGTCTTCGGCCAGATCCCACAGCGGACCATGTCCACCCGGGTAGAACACCGCGTCGAAGTCGTCCGCTGTCACGGTATCGAGCTTGACGGTGGTGGCCAGTGCGGCCTGGGCAGCGGTGTCTGCCTTGAAGCGATGGGTGGAGTCGGTCTGCGCGGTCGGGTCGTCGCTTTTCGGGTCCAGTGGCGGCTGACCACCCAGCGGTGAGGCCAGCGTGATCGTTGCACCGGCGTCCTTGAAGACGTAGTAGGGCGCGGCAAATTCTTCCAGCCAGAACCCGGTCTTGTTGCCGGTGTCACCAAGTTTGTCGTGCGAGGTCAGTACCATTAATAGATTCATGTCGTGCCTTTCGAATAGGGTGTGAACGTCCGGATTGCGGACCGGGAGTGCGGTGCGGACTGCGGCTGCTTGCATCACGCAGGAGGACTATAAGCGCGTTCCCGCAACGCCGTCCGTGCGCTGGCACACTTGCCAATTCGATATGAGTCGACGGTGCCCGGGTGCCGCAGCGCGCTGCGCATCGGGCATCTCCGGTGCCAGTGAATATTCCTGATAACAGTGCTAGACTCGGGCGTCATTTCGTGACCTGGGCAGTAAGCCTTTTTTTAGCCAACTGATGTCCCACCCTGAGGATTTAACATGAACATGAATCGCCGTACTTTTGTCATCCATTCGCTGGTCGGCACCGCCGCACTGGCCGCCGCCACACTGACCCGCGCTGAAGCAGCCAAGGTAGCCGAGACCGATCCGCAAGCGATCGGCCTGGGCTACAAGGAAGACGCTACCAAGGCAGACAAAGCCAAATTCCCGAAATACGCTGCCGGCCAGCATTGCGGTAATTGCCAGTTGTACCAGGGCGGCGCTACCGGCTACGGTAACTGCGCACTGTTCCCGGGCAAGCAGGTTGCTGCTGCCGGCTGGTGCAGCGCCTACGCCAAGAAGGCCTGATCGACCGGTTATTTCACCGTCGGTCCGACAAGAAAGCACGCAGTCAGCGTGCTTTTTTTTGCCCGGTGCATTGGTGTGCCGGCGCGGCGTTGGTGCTTTGATAGGCTGGGTGTGTACGCCGCGCTGTTAGGATGACTGGCACGGAAGTCTGGTCTCGGGAAGGAACCCATCATGGAAGTGGAACTGAAATTGCTCATCAAGCCGGCTGATGTCGCGGCCTTGCGCAGGCATCCTTTACTGAAACAGCTCGCCACGGCAAAGCCGCGCAAGCAGCCGCAGCAGGACAGTTACTTCGATACACCCGACCTGCAATTGCGCGCCGCCGGAGCGGGCCTGCGCGTGCGCCGTGTCGGTGGCGGATGGATACAGACCTTGAAGGCCGGCGGCAGTGTCGCCGGTGGCTTGCACAGCCGGCATGAGTGGGAGTCGCCCGTCGCCGGCCCGTTGCCGGAGCTGGCAGCACTGCGTGCGCTGGTCGGGAAAAAAGGCCCGTGGGGAAAACTGCTGCGCTCTGCCGAATTTGAAGAACGACTGCAGTCGCTGTTCGAGATCGACGTCGTGCGCACAGTCTGGGACCTGCGTCTGGCCGATGGTGGCGAGATCGAATTCGTCCTCGACCAGGGCCGTATCGATTGCGGCGGCCAGAGCGTGCCGATCAGTGAAATCGAACTGGAACTGAAATCAGGCGATCCGCTGCACCTGTTCGATTTTGCCCTCGCGCTGCAACAGGATATTGCGCTGAGAATCGGCAACCGCAGCAAGGCCGGACGCGGCTATGCCTTGCTCGCACCGCAACCCGACAAGGCAGTCACCGCCGCGCCGATCGTCCTGTCGACGCAGATGTCGCTGGTTCAGGCGTTCCAGACCATCGCGTCGAATTGCCTGACGCAGATCCAGTCCAACGAGGCGGGCGTGGAATGCAGGTCCGATCCCGAAAGCCTGCATCAGATGCGCGTCGGTCTGCGCCGCCTGCTCGGTGCAATCGGATTGTTACAGCGCTGGCAGCCGTGTCCGGTGTCACTGCGCGACGAACTGGACTGGCTCGCCGCGCAACTTGGGCCGGCGCGTGACTGGGACGTGCTGGCCGGGACCACGCTGTCGACCATGGCTGACATGCCATCCGACATCGATATCGCCGGCATGACACTGGCCGCCCGTCGCACGGCGCAAGCCGCGCATGACATCGCATCGGCCGCCATTGGTACGGCGCGTTACACCCGACTGATGCTGGGTCTTGCGCGCTGGCTCTTTGGTATTGCCGCCGTCGATGAGCAGACCGCAACGCCACTCCATCTGACATTCATTGTGCACGATCTACTTGCACGCAATCAGGAGCGCCTGGCCCGTCGCAGTCACCAGTTGCGCGATGGCACGCCGCAAGCGCGGCATCGCCTGCGCATCGCAATCAAAAAACTACGTTACGCGACCGAATTTTTTTCGTCGCTTTACCCGGAAAAAAACATGCGTCGATATGCCCGTGCACTGGCGGGTCTGCAGGACCAGCTTGGCGCGAGAAACGATGCGGCCGTGGCCGGTCGGCTGCTGCAGCAATTGCAGCTCGCCCAGCCGGAACTGGCGGGCAGCATCGGCTTTGTACGTGGCACGCTGGCGGTCGGGATCGAGCGCGATGACAAAGCTGTTCGCAGGCGCTGCGAAGAGCTTGCGGCGATCTCGCTGGCCGGGTAGCCGCGCTGGTTTTACGGGTGCGGGAAGCATGACGCCAGACCGGCTGGTGCAACCGGACCCGGTTATTTTCCGGGCAGCAGAGACACTGCTCGCCCACGTCTATTCAACCCTCACCATCAGGCCACCATGATCACCGTCCACCATCTGGAAACATCCCGCTCGCAGCGCATCCTCTGGCTGCTTGAAGAGCTTGGCGTCCCCTACGAGATCAAGCGTTACCAGCGCGACAAAAAAACCCGGCTCGCGCCGCCCGAACTCAAAGCCGTTCATCCGCTGGGCAAATCACCCGTGATCACCGACGGCGGTATCACGGTGGCCGAATCGGCGGCGATCATTGAATATCTGGTCGAAAGTTACGGCGCTAACGGCAGCGGCGACGTCGCCGCCTTGCAGCCAACAACCGGCACACCCGAGCATCGCCAGTGCCGCTTCTGGATGCATTTTGCCGAGGGATCGCTGATGAACTGGTTGGTCATGAAACTGGTTTTCATGACCATTCCGACGCAACCGATGCCGTTCTTCGTGCGACCCATCGCCCGCAAATTATGCGAACAAGTACAGATAAAACTGATCGATCCGAATCTCGCCACGGCGCTGGCATTCATGGAACAGCATCTGTCCACGCACGCCTGGTTTTCCGGTGACCAGTTGACCATGGCCGATTTTCAGATGAGTTTTGCGGTCGAGGCAGCGCTGTCGCGGGTGGAGGGCGCGAACCGGTTTCCGGCCTTGCTCGCATATAAAAAGAAAATGACGGCGCGACCGGCGTATCAGCGTGCGATTGAAAAAGGTGGGCCGGTGATGATGTCGGCTTGAGTCTGGGGGCGGCTTCACCGAAGTACCGCTGTGGCGCCTTTTGCGCGAACTTACTGGCGGTATCGACATCGGCTGAAGCCAGGGTAGCGTCCATCAATGCTGCCAGGATGACCAATGTGAACGATGTCATCTAAGTTGTCCTCAGTAGTGGAGGGATAAATGGAGGGCACGATTGGATGCGTCTTCCTAAAATAGGCCTCGACTAGCCGACTGCGTTCGCGCCGAACCAAAAAAAATCGAAAAAATCGAAAAAAGCGATAACTGTAAGAAAACGCCAATCACACCGACCAATTAGAAATATGTTTGCAAAACCGCGAACCCGCTTGGTTCCGGCGCGCCTCTTGGTGGTAACCAAGAACCAGCTAGACCGCAAGACCACCCATCTGGATGACATGATCCAGACCCGCAATTTTCATTCGGCAGTTTTTGTAAATGACTTTTAAGCTTTCCCGCCAATTAATCACCAAGACACTTCTCATGAACCTCGCAAAAACTGTTTTCACTATCGCCCTCACATCCCTGGCCTCGATTGCCATGGCTGGCGACATCAAACCCTTCAGCCAACAGGAGTTCGACCAGCTCACCAAAGAGGGCAAACCGGTTGTGCTGGATATCAGCGCCACATGGTGCCCCACCTGCAAACAGCAAAAGCCAATTATTGACGGCTTGATGAAGCAGCCCGCCTACAAAGATGTGACGCTGATGACTATCGACTTTGACAGTGCCAAACCCACACTGAAGGCCTTCAAGGTCAACATGCAAAGCACGCTGGTCGCCTTCAAAGGAGAGAAGGAAGTAGGCCGCACGATTGGTGACACAACGCCCGCAGGCATCGAGGGACTGGTTAAAAAGACGGTGAATTGATGGATTTCGGGATCGGCTCTTACGGATTTGGTTTTCTGGCAGGGCTGCTCTCGACGCTATCGCCTTGCGTTTTGCCCATCATACCCATTCTGCTGGGATCAGCCACCAACGCTCATCCGAAAGCGCCGTTAGCGCTTGCGGGAGGCCTTGCTATCTCCTACGCCATTATTGGAACCACGCTGGCTTGGGCAGGCTCCGCGCTCGGCTTGGATACTTCGATATTTCGTGGCATCGGAGCCGCCGTCCTGGGACTGCTGGGCCTCGTGCTGATTTCGGGGAGCCTCCAGCAGCGCTTTGCCTCGGCAACCTCCAGTATTGGCGACGCAGGCAACAACCTGATTTCAAGGATGCAACTGGATGGTTTGTTGGGCCAATTTGCAATTGGCTTGGTGCTTGGCGTGGTTTGGAGCCCTTGCGTGGGGCCGACACTGGGCGCGGCCGTGGTGCTTGCCAGCCAGGGCTCGCAACTTCCCCAAGTCGCCTTGCTGATGGGGATTTTTGGCCTTGGTGCGGCGTTACCTGTGGTGGCGCTAGCCTATGTCTCGCGGGGAGCCATGCTCAAGATGCGCGGCAAACTGATGGTGGCGGGCAAGACCGGCAAAATGATCCTTGGAGCCATCATGATCGCGCTGTCGGTGGTGATCTTGACTGGCGCCGACAAGCCGATCGAAACATGGTTAGTGGATCAATCACCGGCCTGGTTAACGCAGCTGACTACCCGGTTTTAATCTATGAGCCTCCGCGCATTGAACCGGAGCGTAACACCGGCAAAGGAGCGATCAGACTGCGATCGGCTATTTTTTAGCCATGTGCCAGGCGGATGCACGCAGCCACACCCGCAAGCATTGCTACGCCGGGCACGCGGATGATGCAATCCAGGAATCGTTGCTCGTCATCTCTCGCAAAGTGATGAGTCTCGATATTGTCGCCGCGTGCTCTGGCTGGCTAAGCACCCGCACCAAGCGTGACTGCCGCAGGCTCGATCGCAAAATGTTCAAGATGGAATCCCTCGACGAAGATTTGGCCGAGCACCACATGTCAAGCAAGACCGATAACGAGTTGAGAATCGACCTTTTCGCTGCTATTGAATCTGCTCCCGCCCGCTATCTGAATCTGGTGCAATTGCGCGACTTTGATAAGCCACCATTTCAGAAATTGGACAGCGACTTGACGAGCAAGTCGGTACTGTGAAAGGCCGGTTACACCGGGCGCGCAAACTCGTGTGCGAATACATGCTCGGACCACAGGCGAAACCCAAGAACTACTCCGCATGAATTACTTTATTACTAGGATAAAAAAATGACACCAACACCCTTGATGCCGCGCCAGAAAGTTCCAGCTTTGAATGTTGCATTGACCGTCGGCGACCGATTCGAGTTAGGTTCCGCACCCGCCGAAAAGTTTGACCTTCTGGTCTTCTATCGCGGTATGCATTGCCCTATTTGTGCCAAATACCTGTTGGAGCTTGAGCGGCTTGCTCCCGAGTTTGAAAAGCGTGGCATTCACTTGATAGCCATCAGCAGCGATGATGCAGATCGTGCTCAAAAGATGTCCGACAAGGCCTCGGCCAAGGTCGTGAAATTTGGCTACGGACTTGAGTTATCAGTCGCGCGCCAATGGGGTCTGTATATCAGCTCCGGGCGCGGACTTACGTCCAGCGGAATCGAGGAGCCCGCATTATTCAGCGAGCCGGGTGTTTTTCTGGTAAAGCCGGACGGAACGCTCTATTACGGCGCGACGCAAACCATGCCATTCGCTCGACCACAGTTTCAGGACCTCCTTGGTGCTATCGACTTCGCTATCGCAAACGATTATCCCGCCCGCGGAGAATACGCAGAACAGGTCTGAAATTTAAAATTCAAGAAATTTATGGGGAAAGCAGGGGGCATCGGGAGAAGGTGTACAACATCGAGTCGCCCGACAAGTTGAATTAGGCTTAATGGCACTTGACTGCCACGCTTGACGTCGTCTTCTCCTCAGGCACGAAATCCATTGCAGAGCCAAGACGTAGTCCAGTATGCGCCTACCTCAGTCGCTGTATCCCCGCTCACTGAAAGGGGTGGTCGGCATGGCTCCCGACTGCAGTGCCGTGGTCAAGTAATTTCGGACACGCCGGGCGACAGAAAATTCTGGCAGTGGCCAACAGTGCTGAATTTGCCCGATTTATGTGCTGGTACAAAAGGCCAAAGACAAAGACAAAGACAAAGACAAAGACAAAGACAAAGACAAAGACAAAGACAAAGACAAAGACAAAGACAAAGACAAAGACAAAGACAAAGACAAAGACAAAGCCAAAGCCAACGGCTTGCGCCGTATCCCTGGTTGCGACGCGTGCTGCGTGATTTGTCAGCGTCTATACGGTGGAGGAGATCGAGGCACTATTAACGTGGAATTTGCATGGGGTGGAGTTAACCCGCTGACGCAGATGTCGAACAGGCCGTAGTGTATGAAGCGCTGACGGAATTACTCATGCAAGCTGCATAATTTGACGTGACATCTTTGTTGACAGCGTCCGAAACCTTGACTCACATGGCCTCAACTTCTCTGACCACCTGGTGCGGATCTGCATGCCAGATGGTGTGGCAGGGGAGCGGCTAACTACCGCCCCCTATGCCGATCAAATTTAATGTGTACTAACGCACTTACTTTGCCATTTCATCCTTGGCCATGTGATCTTTTTTCATTGCATCTTTGGCCATGGGATCCTTCTTCATGTCGTCTTTGGCCATGTGATCTTTCTTCATTTCGTCTTTGGCCATATGGTCCTTTTTCATCATTCCATCTTTGGCCATATTGTCTTTTTTCATCATTCCGTCTTTTTTCATTTCACTCTTACTCATGGCATCCGGCGCCATGGCATCTTTTTTCATCGCGTCTTGAGCAAAAGCAGTGCCAGACATTAAGAGGCAGGCAGAAAGTACAACTGTAGTGATCTTCATAATATTTTCCTTTGAGTGGGTTTTGTCGTACTGTTAAATTACAAGTGCTGAAACTTCAGAGCAGCTGGCTATTCAGCTGCCACCGAACCAGTTGTACCCCTGATCTTCCCAGTAGCCTCCGGGGTACGTATTCGTAACGAAAATCGCCTGTATGTGCTTCGGATTTTTGTAGCCAAGTTTCGTTGGCATTCGCAGCTTCATCGGGTAACCGTAGCGTGATGGCAGTTCTTTACCGTCGTAAGTTAAGGCCATCAGGGTCTGCGGATGCAGTGCGGTACTCATGTCGATGCTGGTGTAGTAGTCGTCTGCACATTTGAAGCCGACATATTTAGCGCTGAGATCGGCGCCGACCTGTCGAAGAAAAGTTGAAAATGGCACACCGCCCCACTTGCCTATTGCGCTCCAACCTTCGACGCAGATATGCCGCGTGACTTGGTCTGTTTGGGGCATCGCACGTAAGCGCGCCAACGTCCATGGTTTGCGATCTGCCACCAAGCCGCTCAATTCGAGCCGCCAGGTATCACCGTCAATTTCGCGGACTTCGTCGATACCATAATAGGCATTGAAAGGAAAAGGCCGTGTGATCATGGATTCCGGATACGTAGGCGCCAGTTGGCTCGGATCAAACAGCAAGCCCTGAGCCTTGTCGTTAAAGCGCGATACGCTGGCCAGCGCAGCTTCAATGCTGCCGGCATCATTAAGTGAGCAGCCGGTCAGAAGGGTAAGGCCTCCCAGCGTCAATGAGCGCTGCAAAAATGCGCGGCGTGATGCACCAGGGGTGTCGCGGATCGCATCCACCAGCATGGCGGCGCCGATTGTATTTATCGGAATTATTTTTTTCTTAAACATAGTGTTTTCCTGACTTTCACCGACCACGTATCATTGGTAAAAACGTACGCGGCACCAATGCCACCATCGCTAGATGCACAAGCACGAATCCAACCAGCGCCGACATGGCGATGAAGTGCACGCGACGCGTATTTTCATAACCACCTAACAATTCACGTAGCAGCGGAAACTGTACCGATTTCCACAACACCAGCCCCGACAGAACGAGCAAAATGCAATCGATCATCACGAACAGGTAGGCAGACCGTTGAACGGTGTTGTACTGCTGCGGGTCGGCGTGCGTCAGTTTTCCCTTAAGCGCTTCAGCCAAATCACGAAAAAATTGGGTTGGCGCGAGAGGAAAAAATCGTTGTTTCAAGCGTCCCGAGAAAAGATTGATAAGCAGGTAGAGCAGGCCATTACCGACTAAAAGCCACATCGCTGCAAAATGCCATTGCAATGCGCCGCCTAGCCAGCCGCCCAGAGTGATCCATGACGGGAGTGTGAACGGGTAGAACGGCGCGGCGTTATAAATGCGCCAGCCGCTGCTGGCTAACAAAATTACGGCCAGTGCATTCAGCCAATGGGTAGCCCGTAGCCATGCAGGATGGATGGTCTGAGATTTTTTCATCACAGGCCCCGTGGCGCGTCACACTGCGCCGTGCTGACCGCCTGAAGGATACGGCTTCCATCCTGTACGAAAGCAGATGCCTTTAAATGCTCCCGATTCCAGGATGCTGGCAGCGAGATTTCTTTGCTCAAGTTTGCTGAACCGTGCTCGAGAGGAATTGGACCAAACAATAAACGTACCGCGTTGTCGTGTTGCAAAGTCGCACCACTGTTTTCACCGCGCAGTACACGTCGGACAAGTCCGCTTTCGCTGACGGCCACATATAACATCCCAGAAATGTGGGCGTCTCTGGCCGTGACATTCGCGTCCAGGAGTACAGTGCCATTCGCTGACGGAGTCGACTTGAGACCGATCTCCACGGGTGCTGTTTTTGCATTAATGCGGCGTATCGCAGCGGGTAAATCTGCGCTCCAGCTGCGCAATTCGCTGCCATTAACGAAAAACTGCGGCGTGTAGACGACCCGGTGCTGCTGGTTTTCTAGCAATTTTCTCTGTCGGCTATCAAATGTCTTTTGTGCGAACGAGTCAATCCAGCCAATGCTGTCCCAATAGCTTACGTGCAAGGCGAGCGGAACCACCACAGCCTCGGATCCAACTTGCCGGCGCAGATCATTCAATGTGCGATCAGCAGGCGGACAGCTCGAACAGCCCTCGCTCGTATAAAGCTCAATCAGCGCGGCTGTCGCCGTACCGCTTTTTACCTCACATACCTTGTTGGCATAGGATGGCGCGGCTATCACAAGGCTAATACCGAGGACGAGTAATTTATTTTGGTGCATGATGCGCTGCCGTTTTGCGTTGATGTACCTGATAGTTCGAGCGCATCGCGGGTTTGGTTACAGAATTAAAATCTTTTTTTATTTACTATTTATTTTTCAAATCAAGTTACCAAAGGCGAGTGTGCAACGAATACCTACAAGTGATGGTCTCCACGCCGTCGAGATTCGCCTGTATGGATTGTTACAGGAGGGTCTTGGAGGAGATTCGAAGGCATATCGCAATTTTTTGCAGGCGACAGCGACGCATTTGCGTGCTTTCCTGCGTCGCCGCATGCACCGTTGGCCTGATGACGTGGAGGATCTGGTGCAGGAGTGCCTGTTAGCGATTCACAATCAGCGTCTGACGTACGATTCGGAAGTACCTCTGACCTCGTGGATGTATGCGATTGCAAAGTACAAGTTGATTGATTGGATGAGGCGTCACGCACGGCGCGAAATGCGAAATGAACCTTTCGATGACGCGCATGAACTATTTTCAAGCGCGGATACGGATGCCGCAGAAGCTACTCGTGATCTGCAAAAATTATTGGCCTTGTTGCCAGAAAAACAAAGAGCAGCGATCGCGCATACAAAGCTCGATGGTTGGTCGGTGCGTGAGACGTCGAGCGCACTGAACATATCGGAAGCAAGCGTCAAGGTTGCAGTCCATCGCGGCTTGAAAGCGCTGGCCACCAAATTACGGACGGGTATATGAAAACAGACGATCTGATTACAATGCTGGCGACTGGGCCAGATGTGGATTTGCCGTTACGGCCCAACATCGAAGGCGTTGCGCTAGTCGTTGCCGCTATCCTGATTAGTACCGTACTGATGGTCGCAACACTTGGTGTACGAGCGGACCTGATTCAAGCAGTGGCGTTGCCAGCGTTTTGGATAAAAGTTACTTTCGTGCTCGCGCTTGCGCTTTTTGGTTGGCGAGCTACCGAGCGACTCTCGCTGCCGGGAGTGCGAGTCCGCAGCCTGCCATTTTTGATCGCGGCACCTTTGGTGATGATGTGGACGCTGGGTCTCGTCACAATAATAAACGCCGAACCCGATGCACGCGCCCAATTGTTCTGGGGGCAGACTTGGAAATACTGTCCAGCTTTGATCGCCATGTTATCGCTACCGATTTTCGGCGCAATAATGTTGGTCTTGCGGCGCACGGCACCGACCCGGCTGACGTTGGCAGGCGCTGCCGCCGGCTTCGCGGCAGGTTCTTCTGCGGCGCTTGTATATACGCTGCATTGCCCAGAAACGGCATCTAGTTTTATTGGTTTCTGGTACGTCCTGGGGATTTTGGTGCCCACTGTATTCGGTGCACTTATTGGGCGCAGGGCACTAGCGTGGTGATGCGATATCTGTTGATTTGTGGTTGCGGTAGTTGTCCATCAAAATGCCGCGTCAATTCATGCCGCAATCTTTAGCGCTTGAGTTTCAGCCCGTTCCGGATTGATCCACACTTCGTTCTTCAGTTGCCAATTGCGCGTGTCACCCGACCAGCGTTTCGGGTGACACCCGACTGAACGAGGGAACAACGACCAGTTTTTCCAAGGTCGCTAACACGGTCACTCCTTTCATCGCACTCCCGTGATCAGAATGGAGTTCTACACGCGATACTGCCGATCCTTCCGACAGACTTGCCTTGCAAATCAACTGCGCCGGCCGATCGGTCGGTTCGGCGATCGGCACTTCATGCGCCGCGATCTTGCGACTAGTTACATCGAGCACCGTTTACCAGTAAAAATACAGCACCTTCACGGCAGTTGGCCGCCAGGTAATGTCGCACGACCACATGAGATTGGCTTCGGTCATACAGTGACTCTGCACGACTCTGCGCGTTGGTGTGTTGGCCCGTCCGCCTTCATTGCGCATTACACCGTCGATTCGGCCGCCAGATCCCCGCCCCGGTCCACCAGCGTCGGCACAATCTGACTCGGTGGCAGACTGCCAAACTCCATACTGTTGATTACGGCCAGAATTGCCTGACGCTCATCTTCGCTGAGCTTGTTGGCTGGTGCGGTGCGCGATGCTGTCTTGCGTCCATCCTCACTGCTCATGCCACCTTCCTGCGTCCAGCTCTGGTGGGTGCGCAGGCTGATGATCAGGGCCGCGCATGCCAGTGCTCGCCGACAGCCGCTTGCGGCGACTTCTTCAATCAAGGTGATTGCTAACTGGCAATCAGGGATGCCTGTCCGTCGTCCGCGGCATCCCCACAGATCGCCTGGACACGATCAACGTCCCATCACCACCACACCCAAAACTAGTTGTTAAAAGTCAATCAAGATATCTGGTGTGATGGTGATAATCAGTTGCGGCAGTAATCGCCCATGCGGTTGCATTAAGTAACAGTTTGTTCAGAAGATTCGATCTGCATCATAGTTGTGTATAAAACAATCTGGTCGAATGGCATACCCGATACACCAAGGTCTTGCGGTGCGGAACAAAAAGCGCATTTCGCTAACTAACTCGTTGATCCGCAAGGCAACCAGCCAGCACCACACCGATCAGCGATCAAGCGTCATCACTACTCAGGCAATTAGAACAGGATTCCAATGCATTTGAAAAACACCTTGGCGACACTGTCGTCGCGCTCGTTGCGGCATCTGTTGATGCCGTTATTGACACCGTTGATAACACCATTGCTCGCTTTCTGCCTCGCATTGACCAGCACCGGCGCATTCGCCTTCGGCTTCAACGATATCACCCAGCGCGCCAAGTTACTGTCACAAGGCAGCTATAAAAAGCCTGCTAACAATTTACCCAAGGCTATCGATAGCCTGACTTACGACCAGTACCGCGACATCCGCTTCAACACCGACAAATCGCTCTGGCGCAGCGCCAGGCTGCCGTTCGAGGTGGCGTTTTTTCACCAGGGCTTGTTTTACGATCATCCGGTCAAGATTAATGAACTGGTGGATAAAAAAGTGCGGGAGATCAAGTTCGATCCGGCCAGCTTCAATTACGGTAAGAACAATATCGATCCGCAGCAGCTGCAGCAACTCGGTTTTGCTGGTTTCCGCATCCATACCGGATTGAATTCGAAAAACTACAAGGATGAGGTGATGGTGTTTCTCGGTGCGAGCTATTTCCGCGCACTCGGCAAAGGGCAGGCGTATGGCATGTCGGCGCGCGGGCTGGCGCTGGATACCGCACAAAACTCCGGTGAAGAATTTCCGCAGTTCACCGAGTTCTGGCTGGAGCGACCGCAGGCCAATGACAAGGACATGACCATCTATGCGTTGCTGGATTCGCCTCGGGCGACGGGCGCTTATCGCTTCACGATCAAGCCGGGCGCCGAGACCACCGTGGATGTGAAGTCGCAGCTGTACTTGCGCGAGAACGTCACCACGCTGGGTATCGCGCCGCTGACCAGCATGTACTTTTTTGGCGAGAACCAGCGTTCCGCGGTCGAAGACCATCGGCCTGAAGTGCATGATTCGGACGGCCTGTCGGTACATACCGGTACCGACGAATGGATCTGGCGGCCACTGGTCAATCCGAAGCGGTTGCTGGTGACGTCATACGCGCTGGAAAACCCGAAGGGCTTCGGCCTGATGCAGCGCGACCGGGAATTTTCTTCGTACCAGGATCTTGAGGCGCGCTACGAAAAGCGGCCTAGTGTCTGGATCGAACCCAAGGGCAAGTGGGGCAAGGGCCGCATCGAGCTGATTCAGATTCCAACTGCCGACGAAACCAACGACAACGCGGTGGCATTCTGGGTCCCGGAGGCTACGCCTAAACCGGGTCAGCCGTTCGATATCGAATACCGTATGGCCTGGCAAAAAGAGGCCGATACCCAGCCGCCGCTATCGTGGGTCAGTCAGACCCGGCGTGGCCATGGCTACACCAAAAAAGTGGATGAAAGTATCGCGCTAATTGTCGATTTTGAAGGCCCGGCGTTGAAGAAATTACCGGCCGATGCGAAGGTTGCAGGTGTCCTGACACTTGACGCCAATGGCAAACTGCTGGAAGCCAATACCTACCGCAATGACGTTACGGGTGGCTGGCGCATGGCAGTGCGGCTGAACCGCACCGATGACACCAAGCCCGTGGAACTGAGCGGCCGTTTGCGTAATGGCACCGACACTGTGTCCGAAACCTGGAGCTACATATTACCGCCCAACTAAGCATCGTCCCGGCCAGGACCGGGCATGAGTCACCGGGGGCGCTGGCCTGCGCCGGTTACCTGGATCAGCTTCTCCTCACACCGGAGCAACGGCAACGCCTGGAGGCTGTCACCGCGCAATGTGACCAGCAACCCCGGCAGGCAATGCAAGCGTTGCATGCTGCGCTGGCCGGTACCAGCGGTACCAGCGGTGCCAGCAGTGCCGATCATCCGGACGATTCCGCCTACGCATCGATTGCGTCGCGACTGGCCTTGTTCGCGGCGGCACCGCCGCCGCCGCCGCCGCCAACCCTGCCGGCCATTGACATTGACCGGGCCGGTCGCCACAGCCATCAACCCCGCGAGAATCAACGTCGGCTTGCCACGACCACGCCGCCGCTGAACCGTACGTCGATGGTGCCGCAACCGTGGGGCGAACTGAACCCGTTGATACGCTGGTTCCGCACACTGACCGGCCTGCCTGAGCGCACCGGCCAGGATGCGCGCAAGCGTGCCGCGCCGATCGACGCACCGGACCCGCGCGGTAACTGGCAGCGTGGCGGACTGTGGCGCCGGCTGACCCTGCTGGTGCTGATGGTTGGCCAGAGCGCGCTGGGCACGTATTTCATGAGCGCGGTATTGCCTTACCACGGCGCAAAGCCGCTGGAAATGGGCATGCTGGCGTTGTTCGCGATCCTTTTTTGCTGGGTGTCGGTCGGGTTCTGGACTGCGATGGCGGGATTTCTGGTGCTGTTGCGGGGAGGTGACCGCTATCTGATTTCGACCCATGTGCCGGATGGCGGTGTCGAGCCAGCCATCGATCCTGCGGCACGCACGGCGATCGTGATGCCGATCTGCAATGAAGATGTCTGCCGTGTATTTGCCGGTCTGCGCGCAACGATCGAGTCGGTGCAGCGCAGCGGTGAATTGCCGCAGTTCGACTTCTTTGTCCTGAGCGACAGCAACGAGCCCGACCTGCTGGTGGCCGAACTGGCGGCATGGAACCAGTTGTGCCAGGAGCTCGATGGTTTCGGCCATATTTTTTATCGACACCGGCAGCTGCGGGTCAAGCGCAAGAGCGGCAATATCGATAATTTTTGTCGGCGCTGGGGCAGCAATTATCGCTACATGATTGTGCTCGATGCCGACAGCGTGATGAGCGGTCACTGCCTGACACGGCTGGTACGCCTGATGGAAGCCAATCCCGGCAGCGGCATCATCCAGACAGCGCCGCGCGCATCCGGGCGCGACACCCTGTATGCGCGCATTCAGCAGTTTTCTTCGCGCGTGTACGGGCCATTGTTCACCGCGGGGATGCATTACTGGCAATTGGGCGAGTCGCATTACTGGGGGCATAACGCCATCATCCGGATGGCGCCGTTCATGCGCCATTGCGCGCTGGCGCCGCTACCGGGGCGTGGCGTTTTCGCCGGCGATATCCTGTCGCATGACTTTGTGGAAGCCGCGCTGATGCGCCGTGCCGGCTGGGCGGTCTGGATTGCCTATGACCTGCCGGGCAGTTACGAAGAAATGCCGCCGAACCTGCTCGACGAACTCAAGCGCGACCGCCGCTGGTGTCATGGCAATCTGATGAATTTCAGGTTGTTCATGGCGCAGGGCATGCATCCGGTACACCGTACGGTGTTCGCCACCGGCGTCATGGCGTATCTCTCGGCGCCGCTGTGGTTTTTGTTTCTGGGGCTGTCGACCTCGATGCTGGCGACGCATACGTTGACGGTACCGGAGTATTTCACGATGCCGCGCCAGCTCTTTCCGACCTGGCCGGAATGGCATCCCGAAAAAGCCGTCGCGCTGTTTTCCGCCACGGCCACGCTGTTGTTCCTGCCAAAAATCCTGAGCGTGCTGCTGGTCTGTGTGCAGGGCGCAAAAGGGTACGGCGGCGTGCTCCGGCTAACCCTCGGGATGTTCATAGAGATGGTATTTTCGGCGTTGCTGGCGCCGGTGCGGATGCTGTTTCATTCGCGCTTTGTGGCGGCCGCGTTTCTCGGTTGGGAAATGCGCTGGAAGTCGCCACCGCGTGACAACGCCGAAACCGGCTGGTCGGAAGCTCTGCGCAAGCATGGCAGCCAGACGCTGCTCGGGCTGGTATGGGGTGGCGGTGTGTACTGGCTCAACCCCTCGTATCTGCTGTGGTTGCTGCCGATTGTCGGTGCGCTGGTGATCTCGGTGCCGCTCTCGGTCCTGTCGAGCCGCGTTGCGCCGGGACGCACCTTGCGGCGCTTGCGCCTGTTCCTGATCCCGGAAGAAGTGCAACCGCCGCCGGCATTGCGCGCCACCACCGCCCATCTCGCTGCGTCGCTTGCGCCGCCCACCTTTGCCGACGCAGTCGTTGATCCGCGTCTGAATGCGCTGGTTTGCGCCTGCGCTACGGCGCGGCCGGGTTTGCCGCTGACGACCCGGGCGCAGCATGCGGCGCTCGTGGACAGGGCGCTGCTGGAAGGACCGGATGCGTTGACGCCAGCGCAGGCCGGCCTGTTGTTGCAGAACCCGCTGGCGCTGTCACGGTTGCATTTGGCGGTGTGGAGTGCACCGCTTGTGCATGCGCAGTGGCGGGTATTGACGGGAAAAGGGCGAGGGCAGTTGATGGTCTGAAGGTCAGCGGATCAGACAATTGGACGATCAGCGCAGATCGAGTGGCGGTCAACCAAGTTGACGCAGCGTCAGTTCAGCGAATGTGGCGTGCCGGTTTTAAGCGCCGATTTTGGGTGCCGATTTGAGCCCCGGTGACTCAAGCCATCGCACGCAATATTGCCGCCAACACCGCATACAGGCGATCAATATCCAGTGGCTTGGAAATGTAGTCATCCATCCCCGCGTCAAGGCAGATGCAATCGTGCGGAATTCGGCACGATAGGTCAGTAAGGTAAGGTAACCGGCATCGGTCTGGCTCAGGCGTGCCTGGTGGCCAGTCGTGATGGCCAGGTCGTAATCCTGGTGCAGCATGCGGCGGGCAAACTCGGTGAAGTCGGGCGCGGTGACGATGTCGACAGTGACGGCGAGTGATTTTTGCAGGTGTTTGCGCAGCGGTTGGTACATGTCGAGAATGGCACGTGCACTGCTGTGCGGGGCTACTCCGATGACCAGTGTTGATGGCGTTTGTGCCTGGACGGTGCTGCACAGAGCGACCACGACGGTCACTACAAGGCGTCGCAAGAGGAAAAATGTAGCCGTGGAGACGCCATCTGAAAATAGGCTTCGCAATCGAAACCAGCGCCACCGATTATAGGCTAACGCTGGTTAATTTCCGTGTGGTAATTGTCCTGTGCGTGTGACGAGATGCATCGTTTTTCGGCAGACATGCATGGCATCTCTGCCGATTCAGGGCGCAATACAGCGCGCGGGGACTGTCAGCAGTTTCGCGTTTTATATCCCGCCCATGCATAGATATTTGATTTCCAGATATTCATCCATCCCGTAGCGCGAACCTTCGCGCCCCAATCCGGACTGCTTGACGCCACCGAATGGCGCGACTTCATTTGAAATCAGGCCGGTGTTGATGCCAACCATGCCGTATTCCAGCTTCTCGGCCACGCGCCAGACTCTGCCGATATCGCGTGAATAGAAATAACTGGCCAGCCCGAAATCCGTATCGTTGGCGGCGGCAATGACCTCGTCTTCGGTAGAAAACCGGATCACGGCAGCGACCGGACCAAAGGTTTCCTCGTGCATGATTTTCATGTCGGCGGTGATGTTCGACAGCACGGTGGGCTCATAAAAGTGGCCGCCCAGTGCGTGGGGTTTGCCACCCGTGACGACAGTCGCGCCTTTTGCGATCGCATCGCGCACATGGTCTTCGACCTTCGCGATGGCCTGGTCGTCGATCAGCGGACCTTGCGCGACACCGGCTTCGGCACCGTTGCCAACCTTGATGTTGGCTGCTCCGGCGGCCAGCTTTTCGACGAACCGGTCATAGATCGAGGTGTGGGCATAAAAGCGGTTGGTGCAGACACAGGTCTGACCGGCGTTGCGATACTTCGATTGCAATGCACCCTCGACAGCGGCATCCAGGTCGGCATCATCGAACACGATGAACGGCGCGTGGCCACCGAGTTCGAGCGCCAGCTTCTTGATCGTGGGTGCCGATTGCTGCATCAGGATGCGGCCGACCGGGGTCGATCCGGTGAACGACAGATGGCGCACGATCGGGCTGGCGCACAGGACCTGGCCGACCTCGATCGACTTGTCGGCATCGGCGGTAATGATGTTGATGACACCGGCTGGCAGCCCGGCGCGGTGCGCCAGTTCGGCCATCGCCAGCGCCGACAGCGGCGTTTGTTCGGCAGGCTTGATGACGATGGTGCAGCCGGCGGCCACTGCCGGCGCGACCTTGCGGGTAATCATCGCAATCGGAAAATTCCACGGCGTGATCGAGGCACAGACACCGATCGGCTGCTTCAGGACGACCATGCGCTTGTCGCTCCAGGTCGACGCCATCACGTCACCACTGACACGCTTGGCTTCTTCCGCAAACCATTCAATGAAACTGGCGCCGTACATGACTTCGCCTTTGGCTTCGGCCAGCGGTTTGCCTTGCTCGGCTGTCATCAGTGCGGCCAGATCGTCGGCATGCTCCATCATCAGGTCGAACCACTTGCGCAGGATCGCGGCACGGTCCTTGCCGGTACGCGCCGACCAGGCCGGGAAGGCAGCAGCGGCGGCGGCGATGGCCTGGCGGGTTGCATCCGCGCCGAGGTTGGGGACGGTGCCGATGACGCTGTTATCGACCGGATTGGTGACCTCAAAATTGTTGGTGCCGCTGATCCATGCGCCGTTCAGATAGGCGTGGCTGCGCAGCAGGGTGGGGTCGTTGAGTTTGAGCGCTGGGGTCTGTGACATGGGTCTCTCCACGAATGATTTTTGTGGGCAGAGCATACCTTGAATGGGACAGGCTGTTTTGACGGCAACTGACGACGCCACAATCCCGAGCAGTCATGGCGATGCAGTTCGAGCATCTCCAGACGATCGGCTTGCGTGGTCGCTTCTTTGCTATAATCCGGCCCCTCCTGCTTCGCCATCACTTTTCCCGCTACGCACCCGACCGTTCGTAACCGGAAGTTGTTTTGATCGACGCATCCGCCCACGTCGCTACCGAATCAACCCCGAATTCAGAACATGACTCTCCGCATTAAAACGTTGTCGTTGAAGCCGCGCATTGCCTCGCCTGCCCACGCAGAAACTCCTGCATCCGCCGAGCCGGTGGCAGCACTGTCGACCGAACCGTCTGTTGGTCCGCTGATCGTGGTGCGAAAGACGCGGGCGATTCGCGTGGATGTGCCGGCAAGCTGTGCGTCGAACGATGTCGGTGCGCCAGCGGAGGTCGTCGCCGCCGCTGACAACGTGGTCGATGATCGTGTTGTGGCTGTCGAGGTGAGTGCCGTTGCGGACGCGGATGCCGGTGCTGATCATGCGCTAGCGCCAGCGCCAGCGCCAGCGCCAGCGCCAGCGCCAGCGCCAGCGCCAGCGCCAGTCATGCCGGTCGTCGCGGAAGTGCAGCCGGAAGTCGCGGCCGCCAGTGTCGACGTTCCGGTTGCCGAATTCGTTGCGCCGCCCGACGCGGATGTCGCAGTTGAAGTTAATACCGAAGCCGATACCGATACCAGTGAGAACGCACAGCCAGTCGCGCAGGCACTGTTCTATGTGGACACCGATAGTGACACCGTGGCATCGCAGCCAGTTGCTGCGCCGCCGGTGGTGATCCAGAAGGTCGCCCGTCGTGCCGTGCTCCGGCCGACAACGCAGGAGGCCGCAGTGGTCGGCGAGCCGGTAGTCGTCGCTCCGGTGGTCGTGCAGAAAGTTGTCCGGCGCGCCGTGGTCTTGCCATCGAGCCTGGTCGCAGCGCCGGTGGCGATGCCTGCCGAACCAGCCCATTCGCTGGCCCGCGCCAAAAAAACCGTCAAGCTGGCATCGCCAGTCACCACAACCAAAAAGAGTGCTGTATCGCCGCGCGCTGTGTCGGCACCGTCGCTGACTGCTGCGCGCGCACCGGTTTCCCGCGTAGCGTCGTCGACTGTCTCAACTGTCTCGACTGCCCCGACTGCGACATCGTTGGCCAAGCCACCGGTTGTTCTGACACCTGGCGTCATGGCCGCGTTCGCGGCACCGCGAGCGACCCGCAGCAAGGACGCCGCATCCCGTTCGACGATTCCGACACCGGCGCTCAGCGTGGCGGAACAGGAATTGCGTCTGCTGAAGATCAAGACACTGATCGCCATCGGCAGTGATCGTGGTTATCTGACGCATGCCGAAATCAACGATCACTTGCCCGACGAAGTCGCCGAAGGCGAATCGATGGATCGCATTGTTGCGACCTTCAATGACATGGGTATTGCCGTCTACGAAAAAGCACCGGATGCCGACACCTTGCTGTTATCCGACAAAGTCGCTTCCAGCCATGATGGCGCCGAAGCTGCTGTGGCGACGGCCCTGTCATCGATCGACGCCGACTTTGGCCGCACCACCGATCCGACCCGGATGTATCTGCGTGAAATGGGCTCGACTCCGCTACTCAGCCGCGCCGAAGAAGTGGCGATTGCCAAGCGTATCGAAGCCGGTCTGGCCGACATGATGCAGGCGATCTCCGCTTGCCCGATGGTGGTGGCCGAACTGCTCGCGGTGGCGCAAAAAATAGCCAATGATGAAATGGCGATCGACGATGTCGTCGATGGCGAAGCCGATGTGCCCACTGCCTCCGCAAAACAGGCCGAGGTCGAGCCCGAAGCAGTCGAGGAAGTCAGCGAAGCCGACGACACCGAAGAAGCTGATACCGCCGCCGATGTGGTTAGCGTCGCCGACAGCGACAGCCTGTCTGCCGCGCAATTGGCGACCTTGAAGCGCACTAGCCTGGCCCGTTTCGCCACCATCGCGCAGCATCGCGAACTGATGCTGGCGGCGGCCGCCAGCGACGGTTTTCATTGCGCGGCGTATGCCGAAGCGCAAGCGACCGTGTCACGCGAATTGCTGCGCATGCGATTTACCGCCAAGATGGTCCAGAAGCTGAGCGAATCGCTGCGCGCCCAGATGGGTGACATGCGCGCGATCGAAAAACAGGTGCTGGATCTGGTGGTCAATCGAGGCGGCATGCCGCGCAGTCTGTTCATCTCGGTATTTCCGGGCAATGAAATCAATCTCGACTGGATCGACCAGGCGGTCTCCGGCACGCAAGCCTATTGCGTCACGCTGGCACGGCAGATTCCGGCCATCAAGGAATTGCAGGTGCGCCTGATCGCACTGCAGGCACGGGTCGGTTTGCCGCTGCCGGAACTGCGTCGCGTCGCCAAGCAGATGTCGACCGGCGAGCTGCGCGCACGGCAAGCCAAGCGTGACATGACCGAGGCCAATTTGCGGCTGGTGGTGTCGATCGCCAAGAAATACATCAACCGCGGCATGCAGTTTCTCGACCTGATCCAGGAAGGCAATATCGGCCTGCTCAAAGCGGTCGATAAATTCGAATACCGGCGCGGCTACAAATTCTCGACCTACGCCACCTGGTGGATACGCCAGGCCGTGTCGCGCGCGATTGCCGACCAGGCCCGCACCATCCGCGTGCCGGTGCACATGCTCGAAACGGTCAACAAGCTCAACCGCATCGCCCGCCGCATCCTGCAGGAAACTGGCGTCGAAGCCGACCTCGCAACGCTGGCGCTGCACATGGAACTGACCGAACAAAAAGTGCGCGAGATCATGAAGATCGCGCGCGAGCCAATTTCCATGGAGTCGCCGGTGGGTGACGACGGTGATTCGCAACTCGGCGACTTCATTCAGGACAGCACCACGGCCGCGCCGCTCGACGCGGCGGTCGATGCCTCGATGCGTACTGCCATCAAGGAAGTGCTGGATGCGCTGCCGCCACGCGAAGCAAAAATCCTGCGCATGCGCTATGGCCTCGATACGCAATCCGATCACACGCTGGAAGAAGTTGGCAAGCAATTCGAAGTCACGCGCGAGCGGATACGCCAGATCGAAAGCAAGGCACTAGTTAAACTGCGCCACCCGTCCCGCTCCGACAAGCTGAAGATTTTTGTCGAGGGGAATTAACGCGTTGCCGGGTCTGACGGCGCTGCAAGCACTTCACCAGTGCTGGACACTTGGAGGCATCATGGCAGTCAGATGCAGTCGCCGCAGCACGTCACTTCTGGCCATTGAAACGGCACGAAGGTGGCCCAGCCTTTGTCAGAGCGCCGGGCTGACATTGCTAGCACCCGAGCAACGCAACCGGGATCAGAGCACATAAAACGCTTGCACCCGTTGCGCTGCCCAACTGTCTTGGCCTCCCCATAAAACGCACCGATGTGCCTACCAAGTTCGGAAAGCCCCGGGTGTCAACGGCCAGGGCAGTACGCATGGTCAGCAACAGAAAGGCATAGACAGGGATGAAGATGATGAACGTGCCGTACCACCCGATGCAGGCCCAGTAGAACTGGAACAGAATGGTCTAGTGGGTCAACACCAGAACGCCATAATCTGCGCGTCGTGTTGGTAGTCACGAAAGAAACTCCTTGAATGCAATGAAGCTGACCACACCCAGGACGACGTCCGGGACGCTGGTGCCGAACATGACTGTGTATGCAAATTCCGCTGTGACGAACCACCAAGTCATTCAGAAACGCACCGTGCTTTGACTGCAGACTGTAAGTCTTGGCAGCAGGCCATCGATGGCGTTGAGTGCCATTATGAAAAACAGGAAAAAGAGTAGACCGTGCCACAGCGCATTGTGTTCAGGGAAAAAGCACAATGCGGCGCCCTCTCCTACGGAGAGACCTGCTGCTAGCAGCGTCATCTGGTCGGGCGTCACACCACCGTCTTGCAGCACTGTTGTGGCGGGCAACAGCCGCGCCTGAAAGGCGGGTTCGACTGCGTACAGAGCCGCCATGGAATTCGCGCAAGGGTCACGGTTGGAGTGAGCTTGCCACGCAGGCATCAGCATCAGTTGGCCGTGCGGTGAAGCACTTTGTGATGTGACCCGATGTACCCGTCGAGTTCCATTGCCGACGTCCGTATCGTAGCGACCCGCAACCACAACCACCGCCGCAACCCATCGCGCTGCCTGCCAACTCCCAACCCGCAGGTTTACGAAAAACCACGTCCCATTTTGAAAAGTAGTTTGCCAGGCACCTGCTTATACTGATTGCAACCACACGATGGAGTAACGCATGAACGACCACCCACGCTCGCTGCACGACACCCCCCACGCAGCCGTCAATCGCCAGACCTTCGATACCGTGATGGTGCCCACCTACGCACCCGCCCCGCTGGTGCCGGTGCGTGCGCTGGGGCTGGACCTGTGGGACCAGTCCGGCAAGCAGTATCTGGACTTCACTGCCGGGATCGCGGTGACCAGCCTCGGTCATGCCCATCCGGCCGTCGTCGATGCACTGTGCCAGCAAGCCAGCCAGCTCTGGCATCTGGGCAACGGCTACACCAACGAGCCGGTGCTGAAACTGGCGCAGGCGCTGACCGATGCCACCTTCGCCGAGCGGGCGTTTTTCTGCAATTCGGGTGCCGAAGCCAACGAAGCCGCCTTCAAGCTGGCCCGCAAATACGCGCATGAACAAGCCGGTCCGCACAAGTCGCGCATCTTGTCCTGCGTGAATGCATTCCATGGCCGTACGCTGTTTACCGTCAGCGTCGGCGGACAGCCCAAATACACCGAAGGCTTCGAGCCACTGCCCGGTGCGATCTTTCATATTCCGTTCAATGACATTGCGGCGGCCCGCGCTGCCGCCGGTGATGATGTCTGCGCGATCGTGGTCGAGCCGGTGCAGGGCGAGGGTGGCGTGATGCCGGCCACGCGCGAGTATCTGCAAGCACTGCGCGAGTTATGCGACCAGACCGGCGCGCTGCTGATTTTTGATGAAGTCCAGTGTGGCGTCGGTCGCACCGGCGCGCTGTATGCATACATGAACTACGGCGTGGTACCGGACATCCTGACCACTGCCAAGGCACTCGGCAATGGGTATCCGATCGGTGCGATGCTGACCACCACCGCGATTGCCCGCCACTTCGGTCCGGGCTCGCACGGCACCACGTATGGCGGCAATCCGCTGGCCTGCGCGGTGGCGTTGCAGGTGATCGAGACCATCAATACGCCAGCCTTCCTGGGTCGCGTGAAAGAAGCCTCGGCGCTGTTGTTGCAGTCGCTTGAAGCGATCGCGGCCGACTACCCGCAGGTCTTCGCCAGCGTACGCGGTAGCGGCCTGATGCTCGGCATGGTGCTGGCCGATGGCTTTCGTGGCCGCGCCAAAGAGATCAGCAAGGCGGCCGAAGCCGAAGGCCTGATGGTGCTGATCGCCGGCATGGATGTGCTGCGCTATTTGCCGGCACTGATCGTCTCGGATGCGCAGATTGTCCAGGCCGACGGCATGCTGCGCGCCGCCCTCGACACACTGCTGGCGAGCGCATGACGGCGCCATCCACGTTGCTGGTGCGTCCGGTTACCGAAGCCGACATACCCGCGCTGGAAGCACTTGCCGCCGGCGCCACCGCTGGCGTCCACACCTTGCCCAAACACCGTGATGCCATCGAGCGTGCCGTACAGCGTTCCATCGCATCGTTCGCCGCCCGTGTCGACCTGCCCAGCGAAGAATCGTACACGTTCGTGCTGGAAGACAGCGCCACCGGGCGCGTCATCGGCAGTGCCGCACTGGCGGCCATGGCCGGTATCAACGGCACCTTCTTTGCATTCCGTAACGATGTCATGCAACAGGTCTCGCGCGACCTCAATATCAGCCACAGCGTGCATGCGCTGACCTTGTGTTCGGGCCTGACCGGGCATTCGCAATTGTCGAGTTTTTATGTCGACGGTGGCGATGGTATCGATGAAGCCGCAGCCGCCTTGCTGTCGCGGGCACGGCTGCTGTTTGCCGCCATCGCACCGCAGCGTTTTGGCGACCGCTTCTTTGCCTCGCTGGCCGGGGTCACCGGGTCCGACGGCCATTCGCCGTTCTGGGAAGCGCTCGGTCGCAAGTTTTTCCAGATCGATTTTCTGGAAGCAGAACGGCTCATCGAAGGCGGTCGCAACCGCAGCCTGATCATCGAACTGATGCCGCACTATCCGGTGTATGTGCCGCTGTTGCCCGGTGATGCACAAGCCGCGATGGGACAGGTGCATGGCGAAGGCGAGCTACCGTTGCAGATCCTGTCGGATGAAGGTTTCGAGCCGGACGAGTTCATTGATATCTTTGATGGAGGACCAATCCTGCAGGCGCACAAGCATGCGCTGCGCTCGTTTTCGGCAGCGCTGTCGCGGCGCGTGGCGGCAGCCGATGAGCAACCGGCCAGCCAGTCTGCCACCGTCACCTACCTCGTCAGTACCACCTCCGACAATCAGTTCCGCGCCATCCTGTTCGATGCCCCCGCGCTCGATCTGTCGGACAGCATCGCGCTGTCGGCGGATGCGCGACACCGCCTGCAAGTGGTCGTCGGCGACACCGTGAAGTGCGTGACGTTATGAAGACCAATCCCAATACCAACACCTGCGTCGTCCGCGCCATCCAGGAACGCGATCTCGATGCATTGATGACCATGGCAACCCAGGTCGGCGGTGGCATGACCACGCTCAAACCCGACCTGGCCATGCTCACCGAACGCGTCGATATCGCCTGCGCCTCGTTCGCCGGACAGATCGCTCCCGAGCACCGTGATTATCTGTTCGTGATGGAAGACACCAGTACTGGCCGGCTGGTCGGTGTCTGCGCCATCAAGGGTGCGGTCGGGCTGGATGAACCGTTTTATAACTACCGCATCGGCACGCTGGTGCATTCCAGTTCCGAGCTGAAAATCTTCTCGCGCATGGACACGCTGTACCTGTCCAATGACCTGACAGGCAGTGCCGAACTGTGTTCGCTGTTCCTGCATCCGGACTACCGCACCGGCAGCAACGGCAAGCTGCTCTCGAAGAGTCGCTTCCTGTTCATCGCGCAGTTCCCGCACCTGTTTCCGCCCCGCCTGATTGCCGAGATGCGTGGTTTTCAGCGTGCCGATGGGACCTCGCCGTTCTGGGATCATCTGGGCCAGCATTTTTTCAAGATGGATTTCGATCGCGCCGATGAACTCAGCAGCCTCGGCAAAAAATCCTTCATCGCCGAGCTGATGCCGCGCCATCCGCTGTATGTGGCTTACCTGCCGCCAGCCGCGCAGGAAGTCATCGGCATGGTGCATGTCGACACTGCACCGGCCCGGCGTTTGCTGGAACAGGAAGGCCTGCATTACGAAGGCTATGTCGATATCTTCGATGCCGGCCCGGTACTGCAGGCGCGCATCAGCGGCTTGCGCGCGCTGCGCGAGAGCACGCTGGCGATCGTCGATGCGGCCGCGCCGTCCGAATTCGCCAGCATCGATCCGGTCATCCTGGTTGCCAACACCACGCTGCACGACTTCCGCGTGATTGCCGCGCAGTCGGGCACGGCGCAGGATCGCATCGCCTTGTCGGAGCAGGATCGGCAGATGCTGGCGTGTGCGCCGGGCGATCCGGTACGCACGATGTCCCTCAATAGCCACCGGAAATGAACATGCAGAATTCGCACCGCAGTCACTATATCGATGGCACCTGGAGTGCCGGTGACGGTCCCGCTTTGGTCGTCGTCAACCCCGCCGATGGCCAGCCAGTCTGGCAGGGCACGCACGCCACCGCCGGCGAGATCGATGCCGCCTGTCGGTCGGCCCGGGCCGCGTTTGCCGGCTGGTCGTCAACGCCACTGGAACAGCGCAGTGCCATCGCCATGCGCTTTCGCGACCTGCTCATCGCCAACAGCGCCTCACTGGCGCAGACCATCGCGCAGGAAGTCGGCAAGCCGTTGTGGGAAGCGCGCACCGAAGTCGCATCGATGGCAGGCAAAGTCACTATTTCGCTGCAGGCGCACGCGGCGCGCACCGGCATCGTCAGCAGCACCGTGGCGGACGGCGATGCGGTATTGCGGCATCGTCCGCATGGCGTGTTTGGCGTGTTCGGTCCGTACAATTTTCCGGGACATCTGCCGAACGGGCATAGTGTGCCGGCGCTGATTGCCGGCAACACGCTGGTCTTCAAGCCCAGCGAATACGCACCGCAAACCGCCATCAGAACCGTCGAGTTGTGGCTGGAGGCAGGCCTGCCGGCGGGCGTGCTGAACCTGGTCAATGGCGGTCGTGACACTGGTGCGTCACTGTCGCAACACCCTGAGCTGGACGGCATCCTGTTCACCGGCAGCTATCAGGTCGGCGCGCTACTGCACCGGCAGTTCGCCGGTCAACCGGGCAAGATGCTGGCGCTGGAAATGGGTGGCAACAATGCACTGGTGGTGTGGGACACGGCGGCGGCCAATCTTGACGCGGCCGTGCACCATGCGATTTTTTCGGCTTTCGTCAGTGCCGGACAGCGTTGCACTTGCGCGCGCCGGCTGATCGTGGAGCAGGGCGCACGTGGCGAGGCTTTCATCGCACGGCTGGTCGAGGTTGCAGGCAGGATCACGGTCGGTGCGCCCGCTGCCGAGCCGGCACCGTTCATGGGGCCGGTGGTATCGGCAGCGATTGCCGGCAAGCTGCTAGCGGCGCAAGCCGACCTGATTGCGCGTGGCGGCACGGCGCTGCTGGCGATGCGGCACTTGCAGGCCGATACCGGCTTGCTGTCAGCGGGCATCGTCGATGTGACCGGGGTGGCGGGAATTCCCGATGATGAATTTTTCGGACCGCTGCTGCAGGTGATCCGGGTGCCGGATTTTGATCGTGCGATGGCGGTGGCCAACGCCACCGACTACGGCCTCGCGGCCGGTTTGCTGTCGGATGATGCGGCACTCTGGACGCGCTTTTTAAACCAGTCGCGTGCCGGTGTCGTCAACTGGAACCGGCCGACCACCGGTGCGGCCAGCACCGCGCCATTCGGTGGCATCGGCAAGTCCGGCAACCACCGCGCCAGTGCCTATTACGCCGCCGACTATTGCGCGTATCCGGTCGCCTCGATCGAGAACCCGGTGCTGGCGCTGCCGGCGCAACTATCGCCGGGCCTGCACTTTGACTGATTCGATCAACCCCACCACGGACTCCGCCATGCAATCCGTCATGCCTACCGCACGCGAATACAACTTCGACGGACTGGTCGGCCCCAGCCACAACTATGCGGGCCTCTCGTTCGGCAATGTCGCCTCGTTCAACAACGTCAAGAGCGTCTCGAATCCGAAGCAGGCGGCCTTGCAGGGACTGGCCAAGATGCGGGCGCTGGCGGCGCGCGGGTTTGCGCAGGCGGTGATGCCGCCGCAGGCACGGCCGAACTTTGCGCTGTTGCGCAGTATCGGTTTTGGCGGGAGTGATGCCGACGTGATTGCGAAGGCATTCCGGGATGCCCCGGCGATTTTGGCTTCGGCTTATTCCGCTGCGCCAATGTGGAGCGCGAACGCCGCCACGGTCAGCCCCTCGGCCGACACCGCCGATGGCCGCACCCACTTCACGGTCGCCAACCTCAACAGCAAACTGCATCGCTCGTACGAGCACCAGCAAACCGCCCGCACTTTGCGGGCGCTGTTTAGCGACGAGCGCTACTTTGCGGTGCATGACGCGCTGCCTGGTACCCCCGCGTTCGGTGATGAAGGCGCGGCGAATCACACGCGGCTCGGCAACGCGCATGGCGCAGCCGGCGTCGAAATGTTTGTCTATGGTCGGGTCGAGTTCAATCCCGACGCACCGGCACCCAAACGCTTTCCGGCCCGCCAGACGCTGGAAGCCAGTCAGGCGGTGGCCCGCCTGCACGGACTCGATCCAGCGCGCACCGTATTCGTGGCGCAGGACCCGGCGGTGATCGATCTGGGCGTGTTTCACAACGACGTGATCGCGGTCGGCAATGGCAACGTGCTGTTCTATCACGAGCAGGCCTTCTACGATGAAGCCAACACGCTGGCCGCACTGCGCTACAGCATGGCCGGTGTCGGCGCAGCGCTGCTGCCGGTGCGGGTGGCACGCAGCGATGTGCCGATGGCCGATGCGGTCGCCAGCTACCTGTTCAACAGTCAGTTGCTGACCAAACCCGATGGCAGGATGGCGCTGGTGGTGCCGCAGGAATGCCGCGAAAACGCCGCCGTGGCGCGCTATCTCGATGAACTGGCCGGTAGCGGCGGGCCGATCGACGAGCTGCTCAGTTTTGATCTGCGCCAGAGCATGCGCAATGGTGGCGGGCCGGCTTGCCTGCGCTTGCGGGTGGTCCTGACCGATGCCGAAGCCGCCGCGATGCACCAGCAAGTGATCATGACCGAGCCCTTGTACGAAAAACTCGTGGCATGGGTCTTGCGTCATTATCGCGATGCATTGGCACCGGCCGATCTGGTCGATCCGCAACTGGCCATCGAGGTCGAGACGGCGCTGGATGAACTCACAAAAATTCTTGGATTGTCCTGTCTCTATCCTTTCCAGAGCGGCGATAATGCCGCACCAAATTCGTAGAAAAAAAGCGACCGGCGCCTCAACACAGGCACCGGCATATAACAAGGCATACAACAAGCCATTACCCGATGGAGAAGACCACCTCATGAAACGTTTCCTGTTAGCTTATGCAGTCATCACCGGCCTGATATCCGGTAGCGCGGTCCAGGCCCGCACCCTCGACGAGATCAAAGCCGCCGGCACCATCATCGTCGCCACCGAAGGTGCGTACGCCCCGTTCAATTATTTCCAGGGCGCCAAACTGAGCGGCTTCGAAGTCGAACTGGCCGAAGCCATGGTCAAGAAAATGGGTCTGAAACTGGAATGGAAAGCGCTGTCGTTCGATGCCCTGCTGGCCGGCCTGCGGCAAGATCGCTGGGACATGGTGATGGCCTCATTCGGTGTCACCGATGAGCGCGCGAAAGCGGTTTTGTTCACCAGCCCGTACTACTGCAGCGGTGGTGTGATCGTCTCGAAGGATGCCGCCATCAAGGATGCCGCCTCGCTGACCGGAAAAACCGTGGCCGTGCAGACCGGTTCGACCTACATGGAAAACGTCAAGAAACTGGCCGGCGTCAAGGAAGTGAAGAACTTCCCGCAGGATACTGACGCACGTTCTGCGCTGGTCGCCGGTCGGGTCGATGCCTGGGTCAGTGACCGTTTTGTGGTCAAGTCCGCAACCGAAAGCAATCCGGGTCTGGGCCTGAAAACCGGCGACTACCTGTTCGTCGAGCGCATCGCCGCTGCCGTCAAGAAGGGCAATGCGCCACTGGCTGCCGCTGTCGACAAGGCGCTTGCCGAAGTCATGGCGGATGGCACCTACAAGACGATCTCCGAAAAATTCCTGAAGGAAGATATTCGCTGCAAGTCGTAATTGGCTAGCCAGTCGAATTGACAGCCGGGCGGCCCACGCCAGCCCGGCGCATGACAATTAGGGGAATACCTTGAAAGCAGCATTCACACTTCTGCCGCGGGGCTGGTCACGCCAGCGCCGCAGTGCGGTCACGATCGCGCTGGCCATCACCGGCCTGCTGGTCTTTCTCTGGTTCATGGCCATTCCGATGGCCTTGCTGCCCGAGCCGATCGGTCCGGCCGCACTGCAATTTGCCGAAGGCGCGCGCGTCACCGTGTCGCTGACGCTGGTGGCTGGCGTGATCGGCATCATCTTCGGCATGCTGGCGGCACTGGGCAAACTGTCGTCGTTCCTGCCGGTGCGCTGGTTCGCCAGTTTTTATATCTGGGTGATCCGCGGTACGCCATTGCTGGTGCAAGTGCTGTTCGTGTTTCTGGCGCTGCCGGCACTGGTGCCGGGCCTGCAATTGTCGGACTTTTATTCTGCGGTGGTGGCACTGGCATTCAATGCCGGCGCCTATAACGCCGAGGCGATTCGGTCCGGCATCCTGGCCGTGCACAAGGGCCAGACGGAAGCGGCGCGCTCGCTCGGACTGAGTCCGTTCCAGACCTTTCGCGATGTGATTTTTCCGCAGAGCATGCGCATTGCGTTGCCACCGCTGGTCAACAATTTTGTCTCGTTATTGAAGGACTCCAGCCTGGCCTACGTGATTGGCGTGGTCGAGCTATCGAACATCGGCAACCGGATTCAGTCGGTAACGTTCCAGCCGATTCCGGTCTTCATCACGGTGGCCTCGATCTACCTGATCCTGACCAGCGTGATGACGCAGATTTCCGGCGCGATCGAGCGTCAACTGGATGTGGAGCGCCATCAATGACAACCCTGCAACCGCCTGTTCGTGCCGACGGCAAACTGCCGCTGATCACCGCCGACAAGGTCAACAAGCACTTCGGCCAGTTCCATGTGATCCGCGATGTGTCGTCGCATTTTTATCAGGGCGAAGTCACTGTCATCATCGGGGCCTCCGGGTCCGGCAAGTCGACCTTCCTGCGCATGCTGAACCGGCTCGAAACCCACGACAGCGGCACCATCGTCATCGATGGGATCGAACTGAACCACAACCTCAAGAACATCGACGCGGTACGGCGCGAGGTGGGCATGGTGTTCCAGAGTTTTAACCTGTTCCCGCATCTGACCGTGCTGGACAACATCACGCTGGCGCCGCGCCGCCTGCGCAACATGACGCGGGCGCAGGCCAATGTGGTGGCGATGGATTTGCTGGGCAAGGTTGGCCTGGCCGAGCATGCCCACAAGTATCCGCACCAGATGTCGGGCGGACAGCAACAGCGCGTGGCCATCGCCCGCTCGCTGGCGATGCAGCCAAAGGTCATGCTGTTCGATGAACCGACCAGCGCGCTCGATCCGGAAATGATCAAGGAAGTGCTGGACGTCATGAAAGACCTGGCCCGTTCCGGCATGACGATGATTGTCGTCACGCATGAAATGGGCTTTGCCCGTGAAGTCGCGGACCGGGTCATCTTTTTTGAAAAAGGCCAGATCCTGCATGAAGCACCACCCGAAGAATTTTTCGGCGAGTGCGGCAATGAACGTATCAGTGCATTCCTTGGCAAGATCGGCAATTGATTACGTTAAACATCGTCAGCAAAAAAAACGATAAAAAAACCGTCAGCGCCACAAGCGTCCGGCGGCACCAATAAAACACCACCCACGGAGAACACCATGTATCTGAAGCGCACCACCCTGAGTACTGCCATCCTGCTGTCACTGGCGGCTGTTTCGCTGCCATCCCAGGCGCAAACTGCCAAAGATTTCAAGGAAATGCGCGCCGAAATGAAGCGCCTGCGCGAAGAACTCGATGCCTTGAAAGCAGTGAAGGCGGCACCAGTTGTCGTGGCGGCACCGGTCGCGGCTGCACCAGCACCTGCACCAGCGCCGCTCAACACCGAGCTGGCCGATCGCGTCGAGCAAGTCGAACTGCGCGCCAAAGACGCCGTTGTGGTCGGCGATATCCCGAACTCGTTCCGCCTGCCGAATTCCGAAACCTCGCTGCGCATCTACGGTTTTGCCGAACTGAACATGGTGCATGAGTTCAAGGCCGACAATACCGATACCGACTACGCCAGCTTCGTGCCGTACGCGCCGTTGAATGGCTCGGCCGGCGCCAACAAGAGTGGCCGCACCTATGTCCATGCGCGTACGTCGCGCCTCGGTATCGAGGCCAGCACGCCGACCCAATATGGTCCGATGGGCATCAAGATCGAAGGCGATTTCAATAATGAGCCACGCACCGGCAATGCCGCCGTGTCGGGTTCGATCGCCAGCATCTACACCCAGCAAGCCACCAACAGCTACGATTTCCGCCTGCGCCAGGCCTACGGTACGTTCGGCGGCCTGCTGATCGGCCAGACCTGGTCGACCTTCATGGATGTCGATAACGCACCGGAGACCGTCGACTTCAACGGCCCGATCGGCTCCACTTTCATTCGCCAGCCGATGATCCGCTACGCGTACCCGACCAAGGACTACGGTACCTTCACGGTCGCGGCCGAAAATTCGGTCAGCTATGTGCTCGACAAGACCGGCTCGGTCACCACCGCCGGTTTTTCGCGCGTGCCCGATCTGGTCGGTCGCTGGGACAAGCCGTTCGATTTCGGCGCGGTCAGTTTTCGGGTGGTGTCGCATGAGCACCGGCTCGATGATGGCGCTGGTGTGAAGGCCTCGCGACGCGGCTTTGGCGTTGCTGCCAGCGGTATGTACAAGACCGTCGGCGACGACTTCCTGACCTGGAACGTCACGGGTGGCACCGGTATCGGCCGCTACTTCAACTACATCGAAGGCGCGTTCTACGATCCGGCTGCCAACCGCATCCTGATGGAAAAAGCGCTCGGCATCGTGGTCGGTTACCAGATCAAGGCGTCACCAACGCTGCGCTATAACGCCTCGGTCGGCGCGCAAAAGAACTACAACAACGAGTACACCGAATTCGCCCGGGCCAATGGCCTCGACAGCGGTCGTTATGGCGTCAATGAAACGGTGTGGCAGAGCCATCTTGGTTTTATCTGGAACCCGGTCAAGAACGTCGATATCGGTACCGAATTCGTGTTTGGCAAGCGCAAGACGCTGGCTGGAGAAACCGGCGAAATGAGCCGGCTGGACTTTTCAGCGAAGTACAACTTTAATTAAGTTCGTCGTCAGTTACCCCGTTTTGCAACGGAACCACAAAAAGCCTCTGATTTCGGAGGCTTTTTTTTTAAACAACCGCGACGCTGCAGAGGTGGCAAATAAGCTGTGGTCAAAAGCGTATATTCAAGACAAGAAACGGTAGCGAGTCTTTTAGACTTGGTATGCGTTGCCACGATGCCTGTCGTCAAAGGCATGTGGACATCGCCACGCACTTCCCGACATCGCAGTAACGGAGCGGCCCGACGCCGTGCCATTGCACCTGCCCCATTGACCGTTTGAGGATTTCATGAAAGAAATGTCACAAGACCTGCGTACACAAACCCTGGAACTGGTGCTGGCCGATGCCGGCGCTGCGCGCTCGACGCCGGTGGCGGCATTGATCGATGTCTGGCTGACCTCGCTGAACGAGGAAGACCTCGATGGCCTGACGCCACAGAGTCTGGCGTCGGCTCTCTGGCAGGCTTTCACGGGGGCTGCGCAACGCAGCACCGATGGCTGTCAGATCGAAGCAGTCGACTACAACGAAGACCTCGGTGGCAAAGCCACTGCATTACTGGTCCTCAATGCCGACATGCCATATCTGGTCGATTCGATCGTGATGGCGTTACGCAAACAGGGCGTTGGCTCGCGCGCGGTACTCAATACGGTGCTCTCGGTTCTGCGCGACGCCGACGGCCGGATCATCAGTGCGCTGCCGACCCGCTCGGGGACCAATCCGCTGGAATCGTATGTGTTGTGCCTGCTGTCGGATGCGCTGGACACGGCCACGCTGGCCGCGCTGATAGCACGCATCCGGATGGCTGCCGGGGACGCCGCCAGCGTGCAGCGCGACGCCGCCATGCTGGAAACCAGGATGACCGGCGTCTCGGCACTGGCCGCCGCCAACGGCACCGAGGAAGGACGCGAAGTCGCGGCCTTCATTGAATGGGCCCGGGATGGCGGCTTCGAGCCATTCGGTTATGCGTATTACCGGGCCTCGCCGGGTGAGCGCGAACTGGTACGTGATGTCAGCAGTCGCAGCGGTGTTCTGCGCAATTTGTCGCATCCGGTGTATGACACCTGCCTGGCAGGTATTCCCGGCGAATTCGATACGCTGGCCGCGCGCAACGACACGCTGTCGGTGGTCAAGGCCGATGTCGAGTCCACCCTGCATCGCGAACTGCACCTCGATTTCATCGGGGTGCGCGATGTCGATACCAAAGGCAATTTGCAAGGCGAGCATTGCTTCATCGGCCTGTTCACGCGGGCAGCCGCTGCCACGGCACTGGGACGCTTGCCGTTTGCCCGTGGCCGCATCCAGCAGGTACTGACGCTGGCAGGCGTGCGACAACACGGTTTCCGTGCCGAAAAATTCCTCGAAATCCTCGAATCGCTGCCGCGCACTGAAGCATTGGAAGCCGATCCGGCGTGGCTGGCGGTGCTGTGCAATAACGTGGTGTCGCTCTACAAGCAGCCACGAACCAAGGTGTTTGCCCGACGCGACGTCTACAACCGCCACCTCAATGTCATCGTCTATCTGCCGCGCGAACGCTTCAGTGCGGCGATCGTCAAGACCATTTCACAGACCCTGAAGTCGGTCTCGGGTGCCACCGATGTGCGCGCCGAAACGCAGGTCAGCGATGGCCCGCTGGCCCGCATCTACCTGATCGCCACTGCCGCGCGCGCCAACCTCGATCTCGATACCGTCATCCGCCAGCCGTTGGTGGATGCGGTCGAAGGCTGGCATACCAGCTTTGACCGGCTGGTCGACAGCACCGCGGATGCGACGGTGCGCAGTGACCTGCACAAGCTGCGCGGCGCGCTGTCGGTCAACTACGTCGCCGCCACCGTCGCTCCGGTGGCCTATCGCGACATGCTCAACCTGCAGCGCGCTGCCAGTGCCGCGCCGGTGACGGTGCGCATCGATGTCGCCGGCGGCGTCAGCATCCGGCTGTTTTCGATCAACAGCGTGCCGTCGCTATCGATGATTTTGCCGGCACTGCACAACGCCGGGGTTGAAATCGAGCGCGAACATACCTACAAGATTCCGGTCACCGATGGCCCGGACTATTTCATCACCAGCCTGAGTGTCGATCCCCTCAGCGCCGCCAAGCTGGCGCAGCCGCAAGTCGCTGCCGCTGCGCAGGAATTGTTCGAAGCCCTGTTCAATGACCAGGCCGAAGACGGCCGCATGAATGGCCTTGCCATCGAAGCCGGTCTGCGCCTGCGCGAAGTCCAGGTGATCCGCGCCTATGCCAGTTACTGGCGTCAGGCCGGTTGCCGCTTCAGCCTGCGCTACATCGCCGATTGCCTGCGCAAGCAGCCGGGCCATGTTCGTACGCTGATCGAAAGCTTCCAGAGTCGCTTCGATCCGAAGCTTGATCCCGCACAGCGGGCCGCCGGCACTGCCGCGCTGTCCGCATTGCGCGCCAACCTGCTCGACGTCAACCACGCCGATACCGAAGACATCCTGCGCAGCATCGCCGACCTGATGCTGGCGACCTTGCGGACCTCGTATTTTCAGGGCGGTCGGGTCGGTGGCACGCTGCTGCTCAAGTTCGATGCCAGCGCACTGTCGCTGTTGCCGGAGCCGCGCCCTTACCGTGAAATTTTCGTGTTTGCCCGCCGCTTCGAAGGCGTGCATCTGCGCGGCGGCCCGGTGGCCCGCGGTGGCTTGCGCTGGTCCGACCGGATGGAGGATTACCGGACCGAAGTCATGGGACTGGTGAAAGCCCAGATGGTCAAGAACGCGGTCATTGTGCCGGCCGGTGCGAAGGGCGGTTTTGTCTGCAAGATGATGCCCAAGGACGCCGCGCGCGACGTCATCGCGGCCGAAGGCGAGGCTGTCTACCGCCTCTTCATTGCCGGTCTGCTGGACCTGACCGACAACCGCGTACAGGGTGTGATCGTGCCGCCGGCCGATACGGTGTGCTACGACAATGCCGACCCGTACCTGGTGGTGGCGGCCGACAAGGGCACCGCGACGTTCTCGGATATCGCCAACGGGATTGCGGTGCAGCGCGGCTTCTGGCTGGGTGATGCGTTCGCCTCGGGTGGCTCGAATGGCTACGATCACAAGAAGCTGGGCATCACCGCCAAGGGCGCATGGGAGGCGGTCAAGCGCCACTTCTACGAACTCGGTCACGATCTCAACACCACGCCGATCACGATGGTCGGCGTGGGCGACATGTCGGGCGATGTGTTCGGCAATGGCGTGCTGCTGTCACGCCAGCTGAAGCTGGTGGCGGCGTTCGACCACCGGCATATTTTTATCGATCCGACGCCGGATGTGACGACCTCGTTTGCCGAACGCCAGCGCCTGTTCGCGCTGCCGCGTTCCTCGTGGGAGGACTACGACAAGGCACTGATCTCGGCGGGTGGCGGGGTCTGGCCGCGTTCGGCGCGCAGCATCAACCTGTCGCCCGAAGCGCGAGCGGCACTCGGCATCGAGGCGACCAGCCTGGCCCCCGAAGAACTGCTGCACCAGATCCTGCTGGCGCCGGTCGATTTGTTCTACAACGGCGGTATCGGTACCTACATCAAGGCCTCGACCGAAACCCATGCGCAGGTCAAGGACCGCGCCAATGACGCCATCCGCGTGAATGGCAATGCGCTGCGCTGCAAGGTGGTTGCCGAAGGCGGCAACCTCGGCGCGACCCAGACCGGCCGGATTGAATTTGCCATCGCGGGTGGTGCGATTTTCACCGACGCGATCGACAATTCGGCCGGTGTCGATTGCTCGGACCATGAAGTCAACGTCAAGATCTGGCTCGATACCGAAGTCAATGCCGGCACGCTGACCGCAGCCCGTCGTAACGAGGTACTGACCGACATCACGTTCGATATCGAACGCCTGGTCCTGCGTGACAACACCCTGCAAACCCATCTGCTGACGCGTGAAACCCAGGCCCAGTCCGATGTCACGGTGCAGAACGCCTATGCCGAACTGATCGTCGAACTGGAGCAGGAGGGCGTGTTGTCGCGCGAGCTCGAACAGCTGCCCAGCGCGGTCGAGCTGGTACGGCGCCAGTCGATCGGCCAGGGCCTGACCGCACCCGAACTGGCGGTGGTGATTGCCAACGTCAAGAACCGCTACAAGGCGCTGCTGGCGCGCTCTGCACTGGTCAACGAAAGCTGGGCTGCCACGCTGCTCACGCCGTACTTTCCGGCACCACTGGTGGCGACCCGCGATGCGCTTGCGCATCCGCTGGCGAACGCCATCCTGGCGACGGTACTGGCCAATGAAGTCGTCAATCGTTGCGGCCCGTTGCAGGTCGCGATGCTGGCACGCCAGCACCATGTCAGCGAGACCGACGTGGTGTGCGCCTGGGCCCAGGCCTGGGCGGCACTCAGCCTGGCACCACTGTTCGACACGCTCGACGCCCATGCGCTGACGGTACCGGTAGCGATCTCGAAAGCCGTCGACCGCCGCACCCGCGCATTGCAACAGGCGGTCACCAGCGGCGTGTTGTCGATACCCGAAGCACAGCGTCGCAGCGCCGGCAGCATGGATGAACTGACCTGTTTGTTCGCCGACACCGCGGCGGCCCGCACGCTCACGCCCGGCGACGCAATCACGCTGGGCGGCGACAGTAACTTGCCGACCGATTTCGTGGCGGCGGTCGCGGCGGTCGATGCGCTCGAAGGCATGGCTGATTTCCTGTTTGCCGCCTTGCTGGTGCATCGGCCAGAAGGCATGAGCCTGCCGGTCTTGCTGCAAGCCGGCATGGAACTGCGCCGGCAATCCGGCATCGATCTGCTGGAGCGCGCCTTGATGCAAGCCAGCGTAGGACCCGCCCAGGAAGCGCTGCGCGGGCATGCGCTGCAGGCACTGCGCCGTACCCAGCAGCGCCTGTTGGGCCATGTGTTGCCGCAGCTCGGTGCGCACGGCGAGCAGGCTATTTCCAGTACCCTCGTCCAGCTCGACCTGGCGCCGGTGCTGGTGGAAGCCAGTCTTGACAATGTGGTCTTGCAGGTCTGGGCGATGGCCGACGCCGTGGCGGTCGCCGCATGACGCTGGCGACACGCGACAAGTTGACGGCCGTGTCGGCCTTCGTGGCCGGAGATTTCAGTGCCCTTGCGGCGGCGTTTGCGGCGGCGGGATGTCAGGTGGACGAACCTGCACCGGGCACCCTGCAGCTCCAGCGGGGCGCGTCCGGCCCGAACGTGCTGCTGTCGGTCGGCATCCACGGCGATGAAACCGCACCGATCGAATTGGTGGCGCAACTGCTCGCTGAACTGGCGCTGACGCCGCAGGAGCTGGGCGTGAACCTGTTGCTCGTGGTCGGCAACATCGACGCGATCCGGCAGTCGCGCCGGTTCATCGATGCCGACCTGAACCGGCTGTTCCGACCCGACCGCGGCGCACTGGCGGCGACTGCGGAAGCCGCCCGCGCCGATGCCATCATGGCCGCTACCACGGCATTTTTCGACAGTGCTGCTGGTGCGTGCTGGCACCTCGATCTGCACACTGCGATCCGGGCCTCGGTGTATCCCACCTTCGCGATCCTCCCTGCTAGCATTGCAGCGGCGCAGCAGAGGGCGCTGACCAGCCTGCTGGGTCACGCCGGCATCGCTGCCGTTATTATCAATCCGACTTCCGCTGGCACGTTCAGTGCCTTCACGGCCGAACAGTGTGGGGCGACCAGTTCGACCGTCGAACTGGGGCGGGTCAGTGCGCTGGGAGCGAACGATGTCAGTGTCTTTGCTGCCGCGTCGCGCACCTTGTCGGCGTTGCTGCGCGGTGATGTGCTGGTGCATCCCGCGATGCCAGCGCCGCTGGTGTTCGAGGTGGTGCAGGAGATCATCAAGCACAGCGAGGCATTCCGGATGCATTTTGATGGCGCGACACAAAACTTCACGGCCATGCAGCGTGGCGACGTGATCGCCACCGATGGCGAGGTGGTGTATCGGGTGGGGCATGATGAAGAGCTGGTGGTGTTTCCGAATCCGTCGGTGCGGATCGGATTGCGGGCCGGGCTGATGGTGGTGCGTTCGCCGGACCTTCCCGAGAGCTAATCAAAAGCTTGGTAATGCAACCGATGGCAAGGCTCGCATTGCGTGGAGCTTATGGGCGCCTTGCGAGCGCAGCATGACTGCTGACATGCTTGTTGAACATCCCACGCTTTGCAAACCGCGTTCTCAATCCCGTCGATACGACAGCCACAGCAACACCATCGCCAGCACCGAAAAAAACCAGTAATCCACCGGTGCGCCCATCAACCAGTGTTTATGCCAGAAGGCATCGACCGGATTGAACCGGGCCAGGCCGAATGCCGGGTTGAGCACGAACCAGAGGAAGTCTTCGCTGACCCAGAAAATCATGATGCAAGCCACTACCCGCGACTCGGCACGCCACGACCAGTGGCCGACGAACAGCAGCGGGAAATGGAAGAACAACGTGATGAACGGGAACACCCAGGCGTGATAGCCGGTCATGGCGCGCCCGCCCCAGAAAATATCGAGCAGCCAGTGCTTTTCCACGCGCCATGTCGGCAGGTTGGTGGCCCAGCCACTGGCCCCTTCGATCTGGATTTCGGTCTGTGCAAAGAACAGGCCGAGCAGGCACACCCAGACCACGGTCATGATGATGTGCAGCGGGCGGCGGGTGAGGGTAACGATGTGGCTGGTCTGGTTCATGCGAGATCCGACATGATGATGCGCAACGCGGCGCGGGCGGCATCGGGACGGCCGAGTGCAAGGGATTTTGATGCCATATCGGCCAGTTTGTCCGGATGCGCAATCAAACTGCGTATCCGGTAATCCAGTGTGGTGGCATCGATGGCTTTCAGGCCGACGCCCTGTTCCAGCAGAAAGTCGGCATTGCGTTCTTCTTGTCCCGGAATGGGATTGTTGACGATCATTGGCAAGCCCATGGCCAGACATTCCGAGGTCGTCAGACCGCCCGGTTTGGTGATCGCCAGGTCGGCACAGGCCATCAGTTGCTCGACGTGCGTCGTGAATCCCTGTGCCAGCAGGCGTCCCGGAAACTGCGTCGCCAGTGTTTGTAGCGCCTGCAGCAGCAACTGGTTTTTACCGGCCATGACGATCAGCTGAAACTCTGCCGGCAGCCGCAGCAAATGCGCCGCGATGGCGTCCAGACTGCCGAGTCCGGCGCCGCCGCCCATCAGCAGGATGGTCAGGCGCGCGGGATCGATGCCATGCTGCGCGGCGCAGTCGGCACGTGAACCAGGCTGACTGAAGGCCGGCATGATGGGGATGCCGGTGACGTGGATTTTGTCGGCAGCGATGCCGAGCGCTTGCATCCGGAACGCGATTTCGTCGCTGGCCACGAAGTAGCCGTGCATGCCCTTCTGTATCCACATCCGGTGCACGTCGAAGTCGGTGACCTGAACCCAGACCGGACATTGCACGCGGCCGCTGGCGATCAGGCCGGAGAGGATTTCGGCCGGCAGGAAATGGGTACAGATAATCATGTCCGGGCGTCGCGCATCGATCTCGCGCAGCAAGGCACGGGTGCTCAGGCGCTCGATGCCGCGGCGCAGTTTTTGCAGCGAGCTGTCGGGCTGGGCTTCGTTGGTCACCTGGTACAGATAACCCCACAAGGCCGGGTGCTTGTTCACCAGCGTCAGGTAAAACTCGGTATATAGCTTGCGGAATGTGCTGGAGACACACTGCATCACATCAAGATGGGTGGCGCTGATCGGCTGGTGTTCCAGCGTGGCTTGCGCACAGAGCGCTTCGGCTGCGCGCACGTGGCCGGCACCGGCGGAAACGCTCAGAACCAACAGGCCTGTCGGTTTCGTCATCGTCTACAGGATGTCGTCGTTGCCGGCACCGAGGTCGCCGAGGTCACCGAGATCACCAAACAGGGAGTGCCGCGTCTCTTTGCGGCCAAGCACTTTGCGCTGGGCCTGTTCGGGCAGGTCGGTGAGCATGATGACGTGCTTTTGAATCAGCACATCCACCAGATCCTCGACCACGCGGATCATCGCGCTGTCGAGGCTGGCGAGGACGTCGCGCGGATCGCTGCTGCCGGTGGCCGGAACGCCATCGAGCGCCAGGAATATCTGCACGTCGGGATGGTCGGCAAAAAGACGCTCGGTGTCGGGGGCGGGCGCATCGCGAAACAGGGCAATCACGCTGCCGGTGGCATCACGTTGAATATAGGGCATGGCGAACCGTTAGTGGGGTTGGTATTGGTTGGGCTGAAACTACAATGGCTATTCCAAATCCGGTATGTTAAAAAAGCACATCGTTGCCAAAGTTGATATGCCCATGCTTGTGTTGCTCTCGGACTCCGCTGCCATCATAGCCAGATTTCATGACACGCTGATGGAAAAAGGCGTGGTGAACGTGATTGATTCGCCGTCGGCGTTGTGGCAGCGCCTGTCTGGCGTAGCGCCAGGATTGATCGTGCTCGATCTCGGTCTGTCCTCGCTCGACGCGGCGTTTGCCCTGTCCGAAATCCGCCGCCTGTCACCCGCCTCCAAAGTGCTGGTGCTGCAGGATGACTTTTCGACCAGTGCGGAGCTGGCATTGCTGGGCGCCGGTGTGGCTGGTTGCTGCAGCGCCAGGCTCACGCATGACACCATCATTCGCATCATCGACATGGTGCTCGACGGCGGCGTCTGGATTTCGCATGCGGTGATGCCGCTGTTGCTGCAGCAAATGCAGGAACGCGGCACGCTGTCTGCGCCGGTGCCGGTGCCGGTCGCGGCACCTGTTCACGGCGAACGTCTGATCAACCTGACGCCGCGTGAACGGCAGATTGCCCGGCTGATCGGTAGCGGCGTCAGCAACAAGCTGATCGCGCGCGAACTCAGCATCACGGACCGCACGGTCAAGGCACATCTCGGCGCGATCTTTCAGAAGCTGGGACTGTCGGACCGTTTGCAGCTGGCGTTGTTTGTCACCGGAAAATAGCGCCAGCTAAGGCCCGGATCGGCACGGCACGCTGGTACCGCTATCTGTGCAGGTTGACCGTCTAGTACTTTAGGCCAATAGCTAACCCGCTCTGGTTCGCTATCATCATCCCACTCGTCACCACCTCGTCACTTTCCCGGGATCGCCATGGCCACTACCTCACCTACCTCCGCTACCTCCGTCAAACCCGTTGCCAATGCCGGCAAAGCAGGTGCCATTGGCATCGTCAAACTGGTTGTCGGTGTCGTCACTGCAACGGACCAGAGCGGTGTCCAGCGCGTCCTGAGCGAAGGAGATCGTGTCAACGCCAATGACGTGATCCAGACGTCCGCAGCCGGTGCGGTCGACATCCAGTTCGCCGACAATACCCATCTTGACCTCGGCCGTTCCTCGCAGATCGCGCTCGACAGCACCGTGTTCGATCCGCGTCAGGCGTCGACCGACCAGGCTGACGTCGCCGCGATTCAGGCCGCGATCGCGGCCGGTGCCGATCCGACCACGCTGGTACCGGCGACTGCCGCCGGCGCAGGTGGTGCAGGCGATGAGGGCGGCAGCAGTTTCGTGGTGGTCGACCAGAACGCGGCACGCGGCAATGTCACCAGCGGTTTTGACACGGCAGGTGCGTTTGCGCCGCCACCGGTCGTCTTGCTGGATCAGATCGCCCAGCCGCAGCCTGCGGGAGAAGTTCCGCCCGAGCAGATTGTTCCGCCAGCTCCGCCAGCGACACCGCCTGCGGTTGTGGCCGACAGCTTCAGCACGCCGGAAGATACGGTACTGACGGGCTCCGTGGCTGCCAACGATACGCCCGGTTCGGCGGGCGGCAACGTCTGGTCACTCGACACCGGTGCTGCCAACGGTACCGTCGTGGTCAATCCGGATGGGTCGTTTTCCTACACGCCCAATGCCAACTTCAATGGTCCCGACAGTTTTACGTACACGCTGACTGACGCTGACGGGAATAGCAGTTCGGCGACCGTCAATGTGGGCGTCACGCCAGTCAATGATCCGCCGGTGGCCGTTGTCGATGCCGCGACGACCAGTGAAGACACGGCCATCACCATTACCGCCGCCACCCTGCTGGCCAACGATACCGATGTCGATGGCAATCCGCTGAGCATTATTTCGGTACAGGGCGGTGTCAATGGTACGGTTGCGCTGGTCGATGGCGCTGTCGTGTTCACGCCTGCCGGCAACTACAACGGTCCGGCCTCGTTCACGTACACCATCAGCGATGGTCAGGGTGGCACGTCGACGGCGACCGTCAACGTGGGCGTCCCGCCAGTCAATGATCCGCCGGTGGCCGTTGCCGATGCCGCGACGACCAGTGAAGACACGGCCATCACCATTACCGCCGCCACCCTGCTGGCCAACGATACCGATGTCGATGGCAATCCGCTGAGCATTATTTCGGTACAGAACGGTGTCAATGGCACGGTTACGCTGGTCGATGGCGCTGTCGTGTTCACGCCTGCCACCAACTACAACGGTCCTGCCTCGTTCACGTACACCATCAGCGATGGCCAGGGTGGCACGTCCACCGCGACCGTCAACGTCGGTGTCACGCCGGTCAACGATCCGCCGGTGGCCGTTGCCGATGCCGCGACGACCAGTGAAGACACGGCCATCACGCTCACAGCGGCCACCCTGCTGGCCAACGACACCGATGTCGATGGCAATCCGCTGAGCATTATTTCGGTACAGGGCGGTGTCAATGGTACGGTTGCGCTGGTCGATGGCGCTGTCGTGTTCACGCCTGCCGCCAACTACAACGGTCCGGCCTCGTTCACGTACACCATCAGCGATGGCCAGGGTGGCACGTCGACGGCGACCGTCAACGTGGGCGTCACGCCAGTCAATGATCCGCCGGTGGCCGTTGCCGATGCCGCGACGACCAGTGAAGACACGGCCATCACCATTACCGCCGCCACCCTGCTGGCCAACGATACCGATGTCGATGGCAATCCGCTGAGCATTATTTCGGTACAGGGCGGTGTCAATGGCACGGTTGCGCTGGTCGATGGCGCTGTCGTGTTCACGCCTGCCACCAACTACAACGGTCCGGCCTCGTTCACGTACACCATCAGCGATGGCCAGGGTGGCACGTCGACGGCGACCGTCAATGTTGGTGTCACGCCGGTCAACGATCCGCCGGTGGCCGTTGCCGATGCCGCGACGACCAGTGAAGACACGGCCATCACACTCACAGCGGCCAGCCTGCTGGCCAACGACACCGATGTCGATGGCAATCCGCTGAGCATTATTTCGGTACAGAACGGTGTCAATGGCACGGTTACGCTGGTCGATGGCGCTGTCGTGTTCACGCCTGCCACCAACTACAACGGTCCTGCCTCGTTCACGTACACCATCAGCGATGGTCAGGGTGGCACGTCCACCGCGACCGTCAACGTCGGTGTTACCCCGGTTAATGATTTACCCATCGGTGTCAAGGATCAGTACAGCGTCACCGCCGGCAGCACACTGAGCGTGACGAACAGTAATGGCGTGCTGAAGAATGACAGTGACATCGAGACGCCTCGCTCTGCCCTGACGGCGGTGCTGGAGAATAATGTCAGGCATGGCACGCTGACGCTCGCTGCCGATGGGTCGTTCGTCTACAAGCCAGCCAGCGGCTATGCCGGTACGGATAGCTTCACTTACCGCGTCAACGACGGAAGCGCCAACAGCGATCGGCCGGTCACGGTCACGCTGTCAGTCGATCCGCTGGTTGCGGCAAGCAGCGCCACGGTGGTCGGTACCGAAGACACGTCCCTGAGCATCATCCTGACCGGTAGTGAAACCGGCAGTCATGTCAGCAGTTTTGTGATCAAGTCATTGCCGCTGGATGGCCTGCTATTCCTGGCCAATGGCACCGCGGTCACTGTAGGCATGAAGATCACTGCGTTGGCGGACCATGCCACGCTGGTATTCAAGCCGGACGCCAATGAGTCCGGTGGTGACAAGTATTCGACGGCGGGTGTTGGTGACCAGCACGCGACGTATGCCCAATTCACGTATGTCGCGAACGGCGTGACCGATGCCAGTGCGCCGGCCACGATCAGCGTCAACATCACGCCAGTCGCAGATGCAGTGGCGCTGCAGGTTGGTCCGCCATCGGTTCTGTCCCATACCGATAGCTTCGATACCGGTACGGCACCCGGCTGGATTGCCAGCAATACCAACACTGGGGCGACCGGTGCCATCGAAATCCTGAGCGAAAAAACGTACGGCGGTACCTCGACCACAAACCTGGTGCTCGAAGTCGAATCCACTGCGGGGATCAACTCGCTGCACCAGGCCTTCGACACCAACAAGGGCGCTGTCTATCAGCTCGATCTCGATTTTTCTACCCGCAGCAACGCCGTCGGCGCTGACAGTACGCTGCAAGTCCTGGTCAATGGCGAAGTCATCGGCACGCTGGCCGGCGGCGCAACATTCGGTTTCGCGCATCATGCTTTTGCATTTGTGGGCACTGGCGGGGCCGACGTGGTGGAGTTCCGTGCGCTCGATGGACAGGTCAACACGCTCGGCGGCCTGCTCGACAACATTGTCCTGAAACAGGTGGCCAATGCCTACGAGGGACAGGCTGCGTTATTGCCCTCCGTTGCCGCGACATTCGGCGACACGCTGGACCATAGCGAACATCATTCGATCCAGCTCAGTGGACTGACGACCGGTGCCGTGGTGTCGGACGGCGTGCATCAATTTTCAGCGACGGCGGATTTGCATACGCTGGAGGTTTTCAATGGCGACAACCTGGCGGGCAACTGGAATCTGAATAACCTCTCGGTCACCGCACCAACGGGTTCGAGCGGCATCATGAACGTGACGATGACGGCTGCGGCGACAGAAACATCCACCACGCCGGGCACGCTGGCTACCCATGAATTTTCATTGAATTACGCCACGGTGGCCAATGACATCATCAACGGCAACCCGGGTGACGAGATTCTCGGCGCCACGCTCGCCAGCGACACCTTCGTCTACAAGACCGGTGACTTGCAGGGCACGGTCATCGGCGATCACATCACCGGCTTTCAGGTCGGGACTGCCCCGACTGTCGGCGATGTGCTCGATATCAGCGATCTGCTCTCGGGCGCGGGCGTCAAGCATGCCGACTTTGCCGGGCACGAAGCAGACTTCCTGAAGGTCGATATCGTCGGTGGCAACACCACGATTCATATCGATCTGGATGGACCCGGAGCCGCACCGGTGGCCGCGGTGCCGCTGGTGACACTCGACGGTGTCGGTGCGACTCTCGACAGTTTGCTGGGAAATCATCAGATCCATGGCGTCTGATCCTGCCATGAGTGCCAACAACGATGGGCCATTGCAAGGCGGCGCAAGTGAGTTATTGCCGGCTGATCTGCTATCGGAAAATAGCGTCTCGCTGCCGGTGTTCGATACGGACAATCTGCTTGTTCCGGTCGCAGCCGGGATCAGCGCCGGCAGCGCGCTGCACCTGGCGGACCTGCTCGACGCGGGCGGCGGTTTATCCGGTGAGGGCGGCTTTCTGGTCTTTGATCACCAGAGCCTGCCCGGCACGACCATCGTGCGCGTCATGCTGGAAGACGCTGCCCATCACCAGTTGTTCGAGATCGGTACGCTGGCCGGCTGCGGACCCGATCTCAATGGCCTGCTCGGTCTGATTTCACCGGATGCCGGTCTGGCTTGATGCTGCCAACTGCCGTACCTGAAGCACACCGATACTGCATGGGTGTGCTTTTTCATTTTGGCGCGCCGAATCAACGACCGCAACCTCTGCGATGTCAGTCGCCGATTTCACTGGATCAAATCTGTCAACTGTTCTGGTACGCAGTGCAAAAAAAAATGAGCATTTTGTCTACAAAAAAGCGGATTTGATGCGCCTGCACCATTTCTATTAAAAAAAACATCTGATATATTTGCCGACGACCTGCCAACTGTAAAAGACTAACGATTCCATAATTAGCAATTCAGCTGGTTTTTTTGTAGCCGTTGTTTCACCCTTTCGGAAGGTGAGTACCCCCCATGTCCCCTGTCACCCGCATGTCGTTTTCCACACTCCTCCTCGCCGCCGGATTTGTTCTGGCCGGACCTGCCTCTGCCCAATCGCTGAAGGCCGCCGTCGAGCAGACTTTGCGCACCAATCCCGATGTACTGGCCGATGCCAGCCGGCGTCTGTCGACCGACCAGGCGCTACGGGCCGCGCGCGGTGGTTTTTTGCCGAAAGTGGATCTGGCGCTGGGTGTGGGCCGCGAGTGGAGCGATAACGTCACCACGCGCGCAGCAGGCGGCACATCGCTGCTGACGCGTAACGAGGCGTCGCTGACGCTGAACCAGATGCTGTTTGATGGCGACCAGGTGCAAAGCGAAGTCGACCGGAATCAGGCACGGGTGGTGTCGGCTGCCAACCGTGTTGGCGGCACCTCGGAGCAAACCGCGTTGCGTGCCATCGAGGCGTATCTGGAAGTGCTGCGTAACCGCGACCTGGTGGTACTCACCAGTGCCAATGCCGACGTGCACCTGCGCACCTTCGACCAGATCAAGATCCGCAGCGACAGTGGTGTCGGACGCAAGGCGGATCTCGAACAGATCAGCGCGCGCCAGGGCCTGGCAAAAGCCAACCTGACTTCCGCCGAAGCGAATTTGCGCGATGCCGAAATCAACTTCCTGCGTATCGTCGGGGTAGCGCCAGTCAATCTCACGAAAGTCGACGGGCCGGCTGCCAGCCTGATCCCGCCATCGCTGGAGACCGCATTGCAAAGCGCGCTCGACAATCACCCGACCCTGAAATCCGCCCGTGCCGACTTCGATGCGGCGAACGCGCAAATCATGGGCGCCAAATCCACCATGGCACCGCGGCTCGACCTGCAACTCGGTGCAACGATGAACCGCGACGTCAGTGGTGTGCCGGGTCCCACGGACGATCGCTTTGCGATGCTGCGATTACGCTGGAATCTGTACAACGGCGGCTCGGATACGGCGCGCGTCAACGAAACCGTGGCGCTGTCCGGCGAAGCCCGTGAGATCATGAACCGCACCCAGCGCCAGGTCGATCAGAGCACGCGCTTGTCCTGGAATGCGATGACCTCGGCACAGATTCGTTTGCCGTCACTGCGCCAGCATGCCGAATCCAGCGCGCTCACGCGTGATGCATATACGAAACAATTCAGCATAGGTCAGCGTACACTGCTGGACATGCTGGACGCAGAAAACGAGACTTACACGGCAGCGTCGAATTTCCTCAACGGCCAGTATCTGGAAGTGTTTGCCAAGTACCGCCTTTTGGCGGACATGGGGCAGCTGCTCAGTGCATTGGGTGTGGCGCCGGTGGCCGAGAGCGTGGTGGTGCTGAATTCATCCAGCGCTTCCGACGCTTCCAGCGCAGGCAAATAAATCGGGGCAGGCCGCTGGCGCTGCCCCGACCGAGGGCAGGGTGATTTTTTTACAGGGCAGGCCGCATGCACGATAGCATTTTCGTCACTGTCTTCAGGCTGTCCATCCCGGCTGCTGCCGGGAGTCTCTCCCTTTTCTTTTCCACGTCTTCTTTTGCGTTGCACGATGCCTGAGTGGTCGCGCCTGCGCCGGCTTGCCTGCCAGTGCGCATTGCTGCTGGCCTGCCTGCTATCGGGCGTCGTTACTGTCTGGTCGTTCGATACCGATATCGTTCTGTCGGAACGCATGCTGGCCGGCGCCGAACGCAAGTATGGCGTCGAAGCGCGCCAGCGCTTGCTGGCCTGGCGGCAGCTGATCGGCAGTGCAAGGGGGCGCGGCGAGGCCGACAAACTGCGGCTGGTGAATGATTTTTTCAATACGATTCCGTTTGTCTCCGACATCGATCACTGGCAGCGCGAGGATTACTGGGCCACGCCGGCCGAGATGTTGGCCAGCAATGGCGGCGACTGCGAGGATTTTTCGATTGCCAAGTATTTTTCACTGGTGGCGCTGGGCGTGTCGGTCGACAAATTGCGCATCACCTACGTCAAGGCGCGTGACGTCAATCCGGTCAGCCAGGCCCACATGGTACTGACCTATTACACGACGCCGGGCGCCGAACCGCTGGTACTCGATAACCTCATCCCCGAGATCAAACCGGCCTCGCAGCGCCCCGACCTGACACCGGTCTACAGCTTCAACGGTGACGGTCTGTGGCTGGCCAAGGCGCGCGGCGATGGCAAGGCCGTCAAGGGCGGCTCCGGTAATATCAGCCTGTGGCGCGATCTGGTCGCGCGCATCGGTAAAGAGTTCGACTAAGCTCACCACGCAAGCCCACTCAACCCCGGCCAACCCAAGGACATCCAAGGAAACCATGACCCTCTTGCGACAATTGACTGCAGTGATCATCGCGCTGTTCCTGCTGCTGTTCGCCGGCACCGTCGCCATCAGCGTCTCGGATGCGCGCGGCTATCTCGACAGCCAGCTCAAGACCATTTCGCAGGACACGGCAACCTCGCTCGGCTTGTCGCTGTCGCCGCACTTTGCCGACAATGAAATGATCATCGTCGAAAGCAAGGTGAACCTGATTTTCGACAGCGGGTTTTACCAGGAAGTGACGGTCGCCGGACTGGATGGCAAGCCGCTGGTGCAGCGTCTGGCGCCGGCACAAATTCCTGATGTGCCGGCCTGGTTTGTGCGCCTGTTTCCGATCGCGACGCCGCGTGGCGAAGCGCTGATCATGGCGGGCTGGCGGCAGGCTGGCACCATCACGGTTGCGGCCAATCCCGGCGAAGCCTATGCCACGCTGTGGACCAGCAGCGTAAAAACCTTCTGGTGGTTTTTTGTTGCGCTGGTAGCGACATCGCTACTCGGCATGCTGGCGCTGCATGTGGTCTTGCGGCCGTTGCGGCGCGTCGAAGCACAGGCACGGGCGATTTGTGACCGCGAATATCCGGTCCAGGACAAGCTGCCATGGACCGTCGAATTGCGCAGCGTCGTCGTCGCCATGAACCGGATGACGACCAAGATCCGCCAGATGTTCGAGGTGCAGGCCGATGCCATCAGCCGGCTGCGCGCCGATAGTTACCGGCATGCGTTGACCGGGCTGGCCAACCGGCGATATTTCGACATGCATTTGCAGCAGCTGCTCACGTCGGCCGATGACTTTCAGGGCGGCGCCCTGCTGCTGGTCGAACTCCATGATTTCAAGGGCATCAATCAGCGGCTCGGCTACGCGGCCGGCGATGAATTACTGCGCGCCACCGCACGCATGATCGAGGACGTGGCGCGCGACGATGCGCCGGTCGACTTTTTTGCCGCTCATCTGGCCGGCGCCAATTTTGCGGTGGTACTACCGAATGCCAATGAAGCCGATGCAGTTGCCGTCGGCGAACGGCTGGCGACGGTACTGCAGCAATTGCAGCAGCGCGGTCTGGTCGATGCGCCCGATATCGCGCATGTCGGCATTGCCATGTACCGCCAGCAGAATGCCAGCCAGTTCCTGTCCGAAGCCGACATGGCACTGCGCGCGGCGCAAATGAAGGGCCAGAATGCAGTACACCTGCATGCCAGCAGCGTGGCGCCGTCGGTGGCGTTTTCGGCGACGCGCTGGAGCGAATTCCTGCGCGACGTGATCGAGCGCAAAAATATCATCCTCCACATGCAACCGGTGCTCGACAGCGCGAACCAGCGCACCTTGCTGCATTACGAAACCCTGTTGCGGGTGGTCGGCGAGGATGGCCAGCTCATTCCGGCGGTGGTGTTCGTGCCGATGGCCAAGCGGCTCGGACTGATCCAGCAAATCGACCGGCTGGTGGTCGCCGAAGTGCTGGCACGCTTGCGCGATCATCGCTACGGACGGGTGGTGGTGGCGGTCAATCTGTTCCCGGCGACGGTGCAGGACCCGGCATTCATGGCATGGCTGGGGAGTGCCCTGCAGGCCAATCCGGACGCCGCCAGCCGGATCGCTTTCGAGGTCTCGGAATACGGTGCGCTGGACAACCTCGACGCGTTGCGCACATTGGTGGCGCTGGTGCGGCGGCATGGCGGTCAGTTCGGCATCGATCACTTTGGCCGCGGATTTTCTTCGTTCGGCTATCTGTCGACGCTCAAGCTCGACTACATCAAGATCGACGGCAGCTATATTCGCGGCATCGAACAGCATCGCGACAACCAGTTCCTGGTCGATTCGATTTGCAAGATCGCGCATGGGCTGGACCTGAAAGTCATCGCCGAATCGATCGAGACGCCGGAAGAATGGGCCATGCTGACCACGCTGAAGATCGATGGCGTGCAGGGTTTCGGGGTGGGCATGCCGGCCGAAATATGAGGTACGGTTGCAAGCACACGCGCCAGGCAGGTGCAAGGTGCTAGCAGCGCATGTCGGGTTTATTCTGGTTGCACTGCCGCATGCCGGATACCTGACTCATCGCCCTGCATGGCGGTTGTTTTGCGATGTATCGTCCAATAAGTCCATACAAAATTTTCCTGACTGCCTGTTTGTAAAAAGGTTCAATTTAATCTAGGAAATGTTTCCATTTAGATTGCTTATTCGTCTATAGTTTTTGCCAACTGCAAAGCGCAGGAAAGCAAACTGGCCTTGCAACAGGCCGATCGATACGCTAAATCAATGGGAGCGGTATGAAGCGCAATCAGGTAGTGGTGGAGCAGTCCGGTTTGTCAGGCGGACAAAACGGCAGGCCGGTCAGCAGAATGGCAACGATGTTGTCGACAGCGCTGCTTGGTGCGGTGACCTTGCTGGCGATGCCGCTGGCGCAGGCTACGGTGAATTTCGACAGCATCGGCCCGGATATCTACGGGGCAGGTGATACGTTCTCTGAAAATAAATTCACGATGTCGGTTCTTGGCGATGGTTTTGCCGGTGCCATTCTCGATGGTGCCGATCCCTACGCCTGTTTCATTGCGGCGTGCCCGGTCGGTAACAGCTCGCATTACTATGCCGGCCTCAACGACAGCACCATCAGCTTTGCCCGATCCGACGCGGGCGGCTTCAAAATGACTTCGCTGGATTTTGCGTTTCTGGCACCGGTCACCGGAAATATCTTTGGCGGCGTTGGCCGGTTGCAGCTCAGTGGCGTGACACAGGCTGGCGGCCTGTTTTCCTTGTCGCGTGATTTCCCGGAGCAGATCAACGGTGCGTATGCGTTCTCGACCTGGGCGCTCGGTCCCACCTTCAGCAGCGCAATTTTCCGTAGCGTGTCGGTCAACGCCTGCCTGTTCGATGGTGAGGGAGGTTGTGTCTTGCCTTCTGGAAATCAAGCCCAGTTCGCGCTCGATAACGTGAACGTCTCTGCCGTGCCCGAGCCAGCCACCTACGCCATGATGGGTCTGGGGCTGATGGTACTGGCAGGTGCAGCACGTCGCCGCCGTTCGCGCTGAGTGCGCTACCGGTCTCGCTGCATTTCGCCTGCACATTTCCTCCATTTCGCCAAGGAATTCACCACAATGAACCTCCGCCTCGCCCCCTGGGCTGCGCTGATGCTGGTCTCCGGCTTATCCGCCACTGCCCATGCACAAGAAGCTCGTCATCCCTACATCATCCAGCTGGTCGATAAACCGGCCGCGTCGTACACCGGTGAGGTCTCCGGCCTGAAGGCCACCCAGCCTGCGGCGGGCAAGCAGCTCAATGTCGGCGCGGCCGACGTGCAAGCCTACATCAGCTACCTCGACCAGAAGCAATCGACGGTGCTCGCTACCGTTGGCGCGGCCAACGTGACCCACCAGTACACGGTGGTCTTCAATGGTTTCTCGGCGATGCTGACCGATACCCAGGTGCGGCAGCTCAAAAAGAACAGTGGCGTGGCGAATATCACGGTCGATGAAGCGCGCCAGATGCTGACCAATTACACGCCGACCTTCCTTGGACTCGACAAGGTCCCGGGCGGAATCTGGGAGCGCGCCGGTGGCAAGGGCGCCGCCGGTGAAGGCATGGTCATCGGTATCGTCGATGGCGGTATCTGGCCCGAAAATGCCGCCTTCGCTGATCGCGTCGACGCCAATGGCGTTCCGACCTTCGATCCGAGCGGCACGCTGGCTTACGGTGCAGCGCCGGCTGGCTGGACAGGACTGTGCGAGAGCGGCGAAGGTTTCACGGCGGCCAACTGCAACAATAAATTGATTGGCGCGCGCTTTTTCAACAAGAGCTTCAAGAGCACCGGCTTGCCGATCCACTGGAGTGATTTTGTCTCGCCACGCGACCAGAGCGGCCATGGCACCCATACCTCGTCGACCGCAGGCGGCAACAATGGCGTACCGGCTACCGCAGGCGGTATCCCGATGGGCAAGGTATCAGGTATCGCACCGCGTGCCCGCGTCGCCATGTACAAGGTGTGCTGGACGTACCCGGACCCGGCAATTCCGGGCGCCGGCAAAAATTCCTGTTTCAACGGTGACAGCGTTGCCGCCATCGAACAGGCCACCAAGGATGGCGTCAACGTCATCAACTATTCGATCAGCGGCAGCCAGACCAGCGTGACCGATCCGGTCGAACTGGCCTTCCTGGGCGCCGCCAATGCCGGTATTTTTGTTGCTGCTTCGGCGGGCAACAGCGGCCCGGCCAATCAGGTCGCCCACATCAGCCCATGGCTTACGACCGTGGCTGCGTCGACCCATGACCGCCTCAATGGCGCCACCGTCACGCTGGGCAATGGCGCCAGTTATCTGGGCGCGTCGCTGAATGTCTCGGCGCTGCCGGCGACTGCATTGATCCTGTCGACGGATGCCGGCCTGCCTGATGCATCGCCGTCGTTGCTGCGCTTGTGCTACGGCGCCTCGGATGGCAATACGGTGCTGGATCCGGCCAAGGTCGCCGGAAAAATCGTGGTGTGCACACGTGGTACGACAGCCCGCGTCAACAAGAGCCTGGCCGTCAAGGAAGCCGGCGGAGTGGGGATGGTGCTGCTGGATAACGGCGCAGGTTTGGTAGCCGAGGTTCATGCGGTGCCCACCGTGCATCTGCTGGTCAGCGATGCCAATGCGGTGCGCAGCTACGCGGTTGCTGCCGTCGCAGCAACCCAAGCCAAGAGCCCTGACGCCACGCCGCTCAGCTACGCGGTTGCAAGCGTCGCAATACCGACCGGACCGACCGCCGCGCTGAGCGTTTTCACATCGACCAAAGGCACGACGCCGGCGCCAGTGATGGCCGACTTTTCGTCGCGCGGTCCTAACCAGGGCAACCTGAACGTACTCAAGCCCGATCTGACTGCACCCGGGGTGGATATCCTGGCCGGTGTCACGCCGCCGCAGACGCCAGCCGAGCGCGATGCGATTGCCAATGGCAGCGTGGTACCAGCGCCGGACTGGGCCTTCTATCAGGGTACGTCGATGTCGAGCCCGCATGTGGCCGGCCTGGCAGCGCTGCTGAAACAGCAGAATCCGACCTGGTCGCCAGCGGCCATCAAATCGGCGCTGATGACCACCGGCGCGACCACCTTCAATGATGGCAAAGCGGGCCTGGCCAATGGCAGGCTGCCATGGGCGCAGGGCGCAGGCCATGTCACGCCGAACCTGGCTGCCAATCCGGGCCTGGTGTATGACATGACGCCGCTGGATCATTACCGTTTTCTGTGTGGCATCAACACACCGGGGCTCAGTTCCGCATTCTGCGCATCGATCGGACCCGTGCAGGCCTACAACCTGAACCTGCCTTCGCTGACAGCCTCGAACGTGCTGGGCAAGATCACGCTGACCCGTGCCGTCACTAACGTCGGTGCCACGGCGTCGACCTACAGTGCCACTGCCTCGGTACCCGGTTTTACGACGGTGGTCTCGCCATCGACCCTGTCGCTGGCCAAAGGCGCGACCGCGCAGTTCAGCGTCACGCTGACCCGTACCGATGCCGCTGCTGATGTCTGGCAGTACGGTTCGCTGGAATGGAATGACGGCGTGCACAAGGTGCGTAGTCCGCTGACGGCCAAGCCGTCACTGCTGGCAGCTCCTCTGACGCTGTTCAGCGAAGCGGCGACGGGCAGCAAGATCTACACGATCGGTACCGGGTTTGCTGGCGCCATGTCGTCGATCAAGGGCGGTTTGAAAGCCGCAACCCGCAGCACCGATACGGTCGGCGCCAATAGTTCTGCTGACGGTGGGGTTGCCGAGTGCAAGGCTGGCGGCAGCAGCAGCGTCAAGGCAGTCACTGTCACGGTGCCGGCCGGTGCGCTGGCGGCGCGGTTCGCGCTGTATGACGAAGACACCAGTGGCTACAAAGGCGGTAGTTTTGACGACCTCGACCTGCTGGTCATCGATAGTGCCGGCCAGTCGGTCGGGAGCAGCGGTGGCGCGACCGCCTCTGAAATGGTGCAGCTGGCCAATCCTGCTGCCGGCACCTACCGCGTCTGCGTCATCGGGTATGCGCCTGCCTTTGACGAGTTGTCGACCTTTACGTTGTCGACCTGGGTGGTCACGCCGGCCGATGCTGCCGGTGCTTTCAAGGTGATGTTTCCTGGCACGGCTTACTTGGGCGGCACCGCCACGGTCGGCATGAGCTGGTCGGCCCTGGCACCGTCCACTCGCTACCTCGGTGCAGTGCGTTACATGATTGCCGGCGTGCCGCAAGCCACCACGACGATCCTGGTCGAAACCACCGATCCGCTGCCGCCAACGACGGCGCAGCGCAGCGTGAGTTCGGCCGGTGCGACACCGCAATAAGGCACCGCATCAGTCGTCCGGCGGGTGCGCCGGACGACTCGCAAAAGGGCTGCGCGCGTGAGCAGCCCTTTTTTAATGCGGCAAACAGATAGCGGCAACGGGTGTCAGCGCGGATCGGCAGGCGTTGTGCCTGGTCCGGATTGCAGTGCGCAGTGACCGTCCTGGCCGGGCACGGAGAGTCGACAAATCGCTCCCGGGTCGACCACGATCCGGCAGTCCGACAGCTCACCGGAGGCCGCGATCTGTGCCTTGCGGATGGCCGTGTACCGATAGGCCAGTTGATGCAGTTCCGGCCAGATGGGCCTGGCGTTCGACCATGCCAGAAACAACTCAGGACCGCCGCAGGACTTGGCGCCGAGGGCGATGGTGCTGCATTGGGCGTTGCTGGTACAGGCAGCCTCGCCGATGGTGGTGTTGATGTGTGCCAGCAGCGTGGCAGCGCTGTCGCCCGCCGGAGCTTCGGCGGCTGTTAGCGGGAAATGTACAAGGCCCAGCGACAGCAGGGCAACCAGTGCGGCCCGGCGGGGACGCAAGTGCGACGCGATGGCATCCAAGGTGAGCTCCTGGCGGGTTCGATTGACTGCATGATCGCCCGCACAAACGTCATCGTCAAGGCAGCAGAACCAGTTGGATTGAGCACCGTGAGGTGCGCGGATTTTTTGCGTGGCAGCGCTGGACAGACTGCCGCGTCAGCACGGTAACGGCCGCAAGAAAAGCAGCGGTTGCCGGGCCGGAAATTGCTGTTACGACACACATTGCCGTGCTACGCTTGCGCGCAGAAATAAAGGAATCTTCGGGTGATCAGACTAGTAATGCGATGGCGTTTAGCGACGGGTATAACGGGCATGATTGCCGGTGTCGGTTTGTGCGCTGCGGCCGCTGCTGCGACGCCCGATTCGGCTAACGCAGTGGTCAATATCTATCGCGCCGAACTGGCCGACGGCAGCGTGCGTTTCGCCAGCCAGCGGCTCGATCCCGGCTATGTGCTGTACCTGCCCGGCGAACGGGTCGCAGCTACCAGTGACAGGACCCGTGCCGGCACCAGTGCGGCACAAGCAGTACTGGAGCCGGACGTCTTGCGGCTGGCGCACCGGCATGGTGTCGACAGCGTGCTGGTGCTGGCCGTGATCGAGGTCGAATCGCGCTTTCGGGCGCAGGCGCTGTCGCCCAAAGGCGCTTTCGGGCCGATGCAATTGATGCCCGATACCGCCCGGCGCTACGGCATCGCCGAGCGTGCCGGGCCGGTGCAAAATATCGACGCCGGTATCCGCTACCTGAAAGATTTGCTGGCCCGCCACGAGGGTAACGAAGCGCTGGCACTGGCGTCCTACAATGCCGGCTCAGGTGCGGTCCTGCGCCACGGCCAACGCATTCCACCTTACCGCGAAACCCTGCTGTACGTCGCCGCCGTCCTGGCGCGTGCGCAGGTTATCCGCAACCTCGGCCAGCCCTAGAAAAGCACCTTCCCCATGCCTCTGCATACTGCAAAAAATCGTGGCTTCACCTTGCTTGAACTGCTGGTCGTGATCGTCATCATCGGTTTGCTGGCCGCGTACGTCGGCCCGAAATATTTTGCCCAGCTCGGCAAATCGGAAGTGGTGGTGGCGCGCGCCCAGATCGATGCATTCGAAAAAGCGCTGGATACCTACCGGCTTGACCTTGGCCGCTATCCCTCCACCGAAGAGGGGCTGTCCGCATTGCTGGTAAAACCCGACAGTGCCGCAAAATGGAACGGCCCGTATCTGCGCAAGGCCTTGCCGAAAGACCCGTGGGGCCAGCCCTATCAATATCGGTCGCCGGGTCTCAAGAGTGACTTCGAGGTGCTGTCGTTCGGCCGTGATGGCCAGCCCGGCGGCAGCGGCGAAGATGCCGACATCACCAACTGATCCGGCACCGACTCCTGATGCAATTCGCCGTGCGCGCCCTGACTTCCGATCAACTGGTCACGCAACTGACCATCGATGCCCGCGATGCCGACGAGGCGCGCCGGCAGGTGGCTGCGCGCGGTCTGTTTGTCGCCTCGGTCACGCCGCTGCGTGGCGCACGTTCGGTCAAGCCAGCCCGGCTGGCACTGGTGCTGTTCAGCCAGGAGTTGCTGGCGCTGCTCAACGCCGGCCTGTCGATCGTCGAAGCGCTGGAAGCGTTGCTGGAAAAAGAGGGTGGCGGCAGCACCAGCGCGGTCCTCTCGCGCCTGCTGGCCGGCTTGCGTGACGGCCAGCGTTTTTCCAGCGTGCTGGCCGCGCAGCCGGAGCTGTTTCCGGCGCTGTACGTCGGCATCATCCGCGCCGCCGAAGGCACCAGCGACCTGCCGCAATCACTGACCCGCTTCATCGATTATCAGCAGCGCATCGACCAGGTCCGCAGCAAGATCATCAGCGCCGCGATCTACCCGATGATCCTGCTGGTGGTGGGCGGGGCGGTCAGCCTGTTCCTGATCGCTTACGTGGTGCCGCGCTTCGCCGCGGTCTACGAAGGCACCGGTCGTGCCTTGCCGTGGCTGTCGCAACTCATGCTCGACTGGGGCCGCTTCGCTGCGGCCCACACCGCAACGCTGCTGGCCGGGTTGGCTTTGCTGCTGGCTATGCTGATCTGGCTGGCACGCAGGCTGGCCGCTGGCGGTGGCGTTGCCGGCGTGCTGGCGCGCTTGCCGGGTGTCGGTGAACGGGTGCGCATCTATGCACTGTCTCGGCTGTATCTCACGCTGGGCATGCTGCTCGAAGGCGGGATCGCCATCGTGCCGGCATTGCAGACCGTGCAGGGCATGGTCTCGCCGGATATCCGCGCCGGCCTGCAGCAGGCCACGCTGGCGATTCAGTCCGGCATGCCGATGTCCCTCGCCTTCGATACCAATCACCTGACCACGCCGATCTCGCTGCGCATGCTGCGCGTGGGCGAACGCACCGGCGACATGGGCGCGATGCTGACCCAGTCGGCGGCGTTCTACGACGGCGAAATCAGCCGCTGGATCGACCGCTTCACGCGCACCTTCGAGCCGCTGCTGATGGCGGCCATCGGGTTGATCGTCGGTGGCATCGTGATCCTGTTGTACATGCCGATTTTCGATCTGGCCGGAAGCCTGTCATGACGATGCCTGCCGAGCCACTCGCGTTGGCAGTGCTGCAACGCGCCCGTGCACAATCGGCCGCCAGCGGCCAGAGCGTGATGGCCGAACTGGCGCTGCTGTCGGACCTTGCACCGCGGGCGCAGGTGCAGGAGATTGCCGCACTGTTCGCTTTGCGCGCCATGGAAACCACCGACATGCTGGCGCTGGCACCGGCCTTCGACCTGCTGCCGCTGTCGTTGTCGATGCAGCGCCGTTGCGTGCTGTTGCGCGGGCCGGACCAGCAGCTCGCCGGCGTGGTCGATGATGCCTTCGATGCCGACCTGCAGACCTGGCTGGCGACCCAGGCGCGCGCGCCGCTCGTGCTGTGTCTGGCATTGCCGGCGGACCTGGCGGCCTACCTCTCGAAACAGGAAGAATCGGTGCGCGCCGTGGACAACCTGCAGCCGACCGCCAGCGAGGCGCGACGCGACGGCAAGCAGGCCACCGTGCTCTCGTTCGCCTCGGTCAGCGAAGCCGCCAGCCCGGCGGTCCGGCTGGTCAATTCGACGCTGTATGACGCGCTCAAGGCCGGTGCGTCCGACATCCATCTCGAAAGCACGCCGACCGGGCTGGCGGTGAAGTATCGCGTTGACGGCGTGCTCGATCATGCCACCGCGGTCAATGGCACCGAAGTCGCCGAGCACGTCATCTCGCGTCTGAAAGTGCTGGCCGAACTGGATATCGCCGAGCGGCGCGTGCCGCAGGATGGCAGCTTCCGGGTCGAGGCCGGCGGTCGCGACATCGACCTGCGCGTATCGATCATGCCCAGCATCCACGGCGAAGATGCGGTGATCCGCATCCTCGACAAGCGCGCGATGATCGAAGCCTACGGCGCACTGACGCTCGAAGCGCTGGGCTTCGACGCGCCGTCGCTGGCCAGCCTGCGCATGCTGGCCGAAGAACCATACGGCATGCTGCTGGTGACCGGCCCGACCGGCTCCGGCAAGACCACCACGCTGTATGCGGCGCTGACCGAAATCCACAACGGCCGCGACAAGATCATCACCATCGAAGACCCGGTCGAGTACCAGTTGCCCGGCATCCTGCAAATTCCCGTGAATGAAAAAAAGGGACTGACCTTTGCCAAGGGGCTGCGGTCCATCCTGCGACACGATCCCGACAAGATCATGGTCGGCGAAATCCGTGACCGCGAAACCGCCGAGATCGCCGTCCAGTCGGCGCTGACCGGGCACCTGGTACTGACCACCGTCCATGCCAATAACGTCTTCGACGTGTTCGGCCGCTTCACGCACATGGGCATCGATCCGTACGCGTTCGTGTCGGCACTCAACGGCATCTGGGCGCAGCGGCTGGTGCGCCTGAACTGCCCCCATTGCGCCGCGCCGTACCAGCCGGGCGAGGCCGAACTGGCACGCGTGCGATTGATGCCGGACGACGTGCGCGACTACCGTTTCCGGCAAGGCAGCGGTTGCGGCGACTGTCGCGGCACCGGCTACAAGGGCCGCAAGGCGATCGCCGAAATCCTCACGCTGACCGACGAGATCCGCGAAATGATCATCGACAAACAACCGATCCGTCTGGTCAAGGAGGCCGCTCGCCGCAACGGCACGCGCACGCTGCGCGAGGCCGCACTGGAACTGGTGCGCAACGGCGAGACCACCGTGGCCGAGATCAAGCGGGTGACCCTGCATGCTTGACTTCCTGGCACCCCGCTTGCACCTCGGTTGCTCGACGACCGGTCTGGCGCTGTTGCGGCGCGACCGGTTCGGTCGTCATGCCGGTGTTCCGATCGAACGCAGTTTGCTGGATGCACCCGGCTCGGCGGCGTTGCTGGCGCAGCAGTTGCGCGCCGCGCTGGCCGAGGCGCACTGCGCTGGCGCGACCGTCAGCATGACGCTGGCCGATGACTGGTTCCGGCTGTTTGTCGTCACACCGCCGTCGAATGCTGCGCAACAGCGCGATCTCGATGCGGCCGTGGCGATGCGCTTCGGACAGCTCTATGGCAATGACGCGACCGACTGGGTCTTGCAGCCTGGCTGGCAGGCCGGCGCGCCGTTCCTGGTCGCCGCGATGCCGCGCACGTTGCAGGCTGCGCTGCACGACATCGGCACCGAACTGCGCTTGCGCTGGGTGGCCATCCTGCCGCACTGCGTGGCGGCGTGGAACCGCTGGCATGGTGCACTGAAAAACGGCGACTGGTTCGGCGTCGCGCACGACGGCATGCTGAGCCTGCTCATCCTCGATGGCGCGAACATGATCGCGCTGCGACGCCAGTCCATCGACCAGGCCGACATGAAAAATCCCGCCTGGCTGACGGAGTACGTACAACGCGAGGCGCTGCGCCTGAACCTGCCGGCGCCACAGCGCGTCCAGCTCTGCGGCGAGGTACCGCAACCGTGGACCGGCATTGCGCCGCAGCGCATTGCCTGCCTCGCGCTGGTCGACAATAAATTACCGGCGCGCTCGCCCGATGCGGCGCTGGCACAAGCCGGGGTGCCTGCATGAAGGCGTTGCAGATCGATTTTGCGCCGGGTTCACTGGTGCGCACGCTGGCACGCACCAGTGCACTGACCTGGTCGGCTGCCAGCATTGGTTTGCTGGCGTGCGTGCTGGCCGCGTTCAATGCCGACATGCTGATGGCGCAGCATGCGCACAGCCGGACCGCCTTGCAGCAGGTCCACGCGCTGCAGCAACGCCGCATGGCGCCCGTGCCAGCGTCGCAACGGGCCGCACTGCCGGCGGCGCAGGTCGATGCCATCAATGGCACGATCGCCCGGTTGAATCTGCCCTGGCGTGACGTCTTCGACGCCATCGAAAGCGCGACGCCACCCGCGATTGCGCTGCTGGCGCTGGAGCCGGACGCGCGCCGTCATCTGCTCAAAGTCACTGCCGAAGCCAAAAACAGCGAGGCCATGATCGGCTACCTCGATGCGTTGCAGCAGCAACCGCTGTTCGCCGGCGTGGTGCTGCTGCGCCACGAAACCAGCGAGCAGGATCCCAACAAGCCGCTGCGCTTCCAGTTCGAAGCGCAATGGCAGGCGTTCGGACCATGACGGCGGCGCCCCTGATCCTGATCCTGCGCACGCGCCTGGCGCTGGGCCGCTTTGGCTGGATGCGCGCGCTGGCCTGCCTGCTGTGCGGTGTCGCGATTGTGGCCTGGAGCGCGGGCTTGCCGTGGCTGCGGCGGCAGGCCGTGGACGACCAGCGGGAGCTGGCGAACGCGGTCGCGATGGCGCAGGCGCCGCAGGCCGCACTGCCCGTGCAGCCACGCGATCCGCTGGCGGATTTTCATGCGATGCTCGGCAACAAGCGGCATGCCAACGAGCAGCTCCGGACCCTGTTCGCGCTGGCCCAAAAAAATGGCCTGCAACTCAGTGCCGCCGAATACCGCAGCGTGGTCGACAAGAACAGTGGCGTTCTTGCGTGGCAGATCGTATTGCCGGTGAAAGCCACCTATCCGGCGTTGCGCCAGTTTGCCGGGCAGGCGTTGCTGGCCATTCCGTTCGCATCGCTGGATGAAGTGCGCCTGCAGCGCGAGTCGATTGCCAGTCCGATCCTGGACGCGCGCTTGCGCTTCACGCTGTATCTCGCGGTCGTGCCGGCGGCGGCACCGGAGCGGCTGCGATGACGCGCCTGCACTGGCTGATGGCGGCCGCGCTGGTCGTTGCGGCCGGGTTGGCGCTGTTCGGCGACAAGACCGCCGATACCGGGATTGCGGAGCCGGTGACGCGGGCACCGGTGCCGATGCTGGCGGGTTCAGCCACCCCGCGCCCGGTGGCTCCGGTCGTCGGCGCCATCCTCGTACTCCAGCCACGCCAGGCACTGATCGGTGGCGCCGGTAGCGGCAAGCCCGATGCCTTGTTCGGTAGCCAGAGCTGGATGCCACCGCCACCGCCACCGGTGGTCGTCAAGCCGTTGCCCGCGCCACCTCCGCAAGCGCCGCCGTTGCCGTTTACGTATCTCGGCAAGAAAATGGAAGACGGCCGCTGGGAGGTTTTCCTGGCGCGCGGCGAACAGACCTTCATCGTGCATGAACAATCGGTCATCGACGGTGTGTACCGCATCGAGGCGATCACGCCACCGCAGATGTCGATCACCTACCTGCCGCTTCGGCACATCCAAACACTCACCATCGGAGGCATGAACTGATGCCAAGGCGCACCCCTGCTGTTTCATTGCTTGCCTTGCTGGTCACGGGCGTCCTGCTGTTGTCAGGTTGCGCCGCCCGGATGGCCTATCGCGACGGCAAGGCGCTGGTTGCCAGCGACCAGGTCGAACTGGGCCTGGATAAATTCCAGCAGGCGCTGGCGCAGGACCCGGGCAATCCCGAATACCGCCAGGCCGTGCTGCAAACCCGCGAGCGCGCCGCCTACACCTACCTCGAACTGGCGGACCGTCAGGCCGCTGCCGGCCGCAAGCCGGAGGCCGACAAACTGTACCAGCGTGTGCTGGCGATCGATCCGGCCAACGAGCGCGCCCGCACCGGCTTGCGCACGCTCGACATGCAGGCCCGTCATGCGCAGGCGCTGACCGAAGCCCGTGCCGCACTCGACAAGAAAGACATCGCCACCGCGCGCGCCAGACTGCGTCCGGTACTCAATGAAGACCCCGCAAACGCCGGGGCACTGGCGCTGCAGCAGGCCATCGCCGACCTGGTCCAGCCGGCCCCGGTGACGGCGCTCTCGAAGGCCTACCAGAAACCGATTTCGATCGAGTTCAAGGATGTCAGTTTGAAGCAGGTGTTCGAAGTGATTGCCCGTACCTCCGGCCTGAACTTCCTGTTCGACAAGGATGTGCGTACCGACCAGAAGACCTCGATTTTTCTGAAGAACAGCACGATCGAATCGGCCGTGCATTTCACGCTGCTGACCAACCAGCTGGAACAGCACGTGCTGGATGCGAACACGATCCTGATCTATCCGAACACGGCCGCCAAGCAGCGCGATTACCAGGAGCTGATGGTGCGCACGTTTTTCCTTACCAATGCCGATGCCAAGGTGGTTGCCAACACGCTCAAGACCATCCTCAAGTCACGCGATATCGTGGTCGACGAAAAGCTCAACATGCTGATCCTACGCGACAATCCGGAAGCCATCCGCATCGCCGAAAAACTGGTCGCGTTGCACGACGTGGCCGAGCCGGAAGTGATGCTGGAAGTCGAGATCCTGGAAGTCAAGCGCACCCGCTTGCTGGAGCTGGGCATCCAGTGGCCCAACAGCCTCAGCCTGACGCCGCTGCCACTGGGCGGCAGTTTCGGCGGCGGCCTGACACTGCAGGATTTGCGCAACCAGAACAGCAACACGCTCGGTGCCGGGATCGGTCCGGTCACGCTGAAAGCGCGCAAGGAAGACGCCGACGCCAAGCTGCTGGCCAATCCGCGCATCCGTACCCGCAACCGCGAAAAAGCCAGGATTCTGATCGGCGAGCGGGTACCCAACATCACCACCACGGCGACCTCGACTGGCTTTGTGTCGGAGTCGATCAACTATGTCGATGTCGGCCTGACACTGAATGTCGAGCCGACCATCTACCTCGATAACGATGTCGCGATCAAGGTGCAGATGGAAGTGAGCAACATCGTCAGCCAGCTGCGGACCCAGTCCGGCACCGTCGCCTACCAGATCGGCACACGCACCGCCAGCACCGTGTTGCGCCTCAAGGATGGCGAGACACAGGTACTGGCCGGCCTGATCAACGATGAAGACCGGCGCTCCGGCAACAAGGTGCCGGGCATCGGCGAGCTGCCGATCCTCGGTCGCCTGTTTGGCAGCGGCGTCGATGACAGCCAGAAAACAGAAATCGTGCTGTCGATCACGCCGCACCTGATCCGCAATATCCAGCGCCCGGACGCGGCGCTGGCCGAATTCCGTTCGGGCACCGACAACAGTTTTCGCAGCCGGCCCGACAGCATCATCGCGCCATCGCCGGCACCGGTGGCGAATGCACGTACCACGCAAGCCGTTCCGGCCGTGCCTGCCGTGCCTGCTGACCTCGTGCCGCCTGCCGGTGGCGTGCAAGTGCAGTGGCAAGGCCCGACCGAACTCAAGGTTGGCGAGACCTTTGCATTGCAACTGCTGATGCAGTCCGACCAGCCCGTCACCAGCTTGCCGATGGCGCTCAGTTACGACAGCGCGGCGCTACAGGTGATCAGCGTCGGCGAAGGCGGCTTCCTCAAACAAGGCGGTGGCCAGGCCACGTTCACCAGCCGCATCGATGCCGGCGGCCAGATTCTCTTGAGCGGCACCCGCAGCGGCGAGAGCGGGGCCAGTGCACCGGGCGAGGTCGCGACGATCACCTTCAAGGCACTCGCGGCCAGCCCGGCGGCACGGGTGCAATTGCTGACCAGTGCGCCGGTCGGACTGGCCGGCAAGGCGTTGCCGGCGGCGGTGGGGCCGGCGTTCCAGGTGCTCGTCAAATAAGCATGCGGCATCGTAACCGTCACGGCTTTACGCTCATCGAACTGCTGGTCACGCTGGCCATCATGGCCGTGCTGGCGACACTGGCGGTGCCGGTGGCGCAGGGTTCGCTGCAGCGTGCGCGGGAGCAGGATTTGCGACGCGCCCTGGTCGACATCCGGCGTGCATTGGATGCCTACAAAAAAGCCAGCGACGAGGGACGGATTGCGAAAGCCATCAACAGCAACGGCTACCCGGCCACGCTCGACGTACTGGTCGGTGGCGCTGCCGACCAGCGCGATCCGGCCCGCCGCAAGCTGTTTTTCCTGCGTCGCATTCCGCGTGACCCGATGCAGGCCGATGCCACGCTCGATGCAGCAGCCTCGTGGGGCAAGCGCAGCTATGCCAGCGAAGCGGCCGATCCGCAAGAAGGCGCGGACGTCTACGATGTGGTGTCGACCTCGCCGAAGACCGGGCTGAACGGCGTACCGTACCGGCTATGGTGAACCGATGAAGCATTCTTCACGACGCGGTTTTACGCTGATCGAACTACTGGTGGTGCTGGCCATCATCGCCGTGCTGGCAACCCTGGCCATGCCAAAATATTTCCAGAGCATCGACACCGCCAAGGAAGCCGTGCTGCTGGAAAACCTGCGCCTCACGCGCGACACCATCGACAAGTTTTATGCCGACACGGGCAGCTACCCGGATTCGCTCGACGAGCTGGTCGACAAAAAATACCTGCGTACGGTACCGCTCGATCCGATCACGGAGAGCCGGACGACCTGGATTCTGGCTGCGCCCGACGAGCCGGCCCGTGGCCGGGTCGCGGGGATCAGCAGCGGCGCCGAAGGACGCGACCGCAACGGCACGCCGTTCGGCGCCTTGTAGCCGATGGCAACGCGCACGCTCCGGCAGCGGGGATTTGCCTTCATCAGTCTGCTCATCGTGCTCGCGCTGATGGCGCTTGCCGCCAGCGCGACCGTGATGCTGGGCGTCGTGGCGCAGCGTCGCGCGGCCGAAGATGCGCTGCTTGAGATCGGCCATGAATTCCAGCAAGCGCTCGGCAGCTACATCAGCTCCACGCCTGCCGGTCAGCCGATGTACCCGAACACCCTGCAGGATTTGCTGAAAGACCCGCGCACGCCGCTGCTGCGACGCCATCTGCGCAAGCTGTATGCCGATCCGATGACGGGCAACAGCCAGTGGGCGCTGATACCGTCACCCGCAGGGCAGGGTTTCCAGGGCGTGCACAGCCTGTCGCCGGCACGACCGATCCGGCTGGCGAATTTCGACAGCGAGTTCATCGGCTTCGAGGGCCGCACTTCCTATCGGGAATGGCCATTCGTGGTGGCGGCGCCGGGTAATGCGATCCTCGATTTTTCGAACTGAGTCGTCAATCGACGTTGCTGTTGCCGCAGATTGGCAGGCGTCGCAAAGGGAATCTGCGACAATCTGCGCACCATGCATCCAATTTCCGTTTCAGGACAGCCGCCCTCTGGCGCGTTGGTCCATATCTCGTTTTACAAATTCGTCCGTCTCGATGACCCCGATGCCGTGGTCCTGCAGTTGCGGGCACTGACGCATGCGCTGCTGGGCAGCATCCTGGTCGCCGAAGAAGGCATCAACGGCGTGCTGGCCGGCAGCGCTGCAGCGGTGGACGCTTTCGAGCAGGCACTCGGCATCGATGCGCGTTTTACCGGCATCGATTTCAAGCGCAGCCCCTGCAGTACACCGCCTTTCGGCCGCATGAAAGTGCATCGCAAAACCGAGATCGTCTTCATGGGTGTCGACGGTGTCGACGCACTGCGCCAGACCGGCATTGCGGTCAGCCCGCAGCAATGGCGCGAGCTGATCGCGGCCGATGATGTGGTGGTGATCGACAACCGCAACAGCTTCGAATACCGACTCGGCAAATTCAACAATGCGGTCGATCCGCAGGTCGCCAATTTCCGTGACTTCCCGAAATACATCGAGGCCAATGCGCCAGCCTGGCAAGCGGCCGGCAAGCGCGTCGCGATGTACTGCACCGGCGGCATCCGCTGCGAAAAAACCAGCGCCTGGATGCACGACATGGGCATCGAAATTTATCAGCTGGAAGGCGGCATCCTGAATTATTTCCGGACCATGCCGGACGCCGAGAAGGACTGGCAGGGCGAGTGCTTCGTTTTTGATAACCGCATCGCGCTCGACACCACGCTGCAGGAAACCGAGACCACGCTGGACGATGTCTATGACGGCGAACCGGATGGCGAGTGGCGCTTGCAGCGGGCCCGGCGTCTTGACCAGTCGGGGCAGTAGGTGACGGTGAATCGGCCCGTGAAGCGCGCCGCAACACCACCGCCTTCGCGTGACGGCGTTGGCGCCAGCTCGGTGGCGCTGCCCGCAGGGTCGTGGCCGCTGCTGCTGGACTTTCTGGCGGCGCAGTTTCCGGTGATCGGACGCGACCAATGGGGTGCGCGCATGGCCGCAGGCGATGTCCTCGATGGCACTGGTGCGGTGCTCGATGTGACGTCGCCGTACCGTGCCAATACCAAAATTTTCTACTTTCGCAGCCTCGCCGCGGAAGCACCGATTCCGTTCGAAGAAACCGTACTGTTCCGCGATGATTACCTGATCGCGGTCGATAAGCCGCATTTTTTGCCGGTCACACCCGCCGGTCGCTACCTGCAGGAAACCCTGCTGGTGCGCCTGAAGCGCAAGCTCGGTATCGACACGCTGGCGCCGATGCACCGGATCGATCGTGAAACCGCCGGGCTGGTCCTGTTCACGGTCCAGCCCGCCACGCGCGCCGTGTATCAGGCGCTGTTTCGCGACCGCGCCGTCACCAAGCACTACGAAGCCATTGCGCCGTGGCGGCCCGAACTGGCCTTGCCGATGCGGCTGCGCAGCCGGCTGGTTGAAGCGGCCTCCTTCATGAAAATGTGTGAAGTCGAGGGCGAGCCCAATGCCGATACCTGGATCGAACTGCTGGAAGTGCAGGGCGCGCTGGCCCGCTACGGCCTGCATCCCGCGACCGGCCAGCGCCACCAGTTGCGGGTGCAGATGGAAGGACTCGGCATTCCCATCCTGAACGACCAGATCTATCCGCATCATGCGGCGGAGCCCGCCCCCGGCGAGGTGCCCGACTACAGCAAACCGTTGCAATTACTGGCGAAGTCACTGGAATTTACTGATCCGATGTCGGGGACGCTGCGGCAGTTCCAGAGCCTGTTCACGTTGCAGTTCTGAAGCGTCCGGCATCGCCTGCGAATCCATCGTACAATCCCGATTCGCAATTCGGATAACTACGATATACACATCGTCAAACCACGAAACACATGCCCAAAAAAATCCCCCGGCCCGTTCTCGATGTCGACGCCATCCACAAGGCCCTGGCCAATCCGGTGCGACGGGATATTCTGGTCTGGCTGAAAACACCTGCGGCCTATTTCGACATGCAGGTGTATCCGCTGGACATCGGCGTCTGCGCCGGTCTGATCGACCAGCGCACCGGTCTGTCGCAATCGACCGTCTCGGCGCATCTGGCCAATTTGCAGAAAGCCGGGCTGATCAGCGCGACACGGGTCGGCCAATGGATTTTTTTCCGGCGTGACGAAGCAGTGATCCAGGCTTTTCTGGATCAGCTGCATGGTGGTTTGTAGTCAGGCCCGAATTGCACGCATCGGCGACGCCCAGTGCGCCTGTCCCTTCTGACGTGCCCGCTATCCGGACACTGTATTTTTACGAAAGCATTTCATGACAACCGCAGCGCCCACCCTGTTTGACCCCATCCGCATCGGCGACCTCGACCTGCCGAACCGCATCATCATGGCGCCGCTGACTCGCGCTCGCGCCGGTAGTGCCCGCGTGCCGAATGCGCTGATGGCGGCGTATTACGTGCAACGCGCCTCGGCCGGACTGATCATCAGCGAAGCCACGTCCGTGACCCTGCAGGGCGTCGGTTACGCCGACACGCCGGGCATCTGGTCCGACGAGCAAACCGCTGGCTGGCGTCTGGTCACCGACGCGGTCCATGCCGCCGGCGGCCGGATTTTTCTGCAGTTGTGGCATGTCGGGCGCATCTCGGACCCCGACTTGCTCGATGGCGATCTGCCGGTCGCACCCAGCGCCATTGCTGCCAAAGGCCACGTCAGCCTGTTGCGCCCATTGCGCGATTACCCGACACCGCGCGCGCTGGCACTGGAAGAGATTTCGGGCATCGTCGCGGCGTACCGCAAGGGTGCCGAGAACGCAAAGATCGCCGGCTTCGATGGCGTGGAAGTGCATGGTGCCAACGGCTACCTGCTCGACCAGTTCCTGCAGGATGGCAGCAACCATCGCACCGACATCTACGGTGGCTCGATCGAAAACCGCGCCCGTCTGATGCTGGAAGTCACCGACGCCTGTATCGCTGTCTGGGGCGCCTCCCGCGTCGGCATGCACCTGGCGCCGCGCTGCGATGCCCACAGCATGGGCGACTCGAACCCGGCCGCGACCTTCGGTTATGTCGCCACCGAACTGGGCAAGCGCGGTATCGCCTTCATTTGCGCCCGTGAAGCACAGGGTGCCGACAGCCTTGGGCCGCAACTGAAAAAAGCCTTTGGCGGCGTCTACATCGCCAATGAACAGATGACCCGCGACGATGCGACCAAAATCGTTGCCGACGGTGTTGCCGATGCGGTTGCGTTCGGCAAGCTGTTCATCGCCAATCCGGATCTGCCGAAGCGTTTTGCAATTGACGCGCCGCTGAACACGCCTGTGCCGGCGACTTTTTATCATCCGGATGCGGTGGGGTATACCGACTATCCGGCGTTGGCGGCGTAGGGTGGGGGGCGTGGCATCACGACGTGATGCGCTCTGCGGTAGCTGAAACGGGTTGCGCTCTGCGGTAGCTAAAACGGGTTGCGCTCCGTGGAGCCAAGCCGGGTGCGGCCCGGCAGCCGCTCACTTTTTTTGCTTCGCCAAATAAAGTAAGCAAAAAAAGGCGACCGCTAGACCGCTGCCCTGCGGGTTCCCAAATACCGTGCCCGGTCAGGGGGAGGGCCGCAAACTCGCTACGCTCAGACAGTGCGGCCCTCTTATCCCCTGCCCGGACACGGTATTTGGCAGCGGCCTTTTATGCGGAATTCAAGGTCAAAACCAAGCCCAGCCTTGGTAATTGAGTGATGGTCTTGCTCGCTTTGCGCGAGAAAGATGGCTTGAAAAAGCCTTGCAGGTTTTGGTTTTGACGTTGGTTTTGACGTTGGTTTTGACGTTGGTTTTGACGTTGGTTTTGACGTTGGTTTTGACGTTGGTTTTGACGTTGGTTTTGACGTTGGTTTTGACGTTGGTTTTGACGTTGGTTTTGACGTTGGTTTTGAACTCGATGTCGATGTCGATATCGACGAGCCAGCCTTCTCGCGCAAAGCGAGCGCGACCGTCATTCAATCACCAAGGCTGGGTTTGGTTTTGACCTTGAATTCCGCGTAAAAAGATCGCTGCCAAAAACCGGGTACGGCAAGAGGATAAGAAGCCCGCACTGTCTGAGCGCAGCGAGTTTGCGGGCTTCCCTCTTGCCGTACCCGGTTTTTGGGAACCCGCAGGGCAGCGGTCTTGCGGTCGCCTTTTTCTTGGTTACTGCTTTTTGGCGAAGCAAAAAGAAGTGACCGGCTGCCGGGCCGCCCCCGGCTTGCATCAACGGAGCGCAACCCGTTTTAGCTACCACCAACCACCAACCACCAACCACCAACCACCAACCACCAACCACCAACCACCAACCACCAACCGCGCAGGAAACCTGACGCACGTTGCGCCCAGCGCCCCAACCCACAATTCGGCAACGACCAAAACGCATTGTCCGCCACCCAAGGTCCGCCTTGAAAGAGCTCGCTGCGCAGCCCAACTCACACGCCTGGAGTCACGCTCCTTTCGCTATCCCAGTCCATCGCCAGCCATAACATTCAGTCGATAACAACAGGTACTGCAAGTCCCGTTCTGTTTCATGGTTGTTTCTCGTTGCTTACGTTTTTGTACGATAAACTTCGCCGCATCCGCCAGAAAATTACAAGAGACCACCATGACTGCTGTATCTGCCCTTGACCAGACCAGTTTCCGTCGCATCCTCAATCGCAACATCACCTTGCCGCTCGCCGTGGGTGTGCTCAACGCGCTGGTGTTTGTCGGGCTGATCTTTTATTTGTTGTCAGTGTTGAAGTCGGTCGAACATTCCGAAACCGTCATCGGCAATGCCAATGAAATCAGCAAGCTGTCCGTCGACATGGAATCCGGCATGCGCGGTTTCCTGATCACGGGTGACGACAGTTTTCTGGCGTCTTATACGGTTGCCAAGCCAAGAATCAAGGTCGAGACCGCCGCCTTGATTGCGCTGGTCGAGGACAATCCGATGCAGGTGGCCCGCCTGCGGTTGATCGATTCCCTGCAAGACCAATGGAATATTTTTGCGCTGGACACCATCGCGCTGCGGCGGCGCGGCGAGGATGCGCAACAAATCATCCGTCGTGGTTCCGGCAAGCTGCAGTTCGATGTAATTCGCTCTGAACTGAGCACGTTTCTGGCGGTCGAGCAACGCCTGCGCCGTGAACGCGGCAGCGATGCCAAGGATGCGACGATCAATGTGGTCGGGCTCTATCTGTTGCTGAGTCTGTCGATGACCGGATTGCTGGCGTTTTTTGGCCGGCGTGAATTGCAGCGTTTGTCGGACGTCTACGGTGCCACGCTGTCGCAACACAAATTGCACGGCGAGCAGCTGGAACGGCAGGCGTGGCAACGCAACGGACAAAGCCAGCTTGCCAGCAAGAATCTCGGCCAGATGCCGATGCCGCAGCTGGGTCGCAGCGTGCTCGACTTCCTGGCGCGCACGATCGATGTCGCGGTGGCCGCACTGTATGTACGCCAGCTCGATGGCAGTCTGCTGCGGATTGCGAACTACGGGTTCAGCAAGGAAAGCGCGCTGCTGGCGCACTGTCTTGCGGCAGGTGAAGGCCTGGTCGGACAAGTGGCGTTGACCAATCGCCTGCTGCGTCTGGAACAGATTCCCGATCACTACCTGAAAGTCAGTTCCGGCTTGGGCGATGCCGTCGCGCGTCACGTCGTGCTGGTGCCGGTCAGCCACGACGACGAGGTCAATGGCGTCATCGAGCTGGGCTTTTTGCATCTGCCGGCCGACCGCGATATCGAATTGCTGGAGTTGCTGTCATCGCACATCGGAAATGCCGTGCATGCCGCGTTGCTGCGTTCGCGTCTGCAGGACGTGCTGGAAGAAACCCAGCAGCTCAACGAAGAAATGCAGACGCAGCAGGAGGAGTTGCGGGCTTCCAATGAGGAACTCGAAGCGCAGTCACGCGCGCTGGAAGTGACCCAGTCCATCCTCGAAAACCAGAAGGCGGAGCTGGAACAGACCAATCAGCAGCTGGGCATGCAGGCATTGATACTGGACCAGAAAAATACTGCGCTCGGTGTGGTCCAGTCCGAGCTCGAAGCCCGTGCGCTGGAGCTACAGCGCGCCAGCAATTACAAGTCCGAATTCCTGGCCAACATGTCGCATGAATTGCGCACGCCGCTCAACAGTTCGCTGATCCTGTCGAAGCTGCTCTCAGAAAATGCACCGGGCAACCTGAATGCTGAGCAGGTGCGCTTTGCCCAGACGATTTATTCGGCCGGGAACGATCTGCTCGACCTGATCAACGACATCCTGGATATTTCCAAGGTCGAGGCCGGGAAGATGGAACTGGCACCGGACATGATTTTGCTGACGCAACTGGTGGCGTCGCTGCGCATGACGTTCGAACCGATGACGCGGCAAAAGCATCTGGAGTTTGTGATACAGATCGATGCCGATGCACCGGCCTCGATATTTGCCGACCGCCAGCGGGTCGAGCAGATTCTCAAGAACCTGCTTTCGAATGCGGTCAAGTTCACCGATGCTGGTCGCGTCGCGCTGGTGGTGCGCAAGCATGCCGACGGCGTGGTCGCCTTCAGCGTCTCGGACTCCGGCATCGGCATCGCGCCGGATCAGCAAGAGCTGATCTTCGAGGCCTTCCGCCAGGCCGATGGCACGACCAGCCGGCGTTACGGCGGAACCGGTCTTGGTCTGTCGATTTCACGCGACCTGGCCGGCTTGCTGGGCGGTGCGATCCATCTGTCCAGCGAAACTGGTCACGGCAGCGTGTTCACCTTGCTGCTGCCCGAAACGGCCACGGCCGTGCCGCTGATTCTGCCGCCGATGTTGTCCATGGTGTTGCCAACCAGGTTGTCGGCACCATTTGCTCCGGCGAAGGTGCCACCGCGCAGCACCATCGAGCCGGCAGCCAGCCCGGCGCTGTTGCCTTCCTTTATCGATGACCGCCTGCGCATAGTTGTCGACACGCGTTCGGTGCTGGTGATCGAGGACGACCCCGACTTCGCCCGTGTCCTGTTCGACCTGGCGCACGAGATGCATTACCTGTGCGTGGTCACGCATGGTGCGGCCGATGGCTTGCAGGCTGCCACCGATCATTTGCCGGATGCGATTCTGCTCGACCTCGGCTTGCCGGACGGTTCCGGCATGGCGGTGTTGCAGCACCTGAAAGCCGATCCGGTGACGCGGCATATTCCGGTGCACATCATTTCCGGCTCCGACCGTTCGCGCGCGGCGCTGCAGCAGGGTGCCGCCGGTTACGTGACCAAGCCCGCTACACGCGCCCGGCTGGCCGAGGTCTTCCAGCAAATCGATGGCAGCGCGACCCACCGTGTCAAGCGGGTGCTGCTGGTCGAAGACGACGACCGCCAGCGCGAGAGCGTGATGCACTTGATTGGCGACGCCGATGTCGATATCTCGGCGGTGGCGTCCGGTGAAGAAGCCATGGCGCTACTGCAGAGCGTGGTCTTCGATTGCATGATCATCGACCTGGCCTTGCCCGACATGCAGGGCCACGAACTGCTGCAACGCATGGGTACCGACCATATCTGCGCCTTTCCGCCCGTGATTGTCTACACCGGCCGCAACCTGACGCGGGACGAAGAAACCGACCTGCAACAATATTCGCGCTCCATCATCATCAAGGGCGCCCGCTCGCCCGAGCGCCTGCTTGACGAAGTCACGCTGTTCCTGCACAAGGTCGAATCCGAACTGTCGGTCGAACGGCAAGGCATGCTGAAGACCGCGCGCAGCCGCGACCGGGTCTTCGAGGGCCGCACCGTGCTGCTGGTCGATGACGATGTGCGGAATATTTTCTCGATGACCAGCGCACTGGAACATCAGGGCCTGACCGTGGTGGTGGCGCGCAATGGGGCCGAGGCGATCAGTCAGCTCGATGCGTTTGCCGAGATCGACCTGATTCTGATGGATGTGATGATGCCGGGCATGGACGGGCTGGAAGCGACCCGGCGGATCCGGTCCGATTCGCGCTTCCGTACGCTGCCGATTATCAGCATTACTGCCAAGGCCATGAAGGACGATCAGGAAAATTGCATCAAGGCGGGCGCGTCGGATTATCTGGCCAAACCGGTGGATCTGGACCGCCTGTATTCGCTGCTGCGGGTCTGGCTGCCGAGCATGGAGCGGCTCTGATGGCGGTCGATGTGCGCGTGGAGGTACCGCTGCTGAATGCATCGCTCGCACAGATCGAAACCGGTTTGCTGATTGAGGCCATTTATCAGTATTACAGCTACGATTTCCGCGACTATTCGGAAGCGTCGCAAGCGCGGCGTGTCGGACAGGCGATGGCGCAGATGGGCTGTGCCACGATTTCCGAACTGCAGTCGCGCGTACTGCACGACGAGGAAGCGTTCGCGCAGTTGCTGCAGTTCCTGACCATTCCGACCAGCGCGATGTTTCGCGATCCGTCGTACTTCCTGGCCTTGCGCGAGCATGTCGTACCAGTCCTGACCACTTACCCGTCGCTGAAGATCTGGATTGCCGGTTGCAGCACCGGCGAAGAAGTGGTGTCGATGGCGATCCTGCTGCGCGAAGCCGGCTTGCTGGAACGCTCCATCCTGTATGCCACCGACATCAATCCGCAGTCGCTGGAACGCGCCCGCCAGGGCGTGTTCGCGCTCGAGCAGATGCCGCACTACGCCGCCAATTACCTGCAGGCGGGCGGTACCGGCGCGCTATCGGATTACTACACGGCGGCCTATGGCGGGGCACGTTTTGATCCGACGCTGTACGAGCGGATCACGTTTTCGGATCACAGCCTGGCCACCGACAGCGTGTTCTCGGAAACCCATCTGGTGAGTTGTCGCAACGTGCTGATCTATTTCAACCGGGCGCTGCAGGACCGTGCCCTTGGTCTGTTCCACGAGTCGCTGTGTCACCGCGGTTTTCTGGGACTCGGCAGCAAGGAGAGCATTGATTTTTCGGCCTATGCCAGCCGCTTCGATGCGATCGTGAAGGTCGAACGGCTCTACCGAAAAACCGTCTGAATCGCCCATGAGTCAACCATGAATCACCTATGAACCATCCCCGTGACGTACCGCTGGCGAGCGTGCCCGGTATCAAGCTGTTGATCGTCGACGACCTGCCGGAAAACCTGCTGGCGCTGTCGACCATCATCGCGCAGGAAGATCGCATCGTGTATCAGGCCAGCTCGGGAGAAGCCGCGCTGGCGCTGCTGCTGGAGCACGAATTTGCGCTGGCGATCCTCGACGTGATGATGCCCGACATGGACGGTTTCGAGCTGGCCGAACTGATGCGCGGTACTGAGCGCACCCGGCACATTCCGATCGTCTTTGTCACCGCCGCCGGCAAGGAACTCAACCACGCATTTCAGGGTTATGAGACCGGCGCGGTCGACTTTTTGTACAAGCCGCTCGATATCGTCGCTGTGCAAAGCAAGGTCAATGTCTTCGTCGCGCTACGCAAACAGCAAGACGAAATGACGCGCCAGATGGCCGCGCTGGAACAAAGCCAGAAGGAACTGCAGGCCACCCGGACCGAACTGCGCCATGCGCTGCAAATGCGCGACGACTTCATGTCGATGGTGGCGCATGAACTGCGCACGCCGCTCAACACACTGCTGCTGGAAAACCAGCTGCGCGGCATCCAGCTGGGTCGGGCCAGCACCGACGCCTTCGGCCCGGAGCAGCTGCAGCGCATGGTCGCGCGCGACGCGCGCCAGATCAGAAGCATGATCCGCCTGATCCAGGACATGGTCGATGTATCGCGCATCCGCAGCGGCAAGCTGTCGATCCGCGCCGCCGTGGTCGATGTGTCGTTGCTGTTGCAGCAGATCGTCAGCGACATGGCGCACCAGGCCGAGGTGGCCGAAAGCCCGATCTCGCTGCAGGCACCGGGCGGCATCAGGGGCTGGTGTGATGATTTCCGGGTTGAACAGATCATCGTGAATTTGCTGACCAACGCGCTGCGCTACGGTGGCCAGAAACCGGTAACGGTGTCGCTGGTCGCGACCCCGACGCAGATCCTGATCACGGTACGCGATCAAGGCGCTGGCATCGCTGCCAATGACCAGAAACGCATCTTTGCGCCTTACGAACGTGCCGGTACCAATGCCGTGCGCGATGGTTTGGGATTGGGCTTGTATATTGCCCGGCAACTGGCCGAGGCGCACGACGGCACGCTGGAGGTCGAGAGCGTAGCGGGCGATGGTGCGCGCTTTACGCTGATGTTGCCGCGGGAAGAAAAAACAGCTGTTTGATTGGCTGAACGTGCTGTGATGATCGCGCAATCGGTGTAGCGTCGTCGGGCTGCGGTAGCTAAAACGGTTTGCGCTCCGTGGAGGCAAGCCGGCGGCCGGGCCGCACCCGGCTTGGCTCCACGGAGAGCAACCCGTTTTAGCTACCGACGACCGCGCGCAGTGGCGACCCGCAACGCAACCTGACGCATGTTGGGTTTCGCAGCCCAACGGACGGTGGCGTAGCGAGTTTGCGGCCCTCCCCCGGACCGGGCACGGTATTTGGGAACCCGCAGGGCAGCGGTCTAGCGGTCGCCTTTTTCTTGGTTACTGCTTTTTGGCGAAGCAAAAAGAAGTGACCGGCTGCCGGGCCTCACCCGGCTTGCATCAACGGAGAGCAACCCGTTTTAGCTACCGACGACCGCGCGCAGTGGCGACCTGCAACGCAACCTGACGCATGTTGGGCTTCGCAGCCCAACCTACGACAGCGAAGCAAAAAAGTGAGCGGCTGCCGGGCCGCACCCGGCTTGCCTCCACGGAGCGCAACCCGTTTTAGCTACCGACGACCGCGCGCAGTGGCGACCCGCAACGCAATCTGACGCATGTTGGGCTTCGCAGCCTACGATTTTTGATCGTTGTCGCGGGAGAAGGCCCAAGCTACGATTTTTGATCGTTGCCCCAGGATAGAGGAACAGGCATTTGATGGGTTGAACGTGAGGTGGTGATCACGCAATCTTGCGCTGGTCCGTGTCACTGATGCCGCTTCAGATTCTGCTCGATATCTTCCAGCTCGATTTCGATCGCCTTGGTGCTGATCGCAATTTCGATCAGCGAGAACACCAGCGACAGCACCAGCAGTAACAGGCTGGCGCCGAACACGATTTGCGCCGCAATGATTAGGTTGATGAACACCAGCAGCATCGACAATGCACACAAGATAAAGCTCGTCACGCCGAAGGCCTGCATGCGCCGGATCAGCGTGATGCGCACGCGCAGGTTGGCGATCTGGCGGATCACCACGTCTTTCAGGTTTTCCTGGTACTGGCTGTGCAATTGCCGGATCAGCTGTGCCAGCACCATGAAGCGGTTGGTGTAGGCCAGCAACAGCAGCGAGATCGCCGGAAACAGCAGGGCAGGGGTGGTCAGGTCCATGGGGCGTTACCGGCTATTGAGGAAGATGACCGGTGATGCAGCACGTAACTCAGCTGAATACGTGCCCGCCATCAGGACGCCGCATCCTTCGGCTTCGCTTCTTCGCGGCGGTTATATCCCTGCACCATGTCAAAGCGAAACAGCCGGCATTCTAGCGCGCCATTGAAGAACGGCGTCTTGCGCGCTTCTTTCAGGCGCAGCAAACGCGGCACACCAAGATCGGCGGTGAACAGGAACACTTTCCACCCCGGGAAGCGTTGCTTGAGCGTGGTGCCGAAGGCACTGAAGAAGGTCTTCGCCAGTTCATCTTCCGGTACAGCGGCATCGCCACGCAGCTCGATCCGTTCGCCATATGGCGGGTTGGTCAGCATGATGCCCGGCACGTCGGTGGGCGGTTTGATTTCCTGCGCTTCAATCTGTTTCAGCGGCACCTCGAACGGGATGCCGGCCTGATTCAGATTACTGCGCGTCATGACGATGGCATCGCCTGAAATATCGCTGCCAAAAATCGTCGGCTCGGCCGGGAGCGGATTGGCCTTGATGGCGGCCTTGATCGCAGCCCATTCGGCTGACAGGAAACCGTGGAATTTTTCAAACGCAAAGCTGCGCCGTGCGCCCGACGGAATGCCGGTCAGCATTTGCGCGGCTTCGGCCAGGATGGTGCCGGAACCGCACATCGGATCGAACAGCACCATGCCCGGTTTCCAGCCCGCCACCCGCAACAGGCCGGCCGCCAGATTTTCACGCAAGGGCGCATCGCCGGTGTCGAGTCGCCAGCCGCGCTTGAACAGCGCTTCGCCCGAGGTGTCGAGATACAGGGTCACGTTGCGGGCATCCAGAAAGCCGACGATGCGCATGTCGGGTTCTTTGGTGTCGACGGATGGGCGCTCGTTGAACTGTTCGCGGAAGCGGTCACAGATGGCATCCTTGATTTTCAGGGTGGTGAATTCCAGGCTGCGCAAGGGTGACTTGATCGCGGTGATGTCGATGCGGATCGTGTGGTGCACGCCGAACCAGTCTTCCCACGGCTGTGCCAGCGCCAGGTCGTAGACGTCGTTTTCATTGAGGTAGCTGGAATGCGCCATGCGCATCAGCACCCGCGAGGCGATGCGCGAATGCAGGTTGACCTGGTACGCGTCGATCAGCTCGCCCGAGCAATGCACGCCGCCGGGCACCTGATTGTGGACTTTCAGGGTCGGGCTTTTGAGGGCGATTTCGCCGAGTTCTTCGGCCAGTGCGGCTTCCATGCCGCGCGGGCAGGGACAGAAATAGGAGTGTGATGCTTGTGCCATGGGGAGCCCTTTGTCCGTGGTTGCGTGATGCGGCAATCCGCCTGGATTGCCGATGTTGCGGTGATGTTGCACATTGCGTGCGGCGTGACGGCGGATCGCTGCCGTCACTTGCTGCGTGTTTATCTGGCCAGTGCGCGCCCGACAAAATCCAGCCGGTCCTGACCCCAGTAGCCTTCGCCATCGACCACGTACCACGGCGCACCAAACACATTGGCCGTGATTGCGGCTTCGGTATTGCGTTCGTATTCCGCCTGTACTGCTGGCGTGGACGAGGTTTTGAGCAGCAGCTTGCCGTCGAGTTCCATCATCGTCGCCAGCGACGCCAGCGTGTCGTCATCAGCGATGTTCCTGTCCTCGGCCCAGACTGCCTGCATGATCGCGCCGGTCAGCGCCAGCGCGGTCTCGGTGCCATGGGCCAATTGGCAGGCAATGATCAGTTTTGCCGCCGCATCCGCCGGCACCGGAAAAAATGCCGGTTGCAGATTCAGCGGCAGTTGCAGGAATTCGCTCCAGCGCTTGAGTTCGGCCAGCCGGTACGCCTGCCGTTGCGGTGCGCGCTGCGCCAGCGGCAAACCGCCGGTGACACTGAACACCTTGCCGATGTCGCACGGGCGCAGTTCGACGCGGGCGCCATGCTCTTTGGCCAGTGCCACGAAGCGCGCGTGGCCGAGGTAGGCAAACGGCGATTGCGGTGCAAAATAATAGTCACAAGTCTTGCCCATGGAGTCTCCTGTTGGTCCGGTAAAGAGTGTCAGAACGGTTTCACGATGACCAGCGCAACGATCGCCAGCAACAGCACGACCGGCACTTCATTGAACCAGCGATAGAACACATGACCGCGCTTGTTGACGCCGCGCTCGAACTTTTTCAGCATTGAACCGCAGGCATGGTGGTAACCGATGGCCAGCACCACGAAGAGCAGCTTGGCATGCATCCAGCCATTGCCCGGACCCTTGCCGATGCCATAGCCCAGCCACAGGATCAAGCCGAAAATCAACGCAGGAATCATCAGGATCGTCGTGAAACGATACAGCTTGCGCGACATCATCAGCAGGCGTTCGGTGGTGGCGACATCCTTCACGTCGGCCAGATTGACGAACAGGCGAGGCAGGTAGAACAGGCCGGCGAACCAGGAAGTAATGAAGACGATGTGCAGCGTTTTAATCCAGAGCATGGGTATTTCCTTGGTGGGGTGAGGCGTGATCGAACGAGCTGTTGTTGACGGGTTACTGACGCACTTCGCCGTGACCGAACACCACGTATTTCAACGAGGTCAGGCCTTCCAGACCGACCGGGCCGCGTGCATGCAATTTGTCGTTGGAGATGCCGATCTCGGCACCGAGGCCGTATTCGAAGCCATCGGCAAAGCGCGTCGAGGCGTTCACCATCACCGAGGCCGAATCGACTTCGCGCAGGAAGCGCAGGGCGCGGCTATAGTCTTCGGTCACGATTGCGTCGGTGTGCTTGGACGAGTACGTGTTGATGTGGTCGATCGCTTCATCGAGGCCGGAGACAATCTTCACCGCCAGGATAGGCGCGAGGTATTCGGTGCTCCAGTCGGCGTCGGTGGCGTCGGTCAGATGCGGGTAGCCGGCCAGAATGGCGGCGGCATGGGCATCGGTGCGCAGCTCGACTTGCTGGCCGGCGTAGCGCACCGCCAGCAATGGCAAGACCTGCGGCGCGATCGCGCTGGCAACCAGCAGGGTTTCCATCGTGTTGCAGGTGCCGTAGCGGTGGCACTTGGCATTGAAGGCGATGTTGACGGCTTTTTCGAGGTCGGCCTTGTCGTCGATATAGACGTGGCAGATGCCGTCGAGGTGCTTGATCATCGGCACCGTCGATTCGCGCATCAGGCGTTCGATCAGGCCCTTGCCGCCGCGCGGCACGATGACGTCGATGTACTCGGGCATCGTGATCAGCGCACCGACCGCAGCACGGTCGGTGGTATCGACCACCTGGACCGCGTCGGCTGGCAGGCCGGCGCCGGACAATCCTTCGGCCACTAGTCTGGCCAGTGCACGATTGCAGTGGATGGCTTCCGAACCACCGCGCAGGATGGTGGCGTTGCCGCTCTTGATGCACAGGCCGGCGGCGTCGATGGTGACGTTCGGGCGGGCTTCGTAAATGATCCCGATCACGCCCAGCGGCACGCGCATCTGGCCGACCTGGATACCGCTGGGACGGAACTTCATGTTCGAGATTTCACCGATCGGGTCGGGCAATCCGGCCACCTGCTCCAGCCCTTCGGCCATGCCCGCGATCGATTTGTCGGACAGCGTCAGGCGGTCCAGCATGGCCGCATCCAGACCGCTGGCGGCAGCCGCTGCCAGGTCGCGCTGGTTGGCGGCAGTCAGCACGGCGGCGTCGCGCCGGATTGCGGCGGCGATCAGCAGCAGGGCCTGATTGCGGGTGGCGGTCGAGGCTTTGGCCATCGCGCGGGAAGCGGCGCGGGCGTTCTTGCCGAGCTGGATCATGGTATCGAGTAGGGTCATCGTGGTCGTTTCAGTGTCGTTGTTTCGGGGCTGGCGGTGGTCGGTCTGTACGCTTAGCGTCCGCGCGCCACCTTCAGGGCCAGCTGCAGCATCGCATCCCAGGCATCGCCCGCAAATGCCTTGGCCCGCAAGCCCTTGATCAGCTTGTCGACTTGCGCGGCTTGCTGGATGGCCGATTCCAGGGTTGCCAGCGAGAGCCGCCGCAGGGCCGGTTCCATCAGTTTTTCACGCGGGCCCCAGATGCGGTATTCCCTGAGCAGCATGCCGACGGCCTTGCCTTGCTCCATGCCTGCCTTGATTTTCAGCAGCGTGCGGATTTCTTCGGCGACGGCCCACAACACCAGCGGCAGCGCTTCGCCTTCACCCTGCAAACCGTCGAGCATGCGCACCAGTCGCGCCACATCGCCCGCCAGCATCGCTTCATTGAGCTTGAACACATCGTAACGCGCCACGTTCATGACCGCGTCATGGATCTGTTCAAAGCGCAGTTTGCCTTCCGGATGTAGCAGGCCGAGCTTCTGGATTTCCTGGTGCGCCGCCAGCAGGTTGCCTTCGACCCGCTCGGCAATGAAGTTGATGCCTTCCTTGTCGGCGCTCTGGCCCTGCGCTGCCAGGCGCGTAGCGATCCAGCCTGGTAACTGATTGCGCTCGACCAGTGCAATGTCGATGTAGACAGCAGCCTGTTGCAGGCTGCCGACCCACGCCGCCTTGGCGGTGGCCCAGTCGAGCTTGGGCAAGGTAATCAGCGTGACGTTGTCGGGATTCGGACTGGCGGCGTAGTGCTGCAGTGCCTGGCCGCCATCCTTGCCGGGTTTGCCGGTCGGGATGCGCAGCTCGATCAACTTGCGGTCGCCGAACAGCGATTGGGCATTGTTGGCGGCATTCAGTTCGCCCCACTTGAAACTGCGGTCGACCTGCAGTACCTCGCGCTCGCTCAGGCCCTGCGCGCGCGCGGTCCGGCGGATCTTGTCGGCCGCTTCGAGCGCCAGCAGATGCTCGTCGCTGGTGATGACGTACAGCGGCGCCAGCGGCTTGCCGAGGTGGGCATCGAGGGCGTCGGCGCGCAGTTGCATGGCGTCGCTCAGGTCGCTGGCTTGAGTGCGGCGAGGCGGCGCAGGATCTGCTGTACCAGGTCGCTTTGCATGTCACGGTACAGCAAGCCTTCTTCGGCTTCCTTGGCCAGCACGGCAGATTCGTTGAAGCTGATTTCGCGCTTCAGAATGATGTCGGTAGGCGCCAGCAATTGCTTGCCCGTGTTGTCCACGACCTGAAAGCGGAACTTGTAATACAGCGTGAATTCGCGCACCCGGCCTGCGCTGTTGAGCGACAAGATAACTTTTTCGCGGGTCTCGGACAGCACGTCGAGACTGGCGTCGGCGAGCTTGCGGTCGGTGATGACGGCGGTGCCATTGGCGCGAATATTGCGCCGCAGTTCCGCCCCCAGCGGCGAGGTGTCACCAAAGCCGAGCACCATGGTCTTGAACGGCAAATTGGCTTCGCCGTTAGAGCCGCGCAAGCGGAAACCGCAGGCCGACAGCGTGGCCATGGTGGCAGTAATGGCGGAATAGGCCAGGAAGGTACGTCGATTCATGAGCGGGTTTCCGTCTTCAGGTCAGACCACGATGTTGATCAGCTTGCCGGGTACGACAATGATTTTTTTCGGCGTGCCGTCGAGGTACTTTTGCACGTTCTCGTTGGCCAGTGCCGCGGCTTCGATGCTGGCCTTGTCGGCACCCTTGGCGACGGTAATGCTGCCGCGCAGTTTGCCATTGACCTGGATCATCATCTCGATATCGGCCTGTTCCAGCGCGCCCGGATCGACTTGCGGCCAGGCCGCATCGAGCAAGTCGCCATGGACCGCTGCATAGCCGAGCTGTTGCCACAGCGCGAATGTGATGTGCGGCGCAATCGGATACAGCACCCGCAAGAAGATCGAGAAGCCTTCGGTGATCACGGCATCCGATACCACCGAGCCATCCAGCTTCGCGGCTTCGAGCGTGTTGAGCATTTTCATGCAGGCCGACACCACCGTGTTGTATTGAATGCGCTTGATGTCGTGATCGGCCTGTTGCAGGATCTTGTGGACTTCGCGGCGCAAGGCGCGCTGGCTGTCGCCGAGGTCGGCGGTGACCAGTTTGCGGGTGACCGATTTTTCGATGCGGCCAGCCTGCGCCACACCGAAGGCCCAGACCCGGCGCAAGAAGCGATTGGCGCCCTCGACCCCGGTACCGGACCATTCCAGCGTCTGTTCCGGTGGCGACGCAAACATCGTGAACAGGCGTGCAGTGTCGGCGCCATACAGGTCGATCTGTGCTTGCGGATCGATGCCGTTGTTCTTCGACTTCGACATTTTTTCGGTGCCACCGATGTGCACGGCTGCGCCATCTGATGTCAGCGTAGCCGAAACCGGCCTGCCCTTGTCGTCCAGCGTCAGCGTGACATCTTCGGGATTGAACCAGGTCTTTTTGCCGACGGCATCTTCGCGGAAGTAGGTTTCGTTGAGCACCATGCCCTGCGTGAGCAGATTGGTAAATGGCTCGTCGAACGTGATCAGGCCGAAGTCGCGCATGACCTTGGTCCAGAAGCGCGCATACAGCAAATGCATCACCGCATGTTCGATGCCGCCGATGTACTGGTCCATCGGCATCCAGTAATCGTTGCGCGCATCGACCATCGATTCGGTGCTGCCGGGTGAGCAATAGCGCATGTAATACCAGGACGAATCAACGAAGGTGTCCATGGTGTCGGTTTCGCGGCGTGCCGGTTTGCCGCAGGTCGGGCAATCGACGTGCAGAAATTGTTCATGCTTGTTGAGCGGATTGCCGGTGCCGTCGGGCACGCAATCTTCCGGCAGGACGACCGGCAAATCTTTTTCAGGGACCGGCACGGCGCCACAGCTGTCGCAATGAATGATCGGGATCGGCGTGCCCCAGTAACGCTGGCGCGAGATGCCCCAGTCGCGCAGGCGATAGGTGATTTTCTTTTCGCCGAGACCGAGCTCGGAGACGACCCTGGCGACTGCATCGACAGCGTCGGCAAAGCCCATGCCATCGAAACGGCCGGAATTGATGCAGCGACCGTTTTCCTTGTCGGCGTACCAGTCGTGCCATTGCTCGGGATTGAATACCTTGCCGTCGACGTCGATGACCTGCTCGATGGGCAGCACGTATTTCTGGGCAAACGCAAAGTCGCGTTCGTCGTGCGCCGGCACGCCCATCACCGCGCCATCGCCATACGTCATCAACACGTAATTGCCGACCCAGACTTCGATCTGGCGACCGGTGATCGGATGCGACACCAGCAGGCCGGTTGGCATACCTTTCTTTTCCATCGTCGCCATGTCGGCTTCGATGACGCTGCCGAGCTTGCACTCGGCAATGAAGGCCGTCAGTTCGGGATCGGTTTTGGCAGCGAAGGTGGCCAGCGGATGTTCCGGTGCCACGGCGCAAAACGTGACGCCCTTGATGGTGTCGGGACGGGTCGTGAAGACCCACAGCTTGCCGTCATCGATGAGTTGGTCGCCATCGGTGATGGTGTGCTTGAACGCAAAGCGCACGCCCACCGATTTGCCGATCCAGTTGGCTTGCATGGTGCGCACGCGCTCTGGCCAGCCCGGCAATTTATTGTCGACATGGTCCAGTAATTCTTCGGCGTAATCGGTGATGCGGGCGTAATACATCGGGATTTCGCGCTTCTCGATGAGCGCACCGGAGCGCCAGCCGCGGCCATCGACGACCTGCTCGTTGGCTAGCACGGTCTGATCGATCGGGTCCCAGTTGACGGTCCCGGTCTTCTTGTAGACGATGCCTTTTTCCAGCATCTTCAGGAACATCCACTGATTCCATTTGTAGTAATCCGGCTTGCAGGCGGTCATCTCGCGCGACCAGTCGATCGCCAGTCCCATGGCCTGCATCTGCTGCTTCATGTGCGCAATATTGGCGTAGGTCCATTGCGCCGGCGGCACGTTATTGGCCATCGCCGCATTCTCGGCCGGCATGCCGAACGCATCCCAGCCCATCGGCATCAGCACGTTGTAGCCGTTCATGCGCAGGTGGCGATACATCACATCGTTGATGGTGTAATTGCGCACATGACCCATGTGCAGCTTGCCCGATGGATACGGCAGCATCGAACAGGCATAGAATTTTTTCTTGTCATTGCCGTGCTGGTCTTTGGCGTGTTCGACGGCTTTGTAGGCGTCGGTCGCTTGCCAGTGGTCTTGGGCCGATTTTTCGACGTCGGCTGGGGTGTATTTTTCTTGCATGACGGGTGCGGCCAATAGGGGAAGAGGAGGGGTGATTATACTTGGCTCAAGGTGGGTTTCGTGACGCTGGCGATGTGGGGTGCGGTTTGGTGCAGTTCCAAGCCCAACGCCAGGAAAAGTTCAGCGGCAAACCGATACCCGTATCCTTCACAAAGGTCATGATTGCCTCGATGACGAAATCAGGTGTGCTGTCGCGTTGCCAGTAATCGGATTCAGATGAAATGCTGGATTGTCAGTTTGCGAATCACTGCGGTTGTTGTCATGGCGCTCATCTTCTCAAACCAAGCGCCCGCAGCCAGGCATCTACCTGTCCGAAAGCGTCCTGCTGCCATTGCTCCGGGGTGCGGTCCCCCAGCACGTTCGTATCTTCGACGAAGCGGCGCACGCATGTCGGCCCGAAACCATCAGCTGAATCGAACTTGCCGGCAATGAAACCGTATCCCCCTGCACCACTGGCATGATCGAGTAGTGGCCGACATGCTTCGGCGAGCACCTCCGGACCTCCGGGATAGTTCCGGATGCAGTAATAGATGTCGTAGGCGTCCTTCTGTTTATAGCGTCCCTCAATTGCATGCCCCTTCATCGCCAAAAGGGCCGGGATCGAACAAACCGCGATCTCGACGCGGTTTACACCACCAGCGGGCATCGGACCGCTGATCGCAACGAGTTGGTGGAAGCGAAGCGCCAAATCGGCACCGTCTGCTCTTTGCACGGCGAAGTCACTGAGCAGCGGCGGCACGTTTTTAACGATCTCGGCGTCGCGGGGCATCAGGAAATCGACAATGATGTCAATCGGCGCACCGCCGTCTTCGGTCGGAACCTGGCGAACGAGTTGAAAGCGGCGAAGCTCTCGACGCTGCTGGTAGCCGTGTCCTTGCAGCGCTGCAATGAGCGTTGCGTATTCGCCGTCGCCCAAAGCCTTCGCATCGAGACTCAGGTCCACGTCGAGTGTGCCGACGTGTGGCATATCTTCGTTGCCAAGCAGCAGCCACGGTACGGCGCCGCCAACGATGGCGAATTTCCCCTTGAAACTTCCGAGAATCTGGCCGATCTCGATCAGCACCGTTTTGACGGCTGTTGTCGTGCGGTCGTCGTAATCGGCGGCGGACTGCGGCTCGCCGGGTGTCATTTCGGCCACGTCAGCCTTTCTTGTCGCAAATGATCTGCAGCCTCTCGCCCGCGTTCGCCTGCGTTGACAAGATCAAGATAGGTTTGGACGGGGCTGGTACAGATTGCTCCGGGCGCCGGTTCCTCCGTGTCGCGCAACAAGCCGGAATCCTTGAGGAGAAATACCACGACGTTTTCGCCTTTGAAACTCGGGGATAACTTCAAGGCTGACTGCAGTCGTTCAAGACCTGCCTCGTCCGCATAGAAATAGTGGGTACCTGTCCTGCCATACGGCGCGAGCCAATGCGCCGCCGAGAAGGAGGCAAATGCAGCTGGACTGGCCTCGCCATCCGAGCGCAGTACTCGCCGCGCAGCTTCTTCAAACGCGCTGCCGTGCAGGGTTGTATAGAAAGCCAGGCGCTTCGCAACGGGAGGTTCACAGGCATCGCGCCATGCATCCAGCAGTGCCTCAGGCTCGGATAAAAACAAACCTGCTTCAGCGACTTGCGCCCACTCTCTGTCGAGCAAGCCGACACGAACGTTGCTTACGTGACCAATGCTGACAGCGGCGGCTTGTGCGAGATCCGTGACGCGCCATGCCTGGCGAGGATTGCGCAGCATCACGCGTAATACCTGCGCGGATTTCGGCTTGAATAGCGACCTCAATGCACGCCGATCGACAACGGGTTTGCTCGCGACCTGGCGTTCAATAAAGACGCTGTCGAAGACCAGGCGCGCATTGCCTTCGAAGTCCAGAAAGCCTGCACCTTGCTCACGGCACAGTGCCTGAGCGTCAGATGACAGATAAGGCGCAATGAAAACAGGCGTGGCATCTTGCGCATGGTGTGCGATGTAGCTGCGCAACTGGAGCAATGCCATACGCACATGGCGCGGCTGGCCCGTGGACTGCATTTCACAGACGAGCACGTGGTGCCTGCCAGACAAGTTGATACGTGCCACGAGATGCGCACCTTGGGCAGATTCGTGCACCTCGTACCGAATGTCGACCTGCCTGATTGCAGGCACTTGTTCCAGCAGCAGGCGAAGTACCTGCGTAGCTTGGCCCTCGATGTTTTTCATTGAATGATTAGATTTCAGCATTTGTTGAAAATAGCACTTCCAGTGAAAAAATCAACAGTCGTTTAACTGGAATGACTGTGTTCAGCGTTTGCCGAAGCAGCTTATTCAGCTGAAATTGCGCCACCGCTATTGTCGTGAAAGCAATGCGCCAATTGACTTGTCAGGACGGACGACGCCGGACGACGCGCCGGTTCGACTGTGACCTTTCCATGCAGTCCCAGCGAGAGCTTGCGGCCTCGCCAGCGTTCGTCCGTTATTGAAGCATGAACACTTTGCGCCACGCCGGGGTGATCTTGCGCAAGAAACCGAGGGGCAACGTTTCCCGGAATTCGACGGCATGGGCCTGGGGTTGTGCCGCATCGACAGCGGGTTTAGCAAGCTAGGACTTGGTTTGCGAATAGCGCTTCCGGACGGATTTGCATGCCTCTTTCATGGCCTGGTTTTTTTGACCGGGCCGCTGCGCCGCAGCCCTGTCCTGGCGTCGAACCAGTGAGGCGACAGCAGGATGCGCGTTGAAGTGCGCCAAAAGCCTGGACTTTTGTTGTGCAGTCAGCGGCGAAGCCCTGATCATCTCCGGCCACAAGGCGCCCGCTTTTTTGACACACTCGGTCAGTGCTGCGGTTGCGGGCTTTTCGGCCAGGCCCAATGCGGCTGTGAACGCCCGCAACATGCCGGGTGTCAGGGAGGGTTTGGGGAGCTTTGCACCTGCGCTGACCCGAGGCATCAAGGCATCAGGCAGGATCGGCAACGCGTGCCCGATACGCTGGCTCATCGACGCGCAGGCGACGATGTCGTAGGCCGGAGGCAACGCTGCATGGATGCCGTCCGGGTACCACAGTCCCATGTTTTTCAGGTGCATGTCCGGATTGCCCAGCATCTCGTTGACCAGAATGCGCCGCAACAGCTCGTGCACGGCCGGCTCACCCGCACCGGGCAAGGCTAACAACGTTGCGGCCACCGCGAGATAGCTTGCGCGCGGCCCGGAGTATTTGTTTTCCGGCATCACGCCGAGCACCTGCGCGAAGTCTTCACAGTGCACCCGCCCGGTCGGCAAGCGGTCATAGCGCACCACTGCCAGAAAATGCGTACGCGCATCGGCATCACCGAGGTCGTACCCATGCTCGACTGCCAGTTTTTCGAGCGGCTCCAGCGTTGCCTGGCACACGGAAACGCCGGCCGCACTCGCCAGTCGCAAGGAGACATATTCGAGTTCGGGCAACAACGGTTGGCCAACGACGGGCAGTTTGGCGATGATATGCGTATCCCGGTCTCTGGTGCGTGCCACGTACCGCTCGCCGTCCTTGATCACCCCCAATTTTGCCTGTACGCCAGATAGCGAAACCCCTTCTTCCAGCGGATCTGCCGTCACGCTCATCTCCAGCGCGTCGCCGTTTTGGGTGACATAGCGGGCCAGTGCATCGCGCGCCAGCACCACGGGTAACGCAAACACGTTACCCGGCAAGTCTTTGCCGCAGGCCGCCAGTAGTTCGAAATGGTCGGTCGGCTCGCAGCCGCGCAACGCGGCAACGTGGTCCCGAAACACGCCTTCAGGCAAGAGGTTTTGAAAAAATGCCGGCAGGAGCCACGCTTTGCCTTTGTGGGAGTACGCACCATTGAACTCCCTCGCGGCGACATCGCGCCACAGCAACGCCTGCTCGTCGGGTGTCGCTGCAAGCAGGGATGCCGACAACGTGGGCTGTGCCGCCGCCAGTGCAATGAAGCCATCATCGGCCACAAAGCGGTTGATCACGTCCGCGCCAGGCAAGGCATATTGAAACAGCACGCCGACGCGCTGCGTGCGCCCGAGATAAATGCCCAAGGCCTTGACGTTCATGGCACGCCGCCGTTCCCGGAGTCCGAAATGCCGTCCAGCGCTTTCTGGACGACTGTTTTGATAACCCCGTCGCGCGACGCCTCCATCCCTGCCTGATTCAATTCACGTGGCATCAGGACCAGGTCGAGGCCGAGCTGGTCGCAAATGGCCAGCAGATTCGTCACCTTGTAGTCGGAACTGCCGCCGAGGATGTTGGTCAGGGTTTGACGAGAGACACCGACCCGCGACCGCAATGCGTCTTGCGTGATCTGATGTTGCTTCAAGCGGGCGCGGAGTGCTTGCGATAGCTGCAGGAGGGTACGCATTGTGTGTAAAACCCTGTATCAGTAGGTACTGTTGGAAATATTCTGCTGCAGCGCCTAGAGTACCGCAGAAATCCTGAGGGTTAAAGTAGGATATGTCGTAAATATCCTAGTTTAATAGGTTATTTGGCGTATGTATCAACCGCCGATCTCGCACGGGTTGACCTCATCTCGCCCTCCTCACGACCTCAGGATCACGTTACTCGCCACCCATAAAAAAACCCCGGGGATTCGGTCCCGGGGTTTTTATTGATCACATCGATCCGGTCACTCAGTGGCCCGAAGCTCCTTCGGCGCCGATGCCTGTTTCCGAACGCACCTTCTGCGCCGGATACCCGGCCCGATCCAGGCGGGCACGGTCACTGGTATCGAGTATCGAAAACAGCCAGATGCCGACAAAGCCAGCCGTCATCGAGAACAAGGCCGGTGACGTGTACGGGAAAATCGCGGTCGGATTGCCCAGTACATCGACCCATACCGACTTCGAGACCACCGTCAGGCCCACCGCGGTAATCAGGCCGAGGAAGCCACCGATCGTTGCACCGCGGGTCGTGCAGTCTTTCCACAGGACCGACATGAACAGCACCGGGAAGTTGGCCGAGGCCGCGATTGCGAATGCCAGCGAGACCATGAAGGCGATGTTCTGCTTCTCGAACAGGATGCCCAGTACGACCGCAATGATGCCCAATCCGATCGTCGTGATGCGAGACACACGCAGTTCGTTGGCGCTGGTGGCTTTGCCTTTTTTGAACACGGTGGCATACAGATCATGCGATACCGCCGAGGCACCCGACAGCGTCAGGCCAGCGACAACCGCCAGAATGGTGGCGAAGGCGACTGCCGAAATAAAGCCCAGGAAGACATTGCCGCCAACCGCTTTGGCCAGATGGATCGCCGCCATGTTATTGCCGCCCAACAGCTTGCCGGCAGCATCCTTGAACTCGGGATTGGTGCTCACCAGAACGATCGCGCCGAAGCCGATGATGAAGGTCAGGATGTAGAAATAGGCGATCCAGGTGGTGGCCCAGAACACGGATTTACGCGCTTCCTTGGCATTCGGTACGGTGAAGAAACGCATCAGGATGTGCGGCAATCCAGCGGTGCCGAACATCAGCGCCATGCCGAACGAGATGGCGCTGATGGGGTCCTTGATGAAGGTGCCCGGTCCCATGATGGATTGCTTCTTGTCGTGGATTTCGACCGACTTTGCGAACAGCGCTTCGGGACTGAAATTGAACTGCTGCATCACGATGTACGCCATGAAGGTGGCACCCGCCAGCAACATCACTGCCTTGATGATCTGCACCCAGGTGGTCGCGGTCATGCCGCCAAACAGCACATAGATCATCATCAGGCTACCGACTACGACCACCGCGATCCAGTATTCCAGACCGAACAGAAGTTTGATCAGCTGACCAGCGCCAACCATCTGGGCGATCAGATAAAACGCCACCACCACCAGCGTGCCGGATGCCGCAAAAATGCGGATCGGTGCTTGCTGGAAGCGATAGGCGGCCACGTCTGCAAAAGTGAATCGACCGAGGTTACGCAAGCGTTCTGCCATCAGGAAGGTAATGATCGGCCAGCCGACCAGAAAGCCGATCGAGTAGATCAGACCGTCATAACCATTCAGATACACGGCTGCCGAAATGCCGAGGAAGGATGCGGCCGACATGTAGTCGCCGGCAATCGCCAGGCCATTCTGGAAGCCGGTAATGCCACCGCCCGCGGTATAGAAGTCGGAGGCCGATTTGGTTTTTGATGCGGCCCATTTGGTAATGAACAAGGTAAAGATCACGAAGGCGGCAAACATGGAAATTGCGGTCCAGTTGGTCGGTTGCTGCGTTGCCTGACCCAGATCAGCACCGGCGGCGTGCACCGTGCCGGCGACGGCCAATCCGGCCAATCCGGCCAGCGCCAGGAAAATATTTTTCAGGTTCGACATTTACAGTACCTCTTTGCGAATAGCGGCGGTCAGATCATCGAACTCGCTGTTGGCGCGTCGAACATAAATGCCGGTAATGATGACGGTAAACACAATCACGAACAGGCCGATCGGCATGCCCCAGGTCATCACGCCTGCGCCCATTCTGGCGCTGAGCAATTCCTTGTCGAAAGCGATTAGCAGAATGAAACCGTAGTACACGATCATCATGGCCCAGGTCATTAACCAGCCATAGGACGAGCGTGTTGCGACCAGTTTTTGATAGTTGGGGTTGGCCTGAATGCGCTCAACGAGGTTGTCTTCCAAGGTTGTCTCCTGTTTTTGTGGATTGGTGAATTCGGTGGCTTGCGGCGCTTGATGTACTGCTGCGCTGGTGTCGTCAGTCAGACGAGACGGGGCTGTTTCGCGGGGAAGGGCGCGGTGTCGCACGCGGCATCGGATGCAGGACTTCGTCGAGTCTTTCGCTGTAATCGTTGTCCGAAGACTATCAGTCGTTACTTACCCTCATCTTACGGCGCACGCGATTGCGCGACGCAGTGCGACGGGGAGTACGTTACCGGGAATGGGCGATCGCATTCGGTTCGCCGCGCAGCGGTTAGGGTATTGATTACGACCCTGCGCGCTGCTTCTTTGGACACTGCGCCGGCCTGAGTTTCTGACTTCCCGGCTACCCGCCGACCGGAATCAATACGCTGCGCAGCAATTCGCTGGCGCCGTCCCAGACGATTTGCACGCCCAGGCACAGCAGGATGAATGCCGACAAGCGCATGAAGATGACGGTGCCCGCTTCGCCCAGCGGTTTCAGCAAACTCTGTGCATACCGGAACGCCAGATACAGCACTCCGGCAATGACCAGTAACGCCAGCACGCCACCACCCATGCGCGCCATCGACAGCGTCATGCGCTGGTCGTGCAATGCCACACCAACCGTGATGGCCGCCGCAATCGAGCCCGGCCCGCAACTCAATGGAAAGGTCAGCGGATAAAACGATTGCCGCAATGACTGCTCGTGCGAGAACGCCTCTGCCAGTTCGGTGCGACGGTCATCGGTGGCCTGGCTGGCATTGAGCAGGCGCCAGGCGTTGGCCGCGACGATCATGCCGCCACCGACCCGCACGATCGGCAGCGCGATACCAAAAAAGTCCAGCACGAACGACCCGACCAGCATCGAGCCCGTCATCAGCGCAAACATGTTGCCGGCGATGCGGCGCGCGAGCAGCGCCCGCGTGGTGGCCGACGCGCCCTCGGTCAGGCTGAGGAAGATTGGTGCTGTGGCCGCCGGATTAAGAATCGGCAGCAGTGCTGCCAGCACGAACAGGAAGCTTTTTCCCAACGCCAGCAGGAGTTCGACGGCCATGTCAGCGCGGGGCGGCGGACTGCGCTGCCAGGTCGCGCATTTTACGGCGCAGCAGTTTTTCCTGGTGCTGTTCAACCAGCCAGTCTTCGCGGATTGCCCGCCACAATGACAGCGCCATCAGCACGATGACGAGCGTGAACGGTAACGCGAACACGATGGTTGCAGTCTGCACCGCCTTCAGGCCACCGGCCAGCATCAGGCTGATGGCGATCCCGGCTACCAGGACGCCCCACATGACCTTGACCCGGTTTGGCGGATTCGGATTGCCACCGGTACTCATGATGCCCAGCACCAGCGTGGCCGAGTCCCCCGAAGTGACGAAGAAGACCATCACCAGCAGCGTGGCCACGCCCGACATCAGCATGCCGAATGGCAGTGCACTGAACATTGTGAACAACGCAGTCGACGCATCGGCTTTCACGGCCTCGGCGATCGGGACCGCTTGCCAGATTTCAAGATACAGCGCGGTACCGCCAAAGACCGAGAACCAGATGAACGCCGCCAATGTCGGTGCCAGCACGGTACCGATAATGAACTCGCGTATGGTGCGTCCGCGCGAGACGCGGGCAATGAACAGGCCAACGAAGGGCGACCAGGATACCCACCAGGCCCAGTAAAAAATGGTCCAGCTGCCGACCCAGCCGTTTTCGCGAAAAGGCGTCATGCGCAGACTCATACGCACGAATTCACTGAGGTAACTGCCCAGCGTGTTGGTAAAGGTATCGATGATCGCCACGGTGGGGCCGAGGATAAAGACGGCCATGGCAAGCGCGGCAGCCAGGATCAGGTTGGCGGTTGACAGCCACTTGATGCCGCGGCTGACTCCGGTGACGGCCGAGGTGATGAACAGGGCGGTCGTGACCACGATGATCCCGACTTGCGACAGGTCACTGACCGGCAGGCCGGCGAGCGCGTTGAGGCCGCTATTGATTTGCAGTGCGCCGATGCCCAGCGAGGCCGCGACGCCAAATGCGGTGGCGATCACTGCCAGCACATTGACCACGATGGCCGAGCGCTTTGCCAGTTGCCAGGGCAGGGCTTCGATGGAGGTACTGATGAGCGCCGCACCACCGCGCCGGAACTGAAAAAACGCAATCGCCAGCGCGACGATGCTGTACACCGCCCAGGGATGCAATCCCCAGTGGAAAAAGCTGTAGCGCATCGCGGCATTGGCCGACTCTGGCGAATTGGCCAGAATGCCCGGTGGCGCTGAGCCGTAATGCGAGATTGGTTCTGCCACACCCCAAAACACCAGGCCGATGCCCATGCCGGCGGCGAACAGCATCGCGAACCAGGCGCCGACCGAGAATTCGGGTTCGTCGTCTTCGGCGCCCAGTTTCATACTGCCGTACCGGCTGAACGCCAGCACCACGGCCATGATCACCAGGCCAAGTACGACCCACAGGTAGAGCCAGCCGAAGTTATGAGTAATGAACGCCAGTGCCTGGTCGAATACGGCACTGAGAGAGGTCGGGGACAGCAGCCCCCATAACACGATGGCCAGGATGGAGCCTGCGGAAAAAATGAGTTGCATGGGATGTCCGGATGAGTTGCTGTCGCAGGAATGCGCAGGAGCGACGATGTCAGGACTGAGGCGTCGGCAGCGTAGTTCTCCGAAAAGTGGTTCTATTTCGGTAAAAAGGGCGAGAGTCTAACAGGTTGCGGTGTTCACTGTTGATGCCGGGCTCGCCACGGGCTACCCGGTTTGTTGATCGCGCCGTCGGGATTGTGCACTCCGTCCGAGCACAATGTGCAGCGGCAGTCCGGCTGCAAAGCCGATGCCAAGCACCCAATGGAGGACCGACCATGCTGGCCGCGACGCCTCGCCGGCGAGGTAATACAAGCCGTACCCGGTCAGCACCAGCACGCCGAGCAGGCCGATCATTGCCCATCCGGAAGTGCGATTCCGGGTTCCGCGCAGGGCGCGCAAAATATGGCCGTTCAATAACGATCCTGCCAGGAACAGCACGGCCATCGCTGCGGCGCCATGCAATTTCATCGACCACGGTTCGTACGGGCTGACCGATTCGCCGAATTCGGTGACCGGGCGCAGAAAGTAGTGCGCGACTACCCAGAGCAGGCCGCTGACGGTCAGCGCGATGACGCTCCAGTACAGCGTCTGGCGCTGCCAGCGTTCGAGCCGGATGCCGGCCGCTGGCGTGGCGCGTGACGGATGATGCAGGGAGTGTTTCGGTAAATTCATCGTTCAGAGTATAAGCGCGCGTGCAGCGAACCTTGCCAGTAGCGGATGCTGTGCATCGCCGGTCGCCATGACGATCTTGGTCAGCGCGTCGGCGATCATGCAGGTGGGCGCGAGCACGGAAGCGCTGATGGCCGACGTGATCGCGGCGCCGTTGCGGCCATCGACCAGCGCACTGACCTGATCCGAGCCAGTCTGTCGCAGTGAAAAATACGTCGCCGACGTGGCCAGCGCAGCGTCGCCCAAAGCCACTTCGGCGCCTGTGCCGGTAACCCTGGCAGGGTCGCGGATGGCAATGGCAAACGTGCCGCTGCCCAGCACCCGCACGTCACCGCCGGCGTTGACGCAGGCCGATTGCACACCGATTGCACGCAACGCATCGATGGCCACATCCACTGCGTAGCCTTTGGCGATGCCACCGAGGTCGATCAGCACGTCGCGGGTTTTTCGTACCGTGCCATTGGTGCCGAGGAGCAGTCCGCTATCTTGCGACTGATACGCCGGCAAAGTCTGTGCCGGTAACGGCAGATAGTCCCACTGCGCCAGTCGGGTGCCGCAGCCGATATTGAAAATCCATGCGCTGGCTTGTTGCAGCATCAGGGCCGCGTCGAGCACACGGGCCGTGTGCGGATCGATGGCGATGGACGTGTCCGGTGCAGCGCGGTTGATGCGCGAGACGTCACTCTCGGCAGCATGAAAACTCATCAGGCGGTGGACCAGCGCGATACGCGAAAATGCCGCATCGAAGGCTGCAGCAAGCGACGCGGGAGACAGCGGGTCGGCGATGCGCACGTCGACCAGCGTGCCCAGCCAGGGCTGTGCCCGGCAGTTCATTTTTTGAGTGCGACCTGGACGACCGCGGCGATGCGTCGCACGCCGTCAGTGACATGTGCCGATGACAGCGACGCGCCGCTGATGTTGGTGATGCCTTCGCCGATGGCCAGGCCGGCCTGCGCTGATTTGCCGACAAACTGTTTGCGCCAGGCGGCGTTGCGGATTTCGAAGCCGTGACTTTCGCGGTAGGTCAGGATTTCGATCTGGTGGATGGTGGCATCCGGATTCACGCCTGCGGCATACGAAATCAATTCGTATTTGCCGATCACCTCGTCCAGCACGACATACCCCAGCAAGGTGTCGCCACGCCACGCCGAACTGACCCGCCATTGCACCGAGCGCGCCGGCAGGCCGGAAACCTTCTGCACCTCTTTCATTTGCTCGGCGTTCAAATCCAGCGGCTGTGCCTTGAACGTGGTCGCTTCCGGAAAGATGGCGCGCTGCGCTTCGTCGGCCGACAAGTACTGGGTCGCAAACGCACTGCCGCTGGCCAATGCCGTCAAGGCACAGGTAGTGCGTGCCGCCGTCAGCAGAAAGGTATTCAAAATGCGTAACCCACACCGAGGTTCAGACGATCGCGGTTCGGCTCTTCCTTGAATTTCTGGTAATCGGCTTTCAGGACGACGCCTTCACCGACCCGCAGGTTGGCACCCACGGTGCTGACTTTTTCGGTGGGTGCCGTTGCCACGCCAAGTCCTTGCGGCATCTCGGCATAGCTGCGTGCAGTATTGAATTGCTCATAACGGACGAACGGCGACAGCACGTAGTCCTGTGACTTCCAGGCCTGATAGGCCGCCTGCACATACCAGCCGTCGAATGACGCAGGAATCGGGGTCGGATTGCCGGCGAAGGTCTGGTTCAGTGCGGCGGTGTTGCTGATGGTGCCGCGTGCGTAGAGCGTTGACAGGTCCCATTTGCCAGGGGTGTAGCGCGCATGCAGGTCCCACAACGTGACGCGTGCATTTGGCGCAGCGAACTCTGCCGTGCCATGACTGGCTTTGCCGGTGAACACCGAGCCGCCCAGCAGCAACCCGGGAACGCCACGCCAGTTGGCCGCAGCATGCATGCCGAGGTCGCGCGATCTGGCCAGTTGGCCTTCCTGGTGGATGCTGGCCAGTGGCGATTCGCGCCCGTCGCCGGTGGCAGGGTCCCACTTGTTCAGATCAAAGCCGGTAGTCAGTCCGAGATCCCAGGTCAGACCGTTATCCATCGTCGACGACAGGCCGATACCGGCTTCGCGCCAGGTTGACGGAATGATGGCGGTTTCGACGAAGTTGCGTTCCACGCCATAGAAGGCGGTTGGTTCATGGCTGGTGTTGAGCAAGCCAGCCGGCACCAGAAACAGACCGGCCTTGGCCCGCAAGCCATTGTCGAATTCGCGTTCGACATACAGTTGTTCGACGGCGGCTTCGCCCTTGTCGTCGGCCGAGGTGACGGCGTGTTCCCACTCGAATTCGGAAACCAGCTTGGTCTTGGCATCAAAGCGGTGCTGGATACCGATGACGGCGCGACGCACATCGGTCTGGGCCTGGCTGGCATCCTTGCTAGGACGGTTGTAGTTGACTTCGCCATAGCCGGACAGGACGGTTTGCGGTTCGCTGCTGATGCTGGCTGATGCTGATGCTGATGCTGATCCTGATGCAGCCGGCATGGTTTGCTGGCGTGCTTCGACCGCATCGGTCTTGAGTTTGCTGGCGGCCAGTTCGGCCTTGACCTGATTGAGTTCGGCAGCGAGTTTGTCGAGCCGCTGGATCAGGTCTGCTTCGCTGGCCTGAGCCAGCATCGGTGCGGCGCACAGGGCAATTGCGATGGCGCGGGCGAGGATGGTCGGTGTCATGGTGATGTGTTCTTTCTGGAGTTATCGGTTGATCTGGTCGCCATCGGTCAGCGTGCCAAGAAAGGCAATCACATCCTCGATCTCTTGCGCCGACAGGGCGGGCGCCATGCCGGGTTGGCGGTTGTAGGGGCCTTCAGTACGGTTGACGTTGTTCCTGTACGCCGCAGGCAGGTCGTCGAATTTGTTGATGCTGCCATCGGCATTGCGCGGATACCACTCTTCGGGATTGGTATCGCGACGCACGTAAAAGCCGATCACGTCGCGCAAATTGTCGAAGCGCCCGTTATGAAAAAATACCTTGCGGGTGGCCACGTTACGCAGTGTCGGCACCTTGAATGCGCCGCACAATTCGATCCGCCCGGAGAGGTCGGTGCGATCCGGTCCGCACAGGCCGAGGTCAAAATAGGCCGGGTCGGCATTGGCGAGAATGGCCGGATTGCGCGGCACACCGACGTTGTCGTAAGTGAAATCCGTGAACAGGGGTGAGCTGCCATCCGCACCCTTGGCGCTGGCGTGGCAAGCGGCGCAATTACCCTTGGCCGGATTGTTGAACAGCGCCAGGCCGCGCAGTTCGGCACTGGTCAGCGCCACTTTGCCGCCCAGGAACTGGTCATATTTCGCGTCGTACGGAAAAAAATCCCGGTCTTCTTTCTGGTATTGCTGCAAGGCGAAACCGATCCGGTCGAACGCCTGTTCGGGTTGATCAAAGATACCCGCACCAAATGCGCGCCGGAATTCTTCGGCGTAGGCCGTACGGGTAAGGCGCTGGATCAGATCGGCCTTGCTGGCATTGGCCATTTCATGCGCGGCGAGAAACGGGCGTTGTGCCTGTTCGGACAGTGTCGCTGCGCGCCCGTCATGGTTGAACCCGCCGGTCGGCGTGCCTTCCTTGTCAAAGAAAAACGCGGGTGTCAGGTTGGCGTAACGCAGCGAAGGCGCGGCGCGGGAACCCGCTTGCGTTCCATCTGCGCCGCCCAACTGTGCAGCCAGATGATTGCTTTGGGCATGGGCATTGTCGGGATTGTGGCAGGTGGCGCAGGCCAGATTGCCGGACGCGGACAGTGAGGTGTCCTTGAAAATTTTCTGGCCAAGTTGTGCGGTAGTACTCAGTGTGGCGAGCTGAACGGGAACCGGAGTGTTGGTTGCTGTCGGTGCGGTGCTGCCGCCACCACCGCCACAGCCTGACAGGAGCACCAGGGTCGAGATCGCGGCGGCACGCAGAAGAATAATGGGCCGGCTGCGTAGCGCGGCGATATCAGAAATGAGGTGCATGTAGAGGAAGTTTTGTGGGTGAATGCTTCAATTGCGAATGATTCTAATTTAGATGAAGATCCATGACAAGCTTATTCAGTCTGTTGAAATGAAGGCCAACTGGACATGCATTGCGGGTAGCCGCGGTAATCAAAGGTTTCAGACCAAGCCGGATGCGGCGAGGCAGCCGGTCACTTTCTTTCGCCAAGAGATTCTTGGCGTCTTGCGATCGGTGAACTTGCTCCCTGGCATTCAAGCCGTTTTTGTTGATCTTGAAAAAAGTGCCAGGTCATACATAGTTAATCTTTTGATCGGCTTTTGAGTCGGATTAGTGACTGCTCATTCATATTTTTAGTGTCGAACGATGGTGGGTGCTAATATGTGATTGAGCTATCACATAGAGCTATCATGGGAATGTCAGGAAATACGGCTACTCCGCTGGCTACATTAAGTTCGACGATCGAAGTTGGCGAACTCGTACGCTCAGTGCGCAAAATTCAGGGGCTAACGCAACTCGATGTGGCCGGCCTGGCAGGATTGAGCAACCGGTTCGTGATCGACCTGGAGAAGGGCAAGGCAACACTGCAGATGCAAAAAGTGCTTGATGTGCTGAGCCTGCTTGGTCTGGAAGTTGTAATCAGGAAGAAACTGTGATGGCCACGTCAGGCACTCTCCCAAAAGCGCTCTGGGTCTATGGCTCGGATGGATTGGTGGGCACGCTCTACCCGACGGAGCCACTATCGTTTGTGTATGGGGATGACTGGCTTTCCAACCCAGCTGCTAGTCCGCTTCATCCCGAGATACCACTGTCTGGCGGACCGAATCACACTCCGAATCACACTCCGAATCACACTGCATTCGTCGCTGCATTTTTTGAGAATTTGCTGCCAGAAGGCGCGCCGCGCAGATTAATCAGCATGCGTGAAAAGGTCACTTCCGTCTTCGGCTTGCTGTCGTGTGTGGCCGGCGAGAGCTCCGGTGCTTATACGCTGGTGCCCGAGGGCGATTTGCTGCAAGCACCAATCTACCAGACGCTTACCTGGAATCAGGTCAATGTGATTGCGCACGCCAACGCCGCACAGTCCGCCGAGCGAGAAGAGATTGAACGTGCCGCGCAGGGGATGCCAAAACCCAGGATGTCGATCTCAGGGGCGCAATATAAAATCCTGGTGTACGTGGATGCCGCTGGCGTTCCGTCCCGGCCGATGGGCAATGCTCCTTCCACCCATATTCTCAAACCCGACATCTTGCGCAGCGACATCGCAATTTTTGCGTCTGCAGCCAATGAGACGATCGTGATGCGCGCCGCTGCCAAATGCGGACTCAATTCGGCACGTGTCGACTACCAATTGACGACGAAAGCCTGTCTGGTACAGCGTTACGATCGACAACTTTTGCCGGATGGTTCATTGCGCCGTCTTTGGCAGGCTGATTTTTGCCAGATGATGGGAAAACAGTCCGATGAGAAATACGAACACGACGGCGGTCCATCCTTCAAGGACTGCTTCGATCTGCTGAAGCAATCAACGCAGCCTGCGGTCGACCGTCTGCAACTACTGCGCTGGTTGTTTTTCAACCTGTGCATCGGCAATAACGATTCCCATGCAAAAAACCTGTCGATGATCGCCACGCCAGCCGGACTGCGCCTCGCACCTTTCTACGATCTCATGTGCACCCGGGTTTATTCGGGATTCGGCGCCCAGTTCGCATTCGCGATCGCTGGCGAGTCAGATCCAGGCAAGATAACGCGCGAGCACATTGATGCGCTGGCGAAAACACTCGGCGTGGCACCCCACTATTTGCTGAAACTGGCCATTGATGTGTCGCATCAGGTAGCTGCTGCGATACCGGCCGCGGCCGCTGAAGTGCTCAGTGGCATGGATGCAAATGACAGGGTACTGGTGGAACGCCTGGCGCACAAAATCACGTCACTATCGAACGGGATGGGTGCACGGCTGACGGGTACCGTGGACCCGGAAATTTGAAAAGCGGATTGTTGGCTGAGTTGATTTCTCTAACGAATCAGGGGCCGAAAGGGAGGGCCGCAAACTCCCTTCTTTGCAGGGCACAAACCCGTCTGCAAATGGTTTGGCGTCGGCGATTCCGCCGCCAGAACGGAGCCTCAAATACACGACAGGGCCACCGCGATTGCATGAAGGTTCAGAATCGTTGAACCGCAAAGCCAGCCATTTCAAGCTGGGCTTTGGGCTACAAATTTACCATCCAGACAACCTGCAATCCGGCAACATGACCGATTTCGCGCTTGAAATCGGCTGCCAGGCCGGCCACAACCGGGTATCAAATTGATGTTTGCAGCCCAACGCCCAACTTGAAAGGGCCGGGTAAGCGGCACAACGTACAGACCAATAGTTGGCAATTCGCTATTGTAAAAATTCTTATTCGTACGGCGCTGCAGCCCTCGGCTCGCACCGTATGCCGCACATCAAGGTCGCTTCGCCCCGCGAAGGTTTTGCTTTGAATTTTCCCCAATCTGGCGAACCGACCCCACCCCACAGGAGGACTCACAATGGTAACGAGAACAAACGGCGCAGCAGTGGATGCAGTCAATGACAAGCCAGTCTGGTTCATCACGGGTTGTTCGACGGGCTTTGGCCGCGAACTGGCGATCCAGGCGCTGGAGCAGGGCTATCGCACAGTCGTGACGGCACGCAAGCCGGACGAGATCAAGGACCTGGCGGCGCTGGGAGAAGCGCTGGTGCTGCAGCTGGACGTGACTGACCAGAAACAGGTCGACGCTGCCGTCGCCGCCGCCATCGAACAATTCGGGCGCATCGATGTGCTGGTCAACAACGCCGGTATCGGCTACTTCGCTGCTGTCGAAGAAAGCGATGAAGAGCAAGTGCGCCGGATGTTCGAGATCAATGTGTTTGGCGTTAGCCGCATGATCCATGCTGTCTTGCCTTCGATGCGCCACAACCGCTCTGGCTTCATCGTCAACCTGTCGTCGATCGGCGGGCTACGGGCATTCCCGGCAGTCGGCTACTACAACGCCACCAAATTCGCGGTCGAAGGCCTGTCGGAAGCACTCTGGCAGGAAGTCGAGCCGCTCGGCATACGCGTGATGCTGGTCGAGCCAAGTGGATTTCGTACCGACTGGGCCGGTCGTTCAGCCAATGAGGTCAAGCAACCGATCGCCGATTACGCCGAGACCGCAGGCGCCTGGCGCGCTCAGGTGCGCAAGGCGTCCGGTCATCAGCCGGGTGATCCGAAGCGGGCCGCACACGCCATCATCAATGCGGTGCTGGCGGCCAAGCCACCGCACCGGCTGCCACTCGGTAACGCGGCTTTCGAGGGAGCGATGTCCAAGCTCGACGAGCTGCGCAAGGAATTTGCAGAGTGGGAAACCGTCTCGCGCGGCGCCGACTTTCCGAAGGAATAGGGATCAGGGACTGTATCGAAACGGTTTTTTTTGACTAACACCTTTCAGGAGATCGACATGAGCAACACTCACATCGCCGTGATCGTCGGCAGTTTGCGCAAGGATTCGTACAACCGAAAACTGGCCACCGCGCTGGCGCGGCTGGGGCCGCCCGGATTCACGTTTCAGCAGGTCGAGATTGGCGACCTGCCGCTGTATAACCAGGACGATGACGCGCATCAGGCTGCATCGGTGCTGCGACTGAAAGGCGAGATCGCCCGCGCCAACGGCTTGCTCTTCCTGACGCCGGAATACAACCGCTCGATACCGGGCGTCCTGAAAAACGCGCTCGACCATGCCTCGCGCCCGTACGGTCAAAGTGCCTGGCAGGGCAAGCCTGCCGGTGTGATCGGTGTCTCGGTCGGCGCCATCGGTACCGCCATGGCGCAGCAGCATCTGCGCAATGTGCTGGCCTATCTGGACGTGCCGACGCTGGGCCAACCCGAAGCCTTCATTCAGGCCAAGGACGGCTTGTTCGATGCCGCCGGCGACATCGGCCCCGACAGCAAGAAATTCCTGCAAACCTGGATGGATCAGTTCGCCGCATGGGTCATCCGCCACAACGCCTGATCCCGCACAACAAGCAAAGGAATCGACATGACTAACACCATGCAAGCAGCGATGGTCGAAGCGTTTGGCCAGCCACTGGTCATCAGACAGTGGGACATCCCGACACCCGGCCCGGGCCAGATTCTGGTCAAGACCGAAGCCTGTGGCGTCTGCCACACCGACCTGCACGCCATGCGCGGCGACTGGCCATTGAAACCTGCGCTGCCGTTTATTCCGGGCCATGAAGGCATCGGTCTGGTGGTGGCGCTGGGCGAAGGCGTGACCAGCGTGAAGGAAGGCGAGCGGGTCGGCGTGCCGTGGCTGTACTCGGCATGCGGCCATTGCGAGCATTGTCTGGCCGCCTGGGAAACCGTCTGCGGAGAAGCCCAGTTTGGCGGCTATACAAAGAACGGTGGCTTTGCCGAATACATTCTGGCCGACCCGAATTACGTCGCCCACATCCCGGCGGGCCTGTCCGCGGTCGAGGCTGCACCGATCATTTGTGCCGGTGTCACTACCTACAAGGGCATCAAGGAAACCGGCGCCCGCCCAGGCGAGTGGATTGCCATTTCGGGCGTCGGTGGCCTCGGCCATCTGGCTGTGCAGTACGCCATCGCAATGGGGCTGCGCGTTTGCGCGGTCGATATCGATGATGGCAAGCTGGCCCACGCCACTCGTCTTGGTGCGGAAGCGGTGGTCAATGCTAAAAAGGCTGATCCGGCTGAGGCAGTCAGGCTGGCCACCGACGGCGGCGCCCATGGCGTGCTGATTACCGCGCCGTCGCTGATCGCCTTCCAGCAGGGCGTGGCGATGACCCGCAAGCGCGGTACCTGTGTGCTGGTCGGACTGCCACCGGGCGAATTCCCGACGCCGCTGTTCGATGTGGTCGCCAACTGCATCACGATCCGTGGTTCGTTTGTCGGTACGCGCCAGGACATGGCCGAAGCGCTGGCGTTTGCGGCATCCGGCAAGGTCAAGGCTGACATCGAATTGCAACCGCTCTCGGCAATCAATACGGTCTTCGAGCGGCTGGAAAAGGGCGATGTACCGTCACGCGTGGTAATCGATTTTAGTCACGCGGCAGGCTGACCGCGCCGACAAAACCCTCCGGCAAGTCCAGTCCCAGCGTCGTGCAAGGATGGTCTTGCACGGCGATCCATTCCGTCAGTCCCCGTCCCTGCAATTTCAACTGCGCCTCGCGCTGCGTCCACTCCTGCGCAAAACACAGCGCACGCCGGGCAACCGCAACCGTGGCAATGCGCCGCGTTGCCGCCGGCCCGAGATAATCTCGCGCCACGATGTCCCAATCCGGCAAACAGGGTTCACCGTCATCCAGTCGCATCAGATCGATGCCGACCGCACCGTGCAGGTTGATCGCGCAGACCGACAAACCGGATGCATGCGATACCGACAAGCCGACGTCCGAACCGGCAACATGCAGTCCCTTTGCCGGAAGTTGAACCAGCGTAGCGGGCACCGGCACCAATTGGCCGAGCGCATCCAGTAACGCTGCACGAATCAGCCGTCGCGCGTTCGTACGGTCATCGCCGGAGGGCGTGCACACACGGAGTACGACCAGACCTGAAGCAGGGACCACCAGTGGTGCTGGCCACGCGGTTACCGCCAGCTTCATCGCGGCAATCTCAAAAAATCGCTGGCGCCGCCGGGCAACCACGCCAGCTCGATCCGGCCGGAATGAATTCGCCCTTCATCACCAGCGTCAGCGAACCCAGTCGGGCATCGTCGCCGACCACCGCGCCGTACAGCACCAGGCTGCGCGGTCCCATGTAGACGCGCTTGCCGATGGTGACGTGATCGATCTTCATGACGCGGTCTTCGAACAGATGGGTTTGCGGGCAGGCCAGCGCATTGAGTTCGCTGTAGTCACCGATGGTGACGCAATCGAATTCGGTGATGTCGGTGGTGTTGAGATAGACGCCGCGGCCGATCTTGGCACCGAGCAGGCGAAAGGCCATCGGCAGCATCGGCGTACCGCGCAGGTAGTTCATGAAGTTCAGCACCGCCACGCCTTCATACAGGTTCGTTACCGCTTCCGAGAGCCAGACGAACGGCGTCCACATCGGTACGCTGCGCCGGCTGTAGCGGCCCAGCAGCAGCCATTTCAGCAGTGCCACGAACAGGAAACTGCCGGCGCCATACGCCAGTCCGGTCAACGCCAGGTTGCGCAAGACCGGCCACCAGACGCCCGCGCCAGCCAGCGGCATCAGGTCCAGCACGACCGTATAGCCGACTGACGTGACGATGGCATGCGGCGCGATGATGCGGAATGCTTCGATCAGGCCGCGTGCCATGCGGCGCTGCGGCGATGGCCGGAAGGTCAGGTTCTCCGGAAAGCCGCTGACGGTTTCACGCGCCGGCAAATTGATCGGTGGCGAACCGAACCAGGTATCGCCATTGCGCATCAGGTGGTTCTCGGGCGCGCGCGAAAAGACACCAATGAGCACGTTCTCGGGCAGCACCGTGCCGTCGGCAATGTAGGCGCCGTTACCCACAAAACTGCGACGGGAAATCACGGTGGGCTGCATCGTCATCCAGCCGCCGTCGATCTGTTCGTCACCCAGCAGGACCGCATCGGCGATGAAGGTTTCATCGCCCAGCGTCAGCATGTCCGGGACTACGCCAAGTGCGGTCGAGATCTCGGCATCGCGGCCGACTTTAGCGCCCAGCATGCGGTACCAGATCGGCGCGAAGACAGTGGCATAGACGCCATGCAGGACATTGAGGCTCGATTCCTGGATCTGGTTGACCAGCCATTTACGGCAATACACATTGCTGTGCACCGGGAAACTGCCCGGTTTGAGCTTGGGTAGCAAACCCCAGCGGATACCGGACGACAACAGGGCGGTGCACAGGATCATCACTGCGGTCGCCGGAAAGGCCAGGATGAAATATTTGGTGAGCTGGAAAGCTTCGTTCGAACTCTGCAGCCATGGCGAGCGGTCGGCGTCATCGAGCCAGTCGATCAGCATGAAGCTGGGGAACACCGGCAGGAAAAACAGCGTCGTGATCAGCAAGGCACCGAAGATGAAGTACACCGTCTCGCAGGTCAGGCGCAGATTCGAGACCGCCTGGCGCGGCGGATTCGAGGACCGGTCGAACGGTCCTGTATCGCCTGCCGGTGAGCCGCTCCAGACGCGTCCGGCGGGAATTGCCATGCCATTGCCCAGCGCTGATTGCGCCTCCAGGTGGCCGAAGTCGCCGATGGTGGTGCTGCCTTCCAAAATCGCGTACGAGCCAACGCAGGTGTTCTGGCCCAGTGTGATCGCACCGATGATCAGTTCGCCATGCTGGACCCGTGCGTTCTCGAAATTGGTGGCGTTGCCGATGCTGCTGCCCGCACCGATGGTCAGCAGGTGCGGCACGCGCAGCGTCATCGAGCCGATCATCACGTCACGTCCGATCCTTGCACCCAGCGCACGCAGCCACGCGTTGTACAGCGATGAACCGCTCAGCAGATAGGTAGGCGCCGATTCCATCACGCGGTCGGCCAGCCACCAGCGGTAATACGTCATCCCCCAGAGCGGATAGCGCCCCGGCTTCAGGCGTCGTACCAGCACTGCATGGGCCATGATCGCAAGGCCGAACTCCAGCAATGTCGCCAGCATGAACACGCCGACCGAGGCGGCAATGGCCCGCACGATCGAGTCGCCCGGGTCGCCGGTAAAGAAGTGATACGTGAAGAACGGCGCCAGCCACTGTGCCATCCGCAACGCCACCAGCGCCGGGATCGCGGCGGCCTGGCCGGTGCCGCACAGCCAGCGCCGCCAGGCAGCGGGCGGGGTCCAGTTCAGATCGGGTGCGACGGTGGCCGGCGGCGCTTCGGCCAGCACATCGGCAATCCGGCCGACCAGCCGGTTCTTGTAGATATCGCTGACGGTCACGTGCGCAAAACGCGGATCGGTGCGCAGCGCCGACGCCAGCCGCGCCGCAAACAGCGAGTGTCCGCCGAGGTCATTGAAAAAATCCATCGTGCGGCGGATCGGCTGGCCCGGGAACAGTGTCGCCAGCGCGCCGAACAAGGCTTCTTCGGCCAGGTTCTGCGGTGCGTCCGAGGACGCGGCATCGACCTGAATGAAGGTCAGCGGTCGCGCCTTGAGCGCATTGCGATCGATTTTGCCGGAAGTCAGGCGCGGCATTTCTGAGAGGGTTTCGTAATGTCCCGGCACCATGTACGGTGGCAGCACCAGCATCAATGCAGCGCGCAGGGTCGTTGTGGTTTGCACCGATTGCGGCTCGGCGATCAGGAAGGCGACCAGCTGATCGAGTCCGCTTTCCTTGCGCAGCAAGACCGCTGCGGTACCAATGCCGGCCTGCTGCGCCAGCACGGCTTCGATCTCGCCCAGTTCGACCCGAAAGCCGCGGATCTTGACTTGCGAATCGGTGCGACCGAGGCACTCGACACAGCCATGTTCATCGATGCGGGCGAGGTCGCCGGTGCGGTACAGGCGGCGGTCGTGCTCGCTCTCGGACCAGGGATTGTCGAGAAATTTTTCGGCCGTCAAATCGGGCCGGCCGAGATAGCCGACCGCGACGCCGGGACCGGTGATGGCGAGCTCGCCGAGCGCGCCGCGTGGCAGCAGCGTGAGCGGTCTGGCGGGATCGGGGTCGAGGATCAGCAAGCCGTAATTGGGCAGTGGCCTCCCGATCGTGACGGGCTCGTCCGGCTGCATTGGCGCCAGGCTGGCCGACACCGTGGCTTCGGTCGGACCATACGTATTGAACAGCTGGCGACCCGGTCTGGCCCAGCGCGCAACCAGCGCCTGCGGACACATTTCGCCGCCCAGATTGATGATGCGCAGACCCGGCACGTCCTGGCTGAACAGCGCCAGCAAGGTCGGTACGGCATGCAGCACCGTGACCTGGTTGTCGACCAGCGCGCGCGGCAGCGCTTCCGGATCGGCGGCCAGTTCCTTCGGTGCCAGCCAGAGCGTGGCACCCACCAGATAGCTGATCCAGATTTCTTCGAACGACATGTCGAAGGCAACCGAAAACCCCTGATAGACACGGTCGCTGGACAGCACGCCCAGCACCGCATTTTCAGCGCGCAGGAAATGGCAGATCGCGCCCTGGCTGATTTCGATCCCCTTCGGTTTGCCGGTCGAGCCGGAGGTATAGATCACGTAAGCCGGATGGCCTGCCTGCACGGCGCCGCGCCGCTCGGTCGAGGTGGTCTCCAGCAAGGCTTCGATGGTCCAGGCCGGACACGGGACGGCCGTGAGTTGCGCTGCAAAGTGCGCACAGCTGACGATGCCGGCGGCGTTCGCATCGTCGAGGCAGATGGCGATCCGGTCGACTGGCGTGTCCGCATCGAACGGCAACCAGCCAGCGCCACTCTTGGCAATCCCGAGCTGGGCAATCAGCAAGTCGATGCCACGTGGCAACCACAGCCCGACCAACTGGCCCGCGCCCACGCCACTGGCGATCAGGCCGGCGGCAACGCGGTCGGCGGCGGCGTCGAGTTCACGATACGTCAGCTGACTTTGCCCCGTCATCAGCGCAATCTGGCCCGGTGCGCGCCGGGCGCTGTCTTCGAACAGGTCGGCCAGGACTTCGGTGCGGATCAGGTCAGGTCGTGATGGTCCATGCAGGATGTCGGAACGGGGTGATGCGGGCAGCGAGGGTGTCATCAGGGAGTCAATTCAGTGGAGCGGCGGCTGGTGATGAAGGCGTGGTGAGCGCGAGGAAAGCGTCCGTCAAACGCGGCTGCCAGATGGAAGAAGGGTGCTCAATGCCGCACGTGGCACCATCTTTCCTGGCGCAAGAAAGTGAGGGTAGCATGTCGTCCACGCCCGACACCGGTCTTGCGCAACAGAATCCGCCACGACCACGTGCCGTGGGGAGTTTTCTGCCCGTCGACCGGTGCTGGCCCGGGCAATCAATCGCCCGGAACCGCCCGGTAACGGCTGACCTCGAACGGAGTCACGGCAGCCTGCCGATGGCCCCACGCATTGCGGGTAAATGACACGACGGCTGCGACTTCCTCGTCATTGAGCACGGCCGCAAACGGCGGCATGCCGTAGGGACGCGGATTGCCATGGGTGCTGGGCGGGAAGCCGCCATTGAGCACCATGCGTACCGGATTGATGGCCGAATCCATCGTGATGGCGCGATTGCCCGCCAATGGCGGATAGTTCGGCGGAATACCGGTGCCGTCGGCGCGATGACAGTTCACGCAATGCTTCTCGTAGAGCTTGCTGCCGAGGACGCGGGTGCGTTCATCCAGTGCCACCGGCACGGGTGACGGCGTATCGATTTGCGGCAGGGATTTCAAGTACTCGGCCATCGCCTGCAAGTCCGGTTCCGACAGGTGCTGCAGGCTGCCTCGCACCACTTCGGCCATCGGGCCAAATACCACGCTACGCTGCGAAATACCGGTTTGCAAAAGATCGACGATGTGGGATTGCTGCCAGTCGCCCAACCCGGCTTCATTGCTCGATGTCAGCGACGGTGCGTACCAGTTCAGCACCGGGATCAGGCCGCCTTCGAGCGAGCCGCTGCTGCCGCCCAGCGTGGTGCGGGAGGAATGGCAGGCACTGCAATGGCCCGGACCTTCGACCAGATAGGCACCGCGGTTCCAGGTCACGCTTTTGGCGGGATCGGTTTTTTGCACACCCGGCGTGAAATACAGCGCGCGCCAGACCGCCATCAGCGGTCGCTGGTTATACGGAAAGCGCAGTTCGCTGGCGCGGTTGGCTTGCGCTACCGGGGTCAGGGTTTTGAAGTAGGCGAACAGCGCATCCGAATCCGGACGCGTCATGCGTGTGTAGTTCGTGTACGGAAACGCCGGGTACAAAAAGCTGCCGTCCTGCGACTTGCCGTTATGCAGCGCGCGCCAGAAGTCATTGGCGGACCAGTTGCCCAGACCGCTGGTTTTGTCCTGCGTCAGATTGGGCGAATACAGCGTACCGAACGGCGTGGCAATGGCTCTGCCGCCAGCGTATTGCGCGCCACCACGCACGGTATGGCAGCCCATGCAGTTGCCCGCCAGCGCGAGATATTTGCCCTGCGCGACCTGCGCCGCAGAGCCGGTGATCGGCACGCCGACCGCGTCGCGATCCGGCTCGTGAACGAATTCCTTCGTAATCAGCACGACCGGGACGGCCAGCAGCAGGAGTAACACAATCAGGAACAATCGTTTCATGGTCATCGGATTCAGTGAGGAACGCTGCCGCAGTCCAGCGGCAAGGGAGCCGGCAGGCTGGTGGCGGGTTTGGCATGCGCAGGAACAGGTTGCGCGGACAGCCAGGCGGCCAGGGCACCGACGTCATCGGTCGAGAGTTGTTGCGCGATTTTTCCCATGCAATCGGGCGCGGCGGCGCGGCGCGTGCCGTTGCGCCAGGCACCGAACTGCGCGGCGATGTAATCACGCGGCAAACCGAGCAGCCCCGGAATGGCGGGCGCTAAGCCAGTCAATGCGCTGCCGTGGCAGGCAATGCAGGCCGGGATGTTTTTGGCGGCATCGCCATGCTGCACCAGAGCCTGTCCGCGTGCCGCCACGGCAGCGGAAACCGCCAGCGGCGGCGGCGGATACGACACTTCCAGTGCGGAGAAATAGCCGGCCAGTTCATGCAGGTAGTCGTCGGATAAATTGTCGACCATGTAAATCATCTGCGGATAGGCGCGCCGTCCCTCCCGAAAATTGATCAGCTGGTTGGCCAGGTAACCGGCCGGTTTGCCGGCGATGCGCGGGTAGTAGCCATCCGCGCCGCGTTTGCCGTCGATGTTGTGACAGGCGATGCAGGCCACGGCGCGCTGGGCGATGCTGTCTTCGAGGGTAGGGGCTGCGGCGAGGGCGGCCTGGCTGGATAACGCCAGCAAGAGGATCGCCGTCAAGCCGACGAACCGGCGATGTATTGGGAAAGAAATCATTGGTACGGCACCCAGATGTGGAACGCGATGGTCGGGGTCGCATTCTACGACTTCGGGATGGGATGCGTGCAATGCAATAAAACCGCTATCCTCGCTATCGTGCTGGTTTTTCGATCCGTCTGGGGGACTTGCCGGATGACTCATCCCGTAGTCTCAACACATTCAACGGCCTTCACATGCGATTCAATGGCATTCTAAGAAACTGGAACGATAGCCGCGGCTTTGGCACCATCGACTCGACACAAGGTGGCGAACCGATCTTCGTGCATGTCTCCGCCTGGTCCAAAGGCTCAGCCAGACCAACGCTTGAGCAGCTCGTCTCGTACGAAGTCGAGAGCGGTCCCAAAGGCAAGCGGGCGATAAAGGTTCAGGTTATTCAGGCGAGGCCGCTACGCAGGCGGTCCGGGCGAGCAAACCGCGCTCGATGGGGTGTCGCTGCATTGGTCAGTCTTCCTGCTTTCCTGCTGCTTTACCTTGTCATGACTATTTTGTGGCGGCCGCCGCTATGGGTAGGAGAGGTATACCTCGCAACCAGCGCCGCAACGTTCGTTGTCTACGCGCTGGATAAATGGTATTCCAGGAACGGAGGCAGGCGCATATCGGAACGTACGTTGCACCTGCTGGCGCTCAGCGGCGGTTGGCCTGGCGCCTTGATTGCCCAGCAAATTTTCCGTCACAAGACCGTTAAAGAAGAATTTCGTCAAGTATTCTGGATTACTGTAGCGGCCAATGTGATTGCACTGATCGTAGTGGTTTCACCGTTGCGGCAAGTGCTTGTCAGTGCGCTATGGGGGCTGCCAAATTAAGCGGGCTCGTGCGGCGCCACGATCTGAACATGCCCGGGGCGGGGGCCCCAACTGCTAGACTGCAACACACACTTTCCTGAATGGATCAGCCATGATCGCTACCCTCGCTACCTTGCTGGTGTTTCAATCCATCGGCGAAGGCCTGGCCTATGCGCTGGGGTTGCCGATTCCGGGGCCGGTGATCGGCATGGTGCTGTTGCTGCTGTACTTGATGATGAAGAACGGTGCGGTCGACAAGCTCGCGCCGACTTCGATGGAGCTGCTGCGCCATCTGTCGCTGCTGTTCGTGCCGGCTGGCGTGGGCATCATGGTGCATGCCCGGTTGCTTGCCGCCGAGTGGTTGCCGATCACGGCAGCGCTGCTGGCCAGTACCGTGGTCTCGATTGCAGTGACTGCTGCCGTCGTGCGCTGGTTGCAGAAATGACGCCGAAGCTCAACGAAATCTGGGTGTATCTGGCGGCGTCGCCGTTGCTCGGATTGACCGCGACCTTGCTGGCCTATCAGTTCGCATGGACCGTGTATCAGCGCGCAAAATTCAATCCGCTGGCGAACCCTGTCGCCATCTCGGTGGCCGTGCTGGTGACGATCCTGACGCTCACCGGCACCCCCTACAAGACCTATTTCGATGGCGCACAATTCGTCCATTTTCTGTTGGGTCCGGCCACCGTCGCGCTGGCGATTCCGTTGTATCAGCAATTGGCGAAACTCAAGCGCGACTGGTTTGCGCTGCTCATGGGCGTGCTGGCCGGCAGCACCGCCGCGATCACCACCGCGCTCGGCGTGGCGTGGTTGCTGGGTGCCTCCAAAGCCACCATCCTGTCGCTGGCGCCGAAGTCAGTGACGACGCCGATTGCGATGGGGATCGCCGAAAAGATTGGCGGCTTGCCGTCACTGACTGCGGTGCTGGTGATCGCCACCGGCATCCTAGGCGCAACGCTGGCGCGCAGCATCCTGGTGTTCATGAAAATCACCGACCACAGCGTGATGGGCTTTGCGCTGGGCGTGACCGCGCACGGCATCGGTACGGCACGCGGGTTTCAGGTCAGCGAAGAAATGGGTGCCTTTGCCGGTCTGGCGATGGGCGTCTCGGGGATATTGACGGCGCTGTTGCTGCCGTTGGGATTAAAGCTGCTGGGCGTGATTTGATCAGGGCGCGGGCTTGCTTGCGCGTGGCTCGTCGATCACCACATCCGACAGCGCCAGCGCCACGCAGGGCAGGATGTAGCCGGCCTGCTTTTCATCGGCGCTCAGTCCCGGCCAGTCGACCCGGTAATGCACCGATCCGCTGTGCAAGCGGCACAGGCAGGTGCGGCAGGTGCCATTGCGGCACGAACTCGGCAGCGTGATGCCGGCCAGGCGCGCCGCTTCCATCAGCGAGAGTGCATCCGGCACGTCGAAGCGCCAGTCCTTGCCGCTGATTAGTGCCCAGAACATGGCAATTCAGTTCGCCTTTACCTTGTCGCCCATGGCTTCGCCAAGTCGCACCGGTTGAAGCGGTTTCCAGCCCGGATTGAAGCCCAGCCGGCGCGCCGGAAATAGCATCACCACCGTCGACCCCAGCAGGAAGCGTCCCATCTCGTCGCCCTTTTTCAGCACGATCTGCTGGTCGTTGTAATCCCACTCACGAACTGCCTTCGTACGCGGCGGATTGACCACGCCATGCCAGGTCGTGGCCATGCTGCCGACGATGGTGGCGCCCACCAGCGTGAGCACGAACGGGCCGTCAGCCGTGTCGAAGACGCAGACCACGCGTTCGTTGCGCGCAAACAGGCCCGGTACGCCCCGTGCGGTGGCCGGATTGACCGAGAACAGCGCGCCCGGCACATAAATCATGCGCAGCAGGCGGCCATCGCAGGGCATGTGGATGCGGTGATAGTCCTTCGGGCTCAGGTAGATCGTGGCGAACTGGCCATCCTCGAATTGCGCGGCCAGCGTGCGGTCGCCGCCGACCAGTGCAGTGGTCGAATACTGATGCCCCTTGGCCTGGAAAATCTGGTCGCGCTCGATCGGGCCGAACTGGCTGATCGCGCCATCGACCGGACAAATGTAATCGGCCGCTGCCAGTGGTCGCGCATCGCTGCGCAAGGCCCGCGTGAAGAACGCATTGAAGCTGGCGTAGCTGGTGATGTCGGGGTTGGCGGCCTCGGCCATGTTGACCTGATAGCGGGCGATGAAGCGGCGAATGATGCCGGTCGTGATGGTGCCGGCCCGGGCATTGGCGACCTTGCCGGCGAACCAGGTGATGGCCTGTTTGGGCAGCAGGTATTGCAGCAGGACAGCGGGATCGGCCACGGTGACTTTCAGCGGAAAAAAGATGGCGCGATTGTACCGGCATCGGCCATCCCGGATGCACTAGCGCTCACGCAAGGCTTCCTGTTTGGCTTTGATGACAGGCTTGAGCAAATAGTTGAGGACGGTTTTTTTGCCGGTGCGGATGTGGATGGTAGCCATCATGCCGGGAATGATCGGCAGGTTTTTGTCGCCCGCACCGAGGTTGTTTTTGACGGTGCGCACCCGTACCAGATAGAAGCTCTCGCCTTTGTCATTGGTGATCGAGTCGGCAGTGATGTTTTCCAGTTTCGCTTCCAGCCCGCCATAGATCGAAAAATCATACGCACTCAGTTTGACGGTGGCGTCCTGGCCGGCATGCAGGAAGGCCACGTCGGCGGGACGCACCCGTGCTTCGATCAGCAGGTTGTTTTCGATCGGTACGATTTCCATCACGTCCATGCCGGGCTGGATCACGCCGCCGACGGTCGTGACTTTCAGGGTCTTGACCAGTCCTGCCACCGGAGAGCGCACTTCGGTGCGCGCCAGCCGGTCGGCCATCGCCACGCCCGAGGCACGCGATTGCTCGAACTCCGAGCGCGCCAAGTTCAGTTCGGTGGCGGCATCGGAGCGGAACTTGGCCAGCTGACCGGATTCCTTGGCGTGCGCTTCGGCGATACTTTGCTCGATGCGCGGAATCGCCAGGCGCGCCGCGTCGGCTTCGCCGCGAAAGTCGCTGACCTGGCGTTCCAGGCGCAGCACTTCGACTTCGGACAGCACGCCTTGCGCCACCAGTGGCTTGCTGATGGTCAGTTCACGCGTGACCAGGCGCTGGCTTTCTTCGAGCTGCGTCATGCGGGCACGTTTTTCACGCAGTTCCTGAGTGCGCTGGTTGGCTTGTTCGCGCAGTACCGTCAGGGCCGAATCGAGTTCGCGCTGGCGGTTCTGATACAGCTGACGTTCTTCCTCGATCACTTTCGGATTGTCGCGTACCAGGTCGGCGGGTGCCTGAAAAGCCGTGCCATTGGTCTCGACGGTGAGGCGGGCTATCTTCGCTTGCAGGGCTTCGTACTTGGCCTTGACTTCATCGACTGACGACGAAAACCGGGTCTTGTCGAGCACCAGTACCACCTGGTTTTTCTGGACCAGATCACCGATGCTGACCGGTATCGCGGCGACGATGCCGCCTTCCAGATTCTGGATCACCTGCACCTGGCCGGACGGAATGACCTTGCCTTCTCCGATGGTGATTTCATCGATCGGTGCAAACGTGGCCCAGATGACCGCAGCCACGATGAACAGGACCGTGCCACGAATGATCATGGAGCCAAAGCGCGGCGCGCCGGTGACCAGTGCCGCGCTGCTGTCGGACATGAATTCGGTGTCGGCGCGCTTTTCGGCATCATCGGTACCGGCCGGCAGCAGCAGTTGCTGAATACGCGATTTACACTTTTGAAACATGCAGTTTCCCTCCGGATAAAGCTTCCAGCACTTGTTCTTTCGGACCGTCGGCGATGATGCGACCGCCTTCCACTACCAGCAGGCGATTGACCAGCGTCAGCATCGAGGCGCGGTGGGTAATCAGGATCAGGGTCTTGTCGCCAAGACTCTGGGACAGGAGTGTCTTGAAGTTGTCTTCGGAGCGGTTGTCCAGCGAATTGGTGGGCTCGTCGAGCACCAGCACGTTCGGGTCCTGCAAGAGCGCACGGGCGATCGCCACCGATTGCCGCTGGCCTCCCGACAGGCCGTCGCCGCGTTCGCCGACTGCGCGGTCGAAACCCTGCGGATGCCGGTTCACGAATTCGGTCACGCCCGCGATGTCGGCGGCGCGCAGCATCGCGGCATCGTCGGCATGCGGCGCGCCCATGACGATATTGTCCTTGACGCTGCCGAAGAACAGCACCGGGTCCTGCGGCACATAGCCGATGTGCCGGCGCAGGTCGACCGGGTCGATCTGCTGCTGGTCGACGCCATCGATCCAGATGGCGCCTTCGCCCGGCTGGTACAGGCCGAGGATGAGTTTTTCGATGGTCGATTTGCCGGAGCCGATGCGGCCGATGATGCCGACCCGCTCACCGGGAGCGATCTTGAATGACACCTTGGCCAGCGCATCGACGGGCTGCTCGGGATACGCAAAACTGACGTTCTGGAATTCGATGCCGCCCTTGAAGTCGGGTCGGTTTACGAAGCTTTTTCCGGGGGGATGCTCGACCGGCAAATGCATGATGCGGTCCAGCCCCATCAGCGCGGTGCGGGCGTGATGAAACCGGGTGGCCAGTGCCGCGACTTGCGACAGTGGCGCCAGCGTGCGGGCGGCCAGCATGGTGCAGGCGATCAGGGCACCGACCGTCAGGGCCTTGTCGGCAATCAGGTAGACCCCGACGATGACCAGCGCGACATTGGCCAGCTGCTGGAACAGTACACCGGCGTTGATGCTGGCGGCCGACAGCAGGCGCGCACGCAGGCTGAGCTTGCCGATCTGGCCGATCAATTGTTCCCAGCGCCGCTGGGCCGGACCTTCGGCCGACATGGCCTTGATGGTATCGAGTCCGGCCAGGGTTTCGATCAGCGTGGCCTGGCGTTGCGACGCGACCGTGAAGGTCTGGTTGATCACGCGCGCCAGCGGTCGTTGCAGCAGCAGGCTGGGGATCAGGATCAGCGGAATCGCGACGATCGGTACCAGTACCAGCCAGCCGCCGACCCACCAGATGATCAGCAGGTACAACAGCGTGAACGGCATGTCGATCAGCGTGGTGATGGTGGCCGAGGTCAGGAATTCACGGAACGACTCGAATTCGGTGAGGCTGTTGGCGAAGCCGCCGACGGATTTCGGTCGCGAGGACAAGCGGATGCCGAGGATTTTTTCGTAAATGGCCGAGGACAGGGTGACGTCGATTTTCTTGCCGGCGATGTCGATGAAATAACCACGCAGGCTGCGCATGACGAAGTCGAACAGGAACACGATGGCCACGCCGAGCGCCAGTACCCACAACGTCTCGAATGTCTGGTTCGGCACCACGCGGTCATACACGTTCATCGTGAACAGCGGCAGCACCAGTGCAAACGTGTTGATTAAAAATGAGGCAATCAGGACTTCGGCATAGATGCGCCAGGATTGCCTGAGCGGAGTCCAGAACCAGTGTCCTCCGGCAGGTTCGTCGGACCTGTCAGCGCGCGCGTCGAACTTGAACACCGGCCGCACGAAGATTGCGTAACCGGTGCAGGAAGCTTGTAATTCGTCGCTGCTGATCTCCAGTTCGCCATCGCCTGATTCCGGCTGGATGATGCGTACCATGCCGCTGTTGCCGTTGCTGTTTTTGTGCGTCAGGATGCATGCCTGGCCATCCCGCAGCAACAGCACGGCCGGCAGGGTCAGCTGGCTGATGCGTGCCAGCGGTCGCTTGACGATGCGTGCGGACAGATTGGCGCGGGCCGCTGCGCGCAGGAATAATTCGGGCGTCAGGCAGCCGTTTTCCAGCGGCAATCCGGCGGTCAGCGCCTGCTGCGAATGCGGCTGGTTGCGCAACCGGGTGAGCGTGACCAGGCATTGCGCCAGCGGATCGTCGGGTTGCATGGCATCGCGCGGCATCCGCCAGGATGCTCCGGTATCGCCCGGAGTGGGCTCGTTGGTTAACATGAATCACCTTTCAGTTCTGTCACGATAGCTGGCGATTCTAAACGCAAACGCGGTGAGGGCGGCATCCACATCGCACCCGATTTCGGGAATGGCGTTAGGATGGTCGGTCCTTGGGATGCTGCAGAAAGCTGACTTGATCAATACGGTAACGAACGTGCGCGTGCAGTGCTTGCGTCTGCTGCTGATGGGATGTCTGTCGTGGGGCGCCAATGCAATTGCGGCATCCGGCGAACCGGTGCTGGAGGTGGTCAGCTTCGGCGTCGCCGATGGCAGTGCCGGGGGCGCGGCCGCGGTTGCCACGCCGCAGGATTTCGTCTACGACGGCGCGCGTGAAACCGCGTCCGGCGGCCAGTCCATGAGCGGTCCGCTGACGGTGGCGCTCAACGACACCTGGCAAACCATCCTGTCGCGCTTTCATGTGCCGACCACTGCGTGGACCGACAGCCTGACCGGCACCGAGGCGCGCGACTGGCCATCGCGACCGGTGCGCGGCAGCAAGGTCTGGGTCGCGTTGAGCACGAATGGCACGCCACTGGCGGTCTACTACTCGCTGTCGGCGCGGCAAATGGTGGTGGCGCGCTATGTCGAGGGCGAATTGCGGGTCCGTGAAGCCACCTACAACGGTGGCGTGCCCGCGCCGGCTGCGAGCAGCGGTGCGTTGTATGTCGCTGCCGATACGATCGGTTTGCCGGAGGCCATTGTCGACCAGATGGTGACGCTCTTTTCGGGCGAACTGGATTTCCACCGCGATCTGGCGCACGGCGTGGCTGGCACGGTGCTGTTCGAAATGTTTATCGAGCAGGGTCAGATCAGTCGGCCCGGACGTATCCTGGCGGCACGCCTGGTGACACCGCAGCGCACACACACGGCGTACCTGTTCGGTGATGCGGCGGACACCGCCGGGTCGCAGTATTTTGCGGCGGATGGCAAGCCGCTGCAGCACGCATTCCTGCAATCGCCGATTCTTTTTTCACGTATGACATCGGGCTATTCGGTGGCGCGCTTTCATCCGATCCTGCAACTCTGGCGCGCCCACACCGGTATTGATTTTGCTGCCCCTGCGGGTACGCCGGTGCGCATCACGGCGGATGGCGTGGTCGAGTTTGTCGGCGTGCGCGGTGGTTATGGCAATCTGGTGACGGTGCGTCATTCGGATGGTCTGTCGACGTATTACGGCCATTTGCAAGGATTCAGCAGAGGCCTGAAAGCGGGGATGCCGGTGCGTCAGGGCGATCTGCTGGGAACGGTCGGGATGACCGGACTGGCCACCGGCCCGCATTTGCACTACGAATTACGCCGTACCGGCAAGCCCTTCGATCCGGCGCAACTGAAGCCGCCATCGAGCCCGTTGCCAGCGAACCAGCTGGAACGCTTCGATCATCTGGTGCAGTGGTACGAAAAGCGCTTGTCGGCCTCGACCCGGTCGCATTTCGTACGGCAGTAGTTCGTCGGTACAGCCGGACACGGTACGGTTACGATTCGCTGTGCTCGGTCGGCTGGCGATAGACCCGGTACTGGTTCTTTCCTTCCGATTTGGCCCGGTACATGGCGGTGTCGGCGTTCATCAGCAGCGCCTCAGGCTTGGTGCCGTCGCGCGGAAACAGGCTGATGCCGACCGAAGTGCCGACTGTCTTGACACCACGGCTCAGTTCAAATGGTTTGTTGAAGGCCTCGACGATACGTACCGCAACGCGGGTGGCATCGGCTTCGCACATGATGGATTCCAGAATGGTCGTAAATTCATCACCGCCAAGCCGAACCACGTGGTCTCCGGGACGCAGTACCGATTGCAGTCGCTTGGCCGCCTGTTGCAGCAATTCGTCACCTGCGGCATGCCCGAGCGTGTCATTGACGTTTTTGAAGCCATCGAGATCGACGAACAGCATCGCGACCATCGTCCCTGCCTGGGCATTGCGTTCGAGTGCGTCGGGAAGGTAGCCCGTCAGCCAATGCCTGCTTGGCAACGCGGTGAGGGTGTCTTCGTTCGCCACGCGTGCCAATTCTGCCTGATAGTTTTTTGCGACTGAAATGTCCCGCAGCGTCATCGCCAGACCCGAGCCGGAACGAACCAGGCGGCGATGCATCCAGGTCCCGCGTAGCGGGCTTTCGTCGCCGACCTCGAATTCATCTTCATGAAAACCGGACAGCATCGCCTTGCGAAAAATATCCAGAATGATTTTTTTCTGAATGCCGTTGTAGTAGTCCGAAAAAGCAGCACCGATCAATTCGTCGCGCTTCGCGCCGATCAGCAAGGCGCCGCGTTCATTGCAGTCTTCGATCAGGAAATCGACGGTGTTCTGGTGACTGTCAGTCAGCGCCCGCAGCATGTAGAAGCCTTCGTTGCCGCCCTCGGTCGCCATCCGGTAGGTGCGCTTGATGTCCTCTGCCTGATACTGGCGCATCGACAGCCGGATCGACATGAGCATGCCAACCAGCGAGAGCAGCGCCAGGAATAGCGTGATGCCGGTGGCGCCTTGCCGGTAGGTCTCCCAGCTTTCGGCATGCGAGGCAAGCAAGCGTGTTTCGGATATGCCAACCAGCGTGACAAAGGGATAGTCGGCGAGCGACTGCCAGGCGACGTAACGCACTTCGCCATCGGCAAAGGTACTGGCATCGTCAATTTTGGCGACGCCACGCTGGGCCGGTACCATCTGCGGAATCTTGCGAATGGCCGGGCTGTTGGCCGGATATACAATATTGCCGATGCGGGAACTGCGCACGATCCCGTCTTTTCCCATGAAGGCCAGAAAATCTACCTCTCCCGATCCCGTGCGATCAAAGAATGTACTGAAATACGCCGGATCGGCCCAGACCACCACCACACCATTGAATCGTCCATTGGCATCACGCAGGCGCCGGGTCAGGTGAATCGCGGGCTTGCCAGAGAGTGCGCTGGTCACCGGCTGGCTGATGTAAGCCTGATCGGTATCTGCCGTGCGATGCACCTTGAAAAAATCCATTTCAGCGACGTGGGCTCCGATTGCTTCGCTGCGCGTGGCGCTGATGACGTTGCTGTCACTGTCGATGACGGCAGCATGCAGCAAGCCATGGCTCTGGATCAGGCTGTCGTCAGACAGCAGGCCGCTCTGTCTGTTGTGGTTGGGCTGTTCCCAGTCGAAGCGCAGATGTGACGCTACCTGGTCGGCCTGTTTGAACGAGCGCGTCAGGTGCTGGGCATAGGAGGTTGCAATGTAGGACGCATCCTTGCGGGCGCTGCTGTCCAGGAAAGTCCGATCGGTACGAATGATGCCGAGTATCAGCATCCAGACTACTGCGGCGAGCAGCATGCACGCTATCGGCCAGGCCATAATGGTCATCCAGCTGTACTGGAAAATGGCACGACCAGATGGCGGTGCGATGCGGAAACGGCGGAAGTCTTTGGAGGTCATCGGCTCGGTGTTTTCAAAAATCATCGTTGAAAAACATGAACATAAAAACAATCATTGATAAAAATCATAGCATTTGCAACCAACTATAATAATTTTAATTTGTTTCTTTGTTGCAATCGTGCGGTTTTAATTGCTGTTTTTCCCAGCAGCTTTTACGGGGTATTCAATTCGGGTAAAGTGCCCACGGGGAAAAACTGATGTGACCTGCTTCTGTTTAATCACCCGCTTATCCTTCCGCTTAACTGCAGTCAAAGACTCGCTACATGCACACGACAATTTTCGATACGCCAGTCATTCACACTTTGCTGTACTGGCTTTCACGCAGCGCTCTGCGCCTGCTGGGCTGGCGCGTCGAAGGCGTTGCTCCGACCGAATCCAGATATGTATTGATCGCAGCACCGCACACCAGCAATTGGGATTTTCCGGTGACACTGATGGTGTGTTCGGTTCTGGGTCTGAAGGTCTACTGGATGGGCAAAGCCAGTCTGTTTAACTGGCCGTTTGGTGGCGTGATGCGCTGGCTTGGCGGTATTGCGGTCGACCGTAGCAAATCAAGCAATCTGGTACAAAGCACGGTAGCTGCCTTCGAACGCAGCCAGCGACTGGCCGTGATCATTCCGCCGGAGGGAACGCGCGACAAGGTGATGCACTGGAAAACCGGGTTTTATTACATTGCTGTCGGTGCGAAGGTGCCGGTGGCGCTGGCGTTCCTTGATTTCCGGCGCAAGGTCGGCGGCATAGGAAAAATGCTGCATCCGAGCGGGGATATCGAGGTGGACATGCAGGAAATCAAACAGTTTTATGCCGGTATCACCGGCAAGAACCCGCACCAGTTTTAGCGGTCGGCGATTCTGCAACGACCATTCGTGCCAGTAACAGGATCAATCAGGACGGGCTGCGCTTGACGAAAAACAGTGCCGCACCGACTGCGATCAGGACTCCGCCAAAGAAGCGATTTTGCTTCTTCATTGCGCCGGCGTTACGGAAATAGCGTTGCATCGACGATGCGGCGAATGCGTAGCTATGCATCACGATCAGGTCGATGGTGCACATCGTCACAGCCAGAATCAGTAACTGTGGCAGCAGATCGGCATCCCGCGTGATGAATTGCGGCAGTACCGCGACCATGAAAATAATCCCTTTCGGGTTGGTTGCGTTGGTCAGGAATCCGGTCATCACGCGCCGCTGCCAGCTTGGTACTTCGGTGACCGCGATTGACTCACGCTGCGATGAATTCGTCTCGACTTTGGCGCGCCATTGACTGATACCGAGATAGATCAGATACAACGCGCCGATGATTTTGACGGCATTGAAGGCAACTTCCGATGCCAGCAACAGGGACCCCACACCGGCACCGGCGATTGTCAGGATCATCAGCAGGCCCACCTGCAATCCAAGGATGGTCGCGCTGGTGCGCTTGAATCCATATGACAAGCCGTGCGCCATCGAGAGTACGGCACCGGAGCCCGGCGAAATTGCAATAATGGCAGCGGCAAGGACGAAGGTGAGCCAGGTAGCTAAGGTCATGAGTGCTGCATTCAGTAATCAACAAACTGGTGGAAAGGCATCCTGAAGATGCCTTTAGGCGGGGCGCAGCCTGGCAACGCAAATTACCAGGGCATGCGACCGATTGATACGGCATTCGGCAATGCTATTTGCCCCAGCTGTCTTTTAGCGTCGTGATGCGATTGAACACCAGGTTGCCGGCACACGAGTCAATCCGGTCAGCGACAAAGTAGCCGTGTCTCTCGAACTGATACTTGTCATCGGGCTGCGCCACCGCAAGTCCTGGCTCGACCCAGGCATGGACGACTTCCTTTGCGTTCGGATTCAGCGCCAGCATGAAGTCCTTGCCGCCAGCGTCCGGTTGCGGATCGGTGAACAGGCGCTCGTACAAACGGACTTCCGCCTGCAGCGCATGGGCGGCACTCACCCAATGTATATTGCCCTTGACCTTATAATTTGCCGAGCCTTCGGTGCCTGACTTGCTATCCGCAAAATACGTGCAGTGAACCGCAATGACGTTGCCATCGGCATCTTTGTCGCAACTGGTGCATTCGACCACGAAGCCGTAGCGCAGTCGCACTTTATTGCCTGGAAACAGCCGGAAATATCCTTTGGTTGGCGTCTCCATGAAGTCTTCCTGTTCGATCCACAGCGCATTCGACATCGGAAAGCTGCGGTTGCCGCGTTCCGGGAAATGCGGATGTACTGGCGCCTGACACGCGATCACTTCGCCGGCCGACAAATTATCAATAATCAGTTTCAGCGGGCGTAGTACAGCGGTTGCGCGCGGTGCGGTTGGATCGAGGTCCTCGCGCAGACAGCCATCGAGGGTGCCAATGTCGATCCAGCTATCGGATTTGGTCACGCCGGTGCGCTCGCAAAACAACTGGAGCGATTCCGGTGTGAATCCGCGCCGGCGCATGCCGACGATGGTCGGCATGCGCGGATCATCCCAGCCATCGACGATGTGATCTTCGACCAGCTGGCGCAGCTTGCGCTTACTGGTGATGACATAGGTGAGGTTGAGACGGGCGAACTCATATTGACGAGGTAGGGGTTGGGTGAAAAAACCACCTTCGGCCAGTCGTGCCAGCACCCAGTCGTAGAACGGACGGTGGTCCTGGAATTCCAGCGTACAAATAGAGTGCGTGATGTTTTCCAGAGCATCCGAAATCGGGTGCGTGTAGTCATACATCGGATAAATGCACCACGCATCGCCGGTGCGGTGATGATGCGCATGGCGAATCCGGTACAGCGCCGGATCGCGCAGGTTCATATTACTTGATGCCATATCGATGCGCGCCCGCAGGATGTGCTGGCCATCGACGAATTCCCCGGCACGCATGCGGCGGAACAGGTCCAGCGATTCGGCTGCAGCGCGTGTGCGGAACGGCGAATCCTTGCCAGGTTCGTTAAAGTTGCCCCGGTTGCTGGCCATGTCTTCCGCTGACTGGCTGTCGATGTAGGCATGGCCGGCGTTGATCAGATACTCGGCCATCTGGTAAAGCTGTTCAAAATAGTCGCTGGCGTAATACAGATGCTCTTTGCCATTGGCAGTCCAGTTGAACCCAAGCCATGTTACCGAATCAAGAATGGTATCGACATATTCCTGCTCTTCCCGGGTCGGGTTGGTGTCGTCGAAGCGCAGATGGGCGCGTCCCTCGAAATCCCGTGCCAGGCCAAAATTCAGGCAGATCGACTTTGCATGACCGATGTGCAAATAGCCATTCGGCTCCGGCGGGAAACGGGTGATAACTTGCGGCAATGGCTGACCATCAGCGTCGAGGCGGCCGGCATAGGTCTGCCTGGCTAGATCATTGTCGATGATGCTGCGCAAAAAGTTTGAGGTCGGCGCTGGATCAGCCGCTGCACTGCTGTTGTGATCATTGCTCATGAGTAGGCGGTCGCTAGCTTGTGGAGTGGAGTCGTCGCATTTTACCGTAGCCATTCGGGCTGACCGCTACAGCTTGGATAGGCGCGTTCGAATTATCGTTGTTGTCGCGCGCTGGGAGTCGTGGGCTCTTATTGGTCCTACTGGCGAACACACGCTGCATCCATCACGGGCGCCGTGCATTGACGGCGACAGTTGTCGTCCGACGCGGAGCCGTTTTTGCATCAGGATGGCGTGGCTGATCACTGGAAGTAATCACGTTACAGATGAAGTGTTGTTCAATTGAGACAGTTACGCAACATTCAACAGAAGTTTGCCGGGTCGGTTAATTTTGTTGTGATGTCTGCAATATGAGACGGATTGTTGACGAATTTGTTCGTCCAAAAAATTTTCATTGAAAATCAAAAAATATCCATAAATTCCTTTATCTTCTCTTAAAATGAATTGAAAAATTGTTATTTATCAATTCATTTGGTGTGGAGTGATCTCGATATTTTCATTCGTGACTGCTATTTTTGGTTATTTTTCGCGGCCAGATTGCTCTTGAATTAACAGCTGGATGGCGTAGTCATGTTCAGGAAATCGCGTTGTGGTGGTTGGTTTCAAACGACGTCCCCTCAATCCGATACATCCATTTGGTAAGTAAATATGTAGAATTCGGTTTGTGATTTGGCTGGTGACGGGAATGACCGGAGAGATAGAAGGCCGGCATAGTAAAAAACAAGATCAAGGTTTCAGGTCAAACTGGAAACATTGCAGAATCGCTCCCAACGCGTGTAGTTCAAAGTCAAATGGTCTCACTCTAAAACAACATTAATGATGCTGTGTAGTGTGAAAAAGGGGCCGAACGTTTTCAGGCAGTAAAAATTTAGCTGTAGATCTCGCGGATATTGGTAATTCCCAAGTTGATCCCCAGTAACTGCAAAGTAAAAATCTTAATAACCTCTAGGAATATTTCATGAAAAAATCGCTTCTTGCCTTAGCCGTCTTCGGTGCATTTGCTGGTGTTGCTTCAGCTCAATCGTCAGTTACCGCCTACGGTATCGTTGACATGGGTATCACCCGCGAACTGGGCGGCGTTGGTGGTGGTGTTACCAAACTTGCCAACGGCGTTCAATCAGGCAGCCGTTTGGGTTTCAAGGGTACGGAAGATTTGGGCGGCGGTTTGAAAGCTATGTTCCAACTGGAAACAGGTATCGCTGCTGATACCGGCGGCTTCAGCCAAGGTGGTCTGGCATTCGGTCGTCAGAGCTGGGTCGGTCTGAACGGTGGTTTCGGTACAGTGTCGTTGGGTCGTCAATACAACCCACTGTTTTCCGCTCTGGACGAAGTTGATCCATTCGGTACAGGCTTGGCTGGTTCGTCAACCAACCTGTTCATCACTGGCGCAACCCGCGTCAACAATTCGCTCAAGTACGTTGCTCCAGAAATGGGCGGCATCACTGCTGAAGCCATCTACGGTTTCGGCGAAGTCGCTGGCAACACAGCAGCAAGCCGTACCATGGGTGGTTCGGTCGGTTACTCCAACGGCCCGATCATTGGCAAGCTGGTTTATGAGCGCGTTACTAACGCAACAGACACCAACACCACCAAGCTCACACAAGGTACCTTCTCGTACAACTTTAATGTTGCTACGCTGGCCCTGGGCTACGGTAAAACCAAAGACGACGCAACTGTCAACGCTGATAGCATGCTGGTTGGTGTGACGGTTCCATTCGGCGCCAGCGCTGTGATGGCTTCGTACATCCGTCGCAATGACAAGTCGTCGTTGAACCAGGATGCCAAGCAATATGCTGTCGGTTACACCTACGCGTTGTCGAAGCGTACCAACCTGTACTCGTCGTATGCACGCATCAACAATGAAAACGGCGCGTTTTACACCGTCGGCGATGCAACATCGGCTGGTTCAGGCGACAAAGCTCTGAACGTCGGTATCCGCCACAAGTTTTAATTGACTGCGGGCTGCGGCCTGCGTCGATCATGACTTTAGCAATGAAAAAAGCACCTTCGGGTGCTTTTTTTATGGATTAAATTTCTCTAAAGTAACTGCCTCTTTAACCGTTATCGACACATCTCCCTATTTTTTTCACAGGTCTTTCATGCGTAATATTTTGGTCTTGCTGAGTTGCCTGGTGTGGAGTTGCCATGTCTTTGCGTCGGAAGCTGCGCAACCGGCAGCCAAACCGGTTACGACCGAGCCGACCGCCAAAGCCGGTAGTGTCGCTGCAGCAATCAAGGAGGCCGGTCAGCCGGTCAAATCCACGCCGTCGTTGCTCAGAGAGCCCGTCTTGGCGGGTGCCGAGGCAGCTCGTGCGCGAGAGGCCGCCCAGCGTGAGGAGGAGTTGGGTGTGCGTCTGAAAGCCAGCCTGGCCCGGCTGGAAAGAGCCAATAACGCAGCGCGCCAGGCCCAGCCTAAACGGCCGGTGCAGGCGCGCGTACAAAAGACAGTTGTGGAGCCATCCGTAGCGGCTAAAGACATCGCTACTAAAAATTGGGATTACGAAGGCGAGGGCGGTCCGCTGCGCTGGGGCAGGATCAATCCCGCGTGGGCCAAATGTGAAAGCGGCAATCGCCAGTCACCGATCGATATTCGGGACGGTATCCGCGTCGATCTGGAGCCGATTGGCATCGACTACAAACCGGCACGCTTCAGCGTGCTAGATACCGGTCACACCGTGCAAGTCAACCTCGGTGCGGGAAACACCATGACCGTCTCGGGTCGCATGTATGAACTGGTGGAATTTCATTTTCACCGGCCATCGGAAGAGCGCATCAATGGCAAGGGCTTTCCGATGGTGGTGCATCTCGTGCACAAGGATGTCGATGGCAAACTGGCGATCGTCGCAGTCATGATCAACGACGGTGCTGCCAGCGACCTGGTGCAAATGGTCTGGAATAATTTGCCGCTTGAAAAAAATGAGGCGACGTCACCCATCGCACTCATCGACATGAACCAGCTGCTGCCGGTACGCCGGGAGTACTACACCTACATGGGGTCGTTGAGTACACCACCCTGCAACGAAGGTGTCCTGTGGCTGGTCATGAAAGAGCCGATTCAGATGTCGTCTCAACAGATCGCGATTTTCGCCCGCTTGTATCCGATGAATGCGCGTCCGATCCAGATTGGTGGGGGACGGTTGATCAAGGAGTCGAACTGATTTTTCTGTAAGTTCTGATAAGGCAGGCAGACCAAGTGCAGCGCTATTCCGGCGCTGCACAGGGGACCGGCATGAACCTTCCTGTTTTTCGCGAGATATTCCTTGTCCTTGTTCTGCTCGGGACATTTTCATCGGCCTTCGCACAGGTGTGCAGCAGAAAAAGTCCTGCTCACACTGTTGCACTGCTTGAACTCTACACATCGGAAGGCTGCAGCAGTTGTCCTCCGGCGGATCGTTACCTGAGTTCTCTTGCGGCCGGGGCGATCGATGATGTCGTCGTGCCGTTGTCATTGCATGTCGATTACTGGAATCACATCGGCTGGGAGGACCCGTTTTCGAGGCCGCTCTTCACGCAGCGTCAACGCTGGTTGTCAGATCTTGCAGCATCGCGGACGGTGTACACGCCCGAAGTATTCGTCGGGGGACGCGAGCTTCGTAACTGGCGCGGCGAGACGGCCGCGATGCTGCGGCGGATCAATGCACAACCCGCGCGTGCTTCCATCGAGATCACTCTGGGTAGCGTTGCCGGGCACCACGTGCCGGTTGCGGTCAAGGCGAATTCGCCTCTTCCGGCAAACTTGAGTCTGTACGTTGCGCTGTACGAAAACAAGTTATCGAGCGATGTCAGCCGTGGCGAAAACAGCGGCGTTCGCTTGCACCATGATCGCGTCGTGCGCGAATGGATCGGACCGGTTGCGCTCACGCGCGGCTCAGCCGCTGTAACAAAGGTGCTTGACTTGCCCTTGTCCAGTCGGCCTGACCAGATGGGCGTGGCTGCGTTTGTTCAGTCGGATCAGGGCGAGGTGTTGCAGGCGTTGGCATTGCCGGCATGCTCGTGAGCATTCGCGATTGCGTTATCCGTTGAAACGGGCCCGGATCGCTTCGAGCCGGTTCCGGTTGGCGTCGAAATCCTTGCGTCCCAGGCGCGACGCGGAGCGCATCTGGATCACACCCGCGGGCTCGTCCAACACGAACTCGACATCGTCGACAAACTTCAGCAGGCGTGTCTGGAATTCGGCATACAAATACGTCGGTTCCGAGGTGACGACGGTGACGCCATCCATGTTGCGGACGATGCCGGTCAGTTTGACTAGCGCCGCTTTGCCATCGCCGTTGTAGCTGATCGGCGCGATGACGTGATAGTCGGTGTGCGGTTGCAGTCTGGCATGGCTGGAGACCACATTCCATGACTCTTGGACTGGAGGCTTCAGCAAGCCATCATGCAATCCCAGATCGGTCGGTCTGTGGCCCTTCAGCAGACCGGCCTGCCCTGCGAGCAGCAGTCCGGCCGGTATCGCCAGAAATAACACAAGTGCGAGAATTCCCAATATTTTTGCCATGGTCTGAGCATCGTTGAAATGTGAGGACTGTGGACATTACCATGACACCGACATCGGGTTCGGTGTGTGCGTCCAAAGAACGATCGACGCAACGTTGTTGGGATCGACTTACAGAATATCTCTGCCACGTAGTGCCGCGATCTGTGACTCCGAATACCCCAGCAGCGACTTGAGTACGGTGTCAGTGTGCTGCCCCAGCAGCGGCGGCGCAGTTGCATAGTCGGGTGGCGTCTCCGACATTCGCATCGGGCTGCCGATCAGTTTCGTGGTCGCCCCGCTGGGATGCGGCAGGTCAACCCGCAGGCCGCGTGCGATCACCTGCGGATTCTCGAATACTTCCTGCAGGTTATTGATCGGACCGCACGGCACACCGGCCTGTTCCAGTCGATCTATCCATGCCTGTTTCGATTTTCCGGAGACCATGACTGCGAGCAGCGGAATCAGTACATCCCGATGCTGCACCCGCATCGGATTGGTGGCAAAGCGCGCATCGTCAGCCAGTTCTGCACAGCCACCGGCAACGACAAAGTTGCGGAACTGGCGGTCATTGCCGACCGCAATGATGATGTGCCCATCGGCGGTGGCGAAGGTCTGGTAGGGCACGATGTTCGGATGCGCATTACCCCAGCGCTCGGGTGCCTTGTCGCTGGCAAGGTAGTTGGTGCCCATGTTGGCCATCATCGCCACCTGCACATCGAGCAATGCCATGTCGATGTGCTGACCCTCGCCGGTACGATCACGATGACTCAATGCCGCCAGTACCGCGACGGTGGCGTACATGCCGGTCATCAGGTCGGTGATGGCAATGCCTGCCTTTTGCGGACCGCCCCCTGGCAAGGCATCGCGCTCACCGGTGATCGACATGAAGCCGCCCATGCCCTGCACGATGAAGTCATAACCAGCACGTTGCGCATACGGACCGGTCTGACCGAAGCCAGTGATCGAGCAATAGACCAGGTCTGGCTTGATCAATTTCAAGGCCGCGTAATCAAGGCCGTATTTCTGTAGCTGGCCAACCTTGTAGTTTTCCAGTACGACGTCGGAGTGGGCGACCAATTCACGGATAATTGCCTGTCCCTCGCTGGTGGCGATGTCAACGGTAACAGACCGCTTGCCGCGATTGGCGGCCAGATAATAGGCCGCCTCGGACGTATCGTTACCGTCGGTGTCACGCAAGTAGGGCGGCCCCCAGGCGCGGGTGTCGTCGCCTGTGCCGGGGCGTTCGATCTTGATCACATCTGCGCCCAGATCGGCAAAATTCTGCGCACACCATGGACCTGCCAGTACGCGTGTCAGGTCCAGGATGCGCAGATGTCCGAGTGCAGACTTGGTCGGGCTGGATGGCATGGAAAGCGACGCCTCAAAAAATGGTTGTTGGTTGATCGGACGTTTTACACTGCAGGGCATTCGGAAAGTAGACCACTCAGGAGGCAATGCATGGCATTAAACTGGCCCTTCCCGCGCATCGTCGCCCATCGCGGTGGCGGCCTGCTGGCGCCCGAAAACACGCTGGCTGCTCTGCGCTGCGGACTGGCGCACGGTTTTCATGCGGTCGAGTTTGACGTGATGTTAGCGCATGACGGGGTGCCAGTCCTGATGCATGACGAACAGCTCGGCCGTACGGTCGCCGGATCCGCTGCGGTCCCGACATTGACTTCGGCAGAGTTGATGGTGATGGATGCCGGCAGCTGGTTCGGTCCCGCATTTGTTGGGGAGCCAGTGCCTACTTACCGGCAGGCATTCGAGTTTTGCCGTCAGCATGACATCTGGATGAATGTCGAAATCAAGCCAGCCGCTGGCTTCGAGCAGATTACCGGAAGCGTTGTTGCGGCACTGACACAGGAGTGGCTCGGGCGTGACCAGAGACCGCCGCTGTTTTCGTCATTTTCGTTCGATGCATTAATGGCGGCAAAAGACGTCGCGCCAGCTATTCCACGCGGGTTGCTGGTCAACAAAATTCCGCCGGACTGGGAGGCGCGCCTGCAGGCACTGACTGCAGTGGCGCTGCATACCGACCATAAAACGCTGACTGTCAAACAAGCGCAGGCGATCAAGTCGGCAGGTTATGGGCTGTTTTGTTTCACAGTCAATGACGCCGTGCGAGCACATGACCTCTTTCGCTGGGGAGTTGACGGATTTTGCACCGATCGTATTGATATGATTGGCGTACTTTTTAACTGAAAGTTTCTTACAATCCGTAACGCTGGTTACCTTCAGTTGGGCCAGTTCAGAGTGGACATCCTGTTTAATCAGTCAGGGAAAAATACTTTATTCCCATAACCTCAAAGGATTGATCATGAAAACCCTGTACGTGATTCCGACGTTGTTGATGAGTATTCTGTCAGTCAGCGCTTATGCTCAAAATGTCACACCTGAAGCAACCCCCGCCACCAGTGTGCAGCGTGACATTAATCAGCAGACCCGCATCGAAAACGGTTTGAAGAGCGGACAGCTCACCACCAGAGAAGCCGCTGTACTGGAGCGAAAAGAATCACGTATCGACCGTGCTCAGGCCAATGTCCTGAAAGACGGTACGATCACAACGCAAGAAAAGGCACGCATCCAACGCATGCAGAACAACGTCAGTCGTGACATCCGCGCAGAAAAGCACGACGCACAAATCGGCAACTCCGCTTCGGCATCCAGTCAACGCATGCAGCAGGATGTGCAGCGCAACATCAATCAGGAACAGCGTGTCCTGAACGGCCTCAAGGATGGGTCATTGACCAATCGCGAGGCGGCCCACCTTGAGCGCGGGCAGGCAGCAGACGCGCGCAAGCAAGCGCGGGCCGGGTCCGACGGTCATGTCAGCGCCACCGAACATGCGCGGATTCAGCGCTCTGAAAATCGCCAATCGCAAAAGATTCATCATCAGCGTCATGGTGAGCAGGTCAAAAGCTGATTTGGAGCCGGCCGTTGGCAGGACAGCACGGTGATGATGCAAACAATCTGCCCGCTTGTTTCAGGTGGGCTTTTTTATGGGCATCATTGTCACGTGCCGAAATTCCCGGTCGGCGGATCACGTATAATCGGGCGCTCGCTGAATCGCATTCTTCCATACGACGACACCATGAAATCTACTGAAATCCGCGCCAAGTTCCTGAAATTCTTCGAGTCCAAGGGACACACGCTCGTGCGTTCCAGTCCGCTGATTCCGGGTAACGATCCCACGATGTTGCTGACCAATAGCGGCATGGTCCAGTTCAAGGATGTGTTCCTGGGTACCGACCAGCGCGCCTATTCCCGCGCGACGTCGGTGCAGCGCTGTGTGCGTGCCGGCGGCAAGCACAACGACCTTGAAAATGTAGGCTACACAGCGCGGCACCACACATTTTTCGAGATGCTGGGCAACTTCAGTTTCGGCGACTACTTCAAGCGGGATGCGATCCAGTACGCCTGGGAACTGCTGACCAAGGTCTATCTGCTACCACCAGAGAAGTTGTGGGTCACTGTCTATCATGAAGACAACGAGGCACACGACATCTGGGCCAATGAAATCGGCGTTCCGCTCGAACGCATCATTCGCATCGGTGACAACAAAGGCGCGCGTTACGCATCGGACAATTTCTGGCAAATGGCCGATACCGGTCCATGCGGTCCCTGCAGCGAAATTTTTTATGACCATGGTCCCGATGTCTGGGGCGGGCCACCGGGTAGTGCCGAGCAGGACGGTGACCGCTACATTGAAATCTGGAACCTGGTGTTCATGCAGTTCAATCGCGACGAGCAGGGCAACATGCCGCTGTTGCCAAAGCCGTGCGTCGATACCGGCATGGGGCTGGAGCGGCTGGCTGCGATCTTGCAGCATGTCCACAGCAACTACGAGATCGACCTGTTCCAGAATCTGATCAAGGCCGCAGCGCGTGAAACCCGCACCACCGACCTGAACGACAATTCACTGAAAGTGATTGCAGACCATATTCGTGCCTGCTCGTTCCTGATCGTCGACGGCATCATTCCCGGTAGCGAAGGTCATGGCTACGTATTACGCCGGATCATCCGCCGTGCTCTGCGGCACGGCCACAAACTGGGACAGACCCAGCCGTTCTTTTACAAGCTGGTACAGGATCTGGTGATCGAGATGGGTGCCGCCTATCCCGAACTGACCGATGCAGCGGCGCGTGTCGAACAGGTGTTGAAGCAGGAAGAAGAGCGCTTTGGTGAAACGCTCGAACACGGCATGAAAATCCTTGAAGTGGCGCTGGCGTCGAGTCCGCATCAACTCGATGGTCAGACCGCATTCACGTTGTACGACACGTATGGCTTTCCGCTCGACCTGACTGCCGACATCTGTCGCGAGCGCAAGGTCGACCTTGATGAAGCCGGCTTCAATACGGCGATGGAACGCCAGCGTACTACCGCACGGGCGGCCGGAAAGTTCAAGATGGCTGCGGCCGTCGAGTACAGCGGCGACAAGACCCGCTTCGTTGGCTATGACTTGCTGGATCAAGCCGCGCGCGTCATCGCCTTGTATGTGGATGGTGTTGCGGTACAGCGCGTGGGCGCAGGGCAGGATGCCATTGTCGTGCTTGACGTGACGCCGTTTTATGCGGAGTCGGGCGGGCAGGTCGGGGACAATGGCGTACTGCGTGCCGGTGGTATGGAATTCAACGTGGTCGACACGCTGAAAATCCAGTCCGAGGTGTTTGGTCATCACGGCACGCTGGTCAGTGGTGTACTCGCAGTCGGTGACACATTAACCGCCAGCGTGGACGCGATGGCCCGCGGCCGCACGATCCGCAATCACTCCGCCACGCATCTGATGCACAAGGCGTTGCGTGAGGTGCTGGGCGCGCATGTATCGCAAAAAGGCTCGCTGGTCGATGCCGACAAGACCCGCTTTGATTTCAGCCACAACGGTCCGCTGAGCGCGGATGAAATTCGCCAGGTCGAAGTCATCGTCAATCGCGAGATCCTCGCCAACATCGCTACCGAAGCGAAGGTGATGGCTTACGATGATGCCGTCAAATACGGCGCCATGGCGCTGTTCGGCGAAAAGTACGGCGATGAAGTCCGTGTTCTGGGCATCGGGTCGTCAAAAGAATTGTGCGGCGGTGTACACGTGACTCGTACCGGGGACATCGGCTTGTTCAAGATGACTGCCGAAAGTGGCGTGGCCGCTGGTATCCGCCGGGTCGAAGCCGTCACTGGCGAAGGTGCATTGGCATTGGTGCAGGCACTAAGCCAGCGTGTCAGCGAGGCTGCAGCGCTGCTGAAAGCGCCGTCGGAAGAGTTGACCCCGCGCATCGTGCAAGTTCAGGAGCAGGTCCGATCGCTGGAAAAGGAATTGTCTGTCCTGAAATCAAAACTGGCTGCCAGTCAGGGTGACGATCTGCTTGACCAGGCAGTGGATGTCAACGGCATCAAGGTGCTCGCGGCACGCATGGAAGGCGCCGACGTCGCGGCATTGCGCGCAACCATGGATAAACTGAAGGACAAGCTGAAAACCGCTGCCATCGTGCTGGCTGCGGTCAACGACGGCAAGGTGAGCTTGATTGCGGGCGTCACAGCGGACACGACCGGCCGCATCAAGGCCGGCGAGCTGGTGAATTTCGTGGCATTGCAAGTGGGCGGCAAAGGTGGTGGAAGGCCGGATATGGCCCAAGCCGGCGGCACCGATCCATCAGGTCTGGCGGCCGCATTGCAAGCGGTTGCCGGATGGGTTGATGCCAAAGCCTGACGCAGATTCCGTGTAGCCCGGAATTTGAGCTCGCATCGCATCGTATCGGAGGGGTGGTATCAAAGGCGTGGCGCTGGCCGCCCTGTATGCCGCACTTCCTGATTTGTTGAGTTGATTCGGACCCGCTGGCAAATGACATCGTTATTGCGTCCGGATGTGTGAATTTTGTTTTTTTTAGGCCACTCCCGCATCAACCTGCTGCGCTGCGTCAATGTAGTGCATTTTTCCGGTAGAATTTGTTGATACAAAATAACTTTACTCGAGAACACGGCGATGGATTTCCATAAAGAGCTTGATGCACGCGGCCTGAATTGTCCGCTGCCGATCCTGAAAACCAAAAAAGCGCTTGCCGACATGGTCACTGGCCAGGTGCTAAGAGTGATCGCGACCGACCCCGGCGCAGTGCGCGACTTTCAGGCCTTCGCCAAACAGACCGGCAATGAACTGCTGGCGCTGACAGATGAAAACAAGGAGTTCGTTTTTTTCATGAAGCGCAAGTAGGATCGTAGCGACGATCTGTATTAAAGGAAAGCAAGAGCAGCAAGCAGCAACAAGCAGCAGCAAGCGCCAATCCAAGCCATTCGCACGTCATGGGCCCGGCATTTGATAACAGCCGGAAGCGCCCGTGAGCCCAGTTACCATTTCCGATAAGATGTGGAATAAATTCATTTTTCAAACTCGATCTCACAATAGTACGGTCGTGCTTTATTTATCCGTCAAGATGATTTTCCGCTTATAATCTTGCTCAGTTTACGTTAACGTCAATTCGATTTTCTCTAAAGGCAGACCTATGAAAGTTCTGGTTCCAGTCAAGCGTGTGGTGGATTACAACGTCAAGGTCCGGGTCAAGTCCGACGGCACCGGTGTCGATATCGCCAACGTCAAAATGTCGATGAATCCATTCGATGAAATCGCCGTTGAAGAAGCCATGCGGCTCAAGGAAGCCGGCAAGGCGACCGAAGTGATCGTTGTTTCATGTGGTGTCACTCAATGCCAGGAAACGTTACGCACTGCAATGGCCATCGGCGCCGACCGTGGCGTGCTGGTGGAAACCGATGTCGAGTTGCAGCCATTGGCGGTGGCCAAGTTGCTCAAGGCATTGGCGGATAAAGAGCAGCCGCAGTTGATCATCCTTGGCAAGCAAGCGATCGATGATGACTGTAACCAGACCGGCCAGATGCTGGCTGCGCTGCTGGGCTGGCCCCAGGCAACGTTTGCCTCGAAAGTCGTGGTCGATGGCGACAAGGTGAATGTCACCCGTGAAGTGGATGGTGGACTTGAGACACTCTCGCTGACCTTGCCGGCAATCATCACGACCGACCTGCGCCTGAACGAGCCGCGTTATGTCACGTTGCCAAACATCATGAAGGCGAAGAAGAAAGTGCTGGAAGTCGTCAAGCCTGCCGATCTTGGTGTCGATGTCACTCCCCGACTGAAAACCCTGAAAGTGGCAGAGCCACCGAAGCGTTCGGCCGGTATCAAGGTGCCTGACGTTGCGACGCTGGTCTCCAAGCTGAAGAACGAAGCGAAAGTTATCCAATAAATCACGGCTGCTGCGCATCGCGCGGCTGCCGTTCAATCGGGAATCCATCATGGCCGCACTCGTCATTGCTGAGCACGACAATGCTTCGCTCAAAGCAAGCACCCTTAACACCATCGCCGCCGCTATTGAGTGCGGCGGTGAGGTCCACGTCCTGATCGCCGGACACAATTGTGGTGCCGCCGCTCAGGCTGCCGCACAAATCGCCGGCGTGGCAAAAGTACTGGTCGCTGACGGCGCGCAGTTCGGCGACGGACTGGCCGAAAACATTGCCGAGCAAGTGCTGGCAATGGCATCGGCTTACTCACATATCCTTGCGCCAGCGACCGCCTACGGTAAAAACATCGCCCCGCGTGTGGCAGCCCGTCTGGATGTGGGACAAATTTCCGAAATCATCAAGGTTGATTCGCCAGATACGTTCGAGCGCCCGATCTATGCCGGTAATGCGATTTCTACCGTGCAGTCTCTGGATGCGATCAAGGTCATCACGGTACGCACCACCGGTTTCGACGCAGCACCTGCAGGCGGCTCGGCGACGGTCGAGAACCTGACTGCGGTTGCTGATTCCGGCAAGTCGGTCTTTGTCTCGCGTGAGCTGGCCAAGTCGGACCGTCCGGAGCTGACAGCTGCGAAGGTCATCGTTTCGGGTGGGCGTGGCATGGGTTCGGGTGAAAATTTCAAAATCCTTGAACCACTGGCAGATCGTCTTGGCGCTGCGATGGGCGCTTCCCGTGCGGCAGTCGATGCCGGCTATGTGCCAAACGACTGGCAAGTCGGACAGACCGGGAAGATCGTCGCGCCGCAGCTCTATATTGCGGTCGGTATCTCCGGTGCCATCCAGCATCTGGCCGGCATGAAAGATTCAAAAACCATTGTTGCCATCAATAAGGACCCGGAAGCGCCGATCTTTTCGGTGGCTGACTATGGCCTGGTTGGTGATCTGTTCGACGTCGTGCCACAACTTGTGACCGAGCTCGGCTAACCCGCTTTTTTTCGTATGCAAACGAGGGCGGGAGCGTGTATCGCATTGCGGTGGCACGGATCCCGCCCTGACTTTTTCTGGAGTCACAAATGAGTTATGTTGCCCCGCTCAAGGACATGCAGTTCGTATTGAACGAGCTCGCCGGACTGGCCGATGTCAATGCGTTGCCGGGTTGTGAGGATGCTACTCCGGACACCGTGGAAGCGGTTCTCGAAGAGAACGCCAAGTTCTGTAGCGAAGTGGTTGCACCGATGAACTGGGAAGGCGACAAGTCGCCAAGTCATTGGCACGATGGCCACGTCACGACGACCAAGGGTTTCAAAGAAGCCTTCAAGGCATTCGGCGAGGCTGGCTGGCAAGGCGTGCAGCATCCGGTCGAGTTTGGTGGTCAGGGGTTGCCGAAGCTGGTGGCGACACCCTGTCTCGAAATGCTGAATGCGGCCAACCTGTCCTTTGCGCTCTGTCCGATGTTGACCGACGGTGCGATCGAAGCATTGATGACAGCCGGTTCGGAAGAACAAAAAGCGACCTATCTGACCAACCTGATATCAGGAAAATGGACAGGCACGATGAACCTGACCGAGCCGCAAGCCGGTTCGGATCTGGCGATGGTGCGTTCGCGCGCCGTACCGCAGGAGGATGGCACGTTCAAGGTGTTCGGCACCAAGATCTACATCACCTACGGCGAGCATGACATGGCCGACAACATCATCCACCTGGTGCTGGCGCGCACGCCTTCCGCGCCGGAAGGCATCAAGGGGATTTCGCTGTTTCTGGTGCCGAAGGTGCTGGTCAATGCCGATGGCTCACCCGGTGAGCGCAACGACGTCCAGTGCGTATCGATCGAGCATAAACTCGGTATCAAGGCCAGCCCGACTGCGGTGCTGCAGTTTGGCGACCACGGCGGCGCCATTGGCACGCTGATCGGTGAAGAAAATCGCGGTCTGGAATACATGTTCATCATGATGAATGCGGCGCGTTTTGCCGTTGGCATGCAAGGTATCGGCATCGCTGACCGGGCCTACCAGAAGGCAGTACGTTATGCCAAGGATCGGGTCCAGTCGCGTGACCTGACGGGTTCCCCTGGTCCTGTAGCCATCATTCACCAGCCCGATGTACGGCGCATGCTGATGTCGATGCGCGCACAGGTCGAGGCGGCGCGGGCGCTTGCCTACGTCACGGCTGCGGCGCACGATGCATCGCATCACCATCCCGATGAAGTCACTCGCAAAGCCAATAATCTGTTTTATGAATTCATGGTGCCGGTCGTCAAAGGCTGGTCCACCGAGTTGTCGATCGATGTCGCATCGACCGGCGTGCAGATTCACGGCGGCATGGGTTTCATCGAAGAGACCGGCGCAGCGCAGTATTACCGCGACGCGCGCATCCTGACGATTTACGAAGGCACCACAGCGATTCAGGCCAATGACATGATTGGTCGCAAGACCGTGCGTGATGGCGGCGCAAATGCCAAGGGCATCATCGCGCAAGTGCGCCAGACCGAAGCTGAGTTGGCTGCAGTGGATTCAGCTGACCTGGCTGCCATCGGAGCGCGCCTGGGCGAAGCAGCACAAGCGCTGGAAGATGTCGTCAACTTCATCGTTGCGAATGCGAAGTCGGACATCAAGGGCGTGTTTGCCGGCAGTGTCTTATACCTGAAGCTGGCCGGGATCGTATTCGGTGGCTGGCAAATGGGCCGGGCGGCGTTGGTCGCCGACAAAAAGCTGAAGGCAGGCGATGGTGATGCCAGCTTCTACCGCGCCAAAATCGGCACGGCCCGCTTCTTTGCGGATCACTTTCTGGCGCAGGCCAGTGGTTATCGTGCTGCCATCGTCGAGGGCAGCGCCGGTGTAATGGCGCTGACCGAAGACCAATTCTGATCGTCGGCCGGTGGCTGCGTTCATTCGTTAGCCGAATGCTCCGCCGGTAAAGAGCAGGTCGAAGCTGCGGGCCAGGGTCGCAATCAGCGCAGTCGTGCCCACGCCCAGTGTCACCGCCAGCAGGAGTGCGAGCCACCAGCGTGATGCGGTGTGCTTGCCGGAGCCTGGATTGAATTCCTGGTCCCACTTTTCATCGGGTGTAAGCCCGAGAACCAGTGCCTCCAGGAAGCCGCAGAGCACGGACAACACCAGAGCTCCTGCCTGGAACAACCCGTGCTCGCCTATCCCTAGCGCGACAACCAGCAGCGTCAGCGGTACGCTGGCAAGATGCAGCCAGCCCCATTTGTCGCTGGCGCCACGCAGATAAAAGCGGTGCAGGCCGATGCCACCGGTAACGGTGGCTAACAGGGTGGCGAAGGTTTTGTTTTTGTGTCTGATGGCCATTGAAATAGGGTCGTCCTGATTGAAAAGAAGCTGATGGTTTGAAGTTGATTCAAGTCGGCCGCGTAATGCTGTCCGTCATCTCGCAAGTCAAAAACAACGCCCTGCGAGTCGGGCGAGGCGCAGTGTGCACCAGCGTTGGCGCGCTTGCAATGCCGGTGATCACCATGTAATCACCGGCAGGTGGGATTTTGTATTGCGACCAGCGTCTGGTTCAGGCTATAATTCGCGGCTTTTTCCGTGTTCGAAACACTTATTGGAAATATTATGGTCGTTATTCGTTTAGCTCGTGGAGGCGCCAAGAAGCGTCCTTTCTTTAACATCGTTGCTACTGATTCGCGCAATCGCCGCGACGGTCGGTTCATCGAGCGTATTGGTTTCTACAATCCGGTTGCGTCCGGTGCCGAAGAGTCAGTCCGTATTGCGCAGGATCGCCTGACATACTGGGAAGGCGTCGGCGCCCAACTGTCCCCGACAGTCGCTCGCCTGGTCGCCCAGGTCGGCAAAAAAGCAGCTTAAGCAGTCTCAGGTTTGTCAGCTAATTTGCCAAACAAAAGCGATTCGGGGGTCTCGATTCCTGATGACCTGGTGCAGGTAGGGTATGTGTCTGGTGCCTACGGATTGAATGGCTGGGTTCGCATCAAGCCATTTTCATCGACCGGTGACGCACTGCTCAATGCGCGCGTCTGGTGGCTGGACAAGCCGGCTTTGCACGATGTCGGCATGATGCAGGCAAAAATGCACAGCGGCGACGTGGTTGCGCAGTTGATGGGTGTGTCAGGGCGGGATGCGGCAGAGGCGCTGAAAGGCACTTCAGTTCAAATTCCGCGTAGCCACTTCCCGATACTGCCGGACGGTGAATTCTACTGGGTCGATCTGATCGGTCTGGCGGTTGATAACCTGCAAGGCGAGAGTATCGGTATTGTCCATGACATGATGGATAACGGAGCTCATCCGATCTTGCGCATCACTGCCTCAACAGCAGTGGCCAGTGACACCAGTGACACAAGCGCCGCAGAAGACGACAAGCAGCCGGAAATCCTGATCCCGTTTGTCGAGCAGTTCGTGAAAACAGTTGATCGGAAGTCCGGCAAGATCACTGTTGACTGGGGCCTTGATTATTAGCGTGCCAGTTAGCGGCTTGACGGCTGGAGCCACCAATGCAATTTGACGTCATCACACTTTTTCCTGAAATGTTCACCGCGCTGACTCAGTCAGGCATTACGCGTCGGGCTTTTGATCAGAAAAAGTGGGGGCTGTCGCTATGGAATCCACGTGATTTCACCAGCGACAACCACCGGACCGTGGACGACCGGCCTTACGGCGGTGGTCCCGGCATGGTGATGCTGGCAAAACCTTTGGAGGCGGCAATTGCTGCATCCAAGGCGCGTCAGGTTGAGCTGGGATTGTCTGCGCCACGGGTGGTCTATATGTCTCCGCAAGGCAAACCGCTAACCCACCAGCGTGTGATGGCGATCGCAGCAGAACCCGGTTTGGTGCTGCTGTGTGGCCGTTACGAGGCAGTGGACCAGCGCTTGATCGATCGTTACGTCGACGAAGAGATCAGTCTCGGTGACTTCGTGCTGTCAGGCGGGGAACTCCCGGCGATGGCACTGATGGATGCGGTGATACGGCAGTTGCCGGGAGCGTTGCATGATGACGCATCGGCAGTCGAGGACAGCTTTGTCAATGGCTTGCTGGATACGCCGCACTACACGCGTCCGGAACTGTTCGATGGATTGCCGGTGCCTGCGATCCTGATGGGCGGGAACCATGCGGTGATCCTGAAGTGGCGTCGTGAGCAAGCGCTTGCGGCAACCTTCCGGAAACGGCCGGACCTGCTTGAAGCCGCCCGTAGTAGCGGGGCGCTGAGCCGCAGTGATGAACAGTTTTTGAGTAGTCTGCAGTAAAAAAAGCAGTACCGAGCGGGAGAAACAGTCATGTTCCCCCGCATGTTTAATCCCATCCTCTACTGGGCATGACGGCGTGCAAGCGCCCGGCGTCAGCAAGATGGCATAAGGAGTTTCAAATGGATCTGATCCAGCAACTTGAGCAAGAAGAAATTGCCCGTTTGGGCAAGAATATCCCTGACTTCGCACCAGGCGATACCGTGATTGTCAGCGTCAACGTCGTCGAGGGCACCCGCAAGCGCGCCCAGGCGTATGAAGGCGTTGTGATCTCCCGTCGTAACCGTGGCCTGAACTCGAACTTCATCGTTCGCAAGATCTCGTCGGGTGAAGGCGTCGAGCGTACATTCCAGTTGTACTCGCCATTGATCGCTTCGATCGAAGTCAAGCGTCGCGGTGATGTCCGTCGCGCCAAGCTGTACTATCTGCGTGAGCGTTCGGGTAAATCGGCGCGTATCAAAGAAAAACTGCCTAACCGTCGCGTTGCTGCGAAAAAAGCAGCGGCTTAATCACCGAGCTGCGGTAAGGTATTTCAAGGGGCGCCTCATGGTGCCCCTTTTTGTATTGAACGGCTGTTGGGAGCAGCGTCGCTACACTGTCGACTAGCGCAACGGCGTAGCCAATCGGATAGACCAAAGCGGTCGCACCGGTCGGGGCCGGAATTGCGATACAGTTGCCCGATAACCATTCAAGAAGGTGCTGTGCCAAAAATGATGTTCGATCCTGAACGTATTCCCGTTGAATCGATCGCTGGTGAGCGCTCGGTGAACGCGGAAAACCTGACCAGCTTCTGGTTGCGACAACGCTTCGCTGTACCGGAAGACTGGTCGCATGAGCTGCTCGACGAAAACCTGTTCACTGCGCCGGCCCGGGTGCCACGACCGGCGTCCGTCCTGCTGCCTATCGTTGCGCGCAGCCAGGGTCTGACCATGCTGCTGACCCAGCGTAGCGCCAACCTGACGGACCATCCCGGCCAGATCAGTTTTCCGGGCGGCCGTGCCGACGCTGGCGACCTGTCGGCGATCGATACTGCGCTGCGTGAAGCCGAAGAGGAAATTGGATTGGCCCGCCGCCACATCGAAGTCATTGGTACCTTGCCAGACTACATCACCATGACTGGCTACCAGATCACACCTGTCGTCGCTCTGGTCGAGCCACCCTTCGACTTGCGTGCCGAGCCCGGCGAAGTGGATGAAATTTTCGAAGTGCCCCTGTCATTCCTGATGAATGGCATGCATCACGAACGACGCGCGGTGATGCTGCCGGACGGTTCTGGAAGGCGACTGTTTTATGCGATGCCGTATGAGCGTTTTTTTATATGGGGTGCCACCGCGGGCATACTGCGCAATCTGTTCCACTTTTTGCGAGCATGAGTTCGTGGGTTTGACACTACGGGCAAGAACATTGTCAGTGCTGATGCTTAACCGGATTCCGACTGCGGGTCGCGCCATTCAAGTGGTGTTGCAGCGGTTTGCTTCTGGTACTGTGCTGCGCTATCGTACGAGTACGAAGTTTTATAAGGCGTTCTGATGACTTTTCTTTCCATTCTGTGCGCACTGCTGATCGAACAGCTCAAGCCGTTGCGCGCCGATAATCCGATTTACGCCAGCATCAAACTGTTGGCCACGCGCATGGAGCGCTGGTTCAATGCCGGGCATGCGCAACAAGGCCGGCTCGGCTGGTTTCTGGTGATGGGCGGATTGATGCTGCCTACGGCACTCATTTACTGGCTGGCATACCGCATCAGCCCTCTGGCCGCGCTGGCCTGGAATATCCTGATTGTCTATCTGACGCTGGGGTTTCGCCATTACAGTCATTATTATTCGTCGATCCAGGCGGCTCTCAACAGCGGTGATGAAGCAACGGCCCGCGTTCTGCTGGCCGAATGGACCCGGCAGGACACCGCCGCGATGGACACCGCCGAGATCGCCCGCATTGCAGTCGAGAAGGCGCTGGTCACGACACATCGCAATGTCTTTGGCGTCTTCTTCTGGTTCCTGATGCCGGTCGGTCCTGCTTGCGCAGTGATGTATCGCGTATCCGAATATCTGGCGCGGGCCTGGAATGAGCCCGACCACATGAAAAATGAGGCCTTCGGCGTGTTTGCCGCGCGCGCGTTCTACTGGATCGACTGGATTCCGGCACGCCTGACCGCGATTGCCTTCGCCATCGTGGGCAATTTCGAAGATGCGATTTACGCCTGGCGCAATTTTGCCAGCCGCTGGCAGGATGAGGCTGTCGGCATCATTCTCGCGGCAGGCAGCGGGGCGCTGGGAATCCGGCTTGGCACGCCGCTACAGGGTGCCGCCAATGTGATGCCGACCGATCCGTCGAGTCTCGACTCGGCACCGCTGGAGTCCGACGTCTCACCCGGAGAAGAACCGACCGCACGCGCGCTGCAAAGTACCGTTGGACTGGTATGGCGCGCCTTGTTGTTGTGGATGTTGTTGCTGTTGTTGCTCTCGATGGCAGTCTGGCTGAGCTGATCGGAGGACCAGGCGGCCTGCAGGTGGCCGCCATGATGTTTGCGCAATGCGGGATGCGGTTTCAGTTGAACTCTTCTATAAGATATAATTTGCATGACTGTGAGGGGCCGCCGAGCTCCGCGCTAATCCGCCACATTCGTTATCGAGATCAGCAAGATCCATGGCCGACCCAACTCAAAACAAACCAGCAATGGCCCGAGAATTCTTCATTCTGGGATTGACCAGCGCGGGGCGGCAATTCCGGCCCAGCGACTGGACTGAACGCCTGTGTGGTGCAATGTCCTGTTTTCGCCCCGAGGGCAGCGGTGGCCGCAATGCCCATCTCAAGTATTCCCCGTATGTCCGGCCGATTGTCCTCAACGGTGTCAAGTCCGTCGTGGTGGATGAATCCTTGCGTCAGATCGAGCCATTGGCCTACCACTTCGTGATGGACTTTGCGCGCGACAATGACCTGCAAGTCGTCGACGCCTGTTTGCTGCCGGAACCCGGCAACGCGCCAGAGAAATGAACTGACTGCGTCTTGTTGCTTGCCGTATCATTCCGGCCTCGCCGCATGATTCACATCATCCCCGCATGATCGCAACAAGGAGTAGTTTCAGTGAGTTCACCCGAGCACGCACAGCATTCACATAGCGGCGCCGCCCATTCCGGCCACGGCCATGGCCATGACCACGACCACGACCACGGTCATGGCCACCATCACCATGCATTACCCGCGGATCACAACGCCGCATTCGCGATCGCCATTGCACTCAACGTGGTGTTCGTTGCTGTTGAATTCACGTACGGATTCATCGCCCATTCCACGGCGCTGCTTGCCGACGCCGGGCACAACCTGTCGGACGTTCTGGGCTTGCTGCTGGCCTGGGGTGCGGCCGTGCTGGCGCGCAGGCAGCCCAGCGGACGTTATACCTACGGCTTGCGCAGCAGTTCGATTCTGGCTGCGCTGGCCAACGCATTGTTGCTGATGATTGCCTGCGGTGGCATTGCATGGGAAGCCATCCAGCGATTTTCGCAGCCGGCACAGGTCAACAGCATGACGGTCATTGTGGTGGCAGCGATCGGCATTGCGATCAACGGATTGTCAGCATGGCTGTTCGTCAAGGGCAGCAAGGATGACCTGAATATTCGTGGTGCATTTCTGCATATGGCGGGCGATGCCGCAGTCTCGCTGGCGGTGGTGATCGGCGCGTTCGTGATGCTGGGCACCGGCTGGTTCTGGATTGATGCGCTGCTCAGTCTGGTGATCGTGGCGGTGATCCTGCTGAGTACCTGGAGTTTGTTGCGCGACGCCATCCGCCTGGCGCTGAGTGCGGTGCCGGCCAGCATTGACCTGCCGACGGTCGAGGGATTTTTGCTGGCATTGCCGGGCGTGTCTGCAGTGCAGGATCTGCATATCTGGGGCATGAGTACCACCGAAGCGGCGCTGACCGCCCATCTGGTGATGCAGGGCGGTCATCCCGGCGACCCATTTTTGGCAGATATCGCCGAACAACTTACCGAGCGCTACGGGATCGGACACACCACGATTCAGGTCCAGCAAATCGCCACCGGGCAGGGATGCATGCTCAAGTGAGCCGGCGCGCTGCGTGATGACCACAGGAGCTTGCCATGACACTGTTCACCAACCCTGATGTGCTGGCACTGATTGCCAGCGTGTCCTTGTTGATGGGGTATTACGCCTACCTGTTCTGGCGAACCCGGCGTACGCCCGAAACCAGCATTCACCGCGTCAACCAGACCGCGCGCGCCCAGTGGATCGACCACGTCATGTCGACTCCGGGCAAGGATTTGCTTGCAGTGCAGACGCTGCGCAACCTGGCCATGGCTGCGACGTTCAAAGGCTCGTCGGCAGCGCTGTTGATCCTTGGCACATTGACCTTGTCAGGACAGGCAGACAATCTCGGACACGCGTGGCACGCAGTCAACGCAGTCGATATTGGCAGCGCGGCAGCACCGGCATGGTGGACCATCAAGGTGGTGAGCTTGCTGGGCACGTTGATCGTCGCCTTTTTTGCGTTTGCCACGACGATCCGGCTGCTGAATCACGTGATGTTCATGGTGAATTTGCCGATCGAGGTGGCCACAGGCACCTTGTCGCCGACCAGCGTTGCACGTCGACTCAATCGTGCTGGCTGGTTTTACAGTATCGGCATGCGTGCCCTGTTCGGTGCGGTGCCGCTGGCGTTCTGGCTATTCGGTGCGGTATTTTTCGTTGGGGCCACCGCGCTGCTGGTGGGGGTGCTGTATTTGATTGATCGCAATAGCGTTGAAATTTAAGCGGATGTTTGTCGATGCACAGTGCGTCTTGTGCGCATGCTGCCGATACGCTTTCCTGTTTGGCGCAGAATGAGCGTTTCCGATTATCCGGGAGTACCGCGTTGACCTCTGCCTTGATCCCTGTCCAGACCCCTACCCGCATCGAAACCGACAGTTTCGGTCCGATCGCTGTCCCTGCCGCCCATCTGTGGGGTGCGCAGACACAGCGCTCACTCGCCTTCTTTCAGATATCTGCCGAATTGATGCCGCGCGAGCTGATCGTGGCGCTGGCAGCGGTCAAACGCGCCTGTGCAATCGTCAATCGCGACCTCGGTAAATTGCCGGTGCCCAAGGCAGATGCGATCGTTCGTGCAGCTAATGAAATCATCGCCGGACAGCATGCGCAGGAGTTTCCGCTGGCGGTGTGGCAAACCGGTTCCGGTACGCAGACCAACATGAACATGAACGAAGTGCTGGCAAACCGCGCCTCCGAGATCCTGGGTGGTCCGCGCGGAGCCGGGCGCTTGCTGCATCCGAACGATGACGTCAATCTCGGGCAGTCATCGAACGATATCTTTCCGACCGCGATGCATGTCGCTGCCAGTCTCGGCATCACACAAAAATTACTGCCGGCGCTGCGCGCGTTACGCACGACGTTGCAGCAGAAGTCGGCTGACTTCGCGCAGATCGTCAAGATTGGCCGGACCCATTTGCAGGATGCCACGCCACTCACGCTGGGACAGGAATTTTCAGGTTACGTGGCGCAACTTGCATTTGTCGAAACGATCATCGTCGCGACGCTACCTGGCCTGCAGGCGCTGGCCGTCGGCGGCACCGCGGTCGGTACCGGACTCAATACCCATGCAGAATTTGGCGGCAGGGTGGCTGCGGTGCTGGCGCATGAATGCGACTTGCCGTTCACCAGCGCGGATAATAAATTCGCCGCGCTGGCAGGTCACGAGCCACTGGTTGCCGCGCACGGTGCGCTGAAAACACTGGCGACAGCGTTGATGAAAATCGCCAACGATGTGCGTTGGCTGGCGTCCGGGCCGCGCTCCGGCCTGGGTGAACTCAGCATTCCGGAAAATGAACCCGGCAGCTCGATCATGCCGGGCAAGGTCAATCCGACCCAATGTGAAGCACTGACGATGTTGTGCTGCCAGGTCTTCGGCAACGATGTCGCCATCACGATGGGCGGTGCGTCCGGCAATTTCGAACTGAATGTCTTCAAGCCGCTGATCGCCCACGGCTTCCTGCAAAGCGTGCGTTTGCTGGCCGACGGCATGGCAAGTTTCGAACGCCATTGCGCGCAGGGTATTATGCCGAACCGTGATCGCATCGACGACTTGCTGGCGCGCTCGCTGATGCTGGTAACCGCTCTGACTCCGCACATAGGCTATGATCGCGCCGCACAAATTGCCAAACGCGCCCATCACGACGGCAGCAGCCTGAAAGAGGCGGCACTGGCGCTGGGTTTCGTGAGTGCCGACGATTTCGTACGTTGGGTCCAGCCGCAACAGATGACAGCGCCGGATGCATAAAAGGAAAAATTCAGGATCATGGGACAAATCTATCTGGTAAGGCACGGGCAAGCCTCTTTTGGCGCTGCCAATTACGACCTGTTATCCGAGCTGGGCGTGCAGCAGGCGCGCCTGCTGGGAGAATGGTATGCCGAACGGCGACAGGGCTTCAGCCGGGTATTGACCGGCGGCATGAACCGGCACCGGCAAACGGCGGTGGCTTGCCTGGGTGCGCTACCGCGTAATTTGCGCAAGGAAGGCGATTGGGAAACCGATGCCGGTTTTGCCGAATACGACCACGCCGAGATTTTTGCCCGGTATCGACCCGAGTTTGCCGATCATGCGGTGCTGGCCGATTTTCTGCGTGGCAGCGAGTACCCGCGACAGGCTTTCCAGTCGCTGTTTGAAGCGGCGACCGCGCGCTGGATGGGTGGCGAACATGACGCCGACTACACCGAAAGCTGGCCGGCATTCCAGTCGCGCTGCGTGGCCGCCTTGCAGCGTGTGCTGATGGCACCGGGAACGGCGCAGACAGTCATCATTTTCACGTCGGGTGGCACCATTGCGACCCTCTGCCAGCATGTGCTGGATTTGCCGGACCCCAAGGTCTTCGCATTGAACTGGACCCTGGCCAATGTCGGTGTGACCAAACTGCTCTACAGTGGCGGACGGGTCAGCCTGAGCTACCTGAACAATTATTCCCATCTTGAATCTGGCGGCATTCCCGGGTTGGTGACTTACCGATAACCGGACGATGCCGGCTGCGTTCTGACGGCATCACCCCGAGTTACTACGCTTGCCAGCGCCATGTCCGCAACGCGCCCCGATCAACCTGACGAGCGGCGAAATCCCCACGCCCGACGGTCAGGTCACGAGCAGATTTCTCAAAAGAAACTCGCTTATACTTAGCCCATACACGGAGCGCCACCATGATCAATACCCCATTTTCGCCACGACAAACAACCGGATTTTCGCTGATCGAATTGATGATCGCCGTCGCCATCGTCGGCATCTTGTCGGCGATTGCCTATCCGAGCTATACCGACTATGTCTTGCGTGGCAGGCTGGTGGACCCGACCAATAGTCTGACGGTCACGCGCCTGGCGATGGAGCAGTACTACCAGGACAACCGCACTTATGCCAGTGTGTCTGCGGCCATCGTTTCGCCGTGCCTGGCGACCCAGCCTGTGGTCAAATTTTTCGCCATGACCTGCAGCCTTTCGGCTGCCCCGGCCGTCGGATATACCGCGACGGCCACCGGTAACGGCGGAACAACCACCGGCTTTGTCTACACCATCAACCAGACCGATCTGCACACGTCCACCGTCAGCACCGCATGGGGCGGCGCGACCAGTCAGTGCTGGATCATGAAAAATGGATCGACGTGCTAATCATGCGTCCCGATCGCGGCTTTACGCTGGTCGAGTTGCTCGTCACGATCGCTGTCATCGCGATCCTGGCGGCCCTGTCTGTTCCATCGTTCAGCACCATGATCGGCAATGCCAAGGTGCGGTCGGTGACGGAGGGGCTGCAAAACGGATTGCGCCTGGCGCAGGGCGAGGCGATTCGTCGCAGCCGTCAGACCGCGTTTGTACTGACCAATGCGACGCCGGCCCTGTCGGCAACACCGGCGATCAACGGCACCAACTGGTACGCACAAATGTTGCCGATCATTGCCAGCGAGGCCGTCGACGCCACCTTTTATGTGCAGGGTGGGGCGTTTGGAAATCAGACCTCGGGCGTCACCATTACCGGTCCAGCCGTGATCTGCTTCAATTCGGTCGGACGCGTGGTGACCAATTCTGCTACCGGACTTGGCGTTGCCTGTGCGGCGCCCACGCCGACAGTCGTATTCGATGTCACCAGATCCGGCGCCGACCGCACGCTGGCGTTGCAGGTCAGCGCTGCCGGAAAAATACGCATGTGCGACAGGTCGCGCACATTGTCTGCAACCCAACCGGACGGATGCTAGCCATGAACCCGGATTTTCCCGCAAAGCGCCGGCAAGCCGGCATGACACTGATTGAGGTACTGGTGTCGATGCTGATTTTTTCGTTCGGTTTCCTCGGCTTGATCGGGATGCAGGCGCGGGCCGTGCAAGTGTCGATGGATTCGGAAGACCGATCCCGCGCCGCCTTGCTGGCCAATGACATCGTCAGCGCAATGTGGTCGCAGAAAACCCTGTCGCTGTCGTCGACGGTTGTCTCGGACTGGCAAGCGCGCGTGATCAATCAGGCAGCGTCCGGATTGCCCGGCGCCAGCGGTACCGTTGGTGCACCCGATGCCAACGGCATCGTGACCGTCACGATTACCTGGCGTGCGCCATCGCGCAAGTCCGGTGAACCGGACAGCCAGTACATCACCCAGGTGCTGATGCCATGAACCGTCTGCTGTCGAGATCCCGCATTTCTCATCCCCGTTGCAGGGTGGCCGGGCGCGCTTTGCAACAGGGCATGTCGCTGATCGAACTGATGGTGGCAGTCACGATCGCGCTGGTCATGTCGCTGGCGATTTTTTCGACGCTGTCGAGCAGCGAGGGGCGCAAGCGCACGCTGACGGCGACCAATGACGTCGCGCAGGTCGGAATTTTTTCGGCCTACCAGCTCGACAAGTTGCTGCGTAGCGCGGGTTCGGGATTTTCGCAAGGCGCGGATTTCACGTTCGGTTGCCAGCTCACTGCAACGCGCACCGCGCCAGGACAAATCCTGCCATTCACCGCGGCGATGGCAGCACCTTTTACTGCGATGAATACCAGCCTTGGCGGAAGTTACCGCCTCGCACCAGTCATCATCGTGAAGGATGCGACAACGCCCAATATCAGTGGCAAGGGCTCGGATGCGCTCATCATCATGTCGGGTTCGGCCGGGTTTGGTGAAGTGCCGACGCTGTTCACCGCGACCGGCGCGCTGACGCAGCTCAACCTGCAAAACACGGTCTCGTTTCAAGCCAATGACCTGGTGCTGCTGACCGATACCGCAAGCGCCACCGGGCCTGCTCCGTGCATGATCGAACAGGTTACCTCGTCCTTCCTGACTGGCGGGACCGCAACCGCCTTGCCGCTGGCAGGCAGTACCTACTCCGGCGATCCGATCAATGGCATAACACTTGCCGCCTATTCCACGGTCGCCATGGCGACCAATCTTGGCTCCGGGACGGTGAGCAATCCACCATCATTCGTGATTGTCGGCGTCGGTGACAATAACAATCTGATGACCTACGATCTGTTGCAGATGGGTACCTTCAACACCAGCGAGGCGATGGCAGACGGCATCTTTGAAATGCATGCGCTGTACGGCGTCGATACGACCGGAAACGGTACTGTCGATATCTGGGTTGATCCGAAGACAGCGGGTTATGACGCGGTGACGCTGCAAAGCGGTACGACCGCCTCGGTCAGTACCTTGCGGTCCATCAAGGCAATTCGGGTCGGCCTGATCTTGCGTACCCAGCTGCCAGAAAAAGCGACCACGCCGTCCGTCACACCCGGGCCGCTGGCGCTGTTCAGCGATCTGGGCGCAACCCTGAAATACACCCGCACACTCGCCACCGCTGAGCAAAATTTCCGGTATCGCACCATCGAGACCACGATCCCGCTACGCAACGTGTTGCTACTGAACTGAGGATCGCTCATGCATCCGTTACCGCATCCGCCGCTGCCACGTCGTCACCGCCCACTCCGTTTGCCGTCACGGCAGAAGGGCGTCATTGTCCTGTTCACGCTGCTTGCGGTGGTGCTGTTACTCATTGCCAGTGTTGCGCTGGTACGTTCGCTCGATACGTCGCTCACGCTGGCAGGAAACATGGCCTTCAAACGTGACCTGGTGAATCAGTCGGAACGTGGCGTGGCCACGGTCATGTCGTCCTTGCAGGTCGGCGGTGCGCTGACATCGGAAACGACGCGCCAGAATAATCTGCTGGCAAATAATTATTCAGCGTCGACACTGGCCTCCGACAGCCACGGCATTCCGGCCATTCTTGTCAGTGATGCGGCCTGGACTGCTGCCGGCATGGACGGTGATGACATTACCGATGCGACTGCCGGTGTCACGGTGCGCTATGTGATCGATCGATTGTGTACCAGCGCAGGTCCCTCAAGCACCGTGAACTGCGCGATCTCGGCGCTAGGTCAGGACAAGGCAGGCACGGTGCACATCAGGCGCGCAGGCGGAAACAGCTTGCCGGTGTATCGGATCAGTGTCCGCGTGACCGGGCCGCGCAACACGCAGACCTACGTGCAATCCACCATTTCAATGTAATGCATCATCCCTTCGGTCTGAGGCCGGGCAACAGGAGTTCATCATGACAATTCGCCTTGAAATGCAAGCGGCAGCCAGGCTTCTGCAACGCTCCTGCTGCCTTGCCGTCCTTGCATTGGTGCCGTTGTTCGGGTTCGCCCAGAGCGTGGTCAACCTGGCCGACCAGCCGTTGGCGACCACCGGTGTGGTGCCGGGCAATTTGCTGCTGGCGCTGTCGGTCGAATTTCCGACTGCGATCAGTTCATCGTATAAATTTTCATCGACACCATATGCTGCAGCGAGTACCTACCTGGGCTATTTTGATGCGAACAAATGCTACAGCTATCTCTATAACTCGACCACGCCGGACAGCAGTTATTTCGAACCTAGCGTGCTGTCTTCCACGCATATCTGCGTAAGTTCTTCCAGTAAATCGTTGTGGAGCGGTAACTGGCTCAATTGGGCATCGATGCAAACGGTCGATTCATTCCGTGCCGCACTGACTGGCGGGTATCGTGATGTCGATACCGCAAACCTGACAATTCTGGAAAAAGCTTGGGGATCGACACAAGGCTCGGAATCCGCTAACGCTCCGGTCAAAAGGGTGCCGACGTCAAACAGTGATACGGTCGCGGTTGCTGGAGCGACGCCGTTCAATTTTGCTTCGGTTAACAGCCGGATATGGGGTCTGGGCAATAAACTCTGGATATCCGGGAGTGCGTTTCCTTCCAATGGGGTGCCAGTCGTCTATGCCGGTCAGAATTCCTACCTCGGCAAAAAAGATGCGCTACTTGCCGACTCCACGGTGATCTATCAAATCGTGATGCGCGTTCAGGTGTGCAAACCATCGCCCGGTATCGAAAACAACTGCAGGCAATACGGTAGCAATTACAAACCGGAAGGATTGTTGCAGCAATATGCCACCAAGATCAGGTACGGTGCATTTGGCTATCTTAATGACGGTAACATCAACCGAGACGGCGGAGTTTTACGTGCTCCAATGAAATTTGTTGGCCCTATGAAGCCAGTTCCTGGTCAGCCAACAAGCGCCAATAGTGCGGCAGAATGGTCGTCGGTAGACGGTACATTTTTGGTGAATCCTGATGCCTCCGATGCCACTGCCAGTGGCGTGACCAATAGTGGCGTGCTGAATTACCTGAACAAATTTGGACAGGACGCGGGTAGCTACAAAACGTACGATCCGATCAGCGAAATGTACTATGCGGCGATCCGGTATTTCAAGAATCAGGGAAATGTTGCCTCGTATTCAGCCTTGAGTGGGAATGCGGGTACAAATGCGACGTGGAAGGATGGCTTTCCCGTGGTGACCAACTGGGTCGATCCGATCTTGTATTCCTGCCAAAAAAACTTTGTTCTGGGTATCGGCGACACCAACACCCATCGCGATGCCAATTTGCCCGGCAGTACGATTCGTACCAATGAGCCAGCCATGCCGTCCGAAGTGTCGGCAGACGCGAGTATCAATGTCAAAACTGCCACCGACATGGTGGGCAAGCTCGAAGGGCTTGCCAACCTTGGTTCGTACGTGCTCCCGCGCGGGACCCAGCCTACCGATTTCATGGCGGGAATCGCCTACGATGCGCATACCAGCGACATACGGCCAGGCGATTTTAAAAATGCGGATGGCAGCAAGACCGGCATCCAGACAGTCTCCACATTCTGGCTCGATGTGCTGGAGTCAGGGTACGCCGCCAAAAACCAGTTTTATCTGGCCACCAAATACGGCGGCTTCAAGGTACCAACTGGGTTCGTGCCGTATGCAACGACCAATACGACGAACGTGCTGACGGTCGGCGCCACGACGACCCCGCTGACAGACGCGATGTGGCATAACAATGCCGATACCTATGGCGCGGACAAGCGTCCAGACAACTATTACGATGCCAGTGCCGCCGACAAAATGGTCGCTGGCCTGCAAACCGCTTTCGCCAGTATTGCCAGCCAGCTGCAGGAAGCCACCACCGCATTTTCCTCCACATCTGCCCGGGTCAATACCGCCGGCAATGCCAGTTACCAGTCGAAATATGACGCCGCATCGTGGTCTGGTGATGTCATTGGCAACAGTGCGGTTTTCGATGCGCTCGGCAATCCGACCTACACGGTTGAGTGGAATGCCAAAAACGTGCTTGACGCGCAAGCGTCGCGCAAAATCGTCACCTGCTGCACGATTACCGGAGCCGGTCTGCCTTTTCAGGATATCAATCTGGCGCTGAGTAGCATCCTGAATTTGCGTACCAACTATGCGACCTTCGCCAACGTAGCCGGCGTGCCGACAGCGTCGCAGTCGGCCGTCAATTATCTTGCTTATCTGCGTGGCAACCGAACCCGCGAGCTGGCGCAAACCAATGGCGTGTATCGGAATCGGACTACCGTGCTGGGCGATATCGTGAACTCGAAACTGACCGCAGTAGGCCCGCCGGAAGCCATCCTGACCGAAAGCACCAATCCAGGTTTTGGCGCCTTCCGTACTGCGTACGCCAATCGCAAGACCGTGGTGTATGTCGGTGCCAACGACGGCATGATGCATGCGTTTGATGGCACGCGATCGCAGAGCGGCGGAGGCGGTACGGAGTTGTTCGCGTATGTCCCGAGCTTTGCTTACGGTACCTTGACCAGCGGGCCTGTATCAGGGCTGGCTTCGCTCGGCACGCCGAATTTCGTGCATCACAATCTGGTCGACCAGACACCTGCGGTATTCGATATGGATCTTGCCAGGACCGGCGGTACCAAGAGCGCAGCACCGAACTGGCGTTCGGTCCTGATCGGCGGTCTGGGCAAAGGTGGCAAGGGGTATTACGCCATCGATGTCACTGATCCGTCGGCCTGGACCTCTGAAGGCGAACTCGCCAAAAAGGTACTTTGGGAATTCACCGACAGTGACATGGGGTATTCGTATGGCGATGCCAATGTCTTCAAAACCCAAAAATATGGCTGGGTCGTCGTTTTGACCTCCGGGTATAACAATGCCGATGGCGTTGGCTACTTTTTTATCATCAACCCTGCCAATGGCGCGTTGCTGGAAAAAATCTCGACCGGATTTGGTTCTTCCTCGGCGCAGGCCGGACTCACTTACGCCTCTGGCTACACGCCGGACTTTTCCGATGGAACAGCCAGTGCGGTCTATGCCGGCGACCTGAACGGGAACGTCTGGCGTCTCGATTTGAGTGGAACGACCGGAAGCTATTCCGCGCCGCAACGCATCGCTGTATTACGTGATCCGTCAGGTCAGGTGCAGCCAGTGACCACACGACCGCTCATTGAATTGCAGCCCGATTCCAAAAAACGCTATGTGCTGGTCGGAACAGGTCGCTTGCTCGACAACAGCGACATTGCGAACAGTCAGATTCAATCGTTCTATGCGATTGCGGATGGAGGGATCGACAACTTTTACACCAGCAGCACTTTGCCGACAGGTAAATCCTTTCCGATTGGACGCGCAGATCTCAATGCCAACACCAGTCTGCTCACGGGAATTGGCTCGGCACCGGCCAATCCGCTCGGTTGGTATTTCGATCTGTCACAGAACGCAAACAGGGTTGCCGAGCGCATCAATGTCAATCCGACGGTCAACTATGGTGTGGTGGCATTTGCCGCCAACCTGCCGAATGGTGACGCCTGCAATCCGTCGGGGACGAACCGGATTTTTGCCGTCAACTTCGGTACTGGTCAAAGCATACTGACCACCACGGATGCCACGGGGGTGAGCACGCAGATTGCATTTTCCAGCAAACTGGGCGGTGTGGTGACCGACCTCAGCTTCGCCAATCTCAACGGGAAAATAAAACTGTTCGGTGGGAATAACCAGCTGCAGGTGAGTAATATCGAAGGCCCGGATCGGGTTTCCAGCGTCATCAAAAAACTCAACTGGCGTGAATTGCCGACGGCAAATTGACATGCGGCTGCGGTGATTCCCGGATTTTTCCGTACAGCGATGTTGATCGCCGGGGCGGTGCTGCTGCATCTGTCAGTGGCAGCTCTGGTGATAGTGCCATTGCCTGTTACGACCAGGCAGGGGCTGGAAGCGCCGCTCCTGCAGGTCAGTCTGGTGTCCGGCCAGGCTGATCTGCAGGAGCCGTTGCAACATGCCGTGGCGGGTTCGGTTTCGCCTCAACAACGCAGCACGCCGGCCATCAGTGATGTCTCGCTGCCTGCAGACGTCGCGACGGACAGTGCAGCCGCCGATCCAGGTACTGATCCTGTCTATTTGCCGTCCGTGATGATGGAACGCAGACCCACGCCGGTATCCGCCCCCGACTTGCAACGGATCGGCGTCAAGCCAGTGTCCGGCTTGCCCATACGATTGCGGATTTACGTCGCACCCTCTGGTCAGGTGAGCAGGGTGGAGCAACTCGACGTTAGTGAACTGGATACGGAGTTTGCATTGAGCGTCGCGACGATGTTCCAGGAAACCTTGTTTCTGCCAGGACGGCTCGATGGCGTGGATCGATATTCCTACCTCGACGTCGAATTACTGGCGGAGTGAGGCCAGATAGCGTGCCCGCAACGACGTTCCGGTGAGCCCGGCGAGCCCGAGCTGTCATCAATAGTGCGATCAGCATGGGCATCTTGTGCAGCTGCCGGCGGCGCTGTTTCCAATAAAAAAGGGGAAGCAGTCCTGGCTGCTTCCCCTTGTCGCTCCGGCATTCCCGGCATTCCCATCTGTTAGCGTATTTTTCCTCGTCGCAGCAAATTGACTATGGCCAGCAGCGCCAGCGCCCCGAGAAACGACACCAACAAGGAAGTAATACTGAAATCATTCATGTTGATGGTTCCGGTACCGAACAGCGGCGCCAACATCCAGCCACCGAGCAGGGCGCCGACGATACCGACGATGACGTTGAGCAGCATGCCCTGCTGTGCATCGGTTTTCATCACGATACTTGCCAGCCATCCCAGAATGCCGCCGATCACGATCCAGATAATGAAGTTCATCGATTTCTCCTCAGGTGGGTTCAGGTAACACGTTCGACGGCCGAGTCGCTGTCCTTTGTCCGGTTTTCCTAGCCTTGATTCAAGGATGCCGGGCGTTCAGACCAAGCTGTTCGCGCTTGCCGTCGAGTGATCATCGTGTGTTACGGTCGCTGTGCCTTTGGTTTGCATCAATGCCCGAGCGATGTCGGCATTGTGTTATCAGACTCTGTTCGACGCTGGCAAGAGGCGATCGTATTCGGCTTTGACACCTGCATAGCACTCGCAGACACGGGCTTCGAGTCCGGGCCGGTTCATGACCGAAATATGGCCACGGGTGTAATGGATCAAGCCTTCGTCTTGCAGTTTGCCCGCGGCATCAGCAACGCTTTCACGTCGCACGCCTAGCATGTTGCCGATCAGTTCTTGCGTCATGCTCATTTCATTCGACGGCAAACGGTCGAGACTCAGCAGCAACCAGCGGCACAATTGCTGTACCACGCTATGGTGCCGGTTACAGACGGCCGTTTGCGACATTTGGGTAAGCAGAGCCTGGGTGTAACGCAGCAGCAATGATTGCAAAGCGCCACCGCGGTAAAACTCGTCCTTCAATACTTTCGCTTTCATGCGGAATCCGTACCCCGCGCTTTTTACGACAGCACGATTGAGCGAGGTTCCGCCGCCCATGAAGAGCGTCACACCAACGATGCCTTCGTGGCCGATTACCGCAGTTTCCGTTGCCGTGCCGTCGCGTGATTCGTAGAGTTGGGAGACGATGCTGCTGGTCAGGAAATAGACATAGTCCATTTCGACGCCGGCCTCGCATACCGCCATGCCGAGTGGCATGGGAATCAATTCCAGATGCGGCAGGATACGTTCATAGTCCTCTGACGGCAGGCCGGACAGCAAGTTGTTCTGTTTTGGATTATGGCCATACAGTCCGGCAATCCGGACCGCGGCTGCCACGCGCGTGACCGTACGCTGTGGGTCGCGGCCGGCATGTTTCAAACTGTCGATACTGCCCACGGTGGTTCGTGCGTTCAGTGTCTTTGGTGCGCAAACGTTGAGTCCCTGTGCCATGCGTATCTCCTCTTGATGGTGAGAATTTCGATGGGCCATGGTTACAGAGAGAGCAAGATTTTCTAATCAGCGCATCACCCATTTCCGTGTGGGATTACACCGACAGGAAACACTTCAAGGGAATTGATGTAAGGCGTCGTGATGCTCGTTTTACAGGTTCCTGTTTTAGCCAGCGATACCATCTGCGCTGCCGCCCAGACCCAGTTGCTCGAGCAAGCTGCGCATCTGGGTGAATTCACAAGTCTTGTCGAAAAAGAATTGCACCCCGAGTTGCTCTGCCAGTCGACGATAGCCTTTGCTGACATTGTTACTGAAGATGATTCTGATTTGACGTGACTCTGCTGCGGGCTTGCCCAGTCGGCGTAGCAGGCTGATGCCGTTTCCCTGGCGAAGCTGGATATCGAGAATCAGAATATCGCAAGGCTGCACAGTGAGGTGAGCGTACGCGTCATCCTCAGAATCGGCAGTCCCGGCGAGTAGCACGCCGGGTATTTCTGCAAAACTTTCGATGACCAATTCACGCACCAGGCTGGAGTCTTCGATCAAAAAGATCTGTAGTGGTGGTGACAGCGGTTGATTCAATGGAGTGTCCTTGTCATGCATCCAGGCGGTGGTCTGCGTCGTTGTGTGTCGACGAAGGTTTAGTCGATCAGATTTTGCTTGATGGCGTAATAAATAATGTCAGCATTGCTGGTCATATTCATTTTCTGCAATACCCGCGCGCGGTAAGTGCTGACGGTCTTGACACTCAGGCAGAGTTCATCGGCAATCCGGGTGACGCCTTCACCCTGGCTGAGCTTGTAGAAAATCTCGTATTCGCGGGCCGAGAGTGTTTCGTGCAGCGGCTTCTGGGTGTTGATGTCAGGATCCATCGTCAGCAATTCGGCCACTGCGTAGCTGATGTACTTATGGCCACGCATGATGGTCTGGATCGCATTCACCAGTTCGGTGGCGAGCGCTTCTTTCTGGACATAACCACTGGCGCCACTGCGCAGGATCTGGACCGCATAGCGATTTTCGGGATGCATGCTGAGAATCAGTACGGGCAGATCCGGTTTTTCGCGCTTGATTTGCTTGAGTACTTCGACGCCGCTCTTATCGGGCATTGCAATGTCCAGCACGACGATATCCCATTCCTCGGCACGAATCAGGCGTATCGCCTCTTCGGCGGTGCCGGCTTCGCCGCCAATTTCCATGTCAGGAATATCGTCAACAAAATAATGGACGCCTGCACGGACTACTGCGTGATCATCGACTACCAGAATTCTAATCATAGTGGGCTACATGCTGGCTGACGAATAAGGTCGGCGTGAGGGTTGATTGCAAAGAAAGAATTGTACTAACAGTTGCTTGCATTTTCCGCATGGGCCAGATTGTAGAGAGTTTTCAGGGTTCAGCGCGTTACTTCTGCAGTAAGTTTTTTATCGCTACTGGTTATGGATCGGCGATGTTTAATAAACGTCAATGTATGGTCGGCGATTTGCTATCGATGCCAGGCAAGTTGATGGGGCGGACGGAAGCTGGTGACAGTGTTCATCCCATGGCACCCAGGTCGTTTGTCACAACATCACTGGCGTATCGGAAAGATCATTGCCGCCACTGTCAGTCGCACTGTGACTGGGCGCGTGCTGTTGCAGTAGTCGGTTCAATTCGTTCAATGCGGCGATGACACTATCGTGGAAAATACTACTGGCAAATCCGCTTGTCATCATCGCGCATACGGCATGCCAGTCTGTTCTCGTCAGGAGTGTATTAACGCCGCGATCAGCGATGATCTCCACTTTGCGGTCGGCCAGGTTCACGTAAAGCAGCACGCCCGAATTTTCTTCCGTGTCCCAGATCCGGTATTCGGAAAACAATTCGCGGGCACGTTCACGCGCAGATTTTTTTTCAAGCACGTCCATCATATCCAATGCGGCTTCGATGATTACTTTGATTTCGGCGCGGTGGACGCGTTCACCCCCGGCGATCGTAGTCTGGATTTCACGCAGCGTCGCTGGTGGAAACGCCCGTCGTCCTGCAGCAGAGGTGGTCAGGCCATGGCGCCATAGTCGTTTCAGCAAATGCATCACCAATCTCCCGAGGCGCCGCCGCCATCAAACCCGCCGCCGCCGCCAGAAAATCCGCCACCCGAACCACCACCCGAACCGCGCGAGCCGCCACTGGCGATCAGGCTGCCAAGGATGACGCCGGCGGTGTTGCCCCAACTGTTATTGCCGAGATTGCTGCCGCCGCGCCCACGCTTGCTTCGTCTGAACATGCCCAGCAACAGGAATGCACCCAGCAGCAAGAACGGCAACCAGGAAGCCGGCGTCTCGTTCTGGACCGTTGCCGGTTCTGCGCCGGCAGGGGGGGCAGGGAATTGTTCCTTGTCCAGCAGCGCCATGATCGCCGTCACGCCAGCAGCCAGGCCCCCATTGAAATCATTGCGCTGAAAAAATGGCGCCATCACATCCTGCAAAATGCGTTTCGATTGCAGGTCTGTCAGCGAGCCCTGCACGCCGCGTCCCGCCTCGATGCGCAAGCGACGCAATGCTTTCGGATTGTCTTTGGCAACCAGCAAGATCACGCCATCATCGACATTCTTGCGGCCGAGTTTCCATGCGTCGGCAACGCGGATGCTGTATTGCTCGATGGCTTCCGGTGCTGTGCTGGGGATCAGCAGCACCGCAATCTGGGAGCCGGTACGTGCTTCGTACTGAGACAGCATGTCATCCAGAGCGGCCCGTTCTGGCGCTGCCAGCATGCCTGCCTTATCGACCACATGACCTGTCAGTCCGGGAACGGCGACCAGTTCCTGTGCCGTAGCCAGAGGCAGGCAACAGGCCAGCATCAGAGCAAACAAAAAATGCAGGGACCGCATCTTCACTACTTGCCGAAATTGACTGCGGGTGCGGTCGAGATGGCTTTTTCGTTATCCACCGTGAAGGAAGGCTTGACAGCGTAACTGAACATTTTTGCTGTCAGGTTGGTCGGAAAGCTGCGTGCCAGCACGTTATATTCCTCGACGGTCTTGATATACCGTTGACGTGCCACCGTGATCCGGTTTTCAGTCCCTTCGAGTTGCGACTGCAAATCGCGGAAGCCGATATCTGCCTTGAGCTGCGGATAATTTTCGGACACCACCAGCAGGCGCGACAACGCCGAAGACAGGTCGCCTTGCACTTGCTGGAATTTCTTGAAGGCTTCCGGATTGTTCAGCACCTCTGGCGTGATCTGGAAACTGGTGGCGGCGGCGCGCGCGCGGGTGACGGCTTCCAGTGTTTCACGTTCGTGCGAGGCATAGCCTTTAACGGTGTTGACCAGGTTCGGAATCAGATCGGCCCGACGCTGATACTGGTTCACGACTTCGGCCCAGGCAGCGCGAGTGCTTTCATCCTTGCTTTGGAATTCGTTGTAACCGCAGGCGCTGAGTGTTGATACAAAAAAACTGATGACCAACCATTTGAAGACTGCGCGCAAGGACATGGACATGTAATCGCTCCGGAAGTGAAAAGTGACAACAACGGTAGCAAACTATGGAAACGAACTCAAGGTGTCATTTTGACGCGATGACAGGCTAACGCTCCCATGGGCCGCGCTACAATGCGCGCATTAACACTCCCGGATCCTGTCGTGACTTTCATCAAAAAACTCAACGAAGCCTGGCATACCAATGATTCGCTCTTGTGCGTCGGCCTCGATCCCGATCTGAATAAATTGCCCGTCCATCTGCGCAACCAGCCCGATGCGATCCTGCAGTTTTGTATTGCCATCATTGACGCAACCGCCGCATCGGCCTGCGCCTTCAAACCGCAAATTGCGTACTTCGCCGCGTTGCGAGCCGAAGACCAGCTCGAAGCCATCTGCGAGTATCTGCGTGCGCACTATCCGCATTTGCCAATCGTGCTCGACGCCAAGCGTGGCGACATAGGCGCCACCGCCGAGCAGTACGCACGCGAAGCCTTCGAGCGCTATGGCGCCGATGCCGTCACCGTCAATCCGTACATGGGCCATGACTCGATCGCACCCTACCTGGAATGGAAGGACCGTGGCGCGATCGTACTGTGCCGCACCTCCAATCCGGGCGGCTCGGACCTGCAGTTCATGCAGATTGATGGCACGCCGCTGTACCAGCACGTCGCCCGTCTGGTGGCCGAGAAGTGGAATAGCAACGGTCAGTGTGGTCTGGTCGTCGGTGCGACCTTTCCGCACGAGCTCGCGCAGGTGCGCGCCATTGTCGGCAACATGCCATTGCTGGTGCCGGGTATCGGCGCGCAAGGTGGCGATGTGCAGGCAACGGTAACAGCGGGAAAAACTGCCGACGGCAGCGGCATGATGATCAATTCGTCGCGGGCAATTTTGTATGCGACGCCGGATCCGGCAACGGGCGAAGATTTTGCGCAGGCAGCGCAGCGCGTCGCGCTGGCTACCCGCGACGAAATCAATCGCTATCGTGCTGGTGCTGGCTGAAAAAAGTCAGCATCTCGGTCAGCAGCAAGTCGGGTGATTGCTCCGGAATGAAATGCCCGGCGGTAAAAGAAACGCCGGTGACGCTGGCAGTCGATTTTTCCTGCCAGTCCTCAAGTGGATGGAACAGGCGCCCGACCACGCCGTGCTTGCCCCAGATCAGGTGCAACGGGCAGCTGATCTTGCCGGGCTCGCGGTCATGTTCAAGGTCGATGCCGGCTGAGGCACGGTAATCCTCGCAGGCAGCATGGATCGCGGCAGGTGTGCAAAAACAGCGCCGATACTGCGCCATCGCGGCCGGGTCTATGAAGGACGTGCCGCCCGAACCCCAGCCACCCAGTGTGGTGTCCAGAAAAAAATCCGCGCTGTTGCCGATCAGGGTTTCTGGTAGCGGTGCCGGCTGGATCAGCATGAACCAGTGGTAATACAACGTCGCAAAGGTCTTGTCGGTGGCTTCGTACATCGTGCGGGTGGGCGCAATGTCGATCAGCATCAGCTTCTGTACTGCATGCGGATGGTCCAGTGCCAGCCGGTGCGCGACCCGCCCGCCACGATCGTGTCCACACAGTAGGAATTGCGCATGACCGAGCGCGTGCATGACATCGACCATGTCCTGCGCCATCACCCGTTTGGCGTAATTGGCGTGGTGTGTTTCGCCGGGTGGTTTTGAGGAATCTCCGTAACCGCGCAGGTCGGGCATGACCAGTGTGTAGTGCTCGGCCAGGCGATCCGCAATCTTGTGCCAGATCACATGGGTTTGCGGAAATCCGTGCAGCAGGAGCAGGGGCGGACCCTTGCCGCCATGCTGGCAATGGATCGTTACGCCGTTGACATCGAACTGGGTGGTACGGAAATTTTCCAGCATCAGGCCGGTCCCAGGAAACGCAGCAATCCCTGCAGCGCGTAGGCGACGGTCTGTTCCCTGACGCTCGCCCGGTCACCCGCAAAGACGCGTCGCTCGGTTTTCGTGAGGTCGCCTTTGGACCAGCCGAAGCACACAGTACCGACCGGCTTGCCAGGCACTGCGCCGCCGGGGCCGGCGATGCCGGTGGTCGACAGCGTGACATGCGCATTGCTGCTGGCGAGTGCGCCTTCGGCCATCGCCGCGGCAATCTCTTCGCTGACCGCTCCGTGCTGGGCGATGAGTGCGTCGGGCACATCCAGCAAGTCAATTTTTGAAGCATTCGAGTAGGTCACGAAACCGCAATCAAACCATTCGGAGCAGCCGGCGATTTCAGTGATGGCCTGGGCCACGCCGCCGCCAGTACAGGATTCCGCCGTTGCCAGTAAAAGTCCGCGTTGCTGCAATGCCTGGCCAGTTTGCGCCGCCAGATCGATGATCGTGTCCATTACGTCGAGCTCCTTGGGTTCGCTGATTCGGGTGCCTCCGGAATGCAAGTCGCGCGCATTCCGGACAGATCAACTGTACCACTCGTGAAGGTGTCGTGACAGCGCGTCGCGGGCGTGTCAGGGTGGCACCGATTCGTCGGCAACACGTTGCAGTGTCGACTTGAGCGTTGCAACAGCGACATCGAATTCCATGCGCCACTCGCCGCTGGAGGCAACCAGCAAGGCCGTGCCGGGAGCCATTTCGGTATCGGCTTTGACTGGCCATTCAGGGTTGGGCAGATGCGCCATATCCGACGGATGCAGGTGCAGCATGGCTTCGCTCAATTTTGCCGGTGCTTCCAGCGCAAGTCGCTTGACCAGCGACTCGACGCGCTCGCGGTCGGTGATCGACAGGATCAGCCGATCGAATAAACCGAGCGCCAGCCGGATGACCAATGCTTGCGAGCGTTCCGAAAACGCAGCGTACTGCGTATCGAATGCCGCCATGAAACCGCGCATGCGTTCCAGTGCCTGCTGCTCTGCGCGCTCGGTGATCTGGCGGGTCTGCTGATGCGCTTCCTGCAGGATCGTGTCGGCGGCGGCGCGCGCCTCATCATGGAGTCGGCGCGCATTGGCGTCGGCATCGGACGTGACGCACAGGGCGGCAATGCGCAACAGGCCGTGGTCGGGCCGCAGGGCGGCGTCATGCGCAATGGTGTCGATGCAGAATGTCATGAATGGGCCTCGCTGCGTTGACGGCACCAGCGCCAGCAGCGCTGCGACCGGATGGATGAACGGGCGATCTGATTCTGATCCGCCCAGCAATTTTGCATGCGGATTGCTACAGCAGACCGGATTGCTAGCGGCAATCCAAGCTGCAAGCGTGACCAGAGACCCGGGAACCCCTGTTCCAGGCGGATCGCCAGTTCCGCCAATCCGCGCGTGTGAACGTCGTCCTGGCTCTGCGGATGGTTCACGGAAAACGGTTGCAATGGCTGCGTGGCGGCAATCGACAAGCACCATTTCTGATCGTCGAAAGGCAAACTGCGCAGGACCGACTGGTCTGGCTGGCGTGCGGCAATCAAGCCCATGAACAGACTCGCCGTGTGCTGCAGTTGCGCTTGTTCGATGCCGGCGACGATGCTCCAGGCCGGATCGAATTGCAGCGGAAAATCACTCGCGACATGCGCCTCCGCACACCAGTTGCGATAGGCATCGCGCTTGCCGACCGCATCGTCGCCGGGAATGGGCGGCGCATCCTCACCGGCATGGTTCCAGGGTGCAAACCACCAGTCGATGAAGGCGTCCGTGACCATCACGTGGCCACCTTGGCTTTACGTGGGAACCGCAGTGCCAGTGCAGCGAAGAGCTTTTTGCCTGCCGGGAGCCGGTTCAGCAATAGCAACGCCACAGCGATCAAGGCCAGAAAGACGACGAATGCCATTAATGACATGACCCACATCAGCCCTGCCGCCGATTCCCGCTGGACCATGAACGGTCCGACTGACTCCCACTCGATTCCGGTTTGTACTTTGCCGGCAGGAGCCAGCACGACTGAGACTTTCATGCGACCTTCAATACTCGACAGGCCCGGTATGCTGGATGCGACCAGGTTGGTAATGCGTGGAATGTTGGTGTCCTCGTCAAACGGTTCGGTGTATTTGATGAACACCGCGGCCGACGAGGGCTGGATCGGCTCGCCGGGTGCAATGCGCTCTGGCAGAACGACATGCACCCGTGCACTGACAACATGATCGAATTGCTGCAACGTGAATTCCAGCTCCTGCGACAAGGCATGGATGTAACGCACGCGCTCTTCCAGCGGCGTCGAGATCATGCCTTCCTTCTTGAACACCGTTCCCAGATTCGACAGCGAACGCTTGGGCAATCCGGCGGCGCGCATGAGGTCGGTTGCCCGCGAGACGTCCAGTTCGCGTACCGTCAGCGTTATGCCTTCTTTCGCGGTGACTTTCTTTGCCTCAATGCCGTTGTGCCTGAGCAAGGCAACAATTTCATTGGCATCGGTGTCGTGCAGATTGGTTTCCAGATTGGCGATCTGGCTGCAACCCCATAGCAGTGTGAGCAAGACCGCCTGTAGCAGCCACCGTGTAGCTGTACGAAAAGTACAGATGGCATCGAGTCGCGCGAGATGGACAGGGCACATGATTTATTGCATCCGTGTGAGCTGGTCCACCGAGGTCGATGCCTTGGAAATGGTCTTGGAAACAACCTGAACGCGGTTTTGATAATCGTTGAGCGCCAGCATTGCCTTCATCATGACCATCTGGTCACCGGTCTGGGTGGCATGCTCCAGCATTCTGGAGACATATTGCTGATCCTTTTGCACCTCGCTGGCCAGTTCGGTGGCCCGGCCGACAATGCGACCAGACAACGATGTTTTGTCTGATCCTGCATCGGCAGGGGTTATGCCTGGCGCGGATGGTAAGTGGCGCTGCATGGCCTGTTCGAAAGCCATCGTATCGGCGCGAGTGGGCGAGTTGTATTCGATCCGCACATTCGATGGTTCAACGGGGGAAGTACGCGCAAGACTCACTGGGCTGACGGATTCCATGGCGGTGCCTTTTTAAAAGACTGTAAAAATCAGATGGGCAGTGCGTAGAGGTGTAGCGTGGACGGCGATCGGATCGATTTGATCGGCGTCATGTTTGATGATGTTGGCGTATTGCCAATAGTGCGGTACATCAAAAAAATTGCTGTGACAAAAAATTTAATCAGTTTGTCGTCAGGGCCGCAATTACCGACATTTTTCGTCGGCCCCTCCATTCGCCTGGTCCGCGGCAATCCTTCAGCATGTCGACGATGTGATGGCGTCAATGGATTTTTTGCTGCCGCGATCACTACTAATGCTTGTTCCAGGTGTCCGATGATCTCGATGCGCGTGCGGCCTGTGCATCTGCCTGGGCTGCGACGTCGCCAGCGGCTTTGGTCTCGATATCCAAAGCATGCCGAAGATTCTGTCCAAATGCGGCGATCAGGTCTGAGGTTGCAGTGGGAATGTTGCTGGTATTGCTATTTTGAACGTTCGTGACTTGTTGGCTATTGTTAGTTGCGGGTAAGCCAGCAGGTTTTTTAGTTTTGTTATTGGCGGTTGTAATGTTGGGTTGCGAATTCTTGTTTTTATTCCAGGCTGAAAGCAAGCGATTGCGACCGCCGTTGTCGCTTCCGCCACCAAGTCGTGCATTGAAAGGTTGTGATGAACCCAGTCGAATCGGAGCCGGTTGCGCTGGTGCGACGTGGACCTGCTCGCCGCTAGTTCCAGCCGGTGACACTTGCGCTATCCCAACCGGTGAACTCCCGTTAACAGTGTCCATATAACCTACCTCATTGAAGTCGAAGCGCTAAATTTGCGGAATATTTCGGAGGTGCTTACGTATTAATAGTTAGCGCCATTACAAACTCTGTGGCGAAGCGCTGTCGCGCAGTTCCAATGTTTTTATAAAAGGTTGAGTACAAGTAAATCAGGATGGCCGCCTAGATCACCACTATCGCCAGCGTCGCCGCTTCCTCGCGCGCTCACCGGAGCGGCTCCCGGAATCAGGTTTGCCGAACTGCATGCAGGTACCTCTTTGCCAAAGCATTCATGCCTGTTTGCGTCGGCACCATCTCGTCCCCGACAGCATGATTACTTTTTTTCCCTGCTGGTGGCATAATGCAAACCATTCTCATTGAGGCGCATCCACATGCATCCTGCTCTTTCCCTGTCTACCTTACGCATCGGCGAATTCGCCACGATTTCGGGTCTGGATGCGCAAAACGAGCTGTACCTGCGCCTGACGGCAATGGGGTTGCGGATCGGCAAGCAAGTTCAATTGCTGCGCTCGGCGGCTTTCTCGGGTCCATTGCACGTTCGTGTCGGCACCACCGACATCATGCTCAGAAAAACCGAAGCAGCGCGGGTGCAAGTTACTGCGGTCATTCCTGCCGGAGCGTCGATAGCGTCATGAAACGCATTGCATTGCTGGGCATGCCGAATGCCGGCAAATCGACTTTTTTCAATCGCCTGACGGGCGCTTCAGCGCGGGTGGGTAACTGGCCCGGTATTACCGTCGACCTGCTTGGTGCAAAAGTATTGATCGGTGCCAGCATGGTCGACGTGGTCGACTTGCCGGGCATTTACGATCTGCAGGGGTTTTCCGAGGACGAGGAAGTGGTGCGCCGTTTCCTCTCCAGCAATCCCGTCGATCTCGCACTGGTGATCCTCAACACTGCCCAAATTGAACGGCAGCTTAGTCTGGTGCTGCAACTAAAAAACCTCGGCGTGCCGATGGTGGTGCTGCTGAACATGTCGGACGAGGCCAAAAAACTGGGCATCACGATTGACACCAAGCAGCTCTCCACGATGCTCGACTGTCCTGTGACGCTGGTCTCCGCAAAATACGGTAACGGTTACCAGGGCGCTTACCAACTGATTCAGAAGGCACTGAGCACCGCGCGTCCGCCGGTCTCCATCAACCTTGCCAGCAGCCCGCTGAACGAAGCCGAGCTGGAATCGTCGATGGCGCAGATCGTCGGCGCTTCGGTGCAAATCCCCGCGCACGCATCGGATCAGTTGACACAAAAAATGGATCGGGTTCTGTTGCACCCGGTCGCGGGCATGCCGATTTTCTTCTTCATCATGTTCCTGCTTTTTCAGGGCATCTTCATTCTTGGCAAGCCTGTTCAGGATGGCGTTGCCTGGTTGTTGCAACTCTTTCGTACCTCGGCACTTGAGCCCTTGATGGCAGGGCTGCCGGCGCCGATCACTGGTTTGCTACTCGACGGAATCTACAATGGCGTCGGCACCGTGGCCAGTTTCGTGCCGCTGATCGTACTGTTTTTTCTGTTCATGGCGCTCGTTGAAGATAGCGGTTACCTCTCGCGCGCGGCCTTCCTGATGGATGCGCTGATGGCCAAGCTCGGGCTGGACGGGCGCAGTTTCGTGATGGTGCTGATGGGGTTCGGCTGCAACGTGCCGGCCTTGATGGGAACGCGCGTGATGCGCTCGCGACCGTTGCGGTTGCTGACGATGCTGGTGATACCGTTCTCGCTTTGCTCGGCGCGGTTGCAGGTCTTCGTGTTTTTCATCGCAGCGCTGTTCACGCCGCGGCAAGCGCCGCTGGTGCTGTTCAGCCTGTACCTGATGAGTTTTGCCACAACTTTATTGAGCGCACTGCTGTTCAAATCGAAGTTCGTCAACAGCGAACCCTTCATACTTGAAATGCCGCCGTACCGCTTTCCGACATGGCGCCAACTGGTGCTGCGCGGTTGGCAGGAAGTGCATCACTTCATGCATCGGGCCACGAAATTCATCATTCTGGGTGTGGTGCTGGTGTACGTCCTGACCAATTTCCCAACCAATGTCGCACCCGCCAGCAGTGGCACTGTTGCCGGCTGGCTCGGCCATAGTCTGGCACCGATACTGGACCCGATCGGCATCAACCTGCAATTGGCGATTGCGCTGATTTTCGGCTTCGTTGCCAAGGAAATCGTGATCGGTTCGCTGGCAGTTATTTACGGACTTGATGGCAGCGCGCTGATGAGCACCATGGCGACCCAGATCGACTGGGTGCAGGCCTACAGTTTCATGCTGTTCACGCTGATCTACACGCCGTGCCTGTCGACCATCGCCACCATTCGTACCGAGTCCCGCAGCATGTCGTTCACGCTGCTTGCCCTGGTGTGGCCGTTGACGCTGGCGTGGGTCGTGAGCTTTGTGTTTTATCGCTCTGCACGGGCGCTGGGGTATTAGTCCGGCAGGCTCCCTGCCTGCCGACGCTTTACAGTGATGTTGCCGAACGCGCGGCCTGTTCGTACAAGCCTGACAGGATACGCAGGAAACGCGCCAGTTCGCTCAGCTCGAAGCTCTCGGTGCCGTCGCCGGTCAGGCCAGATACCAGTACCTGCTCGCGAATTTCAAAATAGCGCTTGCAGACTTCCTGTCCTTGCTCATTGGTGGAATACAGCACTTCCTTCCCCCGTTTTTCGGTCTTCACGAGACCGAGTGCCTGCAATTTTTTCAGCGAATAATTGACGATATGCGTGTCCTCGATGTTGAGGATGAAGGCGATATCCGCCAGTTTTTTCTCGCGTGCACGATGATTGATGTGATGCAAAACCAGTACATCGGTAATCGTCATGTCTTTCACGCCGACCGCTGAAATACAGCGCACTGCCCAGCGATTGAATGCGTTGCCGGCAATGATCATCCCGAATTCGAACTCGCTCAGTTCAGCACTGCGTCCCGAGGCCAGATGCGAGGACGACACGATCGGTATTTTTGCCTGCCTTGCCGGCGGCAGAACGACCGCTTTGCTGTCGATGGTTTTTGGTTTTGCGGGTATGTTGGTCATGTCTATCCTGTTCGGTACGAAGTGTTAATCAAATGTCGTGAATAAAATCGACGCATGCGGGTTACTGCGGATTGATCCATGGCAGGACGATCCAGGCAGTTTAGTTGTTGCATGTTAACGCATGAGACGGGAATCCTGGCACGTTGCCGGTACTTTATCGGCAAAATGACAGCGCATTCAATAGAAAAAAGGCAGTGCATGGGGTGAGTTGGCGAAAAAAAACACTGACTTCGGTGATCAAATAAGTACTTTGGTTTATGAACTCTCATGATGAAATCGAGTCAGTCCGTTAGCATCGAGATGGTCGAATCTCCGGATCTGGCTCTAACGATGCAAAAGGCGCAAACAATGCGCTATGTTTACCAACCCTCAAATGAAGGAAAATCCCCATGAAAAATTTGTTGAGAAGCCTGGTGTTGACTCTCTTTGCACTGACCATGACTGGCACTGCCCTGGCAGCCGAAAAAGGGTCACGCGAAGAAGCAGTCGCACTGGTCAAGAAGGCTGCAGCCTATCTGAAAGAAAACGGGAAAGAGAAGTCATTCGCCGAGTTCAACAAACCGGACGGGCCGTTTGTCGATCGGGATTTATACATTTTTGCCTATAGCGCCAACGGCGACGGTACCAATCTTGCACACGGCGCAAACGCGAAGCTGATCGGTAAAAATCTGATCGACTTGCGTGATGCCGATGGCAAGGCCATCGTCAAGAATTTCATCGAAGTCGGCAATAGCAAGGCTGGCAACGGCTGGGTTGATTACAAGTGGCCTAATCCGGTCACAAAAGCGGTGGAGCAAAAGGCCAGCTACGTTGAAAAAGTGGGGGATGTCATTCTCGGTAGCGGCGTCTACAAATAAGCATTTTCCGCCAGCCAGTGTTCCGGCTTTCGGTCACCAGTCGTTGTTGCAGGCGTCAGTAGCTGGCGTCTTCTGCTTGCGAGAACGACTGGTCGCCCAGTCACACGCTGGCCAATGATGCGTGAGCTGCGACGCAGATGCACGCAGCACGGATACAAGCGCTACTGGATGGCATTTCGCCACAGCGCGAACACCAGTAGCGTAAAAAATGCCGCGACGATGTCATCCCACATCACGCCAAATCCGCCCTTCAGATGGCGGTCGAAATAACCGATAGGCGGCGGCTTGACCATATCGAAAAAGCGGAACCACAGGAATGCCCAGCATTGCGTCTTGAAGCTCATCGGTGCAAGGAGTAACAGCACGATCCAGAAGGCGACGATTTCATCAATCACCATACTGCCGTGGTCGGCAACGCCAAGATCCCGTCCGGTTTTTTCGCAGGCCCAGACGCCCACGACAAAGGACAACAAAATCACCAGTGCCCAATGGGACGCAGTAAAAAAATCCGGCCAGCGCTGACTCAGCATAGTGAATGACAGCCACGCAAACAGCGTACCGCTGGTTCCCGGCATGACTGGCGAGAGGCCGCTACCAAATCCCTGTGCAAGGATGTGTGCGGGATGGGCCAGCATGAAGCGACTGGTCGGTTTTTTGATGCGGGCCGCCTGGCCTTGCTCCAGTGTCGTCATGGTGTGGTGAAGTGGTCGAAAGAAGGAAACGACAAGGTCAGGGCGCGACCTTCGCTGTCGCTGATACGCAGGCCTGGCACGCTGTCAATCTGGCCGATTCGCGTCACCGCTGTCTGCGCGCTGCTGGCTGCTTCGAGAACGGCGGCACGTTGCGCAACGGGCGCGGTAAAACACAATTCGTAATCATCTCCGCCCGCCAGGCAGTATTCACGTCGGAGGTCCGGCGATTGGGTTGCCAGCGCTGGGCCAGCCGGTAACATATCGATGTTCAGGGTCGCACCGACTGACGAGCGCGACAAAATATGTTTCAGATCGCCACCCAGGCCGTCGGAAATATCAATGGCAGCGCGGGCAATCCCGGTCAGCGCCATGCCGAGCGCAACGCGCGGTGTCGGCATGTCCATGCGCGGTGCTGCCAATGCGAGTGACTGACTATCCTGGTCGATCTCGCCGCGCCGGTAGGCCAGTGCCAGTCGAGCATCACCGAGCGTGCCTGATACCCACAGATCGTCACCGGCCTGCGCGGCATCTCGCCGCAGTGCGCCTTCGGCGGTAACCTCGCCAAAGACCGTGATACAGATCACCAGCGGACCCTTGGTCGTGTCGCCGCCAACGAGCGTACAGCCATGCTGGTCGGCCAGTGCAAATAGTCCGGCCGAAAAGCCTTGCAGCCAGGCTTCATCGACTGACGGTAGCGACAATGCCAGCGTAAATCCCACTGGTTTGGCGCCCATCGCCGCCAGGTCGGACAGATTCACTGCGAGGCATTTGTGACCAAGCGCAAACGGATTTGCTCCCGCAAGAAAGTGACGTCCCTCGACCAGCATGTCAGTAGAAATTACCTGCAAGTGGCGCGCAGGTTGCAGCAAGGCGCAGTCGTCGCCGATCCCGAGGACGACAGATGGGGTGCTGTGGTCAGGGCGGGTGAAGTAGTGCGCGATCAGATCGAATTCGGACATGGCGCCATTGTACCGAAGCGGCGGCGGATCGAAATATCGGGACTGGTCGGGCATTGCGTTTCTAATTCACCACGTCAGCGTTGGTGCATGTTTTGCGATCGTTGATGTTCCTCAAGCGCTGCACTTGCAGGCGTTTGCCTGGGGCATTTCTGCATAACATGAGCCTCACTTTCCACTCTCTTCCTGACTCATGCAGCGACTGACTCCTGGCGGCTTTTCACTACTCGAGGTGTTGATCTCGGTGGTCGTTGTTTCCCTTGGTGTGCTGGGCGTGCTCGCCCTGTTGCTGACAACCATGCGGGCTGCGCAGAACGCCGACGCCGAGTCGGTCGCATTCAGTCTGGGCACCGAACTGGCGGAACAACTGCGCGGTGATGCCAGCCTGGTCAGCCTGATGGCGCGGTTTGATTACGATGCAGCAGCCCCCGATAGCGCCAACAGCGCCGACAGCGCCGCCGTCAGTTGCTACGGACTCGCGGCGTCCTGCAGCACTGCGCAACTCGCGCTATTCAACATGGAAGACTGGAAAGCCAGAATCAAGGCGCGGCTGCCAGCCGGACGAGTGCGGATTTGCCGCGACACCACGCCATGGCAAGAGTCCATCAAGGCCCTGCGCTGGGACTGTGATGCCAATGGGGTTTCCAGCGCGCCGCTCTGGATCAAGCTGGGCTGGCAAGACCGCATGGCTGGCAGTAATTCCTCTGCGCCGATGTTGGCGTTACATGCTGATTAGGCGTACCGGATGAACACCATGGCGATCCGATCGAGCGCTCTCCCTCGTCCCGACTCCGGGCAAACCGGATTGAGCCTGATCGAACTCTTGCTCGCGCTCGGGCTGGGCGTGTTGGTCATCGCCGTTGCCGGCACGGTTTTCCTCGCAAGCCGGCGTGCCTATGTCCTGCAGGAGAACAGCGTACAGCTGTCGGAAACCGGGCGTTACGGGATCGATCGCATTGTTCGTGCGGTCCGGCAGGCGGGGTTCGTCGATCCGGGCCTGGCCAGCGTGCTGGACTTCGGCATCGACTCTGACAAAGCCGCCATCAGCGGGCTGGATGCACGTTCGCTGAAAAGCACCACGGTCGGTATCGACAATGCCGTCACTGCGGCGGTCAACGGCAGTGATGTACTGGCAGTGCGTTTTGCTGGCACCGACGATGGATCAGTGGTCGATTGTGCCGGTTTCGCTGTCGGATCAGCATCGGGTTCAACGTCGGGTTCAACCGCGTCAGGCAATTCGGCGAATCCGGGCTGGAGTATTTTTTACGTCGCGCGCGGCAGCAGTGGCGAGCCTGAGCTGTACTGCAAATACCTTGGCCGCCAGGCGTGGTCATCGACCGCCATTGCCCGGGGTGTTGAATCGTTTCAGGTTCTCTACGGTATCGGGCCGCGTGACGCAGCGCGACCGGTTCGTTATCTGACTGCCACGCAGGTCAACGCGCTCGATGCTCAACTGACGTTGCGTGGTGTGACGCTGCAGCAGCGTGAGCAAGACAAAAACCGCCAGACGCACTGGAAAAATATCCGTGAAATCAAGATCGCCTTACTGCTGCGCAGTTCGGACCCGGTTCGGGCTGACAACACAAATCTGACACACGATCTGTTTGGTTCGGCGTACAGCGAGCCGATGGCGGCGATTGATCCGGGTGTCCGTATCAACGAAGCGATGCTGCCGCTTCAGGACCGCAAGCGCTTACGCAAGGTGTTCAGCACAACCATTCCCGTTCGAAATCCGGCGCGATGACGGCCATCACGACCTCGTCACAGCGCGGTATCGCCCTGATCGTCGTGCTGATCTGGCTGATGGTCGCCACGCTGCTGGCTGTTTCCGCGGTACAGATCGGACTACAGGAGCAGAAGGCAGCGCGAAGTCAGCGTGATCAGGATATCGCTCTTCAGGCCGCCGAGGCAGGACTGCTCGACGCAGAAATGGATATCGAAAACTCACCCGATCTGCGCCTGTCGCGTAGCGCACTGTTTGGCCGGCGCAGCATGGCGGGGTTTCCGCAGGAACAGGAGCCGTTGTGTCAGCGCGGTGGCCGCAATCCTTATCAGGGCTTGTGCAGGCTGGCAGACGCTAGCGTAGCGCCGGCTTGGCAACAGGTCGACTTGTCAGACGAAGCTGCCGCCACGACTGTGGCCTACGGCCGCTTCACCGGGCGCTCCATGCAGACTGGCGTCGGCATGTTGCCGGCCAGGCTGCCGCGCTACCTGATCGAACTGATGCGTTATCGGCAGGTCGGCGAAAGTGCCGAGCAGCCGGAGTACTTCTATCGCATCACGGCAATCGGCTTTGGTGCCAGTGGCACTAGCCAGGTTGTCTTGCAGTCTTACTACCGCAAGGGAAATGGATCATGATTTGTCGCTGGAGTTTGCTGATGGGCTTGCTGTTGATTGGCGTTAGTTTGAACGCCGTCGCGCAATTAAAATTTTTCGAATGCAGTATGTCGCAGCATGGCGCCAGGCCACGTTTGAATGTGCCTCCGTCATCGTCTGCCAGCCTGACAGTGTCGCAACAGACCGTCGACGAGACTCGCAGATTCCTGTTTCGCGGCGGCTTCGAGTCGGTCGATTTTTCTGGCAGCTTGCGCAAATATGCGGTCAGTCGGGAAGGCGCCGGTACGTTGGCACTGGCTTCTGAGTCGCTATGGGAAGTAGCGAACCAATGGGCTGTCGATCCCGGCAGCCAGAGTCCAACTGCGTCTGGCCGCAGCATCTACACCATCGACGAGGGCTCTGGAAAAACCATCGGATTCACCTGGTCCGCGCTGTCTGCCCGACAACAGAAATGGCTGAGCCAGTCGCCAACCGAGGGCAATCCGGATGGACTCGGGGAGCGGCGCGTGGCGTATTTACGCGGCGTACGGTCTGATGAAACAGGCCAGGCCAATGGCATCTTTCGCCCACGCCGGACCATTCTGGGCGCGATCCTCAATAGCACGCCGGTGTTGAGCAAGGGCATTCGGCAGGACTCGTCGGGCGCCATTTATGTTGGCGGGAACGACGGCATGTTGCATGCGTTTTCGGTATCGGATGGACGCGAACTGTTTGCGTATATTCCGGGATTTCTAGTGCCGTCACTCGCGCAATTGACGGTTCCCGGACTACCGCCACAGCCCGGGTTTGATGGCAAATTGCTCGTGCAGGACGTGGAGATTCGTGGCGGCGTCAAATCCATACTGGTCGGTGCGGCCGGAGCGGGTGGCGCCGGTATTGTGGCACTCGATGTCAGCGCACCGGCCCAGTTTGGTCAGGGCGATCAAGCTGGCGCGCTTTGGGAGTTCAGCAGGACGGACGATCCCGAGATGGGACCGGTCATCTCCGAGCCGGCGATCGGTCGATTCAGCACCAGCCTGAATCAGTCCCGCTATTTTGTTGTCGTCGCTACAGGGCAGTCGTCCGGCAAGCCGCCGGGGCGTCTGTTCCTGTTGGCACTGGACAAGCCACCCGGTGCACCCTGGGTGTTGAACGTGAATTACTTCAAGCTCGCTCCACCAGTGAGCAAGGCACCCTCCGGACTCGCTGCGCCGGCGCTGGTGACGGGGGATAACGGGCTGGTGCGGTTTGCCTACGCGGGTGACCTGGCAGGCAATCTATGGCGCTTCGATTTTTCCGGGGCCGCGCCATGGCAGCCTGCGCGTCGGCTATTCTCCGCAGCCAGTCAGGGTGGCAAACCACAACCCATCGTGACGCAGCCACGTGTCGTCTTTGCTCCTGGCGGGGGCTATCTGATCCTGTTCGGCACCGGGCAATTGCTCGCTCCCGAAGACAGCCTGCCATCGGGTTTCGCAGCGCAATCTTTTTATGCAATACGCGACCAGGCGACTCCTGGTGAGCGTCCGGTTCTTCGCTCCGACCTTGCCGCGCGCACAGTCAGACTATCTGAGGCGGGCACCGTCCTCATTACGGGTGCGCCAGTGGATTATGGTGTCGGCAATACCAGCCGCAAGGGATGGTTCATGGATTTTCCGGACGCGCAGCGCTCTGGCGAGCGACAGGTCGACACTGCCGTTGTTCTGTCCGGACAACTCGCGTTCCGGTCCCTGATTCCAGCGGTGGATGGTTGCGATCGGGGTGATGGTCATACCTATCTGGTGGGTGCGTCGAGCGGATTGCCGGGCGTCAGCGCTGATGCGACTTCGGCAACCATAACGGCAGCAGCAGCGAGTACGACGCGCCAGGCCGCGCCAGAGCCGCCACTGCCGCTGATGTTGATGTACAGCGATGTCATGTCGCCGCGCAATGCAACAGGTGGCGTTGTCGTATCCAGGAATATCAGCGTGCCAGGCTCGAACTCCGGACGACCGACTGGTACCGCCAGCGGCTCGCAGAGCGTCAAGGCGGAGTTGCCTGCGGGTCGACTCAGTTGGCGTGAAATCGCAAACTGGCAGGAGGCACATCATGCTTCCCGCCAGGACTAGGCCGGTCGCTATGCCCAATCTATCCATCAGATGGTGCAGGTGTGGTCAGGCGGGTTTTACGCTGATCGAAGCCCTGATCGTGGTGGCAATTATTGCGATTCTCGCTACCATTGCGGTGCCGTCGTATCAATCCGCGATTCTGAAAGTCAAGCGTGCCGAAGGCCGTACGGCGTTGTTGAAACGCATGCAGCAACAGGAGCAGTTCTACAGCCAGCGCATGACCTATGTCGCGTTTTCGGCATATGCAACTGACCCTGAAGCGCAGCGCTTCGGCTGGTTTTCCGGTGAGACTGCAGCGACCAGTGCGTACGAAATATCGGCCACTGCGTGTGCCGGCATGCGTCTGGCCGATTGCGTGCTCATCAGTGCAATCCCCGGAACCGGGTTGGTCAATGCCGGATTTGTCGACGCACGCTGTGGCACCTTGCGTATCGATAGCCTGGGCCGGAGATCGGCTGACAGTCCCGGATGCTGGTGACGCCATGACAGTCCAATGGCGATCTGACAGGGTGGCGCATCGATCCCTGACAGCGGGCTACACGCTGGTCGAATTGATGGTGGTGCTGGCGATTTTCGGGATCGTGCTCGGGCTTGCGGTTCCCGGCTTTCAGTCTCTGATACGCAAGCAGCAATTGGCCACTGTCACAGGCGAGTTGTTCGCGGCGGTGACGCTGACGCGTGCGGAAGCCATCCGCCGCAGCCAGCGGGTTGATCTCGTGCCGACCGATGGGCAGGACTGGGCCAACGGATGGATGGTTTTTGTCGACGAGAACGGCAATCGGCGCCTGGACCCGGGCGAGAAAATTATTCACGCGCAATCACTGGTTGCGCGTGGAATTACCATAAAATCCGCCATGACAGACTCTGCACGGCCGTACATTGCTTACACGGGAAGCGGCCGTACCCGCACCGATGCGAATGGCCAGACGCCACAAGCAGGTCATCTGGCGTTGTCGTTCGGTGACCAGCAGCGTCGCATTGTCCTGAATTTCCTGGGTCGTCCGCGGGCATGCAATCCGGCCACCGACGCGGCATGCGGATGAACACAGGAAGCGATGGCCCGATCACGATCCGAGAGAACCAGTGACTATCATCAACGACCAGCAAGGCATGGCGCTCGCCCTGGAATGGGCGGCCAAGGGCATGTTCATCACGGCACCGAATCCACGTGTGGGCTGCGTGGTGGTGCGCGATGGCATCGTCATCGGTGCCGGGCATACCCAGGCCGCCGGCAAGGCGCATGCCGAAATTCAGGCGCTCGCCGATGCGCGGGCAGGCGGCCATGATGTGCGTGGCGCCACGCTGTATGTCACGCTGGAACCATGCAGTCATCATGGCCGCACCCCACCGTGTGCCGATGCGCTCATTGCCGCTGGCGTGGGACGTGTGGTGTCTGCCATCGCTGACCCGAACCCGCTGGTTGCCGGGAAGGGACTGGCGCGTTTGCGCGCGGCCGGGATTGCGGTGACCACCGATGTACTGCAGGCCGAAGCACTGGAAATGAACATCGGATTTTTTTCACGGATGCGTACCGGTTTGCCCTGGGTCCGGATGAAGGCTGCAGCCAGCCTGGACGGCAAGACGGCACTGCATAACGGCCAGAGCCAGTGGATTACCGCAGCGCCGGCACGCGATGATGGCCACGCCTGGCGGGCCCGTGCCTGTGCCGTGCTGACCGGTATCGGTACCGTGAAAGCCGATGATCCGCAACTGACCGTGCGCGCCGTCGAGACACCGCGTCAGCCGCAGCGTATCGTGATCGACAGTCGCCTCGATATCGATCTGCAGGCGCGCATCCTGCAGGATGTACCGGTCTGGATCGTCTGCGCGCAGGCAGATCCCGGCAAGTGTGCGATGCTGCAGTCGATGGGCCACGACGTTATCTGCCTGCCAAACGCCGCCGGCAAAGTCGATTTGCCGGAGTTGATGCGCGAACTCGGCAGGCGACAGATCAATGAAGTGCATGTCGAAGCCGGTTTCAAGCTCAACGGATCACTGGTGCGTGAAGACTGTATCGATGAACTGCTGTTATATCTGGCCCCCAGCCTGATCGGGGATGCGCAGGGCTTGTTCGACTTGCCGGCGCTGACCAGCCTGACGGGCAAGCGCACGCTGGCTTTTCATGAGGTCAAGCAGATCGGCGCGGATTTGCGTATTCTTGCGCGCTTCTGCTGAGTCGATCCTTCTACTCCATTCTTACCCCTCACTCTACTTACTCGCCATGTTCACTGGAATTGTTGCTGCCGTAGGAAAAATTGTTGACATGTCTCCCGCGGGCGACCAGCCCGCGTCGGGCTTGCGCCTGACCATCGATGCCGGCGGCTTGCCGCTGGCGGACGTGATGCCGGGGGATTCGATTGCGCTCAATGGTGCGTGCATGACCGTCGTGCACAAGACCACCACCACGTTTGCGGTAGACGTCTCGCGTGAAAGCCTGAACTGCACCGCCGGACTCGATGCGCCAGGTGCCGAAGTCAATCTCGAAAAAGCCTTGACGCTCGCCGACCGACTCGGCGGCCATCTGGTATCGGGACACGTCGACGGACTGGGCACGGTCACGAAATTCGCGCCGGTGGGCGAGTCCTGGGAGCTGGTGATCGATGCGCCCGCAGCACTGGCGAAGTATCTGGCCTACAAAGGCTCTATTGTCGTCAATGGCGTGTCTCTGACGGTCAACCGGATCGCGGATACGGCGACTGCGTGCTCCTTTTCGATCAATGTGATCCCCCATACGATCGCGGTCACGACGCTCAAGCACTTGAAGGCGGGCGTGCGTGTCAATCTGGAAATCGACCTGATCGCGCGGTACGTCGAGCGCATGCTCAGTGCGACTGCCGACCCGCAGCGTTCCGCCTGACAAGATATGGATTGCACGCTTAGGGCAGATGCTGCCGTAAGCGTTTCAGGCCGTGGTGGGATGACGCGCACCGAAAATTCTGATGTTACTGCGGGCATGGGAAGTCGCTGGGGGTCCAAATCCATTAAAATGGCGCACCTCAAAGGATCCACGCCATGTCAATTGCAACTACCCAAGAAATCGTCAACGAATTACGCGCCGGCCGCATGGTCATTCTGGTCGATGAAGAAGATCGCGAGAACGAAGGCGACCTCGTCATGGCCGCCGAATTTGTCACTCCCGAAGCCGTCAATTTCATGGCCAAGTTCGGACGCGGACTGGTTTGCCTGACCCTCACCGAAGAGCGCTGCGACCAACTCAACCTGTCCATGATGACGACGCGCAATGGCACGTCCTATGGCACCAACTTTACCGTCTCGATCGAGGCTGCCGAAGGCGTGACGACCGGCATCTCCGCAGCCGACCGCGCCCGCACGATCCAGGTTGCCGTCGCCAGGAATGCCAAGCCTTCCGACATTGTGCAGCCGGGGCATGTATTCCCTCTGAAAGCGCAAAAGGGCGGCGTCCTGATGCGGGCCGGGCACACCGAAGCCGGTTGTGATTTCTGCGAGCTCGCCAGCCTCACTCCTGCTGCAGTCATTTGCGAGATCATGAATGACGATGGCACGATGGCACGCCTGCCGGACCTGTTTGAATTTGCCAGGATTCACGGCCTGAAAATCGGCACGATCGCTGACCTGATTCACTACCGGAGTCAGAACGAGAGCATCGTCGAGCGGATCGCCGAGCGCACCATGCAAACCGTGCATGGCGAATTCCAGGCCATCGTCTATCGGGACACACCCAGCGGTGGTGCGCATCTGGCCCTGGTGCATGGCAATATGTCGCCCGACCTCGAAGCGCTGGTGCGGGTGCATCAGCCCGTATCGATCCTCGATGTGCTGGAGACGCGCTCCACTACCCATTCGTGGAATATGGCGTCGGCCATGGCGGCGGTCAAGGCATCCGAGCGCGGTGTGGTCGTCCTGCTCAACTGCGAAGAATCGGCCGAGCAGATGTTTGCCCAGTTCACTGCGCTTGCCAATCCGGAAAGCAGACCGACGGCGCGCGCTGCCAGCATGGACCTGCGTACCTATGGCATAGGCGCACAGATTCTGAAGGATCTCGGCGTAGGCAAAATGCGCCTGCTCGCCAATCCACGAAAAATGCCATCCATGACCGGTTTTGATCTCGAAGTCACGGGCTACCGCACCGTGGCGAACGATTGAATCAGACCGGCTCCGACCCCATTCGATCTACCGTATTCAAAAGGAATCATCATGACAGTAGGAACTTACGAAACCAATTTTGACGGCGAAGGCTTGCGCATCGGTATCGTGCAGGCGCGCTTCAATGCAGCTGTTGGCGATGGCTTGCTCGGCGCGTGCCTGGCTGAACTGAACAATCTGGGCGTCGCCAACGAAGATATTTTTCGGCTCACTGTGCCTGGCGCACTGGAAATTCCGCTGGCATTGCAAAAAATGGCCGAGACCATGCAATTCGATGCGCTGATCGCACTGGGTGCTGTCATTCGCGGCGAGACCTATCATTTCGAACTGGTGTCCAACGAGTCTGGCGCCGGCATGAGCCGCGTTGCACTTGACTTCGGCACGCCGGTCGCCAATGCTGTCCTGACGACCGAGAATGATGAGCAGGCGCTGGCGCGCATGGTCGAAAAAGGGGCCGAAGCAGCACGGGCCGCAGTGGAAATGGCGAATCTGGTGCTGGCACTCGATGAGCTTTCCGAGGCGGTCGACGACGAGTAAGTAGTAACGCATTCGCTCGCCTGGCCGAGTGAATGCCGCGGTTGTTGACCGGCGCGCTGCCATGTTGCCCGCATCCTGCCAACACCGCATGCAGTGACAAGTTCATCCCGGGCGGCGCAACTGCCCGGGCCGCGCACTGGCGATAACCGTCCACGCGCGGTTTTTTGTTTTATTTCGCTTGCCCGAGGTTATCGAAGGCAGTGCAGTCTGAATACCATGATCCCAAAAAAAGAGCTTCACGCGAATCCGAACAAGAGCCGCACTCCACGCCATCGTTCACGTGAATTCGCGTTGCAGGGCCTGTATCAATGGCTGCTCAACAATGAAGACGCGGGCGTGATTGAAGCCCATCTGCGCGAGGCGCACGGTTTCGACAAGGCGGACGCGGCACACTTTGACGCACTCCTGTACGGCACGATCAAGCAGGCACCCGCATTGCGTACGGAACTGCTGCCACTGATCGATCGTCCGCTCAACCTGCTGTCGCCGATCGAACACGCGATCCTGCTGATCGGTGCGTTCGAGCTGAAGAACCATATCGAGATTCCGTACAAGGTCGTCATCAACGAAGCGGTCGAACTGGCCAAATCCTTCGGTGGTATCGATGGTCACAAGTACGTCAACGGCGTGCTCGACAAATTCGCCGCCAAGGCGCGCGAAGTCGAAATCAGCGCAGCGCGCCAATCTTGACGGCATACATCGCCGGCGACGCGTCTCAGGATGCCAGTCTGCCCATGCGGCGCCTGGCCGGACGGGTTGACCATATCGATCCTTTCCATGTCATGGAGCTGGCCAAGATGGCCGCCGTGCTGGAACGGGAAGGGCGCTCCATCATCCACATGGGCATCGGCGAGCCGGACTTTACCGCGCCACCAGCAGTGGTTGCCGCAGCAACGCGGGCCATGTCCGATGGCAAGTCCCAATACACCTCCGCCAACGGATTGCCAGCGTTGCGCGAGGCGATCGCTGCCCACTATGCGCAGGTCTATGGGCTGGAGATCGATCCTGCGCGCATCGTCGTCACCGCTGGCGCCTCTGCGGCATTGCTGCTGGCCTGTGCAGCGCTGGTCGAGCCGGGTGCCAAAGTCCTGATGCCCGATCCGTCCTATCCGTGCAACCGGCATTTCGTGGCGGCCTTTGATGGCGAGGCACAGATGATTCCTTGCGGTCCGGAGCAGCGCTTCCAGTTGTCGGCCGAACTGGTCCGGGCGCACTGGGGCAGCTCTACCCGTGGCGTATTGCTGGCGTCGCCTTCGAACCCGACCGGTACCTCGATTCCGCAGCAGGAGCTGCAGGACATCGTTGCCACCGTCCGCGAGAAAGGTGGCTTCACGATCGTCGATGAAATTTATCAGGGGCTGACCTATGATGCCGCGCCGTTTTCGGCGTTATCACTGGGCGACGACATTATTGTCATCAACAGCTTTTCGAAGTACTTCAACATGACCGGATGGCGCTTGGGCTGGCTGGTCGTCCCGTCCGCGATGGTGCCGGCGATTGAAAAGCTGGCGCAGAATTTGTTCATTTGTGCTTCCACGATTGCCCAGCATGCAGCGCTGGCCTGTTTCGCTCCGGAGTCATTGGCACTCTACGAGCAGCGCAAGGATGAATTTCGCCGTCGTCGTGACTACATCGTGCCTGCCTTGCGGGAGCTTGGCTTCGTGGTGCCGGTGGTACCGGATGGTGCGTTCTATGTCTATGCCGATTGCAGCAAGCTGTCTGACGATGCCGATCAGCTGACCATTGACATGCTCAATCACGCGGGCGTCGTCCTGGTGCCGGGTCTGGACTTTGGTCCATCGACTGCGCACGGCTACATTCGCCTGTCGTATGCAACCTCAATGGACAATCTGGTGGAGGCAGTGCACCGGCTGCAGGTGTTTTTTCAGGCGCGTCGTCAGTCCTGATCGAAGCTAAGCGCCTTTTTCCGGACGAAAAAAAAGAGCTGCTCAGCTCTTTTTTCATTTCAGCGCACGGCAATAACGACAGCGCAATGTAGCAAACGGCTATTTACATGGCTGCGACAACATCGGTACCCGCTGCATTGTGCATGCGATCCGACGCCGAGGCTTGCTCGCCATTGTTCACCGGCGTTTTTGGTTCTGCCACGTCTGTGGTTTTCGGCGCAATGCGTATGACCAGCGGAGCGGGATTGGTCACGGTAGGGACGTTCTTGCCTGTGGCAACGGCCTTTAGCCGGTTGTACTCCGCAAGTACTTTGGATCCGTAGCCAGCATCGTTGTCAAAAGCTGCTGCGCCGACGTACATTTTCAAGCCAGCTTCGAGCGAGCCGCCGCGGGACACATAGTCTTTGAGAATCATCGAGCCGACGCGGATGTTGGCAACCGGGTTCAACGCCGCCTTGACGCCGCCCAAATTCTGGAATTTCTCATGATGGATTTTTGACATGACCTGCATCAGGCCCTGTGCGCCCACTGCACTCTCGGCAAACGGGTTGAAACCCGATTCGATTGCCACCACCGCGAGGATCAGCAGAGGATCAATCTTGATATCCTTGGCGGTCGTGTAAGCAGCCGATACCAGCATGTCGGTAGCGTCGCTGGCTACGCGGTAGCGCTTGGACAGCCAGTTGGTCACCCATTGCTGCTGACGCTCCGTACCTGTTGCCTTGCTGGTGGCGGGCTCTGATGGGTTTTGTTGCGCTTCGATGCCTGCGGTATCAAGCAGGTAGGCGCGCGAACCAAAAGGGGTGCGCGGTGTGTCCATTGGCACCTGGCCGACCTGTATTTCGGTAGTTTGGCCGACGGTCGCACCAGCGCCGAACGGTGACATCGATTTGAGTTTTTGAATCATGTCCGGACGGTAGAACATGAGTGCCAGGGTGCATAGCGCGGCAATGCCCGAAACCATCAGGGTATGGTGCGCAGTGGTGAAAAATCCGCTAAGTGTGTCGCGGGCAAAGGTGCTGATACTGCTGGAATGCTTCTGTACGTGTCGGGCGCAGTCGCGCGTCGTCCGGGTAAATCGATTGTGCAATTGAACCTCCTGAATTGCCGCGACTCAATACGGTGCTTCGGGCCAATTGCCGCCAGGCCCCCGTACAAGTCGTGAATCAGATACATCGCTGTCGTCCGCTTGGTGCGGTCTGACAACGTCGGAGCTGCTGCTTGATGCTGTGGGTATGCTTTCGCACCGCTACAGTGGCAGACAACTTTTTGCGGGGGTAAGGCTGACGCCTTTTGAAAACACTCCTTAAAATGTCGTGTGGGGCCCCGACCCCGTGAAATGATTTGGTTTTCTGTTGCAGTGGGCGAACTTCGCGCCAAGTGCCTTCCTTTTCAAGTCGTCGGAGTTTAGGTGCGGTTTTATATCGAGTCAATACTGAAAATGAAAGAAAGCATTACAGTTTGATCTAAAGCAAATCCAGCTGCTAGTACATAGTTCAACAAAATCAACTACTTGTATTTATTCCCTAAATTGAAGAGGCCGCAGTGTAACTGCGCAAAAAAAGATGAAATATTCGGATTTGAGGGATTTTGTTAATCAATTGGAATCAATTGGTGAGCTAAAACGTATCACTTTCCCGGTGTCCAGCTATCTGGAGATCACGGAAATCTGTGATCGCACCCTACGTGCCGGTGGCCCGGCGCTGCTGTTCGAGCACGTCGATGGTCAATCGATCCCGGTACTTGCCAATTTGTTTGGCACACCCAGACGGGTAGCCCTGGGCATGGGCGCGGAAGAAGTCAGCGAGTTGCGCAAGATTGGTCATGTACTGGCCATGCTGAAGGAGCCCGAGCCGCCGAAAGGGTTCAAGGACTTGCTCGGGCTAACCTCACTAGTGAAATCCTTGTGGGACATGGCACCCAAAGAGTTGCGCTCTGCGGCCTGTCAGGATGTGATCCACGAAGGCGATGCGGTTGATCTGGGCAAGCTGCCGATCCAGCATTGCTGGCCGGGTGATGCCGCGCCACTGATTACATGGGGGCTGGTGATCACAAAAGGGCCGCACAAGAAGCGGCAGAATCTCGGTATTTACAGGCAGCAGGTTCTGTCGCGCAACAAAGTCATCATGCGCTGGCTGGCGCAACGTGGCGGCGCGCTGGATTTTCGTGAGCATGCGCTCGTCAACAAAGGTCAGCCGTATCCGATCTGTGTCGCTCTTGGCGCTGATCCTGCGACGATACTCGGTGCAGTCACTCCGGTGCCCGACAGCTTGTCCGAGTATCAGTTCGCCGGTTTGCTGCGCGGTAGCCGCACAGAACTGATCAAGGCAATTGGCAGCGAACTGCGCGTGCCCGCATCTGCAGAAATTGTGCTCGAAGGGCACATCTATCCTGATCCGCAACACCCGTCAGGTTACGAACATGCGCTGGAAGGTCCGTATGGAGACCACACCGGCTATTACAACGAGCAGGACATGTTCCCGGTCCTGACGATCGACCGTATCACGATGCGCAAGAATCCGATCTATCACTCGACCTACACCGGCAAGCCGCCCGACGAACCAGCCATTCTAGGCGTTGCACTCAATGAAGTGTTTATCCCGTTGCTGCAAAAGCAATTCACGGAGATCACCGACTTCTATCTTCCGCCTGAAGGATGCAGTTACCGGATGGCCGTGGTGCAGATGAAAAAATCGTATCCGGGTCACGCCAAGCGTGTCATGTTCGGGGTCTGGAGTTTCCTGAGGCAATTCATGTATACCAAGTTCATCATTGTGGTGGATCAGGATGTAGATATCCGCGATTGGAAAGAGGTGATCTGGGCGATTACGACACGGGTCGATCCGTTGCGCGACACCACGCTGGTCGACAATACGCCGATCGACTATCTTGATTTCGCCTCGCCGGTCAGCGGACTAGGAAGCAAAATGGGTATCGATGCGACCAATAAATGGCCTGGGGAAACGAATCGCGAGTGGGGAACCACGATCAGCATGAGCGACGAGGTCAAGTCGCGCGTCGATGCCATATGGGATCAGCTTGACCTTGGCAGTCTGGTCGGCAAGGTTGCGGATAAAAGCTGATGTTGCTTGGTTTAAAAAGCCCACGACAAAAGCTTTGCTGGTAAAATTCGCCCCGGCGGGCCCCTGCGCATTGTGGCATGGCCAACCTGGTCAGGTCGGGAACGAAGCAGCCACAGCCATTTCCCATAAGTGCCGCAGACAAGGCTCGCCTTCCTTAAATCTTTCCAGATTTTCTCTGGTGTATGAGGGATAATCAGTTTGTCGAATCAATCGATTCGACAAATACCGGTAGAAAAACCGGTTGCTCCTTCCGCTTCAACATCTCCCTTTCAATTTTCTTCTCATTGATTATTCGCGTGGCGACGCCTGTTCGTGCATCACGAGGACTGCCGTAATGGCTCCGCTTATTAATCCATTTTCTGTCATCGCCTGTTCTGGTGAGCTAAGTCAAATGTCACTCTGGTTGTTCTTATATCGTTGAGACACGTTGCAGTAGTGGTATCTGTTGTCGTCGCAGTCCAATTAACCGGTCAAACGTGCTTTCCTGAATCGTTTTCACGCGAATCGGGACTCGACTCGTTTATCCAGGATAAAGGCTCTGTACCGGCGCCAGTCTGCGGCGCTTTTCCCATTTGGTGCGCCTGATAAACCATTCCTCAGCTGATATACAGCCAGTAGATTGGCGCGGAAGCGCCATCAACCGCTGAGGTTTTCCGAGGCTCACTGATTTCGACAAGAGAGCGAGACATGACGATTATCAAACATCACTTACCTTGGATTCTATTCGCAATACTGGGTGCCTTTGCGATGGGCACCATTGCCTTGCAGCGCGGAGAGCCGATTAGTGCAGTCTGGATCGTCGTTGCGGCGATTTGTGTTTATCTGATTGCGTACCGCTATTACAGTTTGTTCATTACCACGCGGGTCATGGGACTTGATGGGAATCGGATGACGCCAGCCCACCGACTCAATGACGGTCTTGATTATGTACCGACGAATCGGTATGTCCTGTTTGGGCACCATTTTGCGGCAATTGCCGGTGCTGGTCCTCTGGTGGGACCCGTGCTCGCTGCGCAGATGGGATATTTGCCGGGCATGCTGTGGATACTCGCCGGCGTGGTGTTTGCAGGCGCGGTACAGGATTCGATGGTGTTATTCATTTCCATGCGACGCAACGGCCGATCGCTGGGCGACCTGATCAAATCGGAACTCGGGCCAGTGGCCGGGATCATCACGCTCGTTGGTGCCTTCCTGATCATGGTGATTATTCTCGCCGTACTGGCACTAATTGTCGTCAAGGCGCTGGCGGCGTCGCCTTGGGGTACGTTTACCGTGATGGCCACGATTCCCATTGCCATTTTCATGGGTATCTATATGCGCTACATCCGGAGAGGGCGTATTGGCGAGATTTCTGTCGTCGGTTTTGTGCTGTTGATGCTGGCGATAGCCGGGGGCGATCTGGTGCAGCGGCATCCGGTGCTGGGGCCCATGTTGACGTTTTCTGCGGTCCAGTTGACCTGGCTTCTGGTCGCATATGGCTTCGTCGCCTCAGTGCTTCCGGTATGGCTGTTGCTGGCACCGCGCGACTATTTATCGACGTTTCTCAAGATCGGCGCCATTGTTGGGCTGGCGATCGGCATCCTGATCGTCTCACCGTCATTGCAGATGCCGGCGGTGACCAAATTCATCGATGGCTCAGGGCCGGTGTGGTCAGGCAATTTGTTTCCGTTTCTGTTTATTACCATCGCTTGTGGCGCTGTATCCGGGTTCCATTCGCTCATTGCCTCTGGCACCACGCCGAAACTGATCGACAATGAAACACACGTGCGCTTGATCGGGTACGGCGCAATGTTGATGGAATCGTTCGTGGCCATCATGGCGCTGGTGGCGGCGTCATGTATCGATCCAGCCATCTATTTCGCCATGAATAGTCCGGCAGCGCTGATCGGCACCACACCCGAAGCAGCGGCACAAGTCATCTCGCAATGGGGTTTTTTTGTCACGCCCGATGTATTACATCAAACAGCCATCGATGTCGGGGAAACAACGATCCTGTCGCGTGCCGGTGGCGCACCCACGTTGGCCGTCGGCATGGCGCAAATTCTGTCCAGCGTAATCGGCGGCAAATCCATGATGGCCTTCTGGTACCACTTCGCGATCCTGTTCGAGGCACTGTTCATTCTGACAGCCGTCGACGCTGGTACGCGCGCCGGTCGCTTCATGCTGCAAGATTTGCTTGGCAGTTTTGCGCCATCCATGAAGCGGACTGATTCGGTCTTCGCCAACGTCACTACAACCGCAATTTGTGTCGCTTGCTGGGGATATTTCCTGCATCAGGGCGTCGTCGATCCTTTGGGCGGTATCAATACCTTGTGGCCATTATTCGGAATCTCCAACCAGATGCTGGCAGGAATTGCCCTGATGTTGGCAACATGTGTTTTGTTTAAGATGAAGCGCGATCGCTATGCATGGGTCACAGCCGTACCCACCCTCTGGCTGCTGATCTGTACGCTGACGGCAGGCTGGCAAAAAATATTCGATCCCAATCCGAACATTGGCTTTCTTGCGCATGCAACGCGCTACGAGTCGGCCATCGATAGCGGTACCATCCTCGCCCCCGCAAAATCACTAGCGCAGATGCAACATGTCGTCGTCAACGACTGGATAAACGCCACATTGGCCATGGTGTTCATGCTGGTGGTGGTCAGCGTCCTGTTTTTCAGCATACGCACGGTGATCGCAGCGAGACGTGCGAACCGCCCTAGCGTGGATGAGGTGCCGTTCGAGGCGATGTCAGTGCGCATTCAGCCTGTTCTCCAGCCGGGCGGGCTGCGTTCAGGGCTGCGATAGCGATGCTGGACGATCTTGTCAAAGCGGGTCGTTATCTCGGGCAGACCCTTCGGTTAATGGTGGGTCTGCCCGAATACGACGCGTATCTCAGTCACATGGAGCGTGAACATCCGACCAAGATACCGATGAGTTACGACGAGTTTTTTCGAGATCGCCAAGCGGCACGGTATGACGGACAAGGACGTGGATGCTGCTGACCGGTACAAATGAAGAACGTTTGCGGGTCACTGCATGCCAGTGTCGGGTTGACTGGTCCTATTCCAGAATAATGTGGTGGCCTGTAAACAACTGAGTCAATCTTTGCGCGGCATAAGCAATTACCTCGCCAATGTGCCTTTTTTGGCAATGCGCATCGGCGTGTTCAACCGCACTGGTTGGCGTTGCAATGACCAAATCCAAAAGAGATTCCTGCCTCTGCACGCTCAGGCGACAAGCCATCATCGCAGTTCATTCCAGTTATCCGGCCGCTCCTGTCATTCGCTTTGCCGTGGTTGCGTGCGCCACTTAATTTATTTTAGGAACGTCAGCGAGGTTTTTTATGCATGACCTGTAGAGGAAATAAATCCTCAGTTTTGGTGTAGTTGTGATGTTAAAAGTTAATTCTGCAAGACACATGGTATTTCTGCACCAAGCGCAGCGTCATGATTGCGTTTCCATTCAATCTGGAACAAAGAAAGTAATGTCGCTATTCAGGACATCAGCCAGTGTGGTCGTCGCAGTCCGGTATTCATTTGATCAATGTGAAATAAAAATGTGGTTTTTTAGAGGATGTTTTTAGGTGAAAGCAGCAACATAATAAATGGCCGGTACAAATGATTGACGCACCTCAGGAGCAAATCGCGTATTATCGGTCGATGTTCACGATATAAATCAGATTTCGAAACCGAAAGACAGTTTCAAATATCCGGATTTGTGTCATCAGCATGTATCCATATGACTGAAATCAGGCTGTCTGAATATTTATTATCACTTTACACTCACCGGAATTTCACTATGTCAACTTACAAAGAATTAACAGCGCAAATCGAGACTCTGCAAAAACAGGCTGCGCACGCTCGTCAAAGCGAGATCGCCGATGCAATTGCTGATATTAAAGAAAAAATGAAAGACTATGGCATTACTCTGGCCGATCTCGGCCTCGCAGGTGGCGTCAAGAAAGCAAGTAAAGCCAAAGAGCCGGTTGCAGCGAAATACCGCGATTCTGAGTCGGGCTCAACCTGGTCCGGCCGCGGAAAGCCGCCACGCTGGATAGCCGGTAAAGATCGCGATCTGTACATCATCAAGTAAATCTGTTGAAAATCAGAGTGCAATCTGTTTTGCCTCTCAGTCCCGCAACGGCAGCGTCCGTATGCGGGATTTTTATTGGCGAGACCCCCCTTATAAATACCGGTTGGTGCAGATTCTGCGGTCTGCGCCAGATATTTCAGAAACTTCCAGAAACAGAGTTCTCAATCATCTGGTTTTTCCAGTTGACCACCATCACAAAATGCAGACAACATTCCCGTATTTTGGTTATGTAAATGGCAATATTTTTAGAAATTACTTTTTGTTAGCAGGTGATGACCTCGCTCCTTGTCCCTTGTCCCTTGGCCCTCGCCCCGCGCCCCGCGCAGTCGTTCCCGTGACCATACGACGAGCAAATGCTCCGCTGTATCGCAAGTAGAGCCGGGTTTTCAAAAGCCTTCCAAAATTCGGCGGCGATTGGTCCATTTTAAAAAGCAAGAATGATTTTTGCCGGTGAAGTTCCGGACCTTCAGGTTCACGGCAGAGATGAAAAAAATGACTACCTCACACTCGACGTTTTCTTCCCTCACGCACAAGAGCTCGACGTGACACCCGGCGCTTAACGCGTCAACGCAGCAAATGCGTAATAATAAGTAGCCTGTCCTGTGGCACGTAACCTGCACAGGGCGCCAGCTACTTCGTTCATTGAGCCAGGTCCGCCGGTTCGATGTACCAACCTGACCAGCGATTGTCCATGCACCAAAAATTAAAAACCACTCTCATCCTGTTTGCCGCAGCCGGTGCGTGCGGCGCTGGTTATGTCTGGTACCAGGCCAAAATTGCCGGCGCAAAAAAGCCGAAAGCTGACACAACGCAACTGGTCCGTATCAGCCAGGCTGAACAAAAGTCGATGCCGATCAACCTGCTCGCCAACGGCTACGTGACTGCGATCAATACCGTCGACGTACGGCCTCAGGTACAAAATATCGTGCGAGAAGTACACGTCAAAGAAGGGCAGGAGGTACGCGCAGGCCAGCTGCTGATTACGCTGGATCAGCGCCTCGACGGGTCGGGTGTCGACAAGGCTTTGGCCCAGGTGGCACGCGATCGCGCCGATTTGCTCGATGCCGATGTGACACTGAAGCGTAATGAAGAATTGTTGGGGCGCAAATTTGTGGCACAGGCGGTAGTCGATACCGCGCGCAGCAAGGTTGAGGTGCTGCGCAGTGCGCTCACTGCCAGCCAGGCTGCGGTCAAATCGAGCCGTATCTCGCTCGACTACAATTTGATTAAAGCCAGCATCAGCGGCCGCATCGGCATCATCAATGTCCACCCTGGCAGTCTCGCCCAACCTGCTGCTGTTGCGATGATGACCATCACCCAGCTCGATCCTGTCGCCGTCAGTTTTACCTTGCCCGAGCGTGAGCTGGGCACGCTACGCACGACCTATCCGAATGGCGATGCGCCCGTGCTGGCTCGTCTTGCCAGTGGCAAGGAAGTCGCGGGCCGGTTGATTTTTATCGACAATGCAGCCGATGCGCAAAGTGGCACGATCCGCATGAAAGCCCGTTTTACCAATCCTGATCGCCTCATGTGGCCAGGCACGTTCGTGTCGGTGCGGCTGGTGTCGCGCACGCTGCCGGATGCGGTGGTGGTGCCGGCTCAGGCGATCGTGACAGGCCCGGTCGACAAGTTCCTCTATCTGGTGCAGTCCGATGACAGTGTCCTCATGCAAAAGGTGGATGTTGTCGCGATCGAAGACGGCAAAGCTGCCGTGAGCGGCATTGTGGCAGGTGCCCGGATAGTCGTCGAAGGCGCCCAGAATTTGCGGTCTGGCATCAAGGTCAAGGAGTTGCAAGTTGCTGCAACCGGTGCGGGTGGCGGTGGCACTGGCGACACCAGCGCACCACGCGCGCCGGCACCCTGAAGCGGATTTGCCTTGAATTTGACGCGAGCAATGGCGGCGTTAATCGCACCAGCAACACCGCCTTCGCTGCTCCCCGACCGCATCACTTCTGAACTGATATCGTGAATATTTCCGAACTGTGTATCCGCCGCCCGGTCATGACCGTGCTGTTATCGATTGCCATCGTGGTGATTGGTCTGTTTGCCTACGCCAAGTTGCCCATCGCCGCACTGCCGACCTACAACACGCCCGTCATCAACGTCACCGCCGCGCTACCGGGTGCCAGTCCGGAGATCATGGCGGCGTCTGTTGCGACGCCTCTCGAAAAACAGTTTTCCACCATCTCCGGGCTGGCTACGATCAGTTCCAGCAACACGCTGGGCAATACGTCCATCACCCTCGAATTCAATTCCGATCGCGATATCGATGCCGCCGCCGTGGATGTGCAGGCGGCGCTGCTGCGTGCACAACGCAGCCTGCCGGTGGAGCTGACCTCGTTGCCGGCCTATCGCAAAGTCAATCCGGCCGATGCCGCCGTACTGCTGGTGGCGCTGACCTCGCCGTCGATGTCGCTCGCCGACCTGAACGACTATGCCGAGAACCTGATTTCGCCATCGCTCTCCACCATCGACGGTGTAGCGCAAGTGCTGGTGTACGGCCAGCGGCGTTTTGCCGTGCGCGTCAAGGTGCGCCCGGACGAACTGGCGGCGCGCAACATCACGCTGGATGAACTGGCCGGACTCATTCGTGCCGCCAACACCAACGGTCCGGTCGGTGTGCTGGACGGGCCGCGCCAGAGCCTGACGCTGGAAGCCAACCGGCAACTGCGCAACGCCGCCGAATTTTCCGAGCTGGTCATCAGTAGCCGCGATGGCTACGCCACCCGCCTGAAAGATGTAGCCACTGTCGAAGACAGTGTCGAGTCCGCCAAAAGCGGCAGCTGGGCCAATGGCGAGCCGTCCATCGTGCTCGCGGTACAGCGCCAGCCAAACGCGAATACGGTGGCGGTGGTCGATGCGATCAAGGCGACGCTGCCAAAGTTCAAGGCGCAAATGCCGGCCTCGATCGAGATCCGCGAACTCAACGACCGCTCGGTATCGATCCGTGACGCGATTGCCGACGTCAAGCACACGCTGGTGCTGACGGTGGTGCTGGTGATCCTGGTGATTTTCCTGTTCCTCAAACGCTTGTCGGCGACCGCCATTCCGGTCGTGACGCTGCCGATTTCATTGATCGGCTGCTGTGCATTGATGTACGTGTTCGGCTACAGCCTCGACAACATATCGCTGCTCGGTATCACCATCGCCGTGGGTCTGGTGGTCGATGACGCCATCGTCATGCTGGAAAACATTGTGCGCTATGTCGAACAGGGCATGACGCCGATGGCCGCTGCCTTGAAGGGGTCGCGCGAGGTCGGCTTCACCATTTTGTCGATTTCCATCTCGCTGGTCGCCGTGTTCATTCCGATCTTTTTCATGCCGGGCGTCATCGGCTTGATGTTCCGCGAGTTCGCCGCGGTAGTGGCGCTGGCCATCATGGTGTCGGCGCTGGTGTCGCTGACTTTGGTGCCGATGTTATGCAGCCGCTTCCTGAAACACACGGACCCCGAGGACGATAGCTGGCTCAGCAAAAAATTCGAGCGCGGATTTCATGGCGTTCTGGACGGCTATAGCCTTGGCCTGGACTGGTGTCTTGGCCGTACAAAAACCGTCATGCTGGGTGCGCTCGCCACGTTTTTGCTGACCGGCTTTCTGTTTGTCGAGATTCCCAAGGGATTTTTCCCGACCGAAGACATCGGCCAGATCCGCGCCACCATCGAAGGCCCGCAGGATATTTCCTATCCGGCCATGGTGCAGCTGGTACAAGCCGCCGCAGGGGTGATCCAGCAAGACAGCAACGTGCTCTCCGTCACCTCACGTGTGACTGGCGGAAACAGTGGCGCGCTGTTCATCGGACTCAAGCTGCGCAGCGAGCGACTCCCGATGGATGGCGTGCTGGAACAATTACGTGGCAAGGTCAGCGCCATCCCCGGCCTGTCGGTTTATCTGACGCCAGTCCAAAACCTGAGCCTGGGTGGACGTTCCAGCAAAAGCCGTTACCAGTACGTGTTACAGAGCGTCAAGGCCGACGAGCTGACCGGCTGGTCCGAGCAACTGCAAATTCGCATGCGCGCCAATCCGATCTTCCGTGACGTCACCAGCGATTCGCAATTGCGCGGCTTGCAGGCCGTGGTGGACATCAATCGCGATCGCGCCAACGAGGCTGGCGTGCAGATCCAGGATATCCGCACCGCGCTTTACAGCGCGTTTGGTGACCGCCAGGTCTCGACTATTTTTACGAGCAGCAACAGCTATCAGGTGATTCTGCAGGACAGCGAATCGGGCCAGCAGGACGAGGCCGACCTGAGCAAGATTTTTGTGCGCAGCAAGAGCGGCGTACTGGTGCCGTTGATGAGCCTGGCCAGTGTCAAGCGCACTGCCGGTGCGATTTCGGTCAATCATCAGGGGCAGCTGCAGGCCGTCACGGTGACGTTCAACCTGGCGCCGGATGTCCCGCTGGGTGACGCCAGCGCCGCGATAGACCGGATCAAGACCGAACTGCAGATGCCGCCGACGGTGATTACCTCGTACGCGGGTGACGCCGCGGTGTTCCAGTCGTCACAGGGCAGCCAGCTGACCTTGCTATTGCTGGCGGTGGTCGTGATCTACATCCTGCTGGGCGTGCTGTACGAAAGCTACATCCATCCGCTGACCATCCTGGCCGGTCTGCCATCGGCGGCGGTCGGCGCACTGCTGGCGCTGCGGCTATTCAATTTTGAGCTGACCCTGATCGCCACCATCGGCATCCTGATGCTCATCGGCATCGTCAAGAAAAATGCGATCATGATGATCGACTTCGCACTTGAAGCCCAGCGGGAGCAGGGCGCCACGCCATTCGACGCGATTCGTTCGGCCTGCCTGTTGCGCTTCCGGCCGATCATGATGACCACGCTGGCGGCGCTGGTGGGTGCGATGCCGATTGCGTTCGGCCTTGGCGCCGGCGCCGAATTGCGACAGCCGCTCGGTGTCGCCATCGTCGGCGGTTTGCTGGTGTCGCAAGTCATTACGCTGTTCATTACCCCGGTGATCTATCTGGTGCTGGACCGGTTCAGCGGATCGGGGCCGATGCAGTTCGATCGCGCGGAAATGGAAGCACAGGGCCAGGTACATCCGACCCGGGTCGCTCCGACGTCGTCAGCTTAAACCGGCCAGGCGCGCTCCAGGATGGCGCGCTGCACCGACGCTGACATCAGCGTTCCCAGCGTTCCCAGCGTTCCCAGCGTTCCATATACCCGACCGCAACCCGCATCGATGCGGCTGGCAATGAAGGCATCGGCATTGGCGGTCGGCGCCTGCTCGCGCATCAGGCTGCATTGGACCAGCAACACCAATTGCTGCACCAGCCGCCGCGCCAGCATCTCGCGTTCATCGGGCGTCGCGCCCAGCGCCAGGCGCAACGCCATCGCCATGTTCTTCACGTCGGGATCGTGCTGCGCCAGACTATCGAGCAACAGGGCAAAGCCGTCGGCGTCCCGTTCGATGGCACGCAGCACATCCAGGCACATCACATTGCCCGAACCTTCCCAGATCGAATTGACCGGCGCCTCGCGGTACAGACGCGCCATGGCGCCGGTCTCGACATAGCCATTGCCACCCAGGACTTCCATGCACTCGCCGGCGAATTCGAGTGCCCGCTTGCAGATCCAGAATTTTGCAGCTGGCGTGATGATGCGACGCCAGGCACGCTCCAGCGGATCGTCGGGGTTATCGCAGGCCTGGGCCAATCGCAGCATCAGCAGCGTGGCGGCTTCGCTTTCCAGCGCCAGGTCAGCCAGTACATTGCGCATCAGCGGCTGCTGATCGAGTGGCTTGCCGAACGCCATACGGTGGCGGGCATGATGGGCCGCCTGCACGAAGGCCTGTCGCATCAGGCCCGCGCTGCCAATCACGCAATCGAGCCGGGTGGAATTGGCCATGTCGATGATGGTCGGAATGCCGCGCCCTTCGACACCGACCAGCACCCCATAGGCGCCATCGAACTCGACTTCGCTGCTGGCATTCGAGCGGTTGCCGAGTTTGTCTTTCAGGCGCTGGATCAGGATCGGATTCTTGCTGCCATCGGGGCGCCAGCGTGGCACAAAAAAGCACGACAGGCCCGCGTCGCAACGCGCCAGCACCAGGTGCGCGTCGGCCATCGGCGCCGAAAAAAACCACTTGTGGCCGGTCAGCGCATACGGCTGACCGCGCCCGGCGGTACCCATTGCCTGTGCCACCGTGGTGTTACTGCGCACATCCGATCCGCCCTGTTTTTCGGTCATGCCCATGCCGATCAGGATCGACGTCTTTTGCGCCAGCGGCAGATCGCGCGGATCGTGTTCGCGCGACAGCAGTTGCGCCGCAAGCTGGCTATAGAGCGCGGGCTCATTGTGCAAGACCGGAATGGCGGCAAAGGTCATCGTGGTGGGGCAGAGCGCCCCCGACTCGATTTGCGCCTGTAAAAAATAGCCGGCGGCACGCGCCATGTGGACGCCCTTGCGCGGCGTGATCCACGGTAGCGCATGCAGTCCCTCGCGCCGCAGCAGACCAAGCAGATCGTGCCACGCCGGATGGAAAGCGACCTGGTCGATGCGATTGCCGTTGCGATCATGGGTGGCCAGTTCCGGCCCATGCCGGTTCGCCAGTGTCGCCCAGAGCGCGACCTCGCCCGAGCCCAGCGTTGCGCCAAAGCGCAGCAGGTCGGCATCGATCCAGGCGGCATCGCTACGCAAAATGGCCGCGTGCAGTATTGGGTCGGTGCGGTAGACGTTGTAATCCGTTAATTCGGTAACCTGATTGGTTACAGCATGCGTGGTCATGGTTTTCTCCGGCTAAAAAGCAATCTTTGCAGTTGAAGATGACGTGGGGCAATGAGTTAATCAATGCGCAATCATGCACCTGAAAAACTGAAAAAGTCACAATGAATTACCTGAAAGTCATTGCCCAGGATAATCACATGTGAAGTTGATATGACTAACTCGTAGTGAAGTGCTCATAGACGAAACACGTTTCAATAGTTCCTGTTGATTTGCATAAATATTTCTCCGGGTTACCAAGAGTTTTATTGCCTTCGGTAAATTCTGTGACTAAAATAAGTCATGTAATTTAACAGTTTGGCTTGCAGTTCACTCCGTTGGACAAGGAACTGGTGACCATAATCAGTACGTATTTGTCTGGCAGGCAACGCCAATTTTATTAATCCGGTTTTACCCAGCTCAAGCACTTTTCACCAAGACAGTTTCCACCAAGGCAGTTTTCCGATTAAGCAGCGGGTTCTTCGCCACCAACCTTACCGCTAACAAGACGCATGTTGAACGGGCTCTCCGCCCGCTCCGGGCCGCGCTATGTCTGAACCATGCCGACCCGGCGCCGCATGCGAAAAACCGCGCGCTCTTGCGCTGAACTGATTCGTCTTTTTTATTTCGATGGGAATATTCATGAAACGCCGCCAATTTATCACCAGCTCAGCTGCCGTCCTGCTTAACGCCTCGCTGCTGAGCTTCAGTTCCGAAAGCTTTGCACAATCCGTGGGATTGCTCGATCCAGTTGCTGAAATCAAAAAACTCCGCATTCCATCCGGCACCTTCACTGGCGCCTTTCTGATTGCGCCTGCCGGACGGATTAACTGGTATTTCACCAACCTCGGTATTTTGCCGATCATTCAGTATCTGAGCGCGACGGATCTGGATCTGTATATCCGTACTTATCTCGACCTGTATCTGCGCCGACTGGAAGCCAATTCAGCGATTCAGGATATTAATTTCACGACCACGCCGACCGGAGCGTTTCAATTGATACTGGCGGATTCGGATGATTCCTATGCCGCGACGACCTTATCCGTCGTTGCCCGGTATTTGCACGCCAGCCAGAACTGGGCCTGGTGGGATGCCAACAAGGCGAAGCTGAAAACCATGGCATATCGCAATCTGACGTGTGCCGTAAAAGCCAATGGCCTGACCAGTGTGTTTCAGTCGCCGCGCAGCCAAACCAATTCGATCGGTTACCTGATGGATAACTGCGAAGTCTATCGTGGCTTGCGTGATTACGCGGCGCTGTTGCGTGAGCGTGGTGAAGCCGTCGACGCCAATTATTACGACAGTTTCGCCAATGGCATCGTCGCGCGCATCAGCGCCAGCATGTTCGACACCGCACGCAGTGGCTTCATGTCGAGCGATGCGGAGACTCGCGCCGGTACCGCGTTTTATGCGGATGCCACTTGCCAGGTATTTCCGCAGGCGTTCGGACTCAGTGAGCTATCGTCGTATTACGACAAGGCCTTCAATTACATGAACCGTGTTACGCCGAACTGGCAGGACGGTCGTTACGATGATTACCCGTGGGCGGTGCTGGGTTACGTTGCTGCCAAACGCGGTGCCAGCGCCCAGGCCAAGACCCAGATGACCCGGGTCGAGAAGCTCTTCACCAGCAATCGCGGCATCGTCACGATCAACGAGCTGGGCTTTTACCAGCGCTCGAAAAGCCTGCTGTCGGGTCGCGCGGACATCTGAGCAAGCAGCTAAAAATGGGCCGGGATGTGGGGTAAAATTGCGCTTTGCCGCGCGACCCATTTCCCATGTCCTATCAAGTTCTTGCCCGAAAATATCGCCCCCGCAGCTTCGATACGCTGGTCGGGCAAGAGCACGTGGTGCGCGCACTGACGCATGCGCTCGACACGCAGCGACTGCACCACGCCTACCTGTTCACGGGCACCCGGGGCGTCGGCAAGACCACCTTGTCGCGCATCCTGGCCAAGTCCTTCAATTGCATCGGCGCCGATGGGAACGGCGGCATTACCTCGACACCATGCGGTGTCTGCGATGCATGTACCGCCATTGATGCCGGTCGCTTCGTTGATTACATCGAACTGGACGCAGCCTCCAATCGCGGCGTCGAAGAAATGGCGCAACTGCTGGAACAGGCGGTCTACGCACCATCGAATGCGCGCTTCAAGGTCTACATGATCGATGAAGTCCACATGCTCACCAACCACGCCTTCAACGCCATGCTGAAGACGCTGGAAGAACCTCCCGAACACGTCAAGTTCATCCTCGCCACCACCGATCCGCAAAAAATTCCGGTCACGGTGCTGTCGCGCTGCCTGCAATTCAACCTCAAGCAAATGCCGCCCGGGCATATCGTCGCGCATCTCGACGACATACTCGGCCAGGAAGGCATTGCCTTCGAAACCCCGGCGCTGCGCTTGCTGGCGCAAGGTGCGCATGGCTCGATGCGCGACGCGCTGTCGCTGACCGATCAGGCGATTGCGTATGCCGCCGGCACCGTCACGCTGGATGCAGTGCAAGGCATGCTCGGTGCGCTCGACCAGTCGTATCTGGTGCGCCTGCTGGATGCATTGGCCGTTCAGGACGGTGCCGGTCTGCTCGCCATCGCCGATGAAATGGCCGCGCGCAGCCTGTCGTACAACGGTGCCCTGCGGGATCTTGGCAGTCTGCTGCACCGGATCGCGCTGGCGCAGTCGGTGCCGGCGGCAGTCCCCGAGGACTTGCCGGAACGCGCGGATATTTTGCGTCTGGCGGGACTTTTCGATACCGAAGAAGTGCAGTTGTTTTATCAGATCGCCGTACATGGGCGGAATGAACTCGGCCTCGCGCCGGATGAGTACGCGGGATTCTCGATGACGCTGCTGCGCATGCTGGCGTTCCGGCCAGCGGCACTGGGGGCTGTGTCGACCGCTGTGTCGACAATCCCGGCTGTGGCGAAACCGGTCGCAGCAGTGGCGACACCCGGAGCACCCGCAGCACGTCTGGCCGCAGCACCAGCACAGGCAGTCGCCAGCAGCGTGCCGCTAGCCCGTCCTGCCGGTGCGATCAGTCCGGCACGGGCCGCGCTCGAAGCCGCGCGCGGGATGACGCGGCCCAACGGTGGTGTGCCGAATCCGTCGACGGCGCGGCAACCGGAAGCCCGGCCGGAACCGAAGCCGGTATCCAGACCGGAACCCAAGCCGGTCGCGCGGCCAGCGCAGCAAGCACAGCAGGCACCTGCGCCATGGGACGACAACATGCCACCCATGGGAGAATTTCCCGATGCGGCTGACAGCGATCCGGCGCCTGCTCAAAAAAAAACTGAATCGCATCTCGTAGCCCAGACAGCAGCGCCCATTCCGGTGGTCAGCGCGCCGCGGGCTGCGCGAGGTGCAGTGGTCGCGCCGCTTGCACCCATGATCCTGATCCCGGTAGCCGAACTGAACTGGGACGGCGACTGGCCGCAACTGGCCGCGCAACTGGCCGTACGCGGCGTGGTCCAGCAGCTGGCATTGCAAGCCGAACTGGTCCGCTGCGACACCACCGACGGCATCGTCCTGCACCTGCGCGTACCGCTCGAAACGCTGGCCTCGCCGGCCAATACCGACAAGCTGGCCACCGCGCTGCAGGCCCATTTCGACCAACCGCTGCGTGTCACAACCGAACTCGGTATCGCGCGTCACACCGCGAATGCCAACGCCGAAGCCGAGCGCGCAGCGCGCCAGCAACTGGCCGAAGAACAAATCCAGACCGACCCGTTCGTGCTGTCGATGATGCGTGAATTTGGCGCCACCATCGTGCCCGGCTCGATCAAACCACACTGACCCTTTTCACGAACCCACAGGAGCAACACCATGATGAAGAACCAACTGGCTGGCATGATGAAAAAAGTCCAGACCATGCAGGACGACATGAAAAAAATGCAGGACGAACTGGCTCTGGTCAACGTCGAAGGCGAGTCCGGCGCAGGTCTGGTGAAAGTCACCATGAGCTGCAAGAACGACGTCAAGCGCGTCGTCATTGATCCGTCGCTGCTGGCCGATGACAAGGACATGCTGGAAGATCTGGTTGCCGCCGCGTTCAACGACGCCGTGCGCAAGGCCGAAGCCCTGACCCAGGAAAAAATGGCGGGCGTGACGGCGGGCATGCCGATTCCTCCCGGCTTCAAGATGCCGTTCTAATTCAGTCGAACCAGATCGATGAAGACGCCTTCGAGTCTCGATTTCCTGACCGAGACATTGCGCCGCCTGCCCGGCGTCGGCCCCAAGTCGGCGCAGCGGATTGCCTATCACCTGATGCAGCATGACCGCGATGGTGCGGCCTTGCTCGGGCGCGCACTGACGCAGGCGGTCGAGCGGGTCCGGCACTGCAACCTGTGCAATACCTTCACCGAAAATCCGGTCTGCGAAACCTGCCTCGATAGCGAGCGCGATCCGACCCTGCTGTGTGTGGTCGAAACGCCCGGCGATCAGCTGATGATCGAGCAGACCCTGACCTACAAGGGTTTGTACTTCGTGCTGATGGGGCGCTTGTCGCCACTCGATGGCATCGGCCCGAAAGACATTCATCTCGACAAGCTGATCCTGCGCGCCGGCGATGGCGTCGTCACCGAAGTGGTGTTGGCGACCAACTTCACGAATGAAGGCGAAGCAACTGCCCATTACATTTCCGAAACCATGAAAGCGCGCGGCCTGAAAGTCAGTCGGCTCGCGCGTGGCGTTCCGGTCGGTGGCGAGCTCGAATATGTCGACGCCGGCACCATCGCGCGCGCGATGCTGGACCGGCGGGCAACATGACGGACACCGCAAAAGGTCCGCTGGCCGGCATCAAGGTGCTGGAACTTGGTACTCTGATTGCCGGCCCGTTTTGTGCGCGGATGCTGGCCGAATTCGGTGCCGACGTGATCAAGATTGAATCGCCCGATGGCGGTGACCCGATCCGCCAGTGGCGGGTGCTAAAAGATGGCACCTCGCTCTGGTGGTCGGTGCAGGCGCGTAACAAGAAAAGCCTGACGCTGAACCTGAAGGACAAGAGGGCGCAAGACATTGCGCGCCGGCTGGCACTGGACGCCGACATCATCATCGAGAACTACCGTCCCGGCGTGCTCGAAAAATGGCAGCTTGGCTACGACCAGCTCAAAGCGCTCAACCCCGCCACGATCATGGTGCGCCTGTCCGGTTACGGCCAGACCGGACCGATGAAAGACCTGCCGGGTTTCGGGGCCATCGGCGAATCGATGGGTGGCCTGCGCTACGTCTCGGGTCACGCCGACCGGCCGCCGGTGCGGGTCGGGATTTCGATCGGCGACTCGGTCGCGGCCATGCATGGTGTCATCGGCGCGATGATGGCGCTGCGCCATCGCGATGTCAGCGGTGGTCGCTGGAATGGCAAGCAGGGCGACGACTGCATCGCCGGGCAGGGCCAGATGGTCGACGTGGCGCTGTATGAGTCGGTATTCAACCTGATGGAATCGCTGGTGCCTGAATTCGACCATGCGGGCGTCGTCCGGGAGCGCACCGGTGGTGCCTTGCCGGGCATCGTGCCATCGAACACCTACACCACCGGCGATGGAGAAAACATCGTCATCGCCGGCAACGGCGACGCCATTTTCAAGCGCCTGATGCTGGCCATCGACCGTGCCGACCTGGCCGCCGATCCGCAGCTCGTGCGCAATGATGGCCGGGTGCCGCGCACTGCCGAGATCGATGGCGCGATCCAGGCCTGGTGCGCGACACAGACGATCGATTCGGCGCTGGCGGTGTTGCAGGGCGCGGATGTCCCGGTCGGCAAGATTTATTCGGTACGCAACATGATGCGCGACCCGCAGTTCCTGGCGCGCCAGATGTTCGAACAACATGCATTCGCCGACGGCACGCCGGTCAAGCTGCCGGCGATTTCACCGAAGCTGTCGGCTACGCCCGGTGTCACCCGCTGGCTCGGGCCGGCATTGGGTGCGCACAATGACGAAGTCCTGCAGCAGCTGGGCTATGACGACGCAGCGATCGCGCAATTGCGCACTGACGGGGTAATTTGATGATACGGAACACACCATGAACAAGAATTTCTGGAAGCAGTTTGCGATCGCGCTGGCGTTGTTTTTGGCGGGCTACTTTACGTTCAACAGTAAATTTCTTACCGACAAACTGTCCGGTGTTGCCGAGAGCACTGTCACGCGCAGTTGATCCCGGTTATCGGGTTGCCGGCTGCGGTTTGCAGCTGCTGTGCATGGTCCGTATGCCATTCCGAAATCTGATCTAGACTGTCTCCTGGCCCTTGTCGGTTCGACAGGTCGGTCACTCCCATGTCAACATAGCAGCACTGCAAAAGGAAAAAACATGAAACAGAATCAGCACCGACTTACAGCGCTTGCCGCACTCACCTTCACTGTTCTGCTCGCTGCAGGTTGCAGCAGCATGGGCGGCATGTCACCCGGCGGCAGCGCCAAACTCAGCGGCAGCCAGGAAGTGCCACCCGTGATGACCGCTGCGTCCGGCAACGCGTCCATCATGGTGGCGGCTGACAAATCGGTCACTGGTACCGTGACCACGACCGGCATCGACAGCAAGGCTGCGCACATCCATCAGGCGGCATCGGGTGTCAATGGTCCGGTGATCGTGGGCCTGACCAAAAATGCAGACGGTTCCTTCTCCGTGCCTGCCGGCGCGAAACTCACCGATGAACAATATGCGAGCTACCAGGCTGGCAACATGTACGTCAACGTGCATTCGGCCGCGCATCCGGGTGGCGAAATTCGGGTGCAGTTGAACTCGAAGTAAGCCGATCGACGGGACGCGTTCCCGAAAATCGTTACCTGACTGAACCCGCTTGTGCGCGATTCGATCGCGCACAATGCATTTGAAGGACCGCCGCAATGGCCGTGACCACGCTCTCGCCGGAAGACATCGACCGCATCATCCAGATGGCGTGGGAAGATCGCACCGCATTCGACACCATCAAGACGCAGTTTGGCGTGGCCGAAGCCGAGGTCATCAAGCTCATGCGCAAGCACATGAAACGCTCCAGCTTCACGATGTGGCGCGCGCGTGTCACGGGACGCAAGACCAAGCATCTGGCGTTGCGCGGCGACGAAGTGACACGGTTTAAATCCAGCGACCAGAAAGGGTCATAGGAACAGACAGTCGGCGGTGTTATGACCGCTGACGTTGTCCGGATTGCATGGCGTACGGCGTCCCGAACCGGTCTCGTCGCTTGCCGTTTTTCTAGCGTGGCACGACACCCACTTTGGCCGATCCACTGTCGTTCGATGCGACTACTTTTTTCGGCTTACCGACTTCCGCCAGCATCTTCTCCAGATTCGCCGAGCGCTCGATCGAGTTCGGATGCTGCTCATCGAGTTTGTCCATTTTCTGCATGTTCTGTACAAACATCTCCAGCTGATTCGTGACCGCTGTTTCGACCGCTGGCGGTGCCAGGCTGGATTTAAAACCGCGAATGACCTGGGCCAGACGTTTTTTGTCCGGATACATGCCATCGAGAAGACGTACCGCGCAAGCGTCGGCCTGCAGTTCCTGGGCTTTGGAAAACGTCACGAAGCGGGTCATCAAATCATTGGAATAAGCAACGATCGCAGCCGGGTTTGCACTGGCGCCTTCGAGCAATTTGCGCATGCCGTCGACGCTGTCGATGCCATCGGTCAGGCGCGCCTGCGTCGCGCGGGTTTCGTGGCGCTGCAGTACGTGGGCCAGTTCGTGCGCCAGCGCAAACGCGGCAAGGTCGTCATTTTTTTTGTCGGTGACCAGGCTCTGGTCGAGATACAGAAAGCCGCCGGGCAAGGCTTTGGCATTGTGGCCGGCATTGCGCCGGACATAAATTTCGAAGTGGTAGGGTGTTTCTTCCTGAATCTGGGCCGCGATCTTTTTCAGGAGCGCATTGGCCTGGTCCGTCGGTTTTTTTCCGCTGGCACGCGCCGGGTCCATGATCGACGCCAGTTGCTCCTGATGCATGCGCTCGCCCAGTAGTCGCTCGGCTTCCATCGGTAGCCAGTTAAGATTCTTTCCAGCCATGCGCAGGGTGCTGCGCAGATCCTGTTTGGCGCCGCCAGCGATCGGCTGCAACGCATTGTTCAGCGCCAGTTTTGCTGCCAGCGTGAGCAGTGACGCCATATTGTCGGTCACGCCAAAGGGCTCGACCAGCGACTTGCATTCGGGATCGAATTCGGTGGCGGAGTTCGTGAACACCAGATCGATCGATTTGATCTTGAGCTTGCCGGATGGTGCATCAGCGCCGTCGCGGTTGAACATTTTTCCCAGTCCGCCAAAGAATGATTTTTCTTTCCCCGGTTCCGCTGCTGCGCCGGGCGGTGATGCCGCATCGCCACTCGCGTCGCTTTTGCCAAAGAATGACTTGGCGCGATCGAGCATGTTCGGGCCCGCGTCTGCAGGTGCGGCGGACGTCGGTGATTCGGGCGCGGACATGTCGGCGTCGCCTGCCTTTGCAACCTCCAGCGTACATAGCAGCGACAGCAGCAACAGCGCGCTGGCCGATTTCTTCATACAGGATAATTTCATCGTACTTCCCTGGTGATTACTGCATTGACTTTACTGCATTGACTTGCCGTCGCCTGCCGGTAGATCCGGATGGACTGTCTTGTTTAAAGGCTCACCAGACGCCGAATTTCGAGGAAGGTCAGATCGCGCTCGGAGAACAGATCGGCCTCGTCGTAAATCGCTGCCTTGTAGACCAGTCGGGTGACCGGGTCCACGGGCTCGGCTGCGAGATGCGCCAGCTTCTGCTCGAGATCCTTGCGGTCGGGCTCGGCCATCAGCGTAAATTGCGCGCGGTATGCGGCGATGCGCGTCACCAGCGTCCAGCTCATGGTCTGGTCTGGCGTGTAGCGATCCACCGGAAAGTCGAATTGCGGCGGCGGGTTGCTGATGTTCAGTACCGGCTTGCCATCGACCTCGATACGCAGGCTGGCCAGGCCTTCGGCAGCGCTCTCGCTGAAGTCGAAATGCACCTGACGTTTTTCGCCCGCGACGACGCCTTGCGGCAGGCTAGTCGGCGCTTCGGTATCGAGTCGGCGTCCGCCCAGTTTTTTGTTCGACAGCAGGCTGGCCCAGACGGTCGAGAGCGACTTGGCATTCATGCCCGGCAATACCTTGCAGGGATTGGTAGCGCGCAAGGTTTTTGCAAGCGCCGCGACCTGCGGTGTCTTTTCGCTTTGCGGTAATGCCGGGATCTGGCAGTCCGACTGCGCATGCGCGGTCAGTGAAAGTAGCAGGCCACAGCTGGCAAATACAAGTCGCAACATGGGGTTCCTCATGGAGTGATGGTTAGTGACTGACCAGCAGAACCGTGGCGTAGCACATGGTCAGCCAGAACAGGGTTTGCCGAATCAGATAAATGGCCAGCCCGGGGCCGGCCGGACGTGCTCCGGAACCGAGGCGCAGGCCGAGCAGGCCCAGCAGGCGGTGTGTTCCGGTGGTGCCGGGCGGCGCGTGTCGCCGCTGCGGCCTATGCAGACCGATCACCAGTCCGACTGCCAGCATCAGGCACATCAGGCCCAGAACCGCGACGAACGCCGTGGTGAACCAGCGTGACAACGGCAGCAACCAATCCATGCTGGCCGCAAACAGGAGTGCCGCGAACACTAGCAGCCAGAGCACGCCGAGGCCGACCCTTGGAGTCGTGGCATCCGGCTGCGAGTGGTGGGCTTGATGGGCGTGATGCGCTTCGGCGATGCTGCTGGAAAGGTAACGGTCGAGCGGTACGGCAATCAGTGCCAGGACGACAGCCATGAGCGCTGCGGACCCGACGTGCAGGGTGGCCGCGCACAACCCGATAGCGCCAAGGAGGCCAATGAAGACACAAAACTTGCCGCTGGTGACGTAGGGTTCGCGTGGCACTTTGGCGACGTCGATGGTCGCGGCGATCGGGCCGGTAATAAAGCCATCAATCAGCATGCTGGCGGCAATCAGCAGTGGCGCAATCAGAATACCGACGGCAAACAAATCAGCCGCCAGCGCAAAGAACAGATACACGAGGGCGCTGTAAAAGATCAGGAATCCGGTCACCATCAACGCGCCGTATTCACGCCGGAACCCGACGCCGCGAATCTGGAAATGGGCATACAGGTGCCAGAACAAGGTAATGCCGATCGAGAACAAGAACGCAATCAGGATATCGATTGTCACGCCTACCCCGTGCGGCGGCGACGTCACGGGATGCTGTTGCGTCACGACCCGCGCTGCATGTACCGCAATGCCGGGCAAGGCACCGAGCGGCGTGAGGAACGAGTCATCCTTGCTGGCGCCGTAAAAGCCACCGAACAGCACGTCGCGCTGATGCCAGTTGCGGATGTTGGCCAGTGCCGGATCATCCATGGCCAAGGTGCTGAGTTGCTGGCTGGCGCTGGCAAAGTTGATCGGCAGAGCTTCTTCCGTTTCCTCGCGCGGCGTCTCGGTTTTTTTCAGCCACTGTTCAGCGCCGGCCAGAGTCGACAAGTCTTTGCAGATGGTGCCTTCGCTGCGCTTTGCGACCATGCTGGCGAGGCTGTTGTCGTCCGGATGGGCATCGATCACCACGCCCAGGGATTCTTCCAGCGTGCCGTCACCGAACGCCACGCCGGCGCTGCAGCGGGCCTGCATCCAGGCTTTTTTCAATCCGACCAGACGATCCGATGAGACCTTCATTGGTGCCAGCAACACCAGTGTGCTGCCGTGCTGGTCGAGCAGGGCGTCGAGTTGGCGCTGGCAGGACGGTTCGCTGTCAAGCGCTGCCGGAGACAGGTCGAAGTCGACAGTGAGTGTTCTTGGCTGCCGTTGCAGCATCGTGCCGAGGTCGTCGGCCAGCAGGCAGCGGTTCAGCGGTGAGCGCTCCAGATAGCGGTCCTGCCAGTGCGACTCCGTCAGATACAGGACCACCGGGCCCTGGTCGGTCAGGCTGTCCGCGGGCTGGACGGCGATATTGGCCACCACCAGCAATGACAGTTTCGTCAGGATCGCCAGCAGCCCGACATGCTCGGCAATCACCGCCAGCGCGGCCGCAAAAAAACCTGCGCGCGCGTCTTCCCGGAAATGATGGGCTAATTGCCGTGGCAGGCCGGCGAGGCCATTCAACCAGATTGCGCACCGCCTTGTACCCTGCTCAGCCATTGACCAGATCATCTGTGCGCTCTCATAGTCCCTGCATGAGCGCAGAGCATTTAGTTATTTAAATGCAATGATACCATTCAGAAATCATGTAAAAGAGGCCATTTTTGCGATGCAATCCATTTGTTCGCTGCTCTGTCTGAAGCGGGTCTGCCTTGCAGGCAACGACCGAACATCGGGCACCGCAGGTCCTGCTCCTGCACGGACGCCAGGATGATGGCGGGCGTCAGTGCGACGGCGTCGTACAGCATGAGATTCGTGCTGAGGTTCGCACTGAAACTCGCCCTGGAGGTCGTGCCGGAAACGGAAAGCATCATCGGGTGCGCTTTCGCGTAAAGGAATAATTCTTTCTCGCAAGAGCTTATCGCCCTTCAGTTGTCTTGACAATTTGGCACGTCTGCTGGCGCAGACCCGCAGCGCCTTACTTCGCTGGCGTATCGGTCGTCGACCGATGCAGTTCTTCCCGCAAGCCGGCAATCTCGTGCCGCAATGACCGTATGTCCGCATGCAATTCTTTTTGAAAACGCTTTTCGTCTTCACCGATAAACAGCGCCGCGATACTGGCGGTGACTACCGAAAAAACTGCATAGCCGAGCAGGACGATGAACACTGCAAAGATGCGCGAGGCATGGGTGGACGGCACCAGGTCGCCGTAGCCGACCGTCGCACCGGTGGTGAACGCCAGCCACAAGCCATCGGCGTAAGTCAGCACCTTTGGTTCCAGCCAATAGAAACCACCACCGGCAATCGCCAGCAACACCACGGCCATGCCCAGCACCTGCATCAGATGATGCGGAAACATCCAGCTGACCAGCAATTTCGGATAGCGCAGGAATACCAGGGCACTGAACGCCAGGCGGCAACCCCACTCGACGGGCGACCAGGTCGGCATTGATGGCCAGATGCTGGCGATCGCACCCAGCAGGATCACGACATCGAGCGCCGATGGCGCGGCAATGCGGCGCGAGGCCCGGTGCTGCCGTTGCTGGTGCCAGATATCGGCCGCAAACAGCACGGCGCTGATGCCATACAGCACGCTGCCCATGGTGCGCTGGAGCGTGGTGGCGCCTACCAGCAGCAGGTAGAAAGCGGGAATCGTCAACGTCAGGGCGACGAACAGGATCAGCCTGAATTGCGCGGTTGGGTGGGGTCTTTTCATGTGGCTCCGAACGGCCGGGGTGCGCACTGATACGCCCGATGGCGGGCAGTCAGGCAACAGGAAAGGTGGGAGCAATGGCGCTGTGCACGCGTCATTGTCGATGCGCGAAGGGTGGCGCTGCACGTGCTGCGCATTCCCTGTTCAGGTCTTCTTCCGCGTTGGACTCGCCGGAAAGCTTTTTTCCAGCGCGTTTTCGATTGGCTCCTCGGATTCCAGGACGTCTTCATCGGGCGTGAATTGCGATGGATCGCCAGACTCTCTGGTCGGATCGTCGACTTCGGCGGCCGGGTCGGGCCGGGGATGTATTGCGGTGTCGACGGGCTGGCCGCCTTTTTTAACCGGTGTCATCATGATCTCCTGTTGCATGATATTCAACGAACATCAAAGGGCATCAATCATGCACCGCTTGTTATTTCAAGTCCATGCCGGATGCAATCGCAGACATCGGCCGGTGTGCGCGAAATCACTTCTTCCGGCACCAGGAATTTTTCGGTAAGGCGCAGGTGATCCTCGAATCCGTACGAGACCACGAACGGATGAAGTCCAGTCTCGATCGCCGCCAGATAATCCTTGTGTTCGTCGCCGCAGGCATAGGCGCGCGCCGGGTTGATGTCAAAGCGCTGGCGGGCTTCGCGAAATGCCGTGGACTTGGGTTCGCCCAGCGGCACATACGCTACGTAATCCAGCGCGTCGAGGTCGATGTCATGCCGTGCGAACAGTCTTCCCAGCGTGACAGCCGGTTCGATCGTGACGTTGCGGGTGACCAGGCCGACCCGCAGGCCGGGCACGGCCAGCGCATCTTTCATCAGTTGCGCCAGGCCCGGATAGAGCAGCGCTTCTTCGCGGTAGACCTCGGTCAGCGTCTCGCGCAAGGCCTTGCGATTCTGCTTGCCGAACTGCTTGCGCAAATTAATCGGAAACTCCTTGATCCCACCCAAATACTTCAGCAATTTGCGGCGCCGCTGGAAATTTTCCAGTTTGCCGATGTCCATGCCATTCAGAGAAAAAGTGCGGTCGATCGCGCTGAATGCGTCGATCAGCGTGCCGTCGGCATCAAAAATAATCAGGCGGTCGTTATTGGTATACATCGGCGTGGCATCTCGACGTTGAGGCGTGAGTCTGCATCATACTGGTGATCGCGTGACCGTTTGATGACATTTCCCGAGCGGCCTTGCGCGCGAGCGGCGGCCCGCAGGTGCGATTCTTTGTTGACGAATTCGGTGCGCTATGTGCGCCAGTCGTCAGACGCGCTTTCGATTGACCTGTACCTTGGTCACGATTTCAACCACGTCCGCTATGTTGACCCACGCACATTACGACCCTGAACGGCTACTTGAGTTTCTGAAAGAGCATCTCAACCTGACCAGTGACGCCGACCTGTCCAAAGCACTGCATATCTCTCGTGCGCTGATTGTCCAGATACGCGAGGGACGACGACCGGTGGCCGGGGGTGTACTTATTCTGATGCACGAAGCCACCCAGATTGGTTTCGACGAATTGCGCAGTCTGCTGGGAGACCGTCGCCGTACCTGGCGCATGCAGGGGCGAATCCCGTCGGCTGCCTAGCCGTCGAGGCTGAGCCCGTGCATCGGTTTCGCCGATTGCACTGCCTCTCCTGTCGCGCCATTTTTGTTCACCTTACCGAAAGCTGCCATGACAAATTACCGAATTATTCCGCTCTTGATCATGCTGGTGTATGCACCGTTCGTGATGGCTGCAGACGCTGCCGCCGATCCCGGCATCGGCCCGAACCCGGTGTTGCCGCAGCCAGTCGACAGCTTCATCCCGACCGTGAATATCGCGCCGGCCAAAGGCTGGCCGGCAGGCGTGACGCCAACGCCGGCCGCCGGACTCGCCGTCAATGCCTTCGCCAGTCAGCTCGACCATCCGCGCTGGATGTACGTGCTGCCCAACGGTGACGTTCTCGTCGCCGAAACCAATTCACCGGCCAAGCCGGATGACGGCAAGGGCATCAAGGGCTTCATCATGAAAATGGTGATGAAGCGCGCTGGTGCCGGGGTGCCGAGTGCAAACCGCATCATGCTGCTGCGTGACAAGGACGGTGACGGCATCGCCGACACCCGTACGGTGTTTCTGCAGGGCCTGAACTCGCCGTTCGGCATGACGCTGGTAGGCAATACCCTGTATGTCGCCAATACCGACGCAGTGATGCGTTTCAATTACACCGAGGGCGCGACCGAAATCAACGAACCCGGCGTCAAGGTGGCAGACCTGCCGGCCGGTACCATCAACCATCACTGGACCAAGAACATCATTGCCAGCCGCGATGGCAAGTTGCTCTATGCCACCGTGGGGTCGAACAGCAATGTTGCCGAAAACGGCATGGAGAATGAAGACCAGCGTGCCGCCATCCTGGAAATCGATCCGGCCAGTGGCAAGTCGCGTGTGTTCGCGTCAGGACTGCGCAATCCGAACGGCCTGGCGTGGGAGCCGCAGTCCGGTGCGCTTTGGACCGCCGTCAACGAGCGCGATGAGCTGGGCAACAATCTGGTTCCCGACTACATCACGTCGGTCAAGGACGGCGCGTTTTATGGCTGGCCTTACAGCTACTACGGCCAGAATGTCGACATCCGCGTCAAGCCACAACGCCCCGAGCTGGTCGCCACCGCGCTGGTCCCGGATTACGCATTGGGCTCCCACACCGCATCGCTGGGACTCGCGTTCGATGAAGGCAGCCTGCTGGCTAAAAAATATGCCGGTGGTGCCTTTGTCGGCCAGCATGGCTCATGGAATCGCAAGCCACGCAGCGGTTATAAAGTGATCCACGTGCCGTTTGCCAATGGCACACCGAACGGCATGCCGGATGATGTGCTGACAGGGTTCCTGAATGCGGAAGGTGAGGCGATGGGCCGCCCGGTCGGCGTGGTGTTTGATCGCAAGGGTGCATTGCTGGTGGCGGATGATGTCGGCAACACGATCTGGCGCGTGACACCGGTGAAGTAATCGCGCACGGCAGGTCGCCGTGCCGCATGAAAAAAGGGACTTCTCCAACCGGAGAAGTCCCTTTTTTGCTTGTGCTTCCATGCTGCTTTTGACGGCCTATTTTTTCTTCGGCGAGGTATCCCCGAACAGCTTCTTGAACTCGTGCGGCTGCGAGCGCCAGTATTGCGGAGGTGCGTCCACCGTCTCGCCCAGCTGCGCTGCCGCATGCCACGGCCAGCGCGGGTCGTACAGGATGGCGCGGGCCAGCCCGATCAGATCGGCGTCGCCGTCGGCGAGGATTTTTTCGGCGTGGTCGGCTTCGGTAATCAGACCGACGGCAATCACCGGCATCTCGATTTCTTCGCGGATGCGGGCGGCAAACGGCACCTGGTAACCGGGGTCGACCGGGATTTTCTGCAGCGTCGAGATGCCGCCGCTGGAGACGTGGATAAAGGCGGCGCCACGCTGTTCCAGTGCGCGTGAAAACGCCACGCTCTGTTCAATGTCCCAGCCACCGTCTACCCAATCGGTGGCCGAAATCCGCACGCCGACCGGCATGCTGGCAGGCACCGCGGCACGCACTGCGTCGAACACCGCGAGCGGAAAGCGCATCCGGTTTTCGAGGCTGCCACCGTATTCATCGGTGCGCTGGTTGGCCAGTGGCGACAGGAATTCGTGCAGCAGATAACCGTGCGCCGCATGCAGTTCCAGCAAATCGATCCCGAGCGCGTGGGCGCGCAGGGCACTGGCGACAAACGCATCCTGAATGCGCTGCAGGCCGGTCGTATCGAGCGCCAGCGGGATGGTATCGGTAGCGGCATGCGGCAGCGCCGATGGTGCCACGGTCTGCCAGCCACCCTCGGCGGTGCTCAGGCACTGTCCGCCTTCCCATGGCACCGCGCACGATGCCTTGCGACCGGCATGGGCCAGTTGCATGCCCACCGGGATCGGCGAGTAACGGCGGATCGCTTGCAGCACCGGCCGCAGGGCCGCTTCGGTTTCGTCGGAATACAGGCCCAGGTCGGCCGGTGTGATGCGTCCTTCGGGCGAGACCGCAGTGGCTTCGGTAAATAACAAGGCCGCACCGGACAGCGCGAGGTGGCCCAGATGGATCATGTGCCAGTCGGTCGCCAATCCGTCGATGGCCGAGTACTGGCACATCGGTGCGATGACGATACGGTTTTTCAGTGGGTGCGCACCCAGTGCGTACGGCGCAAACAAATGACTCATGGTGTGGTTTCCTGAACAGGTGTGAAAGGTGTGGTGCTGGCCAGCAGCGTTTGCTGGCCCTGCCATGTCTGGCCCGGCGCCAGCGTACACGGCTGCTCGATCAGCGCGGCTTCGATGCAGACAAATTCCTGGTATTCGCTGGGCTGCATGTCGGACAGGCTCGCGGCCTTGTCGATCCACGGGTTCCAGACCACGACATCCTCGAAGCCGGTCTGGCCGATGTCGAGGCGGCCAGTGTCGCTGGTCAGCGTGACCGGCGCGGTGACTTGCGTGTAGATACGATCGATTTCCTGCGTGATCTGCAGCGCCGCTTGCATCTCGATCTTGCTACGTGCCTGATCGATGGAATCGCGATAGCGATGGCCATGCAGTCCGCCGATCCGGGTGGAGGCAACCGGCGTTTGCAGATACGTGTGCAATGCGGCGGTGAAGCTGAAACCGGTCGTGCCGGTATTGGTGACCTGCAGCGTGCTGATCAGCTGGCTGCCTGAAAATCGCAGCACCAATTCCAGTGAAAATTGCCCTGCCAGCGCGCTCGTCTGCGCCGAATCCGTCAGGCCCAATCGCATCACGCCGGCACCGGTCGCATCGACTTCGCTGGCCAGCAAGGTCCACGGCAAGTCACGCGCGAAGCCATGTTTGGTCATCGGTCCCTGGTTGGCAAATTGCGGAAAGATCACCGGCATGCCGCCACGGATTGCGACGCCATCCTGCCACGCACTCCGGCGACTGAGAAACAGGCGCTCGATGCCATCGGCAGAGCGCCAGGAGCACAGATGGCCACCGTGCAGCGAGACCGCGATTTGCGCACCATCGCTGGCGTGCAAGCGGATCAGGTGCGACGGTAGAGAAACTGGCGCAGGAAGTGTCATGGGAATGGCCGCAATGGCGATGTAAAAGGAAAAACGCAGGAGCCGCATCATGCCATTTTTCGGGCGCTGTCGTGATGACCGGCGGCGCGAATCACCGGCATCGCCGATAATGCAGGCCTTCCCATAGCCGTATCGCCATGACCACTTCGACACCTGCGCAACGCGCTCCCGGCACCCCGGCGCTGCCGGACACGCCATTCCGTTTCATCCTGTTTTTTGTGCGCCGCTATCGCTGGTGGTATCTGGCGATCGTGCTGCTGGAAACCGTCAACGCCACCTGCGGCATCATGCTGCCGTACGCACTCGGACGCATCGTCAAGGCGGTCACGTCGGCGACCGGCCCTGCGACCGATATCGTCGCCACGCTGCATGTGCCGCTGATGCTGTTCGTGGCATTTTGTGTCGGCGAACTGGTGTTCGGGCGGCTCGCCGGCGGCATCCAGATCCGGCTCGGACCGCGCCAGCGTCAGAACGTCACGCGGGCGCTGTATCACTATCTGCAGAATCATTCGCAGCGCTATCTGGGGAATAATTTCGCCGGCGCGCTGGCGCACCGTATCAGCGAAACCTCGCTCGGTGTCACGCAAACGCTGTGGTCGCTGATCACCGAGTTCTATCCGGTGCTGATCGTGTTCGTGGTCTCGATTACCTTGCTGCTGCAAACCCACATCCAGCTGGCCGGCTTCGTGCTGGTGTGGTCGGTGCTGTTCATCGGCATTAGTTATTTGCTGGCACGCCGCTGCCAGCCGTATGCACTAAAAGCCTCGGCGGCGCGCAGCGATACCACCGGGCACATCGTCGATTCAGTGACCAATCTGACCAGTGCGCGGCTGTTTGCGCGGCTCGGCTTCGAGCGCGAGAATCTGGAGCACGCGCTCGGTACCGAAATGCGCGCGATCCGTACCTCGAACGCCTACAACGAACGGGTGCGCTGGTTCCAGTTCAGTGCCGCGGCGATCCTCAAGATCGGCGTGCTGTATTACGCGCTAACGCTGTGGGGCAAGGGTGAAATTTCGGTCGGTGACTTCGTGATGGCAGTCAGCCTCGCGCTGCTGATCATCAATGAAGCACGCAACCTGAGCCGGCGCTTCCTGGAGTTTTTCGAATATATCGGCAATGTGGCCAATGGCGTCAACGTGATCGTGCGTCCGCATGAACTGGTCGATGCGATCGACGCTACCGATGCCGTCGATGCGCCGATCCGGCATGGCGAGATCGTGCTGCGCGATGTCACCTTTGGCTATACGCCCGACCGCATCGTGTTCGATCACCTGAGCCTGACGATCCCGGCCGGACAACGGGTCGGGCTGGTCGGCTTTTCGGGTTCGGGTAAATCGACGTTCGTCAGCCTGATCCTGCGACTGTACGATGTGCAGGGTGGTCAGATCCTGATCGATGGCGCGGATATCCGCCGCATGCAGCAGGATGCCCTGCATCAGCAGATCAGCCTGATCCCGCAGGACCCGAGCCTGTTTCATCGCTCGCTGATGGACAACATCCGCTATGGCCGGCTGGACGCCAGCGACGCCGACGTCATCGCAGCAGCGCGGCAAGCCCATGCGCATGAATTCATCAGCGAGATTGGCGAGCAATACCAGTCGATGGTCGGCGAGCGCGGCGTGAAATTGTCCGGTGGCCAGCGCCAGCGGATTGCCATTGCGCGCGTGATCCTGAAAGACGCACCGATCCTGATCCTGGATGAAGCCACGTCCAGCCTCGATTCAATCACTGAACGCTTAATCCAGGACACGCTCGATCAGGTCATGCAGAACAAGACCGTCATCGTGGTCGCGCATCGGCTGTCGACGATTGCGCAGCTGGACCGGATACTGGTGTTCGATGGCGGTCGCATCGTCGAAGACGGCACGCATGCGCAATTGCTGGCCCAGCGCGGAAATTATTTTCAGTTGTGGAGCAAGCAGGCCGGCGGCTTTTTACCGGCCTCCGGCAGCATGGAAAATCCCGACACGGATGACGCCGAGCCCAGCACTGACGGGCCCGGACTGGCCGACGCGCTCGCACTCGATGCACTGCGTGACCGTGCGTTGCCGGACCCGCTGGCCGGCAAATAAGGACGGCGAACGTGGTCGATCCAAAATGAATGCTGGTGTTTTTCGTGATCTCTGCTATTCTCTTGGACTCAGACGCGGGGTGGAGCAGTCTGGCAGCTCGTCGGGCTCATAACCCGAAGGTCACAGGTTCAAATCCTGTCCCCGCAACCAAACATAAAAGCCTGAACTTGTCATGAGTTCAGGCTTTTGCGTTTTCGGCCCGTTATTCCGGCCCCCTAATTTGCCGGTTGCGTTTTGCCAGTAGCGTCCGATAGCGCATTCATCGGTTACGATCAGCGTTCCCGTCAATTATCAACAGCCTTCCACTGTGATCATGAATCCAATTTCCGTACTCAAGCCCAACACCCTGCTGACTACCCTCAACACCTATATCGTCGAAGACCTGTCGAACGCCGACATGGTGACCACCGCCGCGATTGCTGCCTCCACGCTGAGTGACCTGGCGGTGCCGGTCCTGCAAATGCTGGCCAGTGCCGGTGCCGAAGCCGACGATGTGGCCGTTGAATTTTTTCCGGACAAGGATGAGCCCGGCACGCCCGGCACGATGTTCTTCTGGCCCGGCACCCGCACGATGCAGCACAGTGCCTGGGATGATGCGCATGGCGCCGAGTACTCGCTGCGCATGGCGGTATTCCTGCCGGAACGCGACGACGACGGCGCAGTGTATCCGGCCGGTTTCACGCTGACCCTGAAGCTCGAAGCCAGCGCCTGCGAGCTGATCGAAAAAATGCCGGCCGGCGTGTTCGAGCTGATCGAATCCGACTTCAAGGGCGCAGCGTTGCCATCCGGTTTCGAGTTCCTCGATGACAGCGAACATGTGCCGGTGTTGCCGAACATGCGGCGCCAGTTCATCAAGGCGATCTCGCGTGCCCATGCAGCCAGCAACAAGCGCCGCGGCAATCGCTTCGAAGCCGTGATGATGCATTACATCTGGGACCGCATCGAACCGGAACAGCATTTCGACGCGGTGCTGGCGGCACTGGCGAAGTTGTTCGTGGCCTTGCATCAGCAGGCGCGCAGATAGATTTCAACGGAGGTGGTCGCGTGCCAGCGAACACCTCCGCGCAGTGTTTTTCCCTCATCGTACCAACAGCGCATTCATCGCGCAGTAATCGACCTCTCCATGACATTTTCCAAGCTCGGTCTGATCGACCAGTTGCAGCGCAATCTCGACTCCCTGGGCTACCGCACGCCCACTCCGGTACAGGCGCAGGCGATCCCTGCGGTGCTGGCCGGACGCGACCTGATGGCCGCGGCCCAGACCGGCACCGGCAAGACCGCCGGCTTCGCGCTGCCATTGTTGCAGCGCCTGACGATGGAAGGTCCGCAAGTCAACAGCAATTGCGTGCGCGTCCTCGTCCTGGTGCCAACCCGCGAACTGGCCGAGCAGGTGCATCAGGCGTTCGGCGAATACGGCGCGTCGCTGCCATTGCGCACCCACGTGGCGTATGGTGGCGTGAGCATCAATCCGCAAATGATGAAGCTGCGCAAGGGGCTCGATGTGCTGGTCGCCACGCCGGGTCGCCTGCTCGATTTGTATCGCCAGAACGCGGTCAAGTTCGAGCAGTTGCAAACGCTGGTGCTGGATGAAGCGGATCGGATGCTGGACCTGGGCTTCTCGCGCGAGCTCAATGAAGTCTTTGAGGCGCTGCCAAAAAAACACCAGACGTTGCTGTTCTCGGCGACCTTCTCCGACGAGATCCGGGCGCTCTCGACCACGCTGCTGAAAGACCCGGTGCGCATCGAAATCAGCCCGCGCAACACCACCGTCAAGACCATCAAGCAATGGGCCATCCCGCTCGACAAGAAGCGCAAGCCCGAACTATTCCTGCATCTGCTGAAAAAGCACCGCTGGGGCCAGGTGCTGGTCTTCGTCAAGACGCGTCGCGGGGTCGATGAACTGGTCGATATCCTGCTGGCGCAAGGCATCCGTGCCGATGCGATCCATGGCGACAAACCGCAACCGGCGCGACTGCGGGCCCTCGAAAGTTTCAAGGCCGGCGAAGTGCAGATACTGGTCGCCACCGACGTTGCCGCGCGCGGACTGGATATCGACGACTTGCCGCACGTCGTGAATTTCGATTTGCCCATCGTGGCCGAAGATTACATCCACCGGATCGGCCGCACCGGTCGCGCTGGTGCTTCCGGGATCGCGGTGTCGCTGGTTTGTGCCGATGAAGCACCGTTGCTGGCGGCGATCGAAATGCTGACCAAACAGAATCTGCAACGCATCGAGGAACGCGGTTTCGAAGCCGATCATCGGGTGCCGGAAACCAATGCCAGCGGGCAGGTTGTCAAGAAGCCGAAGAAGCCCAAGCTGAAAGCCGGCGCATTCCGGCCGCCGCGCTAGCGCCTGCGGAATGCACCCCATGACCTCCGGCCCGAACCGCCTCGTCGCCTGCGCCTGCCTCGCCCTCAGCATGGCGCTGGTCGGTAGTTACGTCGCCCTGAGCAAACCGCTGGTTCTGGTATTTCCGGTCTTTTTGCTGGCGTGGCTGCGCTTTGGCATAGGCGGGCTGGCGATGATCACCTGGCTGAAAAAGCCGGCAACCGAATTGCCACTGTCCTGGCCTATGCGCCGGCTGGTTTTTCTGGAATCATTCTTCGGCAATTTTCTGTTCACGCTGTGCATGATCACGGGCGTCAGCATGACCAGCGCGGTGTCGGCCGGCGTCATCATGTCGGCAATTCCGGCGGTGGTGGCCCTGATGAGCTGGACCTTTTTGAAGGAGCGCATCGGCTTGCGCGTCTGGGCTGCGGTGGCTTGCGGTGCGCTGGGGATCAGCTTGCTGGCGCTATCGAAATCGGCCGCGCCGGATGCCGCCCACCAGCAAGCCTGGCTGGGCAACCTGTTGATTTTTGGCGCGGTCATTTGCGAAGCCGCCTACGCCGTCATCGGTAAAAAATTGACGACCGTACTCAGCCCGAAACGCATCAGCGCGATCATCAATCTGTGGGGCTTTTTGCTGATGACGCCAATGGGCGTGATCGCGGCATGGCGCTTTGATTTCGCCGCAGTGAGCATGCCGATCTGGGCGCTGCTGGTGTTCTACGGATTGGCCGCGAGCGTCTGGACGGTATGGTTGTGGATGACCGGCCTGAAGTCCGTGCCAGCCGCGCAGGCCGGCGTGTTTACCGTGATGCTGCCGATCAGTGCTGCGCTGGTCGGCGTGCTGGTGCTGGGCGAACGTTTGAGCGGCATACAGTTGCTGGCCTTTGCGCTGGCGCTGGCGGGCGTGTTGCTGGCGACGGTGCCGGTGAAGCAGCGTGTAAAGTGATCCGCAAGCCATGCTGGAATACCACCTCACACAAGCAATACACGGTAGTGCGCAATTGATGACCGGCGTGCATGCCAAGAACATGCGAAAATTCGGCGCAATTCCAATTCAGAAACCATCCCGGCGCCCATCATGACCTCGACTCTTCGCTTTGCAATGCCGATCCTCGGCCTCCTGTTGCCACTGACCACCCACGCCGCCATCGAGATCAGTACGCTGGCAATTTGCTCGCAGCTGGCTGATCCCGACAAGCGTCTTGCCTGTTTTGATCGTCTTAGTGCGGGTGCCATGAAGCAGGTCGATCCGGTCGCGCCGGCCGTGGCAGTGCCAGCACCGGCGCTGCTCAAAGCCGATGAACCTGCCACCAGGCAGACCTCGCTGCTGGCGCAGGAATGGGAACTGGGCAACGACCTCAATCGGGGTACTTACAACTTCCGTCCGTACCGCGCCAACTATCTTTTGCTGGCCAATTACAGCGGTGCACCAAACTACGCGCCATTCAAAACCGCCGCCGGTGATGCCGGTCTGGAAGGTCGCCGCATCAAACATGCCGAACTGACGTTCCAGCTCGGTTTCAAAATGAAGATGGTCGAGAATGTGGCAGGCAGCCCGTTCGACCTCTGGTTTGGCTATACCCAGCAAAGCTACTGGCAGGCATTCAACAAGATGGCCTCCAGCCCGTTCCGCGAAACCAACTACCAGCCTGAAGTCATGGCCGTGGTACCGGTCAATTTTCGTTTGCCGGGCATGACTGCGCGCTTCCTCAACTTCGGCGTGGTGCATCAGTCGAACGGCCAGACCGGCACGCTGTCACGCAGCTGGAATCGGGCCTATGCCCAGATCGGGCTGGAAGAGGGCGGGTTCACGGTGCTGGCGCGGGTCTGGAAACGGCTCGATGGCGGCGGCACGGACGATGACAATCCGGACATCATTGCCTACATGGGACATGGCGATATACAAGCCGATTACCGCCAGGGAGGTCATGATTTTTCGATCGTCGCACGCCAGAACTTCTCGACCAATCGTGGCGCGGCGCAGCTAGGCTGGGCCTTCCCGCTGACCCGTAATCTGAAAGGCTATGTCCAGGCCTTCACCGGCTATGGCCAGACGCTGATCGATTACAACTACTCGCACAAGAGCATCGGCGCGGGTGTCACGGTCGACTTCTGATCAGTCCAATCCCAGCGCGGCAACCACCCGCGCTGCGGCATACGCATCATTGGCCGCGTACATTAACTGGGCATCCGTCAGGTTCTGATTGGCCCAGTTGGATGTCGCGGCCTTTTTTGATTTGATGAAGCGCCGATCAAACAGCACGGCTACCGCCCCTTTGACACCCATGTCCTTGCGATAGCCACGCGCGTGAAAGACGCTATTGAGGTCCAGCACTCCGGCTGGCCGGATGGCCAGTTTGGCGATGATGCGCCGGGTATCGTCACCCAGTCCGAATCCGGCCTTGACATGTCCTCCGTGCGCCAGCAAGGCAGCGACCTGCGCGCAGCAATCCGGGTCGTGCAACTGGAATACCCAGGCGCGCTCGACCGTCGAGAGCTGGACGATGTGCGGACCATCTGACACCTGGTCCTTGAAGAAGGTCGGCTTGGATTCGGTATCGAAGCCCCAGACTGCGTGGTCGCTCAGTGCTGCACAGGCTTCACGCGCTTGTGCGGCGGTTTTTATCAGCACGATGCGGTCGAGTCCGAGGCGTTCGAAGGGGTCGAGCAGGGCGATTTCTTCCTTGCTCCGGGTGGGGAGTTGTTCGTGGATTGTCATATGCCGCTCAGAATACCCTGACGCGTATAATCGCGCCCTTCATCCTTTTACCAGCGCGGCACGCGCATCCGACCATCATGAGAAAAATTTTCCAGTTGACCCAAGAGGGCCTGCACCGTGACCGCGTGCTCGACGCCGTAAAACACGACATCCGCAAGTATCTCAAGCGTGAACGCAGCCGTGATCTGCCGAAAGACGCCGACTTCCTGGACTTCGATTGCCGCTTCGGTGCCAGCAAGGAAACCGCCAAGTCAGTGCCGCTGGCCGAGCTGATGGCGCATCTCGATACCGTCGCCAGCAAGGGTGGCAATGAGGCGTACGTCGAGATTCTGGCCAAGGCCGGTATCCGCGAAGCCCGTCCGGCTGGCAAGGCCAGATAGTTCATCGCTGTGTCAGAAGGTTGCCGGAGAATTCACCCACAGTACCCGGGCGATATCGCTGCCCGTGTTCCGGTAGCCGTGCGGGACGTTGCTCGGAAATGAAAACGCATCACCCGGCCCGATGTCGTACCGCACCTCGCCCAGGGTCAGTTCGAGTGTGCCTTCGAGCACATAGCCGACTTCTTCGCCGCTGTGTTCGATTAGCCCGTCGCTGCCTTCGCCGGGCGAGACTATGTGGATATTGGCCTGCAGCAGGCCTCCGCGCTTGGGCAGCACCAGCCGCTCCAGCGCGATGCCGCCAGCCTTGATGACCGGACGTTCGTTGTGACGAATGATGGGACCGCTGGTCGGGATTTCTTCGCTGGTGAGGATGCCGATGTTGGTGTCGAGTGCGACGGCCAGTTTGTGCAGCATGGTCAGCGACGGTGTCGCCAGGCCACGTTCGATTTTCGAGATCAGGCTTTCCGAACAGCCGGCTTTCTGCGCCAGTTGCAGCAGCGTGAAACCGGCCACCAGCCGGGCGTGATGTAGCTTCAGGCCGAGCGTCGTCGCCACCGCTTTGGTGGTGCCCGGCGTGCCCGGTGTAGCAGAGTCCAATGCCATTACCCGTTTGCGCAAAGTCGTCAAGCGATCCTCCTCGAAATTTACTGATTGGCCAGTGCCGCTACCGTATAGGCCAGCGCCTGCACGCCGAGCAACAGCTCATGCGGCGCGGTCTCTTCGGCGGCATTGTGGCTGATGCCGCCTTTGCTGGGCACAAAAATCATCGCCGTCGGGCAGTGCTCGGCCAGATACATCGCATCATGAAAAGCCCCCGAGGTCAGGCGCAGTGGCGGGCTCTGGCTGGCACGGGTGCAGGCCTGTTCGATCAGCCTCAGCATGCCATCCGGGAACAGTGTCGGCGCCCGCTGGAAGATGCACGCGACCGTCATGCTGCCGCGCCAGTCGGCGGCCTGCGTCATGGTGCGCAGGGTATGTTCGAAGCGCGCCAGTACCGCATCGTCGACACAGCGTACATCCACGCTGAAGGTGACCTTGCCGGGAATCGTGTTGATGGAATTCGGCCCGACCTGCCAGCGACCCAGCGTCAATCGCAACTGGCTGGTCGCTTCGCGCGCGGCGAGGCTGTACAGGCGTTGGGCGATGCCGACCGCTGCCGCCATGGCATCGGCCCGCTCGTCCATCGGGGTGGTGCCGGCATGTGCGGCCATGCCGGTGCAGGTGACTTCGAACCAGCGTACTGCCTGAATGCCGGTGACCACGCCGAGCGGCACACTGGCGCGTTCGAGCACCGGGCCCTGTTCGATATGCAGCTCGACGCAGGCCGCCATGGGCTGCTGCATCGGCCGTCGCGGCACATCGGCGACGGCCGCCAGCGCCGCATCGAGCGCGCTGCCAAAACTGATCTGGTTGCGGTCCAGCGATTCGCGGTACTGCGCCAGGCGCGCCGGTTCGACATACGCGCTGGAACCCATCGCACCGGGACCGAAGCGACTGCCTTCTTCATTGGTCCATGCGACGACGTCGATCGGGCGCAGCGTTGTGATACCGGCATCGTTGAGCGCGGCGATGACTTCCAGCCCGGCCAGCACGCCATAGGCGCCATCGAGCTTGCCACCGACCGGCTGCGTGTCGCCGTGGCTGCCGGTCAGGACCGGCGGCAGGTCGGTGCTGCCGCGGCGGCGGAAGAACAGATTGGCGCAGTCATCGATGCTGACTTCGCAACCGAGTGCGCGGGCCAAGTCGATCAGGTGGCGGCGGGACGCCAGATCGATCTCGGTCAGTGTTTCGCGCGCAACCCCGCCATCATCGCGGCCACCGAAACGTGCCAGTGCGGCAATCGCGGCTTGCAGGCGGTCGTTGTTGACATGGTCCTGGGCGCGTTCGGCGACGCTATGAGGTAGGTTCAAGAAAGTCTCCGGTGATGTCGTGGTGAGGTCATGAAAACAGCCGCGCAAGTTGGCGTGCGGCAGCCAGTGTCTGTGCATCGCCCCAGCGCGGTCCGATCAGCGTCACGCCGACCGGCATGCCGTTGGCGCCGGTGCCGAGCGGCACATGCACGCACGGGTTGCCGAGCAGGGTCCACATGCGATTGAAAATCGGGTCGCCCGTGGCGTTCAGGCCGGCCGGTGCCTCGCCCTCGGTACTGGGTGCAAGCACGATATCGACCTGCTCGAACAATGCATCGAAAGCATGGCGCGCGTTGGCCGCCAGCTGTTGTGCCGCAAAAAACCGCTGGCCATCGATTGCCTGACCGGATGCCAGCAGGGTGGTGAACGCTGCGCTCAGTCCATCTGCGTGCGACCGCAGTTCGGGCGCAAACGCGGCACTGGCTTCATACCCCATGATGGCGATTTGCGCTTCGGTCAAGCCGGCGCAGGCAGTCGGCAAAACCAGTTCGCCGATTGCCGCACCACCCAGTTCGAGCAGGCGTGCCGCAGTCGCCATCGCGGCGCGGGTGTCGCTGCCGGCGCGTTCCCAGTGCGGGGTCTGGCAGATACCGATGCGCAGGCGCGGATGATCGAAGGCCTGCAACGACAGGCGCGCCAGCGACCCGACGAAGAACGCCGCATCCTCGACGCTGCGGGCCAGTACACCGACCGTGTCGAGGCTGGGCGACAACGGCTTGATGCCCGCCAGTGGCAAGGTGCCGTGGGTCGGTTTGTAGCCGACGATGCCGCAGTACGCCGCTGGCCGGACGATGGAGCCGGCGGTTTGCGAACCGAACGCCACCGGCACCATGCCCGCCGCGACTGCCGCCGCCGAACCGCTCGACGAGCCGCCCGGCGTGTGCGGCGTCTCGACCGGCGCACGCGGGTTGCAGGTCGGTCCCGGTTTGAAGGTGGCGAACTCGGTGGTGACGGTCTTGCCCATGACGATTGCGCCCGCCGCCCGGCTCAGTGCCACGCAGGCGGCATCGGTGGCAGGTCGGTGTTGCGCATAGATCGGCGAGCCGTAACCGGACGGCATGTCGGCGGTATCCATCAAATCCTTCACGCCGATCGGCAGCCCGTGCAGCGCGCCGCTGGCAGCACCGGCATCGAGCAGTCGGGCCTGCTGCAACGGCAGCGCCGGATCAAAAAATTGCCAGGCCCGGATACGCGGCTCGTCGGCCTCGATGCGTGCGATGCAGGCGCGTACCACCGCTTCGGCAGTGATGTCGCGCGCGCTGATCTTGCGCACCAGTTCGTGCAGGGGCAGTGCAAGCAGTTTGTTCATAGTCTGGTCTCCTTGTCAGCCGAAATACGCGGCGCGTACTTCGTCATTGCCGGCCAGTTCTGCCGCCGATCCTTGTGCCACCACCCGGCCCTGCGACAGCACGTAACCGTAGTGCGCAATCGCCAGAGTCTGGCGCGCATTCTGTTCGACCAGTAGCACGGTGATGCCGAGCGTGTTGATCTGCTTGATCACATTGAAGTTCTCCTGCACGAACAGCGGCGACAAGCCGAGCGACGGTTCATCGATGATCAGCAGGGTCGGTTCGGCCATCAGGCCGCGACCGATCGAGACCATCGCCTGTTCGCCACCCGACATGGTGCCGGCCAGCTGGGTGGCACGTTCCTTGAGGCGCGGGAAAATTTCATACACGCGCGCCAGCCGCTCGCGCACGCGCGCCGCATTGGTTTCCAGGAACGCGCCCAGCGCCAGGTTTTCGGCCACGCTCATGCGCGGAAATACCTTGCGGCCTTCCGGGATGCAGGCGATGCCGCTGCCGATGATCTTGTGGGTTTTTTCACCGGCCAGGTTGCGACCCTGCCAGTGAATGGTGCCCTGGCGTGGCGGCGTCAGGCCGAGGATGGAACGAATCAGCGTGCTCTTGCCGGCACCGTTGGCGCCGAGGATGCAGGTGATCTTGCCGGGGGCGACATCGATGCTGACATCGTGCAGCACATTGACCTTGTCGTAGCCGGTCGTGAGTCCCTTGACGGTGAGTGCGGTCAGCGTGGTCATGCGGTTTCCTCTCCGAGATAGGCGGTCTGGACATCGCGATTGGCGGTGATTTCCGCGTAGCTGCCTTCGGCGATTTTTTTGCCGTAGTTCAGTACCAGGCAGCGATCGGTAATGCGCTTGATGACATTCATCTGGTGCTCGATCAGCACCACCGACAGGCTGGGCAGTTTGCTGCGGACCTGCAGGATATCGTCCATCAACGCATCGGTTTCATCGTGGGTCATGCCGGCCGAAGGTTCGTCCAGCAGCAGCAGGCGCGGCTGGCTGATCAGGGCACGGCAGACTTCGATACGGCGCCGGTCTATCATCGAAAACGTCTCGACCGGCTCGAACAATTGCGCCACCAGCGGCGGGCTGAAGATGTTCAGCAGCGCGGTCACTTTCTCGACATACGCATCGTATTCGGCCCGAAAAGCCTTGCGCCGGAACAGGTTGAACACCAGCCCGTGCTGCATGTGCTGGTAGTCGCCGATGACGATGTTATCGAACACGGTCAGTGGCAACGAGAGGCGCGAACGCTGGAACGTGCGCGCGACGCCGCTGCGATAAATGTCCTGCGGCGACTTGCCGATCACCTCGGCACCATCGAGCGTGATGCTGCCGCCGCTGGCTTTGTACAAGCCGGTCAGCACGTTGAAGAAGGTGGTCTTGCCGGAGCCGTTCGGTCCGAGCAGGCCGAGGATTTCGCCCTCGTGGATGGTCAGGTTCAGGTGGTCCAGCGCAGTCAGTCCGCCGAAGCGCATGGTCAGGTCGGTGACGGTAATCATGGCTTGGCCTTGGTCTGAAAGAACAGTCGGGTCTTGCGCGGCAACAAGCCATCGGGCCGGAACAGCAGGATCGCAATCACCAGTGCGCCGTAGAACAGGTAGCGGTACTCCTGGATGAACTGCAGTTTTTCCGGCAGCACCAGCACGATCACGGCGGCCGGGATCAGACCAAGCGGATTGCCCAGTCCACCCAGAATCACGATCGACAGCATCAGCAGCGAATCGGCAAACGTGAAGTTGTTCGGTGCCACAAAACCGGTCAGCATGCCGTAGACACTGCCGGCGATTCCGGCAAAGAAATTGCCCATCATGAAGGCCACCACTTTCCAGCGCGCGATGTGCAGGCCGAAGGTCGCGGCGGCGGTTTCATCGGTGCGCACCACATCCATGCTGAGACCAATCCACGAGCGTTCCAGTGCTTTCACGATCACGAACACACCGGACGCCATCGCCAGGCTGAGTAGTGCATAGCTGACGTAAAACGAAAAGTCGATGCCGAACAGGCTGAAGCCGTCATTGAACGCATAGCCGAACAGCGTCATGCCGGGTACCTGCAAGCCTTGCGGCCCGCCCAGCACATCGTTGACTTCGATGAAGGTCTTGAACAGGATGCCGAAGGCGATCGTCACCAGCGCCGCATAGTGGCCGCGGGTCCGCAGCACCGGCAGGATCAGCATCGAGCCGATCAGTGCCGCCATCACGCCCGACAGCACGATGATCAGCAGGTGCGGCAGGCCGGTATGGGTGACCAGCACGGCCGTGGTGTAGCTGCCGATGCCGAAGAACGCCGCACCGGCAAAGTTGGCCACGCCCGAAAAACCGAACTGCAGCGTCAGGCCCAGACAGGCGGTGGTGTAGAGCAGCACGGCGCAGATCATCAGCAGGGCAAAGTGCGCATTGTAGAAAGCCGCGATCAGCGCGAGGATGCCGCCGAGCGCCCACAGGCGTGCCATGCCGGGACGGTGGGCGGCAGCGTGTTCGATCTGATGCATCGCACCGGAGCGGCGACTGAGGACGGTCGCGGCGACGGCGGTGATCAGCAGGATGGCCACGCCGAGCTGGGTTTCGGCATGCAGGAACAGCCACATGTAGACGGTGATTGCGATGGTCGCAAGTGCCAGCACGAGGGCAGGGCGGCGGGAAGTCGGGGAAGTAGTCATCAGACGCGCTCGCTGGATTTCTCGGCGATCAGGCCGGTGGGTTTCCAGGCCATCAGGATGATCACTGCCGCGAAGGCAAACACATCCTTGTAGGCGCTGGCGATATGGGGAAACAGTGCAGGCAGTGCGGCGCTGCCGAAGACCTGCAGCGCGGCGAACAGGAAGCCACCGAGGATCGCACCGTAGATATTGCCTAGCCCGCCAAGAATGGCGGCGGCAAAGCCGATCACACCCAGCAGCAGGCCGACATTGAAATTGATCTCGCTGTAATACAGGCCGTTCATGACACCGGCCAGTGCGGCCAGGCCCGAGCCGAGTGCGAAGGTCATCAGCACCACTGCCTCGAAATTAATCCCCATCAGACGTGCGGTTTCACCATCCTGCGCCACGGCGCGAATCGCCATGCCTAGGCGGGTGCGGGTAATCAGGAAGTGCACGCCGGCGATGGCGGCAATGCCGCTGACGAGCAGGATCACGCTATCGGCACGCAATGAAAAACTGCCGAACTGCATCGCGCCGGTGGGCAGCAATGCCGGGAACGGTTTCGGGTTCGAGCCATCCGGATAAAACAGCCGGACCGCTTCGCGCAGTACCGTCCCCAGCATCAGCGTGGCCAGCAGCGTGTTGAGCGGTGGCGCTTTATGCAGCGGCAAAATCAGGAAGCGGGCGATCACTGCGCCGAGCAATCCGGTGACGCAGACGGCGCTGATCACGACTGCGATCAGTTGCACCCAGGGTGAGGTGATGCCCAGCGAGGTGACCCACAGCGAGGTGGCCAGACCGGCGAAGGCGCCGACCATCAGCGTGTCGCCGTGCGAGAACTTGATCACGTCGAGGACGCCGAAAAACAGCGTGAAGCCAACGGCGACCATGGCGTAGATCACGCCGAGCATCAGTCCGTTGAATATGTATTGTCCCAACATGCTCATCATTTTCCTTTGGTTGGTTAGTGCTTCGTCATCGATTCGGAAATGGGCCGGTGGCCGGTTCCGGAACCGCCGATCGTAGGTTGGGCTGCGAAGCCCAACATGCGTCAAGCTTCCTTGGCGGTTGGCCGTCCGCCGTCTGCCGTCTGCCTTCTTCGGTAGCTAAAACGGGTTGCGCTCCGTTGATGCAAGCCGGGTGCGGCCCGGCAGCCGGTCACTTCTTTTTGCTTCGCCAAAAAGCAGTAACCAAGAAAAAGGCGACCGCAAGACCGCTGCCCTACGGGTTCCCAAAAACCGGGTACGGCAAGAGGGAAGCCCGCAAACTCGCTACGCTCAGACAGTGCGGGCTTCTGATCCTCTTGCCGCACCCGGTTTTTGGCAGCGATCTTTTTATGCGGAATTCAAGGTCAAGACCAAGCCAAGCCTTGGAACCAGCGAGATGGTCGTGCTCGCTTTGCGCGAGAAAACTGCCTCGTCGTGATCGACATCGAGTTCAAAACCAACGTCAAAACCAACATCAAAACCAACATCAAAACCAAAACCTACAAGGCTTTTACAA